>NZ_JBIWCW010000002.1:0-604543 GCF_044761665.1 Peribacillus sp. NPDC097295
GAAATGTTTGACTTGCTCATTTTGCTTTTTTAATAGTGTGTGCTCACTCAAAATTTACGTTGGCGCTTTGTTTTGTTCAGTTTTCAAAGAGCAATAAACATTCGCCCTGAAGCGACTTTAATAATATATCAAATATATTATCTCTTGTCAACAACTTTTTTATCTCGCTTGTCGACTTAATTAGTATATCTATTATAGCTAATAAATGCAAGTGTTATTTCAAAATAAAAAAAAGAATTCTATTTCATCTCCAGTCGGCTTCTATTTTAGCCAAAGAGGCTTACCCAGTTAATCTAGCAAGCTTCCTCTGACTCATAAGATTTCTTCTATATATAACTCTCTATTTACTCCTAAATTAATTATTTCCCCGCTATCATGTAATTGAACAAGTGGCCTAGTTTGTGAGTTCGCATCAATAAATATTATCCCGGCCCTGGAACCATTGTTCAGTTTGACATTGCTACCGATAGAAAAACTAGAAAAGCCATCTAATAACGCTTGAACGACTGTGATGTCGAATTTCCCAAAATTATCATGCATTATCATCTCTATAACTTTAAATGGCGATTGCTTTTTCCTATAGACTCTTTCGGATGTCATAGCATGAAAAACATCTGCCACTGCTATTATTTTCGAAAACAGGTGCATGGTTTTGGTGCGTATTTTCTGGGGATACCCACTTCCATCCAACCTCCCATGGTGCTCTAGTACCGCTAACTTCACACTATCCGTAATGACGGTACTATCTTTGATCATTTGGTAACTGAAAATAGGATGATTCTGAATCTCCTGATGTTCTTCCAACGTTAAAGTTGTGGTTTTATTGAGAATACCTGGTGATAATTTTGCCATCCCAGAGTCTGCTAAACATCCGCCAAGGGCTACTTGATAGACATCCGGTAACTGACATTTCATTTTAAATGCAATGAATGCTCCTATTAAGCCGATTGATATTGCATGGTGATAGACATAATCTTCTTTAGTACTGTAATGATGGAGTTTTAGGATATCACTTGGTTCTTCCAGAGCTTTATCGACCAGAGGAATTAGGAACGAACGGACTAGAGCCACTTCAACCTTACTTCCTGCCTGCCAATTTTTAAAAAGCTGCTTATAGGTTTGTACGGTTTTTAAATATTGGGTGGTAAAATTAGAGATATCCTCTATATCTTCCAGTTCATTATCAATGATTTCCTTCGGAAGAAATTTTTCTCCATCAATCAATATCTTTTCAACGCTAACCTCTTCTATCAAAAATACCTGGAGGACTTCTATCAACTCTGAAGTCAATACCGTTTTTTCATTCATGATGGGTTGACTCGCATATCCCTTAACATCTTTTGAAAGTATGCAACCTTCAATCAAAAATTTAGTTTTCACCAGCAAAACTGCTCACCTCTGTAACAGTGATTTAATGTAGTTTATTTTACTAGTAAAATATGGAGTTGACCATCTTTATTTATGATTAAATACCTATATTTTTTCTTTATTTTAGGATTATATCTATCGAAATCAAGATATAACACAACAAAAAGCCTATTTCTTTGTACCTAATATCTTATTTCCCCTTTCTTTTTATTGCTTGATTTCCATAAAAAAAGATCCCAGCATAATTAGCTGAGATCCTTCTTGGATTAATTTTTATTCTTCCGAGTCTGATTCACTCTCATCCTTCACTACATTTTCTGCATTTTCTACCGAATCTGCAACAGGAGCATTTTCTTCCATACTTTCTATTGGTTCCTCAAATTCTTCTTCTTCTTCACGTCCAACAATGGCAACCGTCGAAACATATTCATTATCTGAAGATTCAAGACGGATAAGCTTAACACCCTGTGTATTACGACCCGTTTTGGAAATTCCTTCAACTTCCATACGAATCAATACGCCAGCAGCCGTAATCAGCATTAAGTCCTCTTCTTCTCCTGTCACGGTTTTAACGGCAATAAGCTCACCATTTTTCTCAGTGACATTACACGTTTTGATTCCTTTACCGCCCCGGCTTTGGATACGGTATTCCTCGGCATTTGTCCTTTTACCATAACCATTTTTCGTAACGATCAAGACTTCTTCATTTTCTTCCAAGATTTCCATACCGATTACTTCATCGGAAGCTCGTAAGGAAATACCTTTTACACCAGCAGCGGTACGCCCCATTGTGCGGACATCCGTTTCTGGGAAACGAATCATCATCCCAGCTTTTGTTCCGATGATAATTTGTTTCTCTCCATTCGTAAGTCGTACGGAAATCAGTTCGTCGTCCTCGCGAAGGCCTACAGCAATCAAACCATTATTCCGGATATTGGCGAAAGATGATAGTGGCGTACGCTTGGATATCCCGTGCCTTGTTGTAAAGAATAGATACCAATCACTAGCAAATTCCTTTACCGGGATGATTGCATTGACCCACTCACCTTTATCAACTTCTAACAAGTTGATAAGTGGCAGCCCTTTTGCTGTACGTCCATATTCGGGTATTTCATATCCTTTAGTTCGATAGACTTTCCCTTTATTGGTAAAGAATAATAATGTATCGTGGGTCGAAGTCGTTAATAGATGATCGACAAAGTCATCAGCATTCGTACCCATACCCTGTATGCCTCGTCCACCGCGTTTTTGACTACGGTACGTAGTTGCAGGCAAGCGTTTGATATAGCCGTTATGGGTCAGTGTCACGATAATGTTTTCCTCTGGGATTAAATCTTCATCCTCTAGGCTCTCAAATCCTACTAATGTGATTTCAGTTCTCCGTTTATCATTAAAGCGGTCTTTAATTTCAAGAAGCTCTTCACGAATAATTTCAAGAACCTTTTCATCATTGGCAAGAACCGATTTATATTCTGCGATTAACGCCATTAACGTTTGGTATTCCTCTTCGATTTTTTCCCTTTCCAAACCAGTTAAGCGCTGTAGACGCATATCTAAAATAGCTTGGGCTTGTTTTTCCGAAAGCGAAAATTGTGTCATTAGCCCTTCACGAGCTAACTCGGTGGTTTGCGAACCACGAATTAATGTAATGACGGCATCCAAATTATCGAGAGCAACGCGCAACCCTTCTAATATGTGTGCACGAGCTTCCGCTTTTCTTAATTCGAATTCCGTTCTACGCCGAATGACGATTTTTTGATGTTCTAAATAGTGATAGAGGCATTCCTTTAAGTTCAGGACTTTAGGTTGTCCATCAACCAAAGCAAGTAGGTTGATTCCAAAGGTCGTCTGCATAGCGGTATGCTTGTAAAGATTATTTAAAAGGACATTTGCATTTACGTCCTTCCGAAGTTCCATGACAATACGCATGCCGTTACGATCTGATTCGTCCCTTAAATCGGTAATTCCCTCGATTTTCTTATCACGGGCAAGCTCGGCTATTTTTTCAATCAACCTTGCCTTGTTCACTTGATAAGGTATTTCGTTAACAACGATGACTTGCTTACCATTGGATTTCTCTTCGATTTCCACTCTAGCCCTCTGAATGATAGAGCCTTTTCCAGTTTCGTAGGCTTTTCTAATGCCACTACGTCCCAATATCAGGCCGGCAGTCGGGAAATCCGGTCCAGGAATGTATTCCATCAACTCTGGAATCGTGATTTCAGGATTTTTACTTAAAGCCAGCACACCATCTATAATCTCCCCTAATTGGTGAGGTGGTATATTGGTAGCCATTCCGACTGCTATCCCAGATGAACCATTCACTAAAAGGTTAGGGAAACGTGCTGGCATTACAGCAGGTTCTCTCTCTGAACCATCATAGTTATCTTGGTAGTCAACCGTATCTTTATTTAAATCCCGAAGCAGTTCCATGGAAATCTTCGACATTCTCGCTTCTGTATAACGCATGGCGGCCGCTTGGTCACCATCGACCGAACCGAAATTCCCGTGGCCATCAACTAGCATATAGCGATAATTAAAAGGCTGTGCCATCCGGACCATCGTTTCATACACTGCAGAATCACCATGCGGGTGATACTTACCAATTACTTCACCGACGATACGGGCGGATTTTTTAAATGGTTTATCCGAAGTCATTCCCAGGTCATTCATTGCATAAAGGATTCTTCTGTGGACCGGTTTCAAACCGTCCCTTACATCAGGCAAAGCCCGAGAAACGATAACACTCATTGCATAATCCAAAAATGACGTTCGCATCTCGGTACTTATATTTATTTCTTTTACACCTGATCTTTCATTTTCTGACATGGAGCCAACCTCCTATATAAAGCTTTTACTCTCATTTTTCAAACTGATCGTGCACTATGTAAAAGAACAGGACATATCCTCATCCTGTCAAAAAAATCAAATATCTAGATTTTTTACATAAATCGCATTTTCTTCAATGAAGTTACGTCGCGGCTCTACCTTGTCTCCCATCAACATCTCGAAAGTTTCATCTGCCTCGGCAGCGTCTTTCAAACTAACTTGGAGCAGTGTTCTTGTATCTGGGCTCATGGTTGTATCCCATAGTTGCTCTGGATTCATTTCCCCCAACCCTTTATAACGCTGCATGTTAGGCTTCGGAGTGCTTGGCAGGTTTGCCAAGATTTGTTCAAGCTCCCGGTCATTATAGGCATAGTCCACTTTTTTCCCCTGTTGAATTTTGAAAAGAGGTGGCTGGGCGATATAAATATAACCATACTCGATAATTTTTCTCATATAGCGGTAGAAGAATGTCAGCATTAACGTTCTGATATGGGCACCATCTACATCGGCATCGGTCATGATGACTATTTTATGGTATCTTGCTTTCTCAATGTTAAATTCATCACCGATACCCGTTCCAAGTGCTGTAATAATCGTACCAATTTCCTCGTTATGAAGAATTCGATCCAAACGGGCTTTCTCTACGTTTAGAATTTTACCTCTTAGTGGCAAAATAGCTTGGAAATGACGGTCACGACCTTGTTTAGCAGAACCTCCCGCCGAGTTTCCTTCCACGATATACAGTTCGCTGATACTTGGGTCCTTCGAGGAACAATCTGCTAGTTTCCCTGGTAGATTGGAGACCTCCAAGGCACTTTTTCTTCTTGTTAACTCACGGGCTTTCTTGGCAGCCATCCGTGCTCTTGCAGCCATAAGTCCTTTATCAATGATTTTTCTGGCAACGGAAGGATTTTCGTATAAGAAAGAGTCCAACCTTTCTGAAAGAATGGAATCCGTAACGGTTCTTACCTCGGAATTACCCAGTTTGGTTTTTGTTTGTCCTTCGAATTGCGGTTCAGGATGCTTAATGGAAATGATGGCCGTTAGACCTTCACGCACATCTTCACCTGAAAAATTGGAGTCCGCTTCTTTTAACAGGCTATTTTTCCGGGCATAATCATTAATCACTCGGGTCAATGCAGTCTTGAAGCCTGATTCATGCGTACCGCCTTCATACGTATGAATATTATTCGCAAAAGAAAAGACGTTACTGATATAGCTATCATTGTATTGTAAAGCTAACTCGACAGTAATGCCGTCCCGCTCACCTTCCATGAAGATTGGCTCCTCATGTAGCACTTGTTTTGAACGGTTCAAATGCTCCACGTAAGACTTAATGCCGCCCTCATAGTGGAATTCCTTAATTTTTTCTTCTTCTTCACGCTTGTCTTCTATGACCAGTTTCAAGCCTTTATTCAAGAATGCTAGCTCACGAATACGAGTGGCTAATGTATCGAAGTCATATTCCAAGGATTCCGTGAAGATTTCTGAATCCGGTATGAAATGGACCGTCGTGCCCGTATGATCGGTTTCGCCTATAACCTTCAGATCTTCTTTAGGTACGCCCCGATTAAATTGCTGATAATGTATTTTTCCATCGCGATGAACAAATACTTCTAAAACAGTCGAAAGGGCATTTACGACTGAGGCACCTACGCCATGCAGACCTCCGGAAACCTTATAGCCTCCGCCGCCAAATTTCCCACCAGCATGAAGGACCGTCATGATGACCTCTACGGCAGGACGTCCCATTTTTTCGTGGATACCTACTGGAATACCACGGCCATTATCGACAACGGTAATACTGTTGTCTGCTTCGATCGTGACTTTGATTTCATCACAAAAACCTGCTAGCGCTTCATCAATACTATTATCGACAATTTCCCAAACAAGATGGTGAAGTCCTTTTGCAGACGTGGTACCGATATACATGCCGGGACGCTTACGTACTGCTTCTAAGCCTTCTAAAACCTGTATCTGATTCTCATCGTATGCCTGAGCTTGTACTTCTTTTTGTTCCATTGTCATACGTATCACCTACACTTTTCTTTTGGCATTTATCACTTTTAAAGGATTACTCTAAACATCTATAAAGCATTTATTCATCGATTAATGACGGTGACTGCTGTGAGCGCCTTTTCAGCGTGACTGAGGCAAGCGGCGAATAATAAACCTGCTTTTCTGTCACTACAATCGATTTAACCGAGTTTTTTGTTAAATGAGAGATTGCATCTACCCTTTTCTCCAAGAATTCATCGAATATCGGAGAAGATTGAAGCATCTTTTTATCTAGAATAGCTATGATATCGTCCGTTTTCACAAGAATATCCTCACCAATATGGAGATACATGCCTTCACCTCGTTATTTAACCTTGTTTATACTGCCTTCACTCACATAAAAGGTGGACGCTTCTCTTAGGGTTTGGTGATCGATTCCGTCAACAGAAGGAGTCGTCACAAATGTCTGCACTTTTCCTTGTATCGTATTTAGCAAGTGAGATTGACGGTAATCGTCAAGTTCGGATAACACATCATCCAATAATAAAATCGGATATTCTCCGATTTCTTCATGAATCAATTCAATTTCAGCAAGTTTCAAGGAAAGAGCAGTCGTACGCTGTTGCCCCTGGGAACCATAGGTCTGAACATCACGGTCATTCACATAAAATATCAAGTCATCCCGATGAGGTCCTATCAGTGTTACGCCCCGTTCAATTTCTCTTGCTTTTATTTTATCAAATTTTTCTGTGTATACTTCTATTATTTTCGTCAAAATCATGGATTCTGATACATCAAGCGACGGTTTATATTGGATTTTCAATACTTCTAAATTCCTGGAGATACCTGAATGAATCGGCTCAGCCCATTGCTGAAGCTTGGAAAGAAAGTGAAACCTTCTTTCGACAATTTTCGCTGCATACTGAATAATCTGGTCAGTTAATACACCCAGCATCGCCTCATCCTTTTGTTTACGGGTCTGCAGAAGTTTTAAGTAATGATTTCTTTGTTGAAGTATTTTATGATATTGGCTCATATCATGAAGGTATACGGGAGAAACCTGGCCAATTTCCATATCTATAAAACGGCGTCTGACTTGAGGACTTCCCTTTACGAGATTAAGGTCCTCAGGAGCAAACATGACCACATTCATATTGCCGACATACTGACTTAATTTCCTTTGCTCAATATGGTTACATTTCGCCTTTTTACCTTTTTTTGAAATGGTCAGCTCGAGTGGGATTGATGTATTTCTTTTTCTTACTCTGCCTTCTATTTTAGCATACTCTTCATCCCAGCGAATAAGTTCTTTATCATTTGAAGTCCTGTGGGATTTTGCCATCGCTAAAACAAAAATGGATTCCATGACATTTGTTTTGCCTTGAGCATTTTCCCCAAGGATAACATTGACCTTATTTTCAAAGGTAAGGTCTAATTCGGTATAGTTGCGGTAGTTTTTCAAGCTTATATTTTCAATATACATGATCCGCTCTTCCCTTATGTTTTAGCTTGTTATCGTGAAGGTGCCGAATTCAGGAATTTCTATCTTATCCCCTGATCGTAACTTTCTTCCTCGTCTCACGTCTAATTCGCCGTTAATGAAAACTTCATATTCACTTAAAAACCATTTTGACATTCCGCCGCTTTGAATTAAATCGGCTACTTTCAAGAATTGTCCTAGTGTGATATATTCCGTGTTTATTTTTATTGAGTCCATTCGGTGCCTCACTCATTTCTAAGTAGTCTGTAATACTTTATTTTACTAAATAAATCGGATTAAGACAAAGTAAAGCTTTTGTACATCCTTTTTTTTACAGGTGACCCTCCTGAGAAGTCCACGGTATTTATATATTTTAAAAAAAATTAAAGACCCGCTAATCAGGTCTTTAATTTTTCGAACATATTATTTTAATAAGTTCTTACAGGCAGAATCAATTGGAGCATGGATTCATCATGTAGCGGTCGAATAACGAATGGACGCATAGCCCCGGTGAAATTGATTTTAATGTCCGTTCCTTCCAAAGCCTTCAAGGCATCCATGACAAATTTTGCACTGAAGGATATTTTTAAATCTTCCCCTTCAATGGCTTCAGCTTGTACTTCTTCACTTACTTTACCTATTTCCGGTGTATTGGAAGATACCTCAATAATGCGGCCTTCAACGGTTGTTAACTTAACCACATTATTTCTTCCTTCTCTAGCTAATAAAGAGGCCCGGTCAATCGCTTGCAAGAAATCTTTCGTGTGGACTATCACATCTGTTTTGCTATCCGTAGGGATCAATCGGGAAGTATCTGGGTAGTTCCCTTCTAGTAGACGCGAGAAGAACAATAAATTTTCTGCTTTGAATAAAACTTGGTTATCCGTTATGACGATTTCGATAAGTTCGTTCGTATCATCAAGGATTTTACTCAATTCACTCAGGCTTTTCCCAGGAATGACGACACTATAGGCTCCATTAATTTTATTTTCTATTTTCGCTGTCCTCATGGCCAACCTGTGACTATCTGTTGCAATACAGGTTAGTTCGTCATTTTCGACCCTCAAGTTTACACCTGTTAAGATAGGTCGTGTTTCTGAGGTGGACACTGCAAACCCGGTTTGACGAATCAGGGTTTTTAAAAGGTCTGTGGGAAGTTTAAAGATATTTTCTTCTTCGATGATCGGTAAATGAGGATATTCTTCAGGATCCAGTCCATTTAGGTTGAATTCCGCTTTACCAGATCGAATAATGGTTTGGAAATTATTTTGAACTTCTATTTCTACAGTATCCATCGGCAACTTTTTGACAATTTCACTGAAAAAGCGAGCATTTAAGACAATGCCTCCGCTGCTTTTCACTTCAACAATCTCATCACCATCTACCTCGGCTGGAATGAATGATTGAATGGAAATATCAGAGTCACTTCCCGTTAATGTAACGCCTTCTGTTGTAACGCTTATTTTTATCCCCGTTAAAATAGGAATCGTGGTTCTTGACGTGACAGCTTTCATTACTTCTTGGACACTATGAACTAATCGATCTCTTTGAATTACGAATCTCATGTTCCATCCTCCAATTTTAATTGCCAAAACGGGCATTTTATTAATATTTTTATTTAAAAAAGATAGTAGTAATAGTAGTAGGTCTTGTGGATATGTGGATAAGTGGGTTTAGCCTAAGATAAAACAGTCTATCCACATGTGGACAGACTGTGTGTAAGTAGTCATCAGTTATACACATTATCCCGTAACCATTATACCTTTAACTGATCCTGGATTTCTTTAACCTGACGTTGAAGCTGGGTATCCGTTTGCATGAGCTTCGATATCTTTTCATGGGCATGGATTACGGTCGTATGGTCCCGTCCCCCAAACTCATCGCCTATTTTAGGTAAGGAGAAATCAGTCATCTCCCGGGAAAGGTACATGGCGATCTGTCTTGGAAAGGCAACGGATTTAGTTCGCTTCTTCGCCTTGAAGTCCTCTAATTTCACGCTGTAATGTTCACCGACTGTTTTTTGAATTTCTAAAATCGTGATTATTTTAGGTTTTGAGCTAGGGATGATGTCTTTTAACGCTTCAGCTGCCAAATCAGCATTGATATCTTTATTAATTAACGAAGAATAAGCGACAACACGAATAAGTGCACCTTCGAGCTCCCTTATATTCGAATCGATTTGATTGGCGATATAAAGCATGACTTCATTCGGGATATCAAGTCCCTCTGCTTTTGCCTTCTTACGTAAAATGGCAATCCGAGTTTCTAAATCAGGTGGTGTAATATCCGTTATTAAACCCCATTCAAAGCGGGAACGGAGCCGATCTTCGAGTGTGGGAATCTCTTTGGGTGGGCGATCACTCGAGATGACGATCTGCTTACTTTCCTCATGCAAGGCGTTGAATGTATGGAAAAACTCTTCTTGAGTTTGTTCTTTTCCTGCTAAGAACTGAATATCATCAATTAATAAGACATCAACAGTCCGGTACCTATCTCGAAATTCTCCTGCCTTGTTGTCCCGGATTGAGTTGATGAACTCGTTCGTGAATTTTTCAGATGACAAATAAACAACTTTGGCCTTCGGGTTATGCTCTAATACATAATGACCGATGGCATGCATTAAATGAGTTTTACCAAGTCCTACTCCTCCATAGATGAATAAAGGGTTATAGGCTTTAGCAGGTGCTTCTGCGACAGCGAGAGACGCAGCATGGGCAAAACGATTGCCGGAGCCAATGACAAACGTATCAAAAGTATTTTTTGAATTCAGCATGTGCTGTGGAAATGGATTGTTTTCCTTATCCTGTTTTTTAATCTTCTTGGGCTGAACAGGAGCGGAAAAGTCATCATCTTCCTGATTGGGAGGAATAATAAATTTCGCTTCCAATTCCTCACCCGTTAGTTCAAATAAAACATCGGAAATGAGGTGTGAATAGCGTTCCTCGAGCCAGTCCCTAGCAAATTCATTGGGAGCGGTGACTGTTAAAATATCACCTTGAAGTAAATAAGCTTTAGTAGATTTAAGCCAAGTTTCAAAGCTTGGTTTACTGATTTTCTTTTCAATTTTTCCGAGTGCCTGATTCCAGAGGCTATCGATGTTATCCAAACTTATCCCTCCTTTGCAAAATATTTTTCTATAGTATTAAAAGGTCTAGGCACAAATAAACTCATCGATTGCTGTCTTTAAAATAAATTGGGACAGCAAAGGTTCGGTGAGCTGTATAAGGGATATTGGATGTCACAAAAAGTTGGGTCCCTGGAACTATATCGCGCATTGTACAACCTTTGTATAAATAGCATCCAGTAATAAGATGCAGGTCCGCATGTTTATTCATCAACAGGTATTTCTAGAAATATATAATAAGAAGAAAAAAGGGTTTTCGACAATATCCACTGGTTGTGGACAGATTAATATTCACAGGTTGAATAAACTATCCACAAGTTATGCACAGTCTGTGGATAACCGACATATGTTGATAAAGTTATTCAGAGTGAAAACACAAATATAATATCAGATATTTGAACGTGTTGCAATGACTTAGTAAACTTTATCCACAACTCAATAGGCCTGTGGGAAAAACTTTTCCACAGGCTGCTTTTTTGTGCAAAACTACACGAAACGGGCTGTGGATAGAAAAAAACGTGTCGAATTTTATCCACAGTTGGATGTTCAAAGTTGAGATCATAGAAAATAATTTATAGAAGGACTGGCTGTAAAGCCTGCTGTATACCATCCTCCAAACGCATTTCCCCATTTTGCAGCTCATTTGTTTTTGTCGATTCGTTACCTGCATGGTAAAGTAGTAAAAAGAGGGACGATCTGAAGGGTGAATTTCAAGAAAAATTCCTTCTGACCAAAAATTTCTATATCAGTTATAGGCAAAATCATTTACAATAAGCTAGGTAGTACAAAAAGACCCACTGGACATTAAGCAAAAAAAGAAATATTTTTTTAGATGTGGTTGACAAGTTGAAACCAACATCTATATAATTGTAAAGACTGTCTTTAACTGTTATTCCTCAGGGAGGTGTCATATAATGAAAAGAACTTATCAACCGAATAATCGCAAACATAGTAAAGTTCACGGTTTCCGTGCACGTATGAGCACGAAAAACGGACGTAACGTAATCGCAGCACGTCGCCGTAAAGGTAGAAAAGTACTATCTGCATAGACCACTGAAAAGTCTCAGTGGTTTTTTTTCGCAGAATAAAGGATTTACTGAGACTCAATTCATTCAATGAAGGTGTAAAGATGAAAAAAAAGTTAAGGATAAAGAAAGAGGACGAATTCCAGCTTGTTTTTAAAAAGGGAGAATCCTCTGCTAATCGACAATTCGTTATCTATGTCCTTCAAAAGCCCGAACAGGATCATTTCCGAATCGGTCTCTCTGTCAGTAAAAAAATTGGCAATGCCGTTGTTCGGAATCAGATTAAAAGGTACATAAGGCAAGCTTTCCTGGAATTGAAAGAAGATATAGATGAGGGAAAAGACTATATTGTGATTGCTAGAAAACCCGCTGCAGAAATGGATTTCACTCAAGTGAAGAGCAGTTTGATTCATGTCCTGAAACGTTCTAAATCGTTAAACTTTAATATAAAAAAAAGATAATGCTTCATTAATGCCAAAAATGCCAAAAAAAACTCCTGTTTTCGACATAGTTAGATATGATGCTTTGAAAAATAGAATTTCACGTTAATGAGTGGATGACTTTTCCTTGTAGTTCACTTGTGATCAGGTTACATTTATTCAAAAAAAGATTGATTGAAGTTAGGAGGAAAAAACGGTTGAAGAAACGAATATTACTCATCATTGGTTTAGCTTCCATAATGATGTTGCTATCAGGGTGTACGGAGATTAAAGAACCGATAACGGCAGATAGTGAAGGGTTCTGGAATTCATATATTGTCTATCCGTTATCATCCCTCATTATTTATATTTCTGAATTATTTGGCGGAAGCTATGGTTGGGGAATCATTGTTGTTACCTTGATCATACGTTTGATATTACTTCCACTTATGATTAAACAGGTGAAAAGCTCAAAGGCAATGCAAGCCATTCAACCAGAATTGAAAGAACTTCAAGCAAAATACAGCTCAAAAGACGCTGCCACACAACAAAAACTACAGCAAGAAACAATGGCGTTATTTTCAAAATATAATGTGAATCCATTGGCCGGATGTTTACCAATCGTGGTTCAAATGCCTATTTTAATTGGTTTTTACCATGCAATCAGCCGTACGCATGAGATTTCTCTTCATAGTTTTCTCTGGTTTGATTTAGGTTCTCCAGATCCTTATTATATCTTGCCGATCGTTGCTGGTATTACTACCTTCATTCAACAAAAGTTATCAATGACGGGTATGAACTCAAATCCTCAAATGGCGGCACAAATGACGATGATGCTTTACATCATGCCAGTCATGATTGTTATTTTTGCAATTAATTTCCCGGCTGCTCTTTCACTTTATTGGGTAGTAGGTAACCTTTTCGGCATCGTTCAAACGTATTTCATCAAAGGTCCAGATCTTAGAAAAGCAGCTGCGAAAAACGCGGAGGGAGCAAAGAAAAAGTGAAAAAGATAACTGCTACAGGACAATCTGTCGAAGAAGCAGTAAATTCAGCTTTAGCTCAACTTAACAGCACAAGAGATCGCGTGGATATAGAAATTGAAGATGAAGGAAAAAAAGGATTTTTAGGTTTGTTCGGAGCAAGGCAAGCAATCGTCCATGTGACATTGCCTGCCGATCCGGTTGAAGAATCACTGAAATTCCTGCAGGATATCACTCGGGAAATGGGAGTTAAGGCGGAAGTTTCCATCCAACGCCAGGGTAAGAACGTAACGTTCCAATTGTCAGGTGAAAAAATTGCATTATTGATTGGTAAAAGGGGCCAAACTTTAAATTCCCTTCAGTATTTAACACAACTAGTTGCCAATCGTTACTCGAAGCAGTATTTGAATGTGACTGTGGATGCAGAGGATTATCGCAACCGTCGTACGGATACTTTAATCCTATTAGCTGAAAGAATGGCTAATAAATCCCTGAAAACTGGTAAAACTGTTGCATTGGAACCCATGCCATCCTATGAACGGAAGATCATTCATAAGGCACTTCTTCGTTACCCGAAAATCAAGACCACTTCAAATGGTACAGAGCCATTTCGCCATTTGGTCATCACTCCGATTAAATGAACCTTCTGCTTTTTAAGCGAAGGTTTTTTTTTGTTCAAATTGATGTGTGAAATTCCGTATTGAAAAATTTGATTCATTAAGAGCATCTAACCCAATAAATATCGACATGTTTCTCGATAATTCTTCCTTCTTCGATTTTAAGAAGACTTTTTAAAAATTGGGGAAGGAAGAAAGTTAGGCTTTATTTGTTATTCACATGTGGATAAGTTAAAATGAAGCGTACAGAAATCATGATTTCGAGGCGTGTGGATAACTCCTGAAAGGAAGGAGTATCTACTTTTTTTCGTGATTATACTGTGTTATTGTTGTAATTTAGGGAATCGAACATTTTTTCTTTATCTGATAAATATAGAAACATTAATATATAAGAGGTGAAAGCATGGAATTCGATACAATCACCGCCATTTCAACTCCCTTAGGGGAAGGGGCAATAGCCATCGTAAGAATCAGCGGTGATGAGGCCATAGAAATAGCCAATAGAATTTTTAAAGGACCAAATGGTAAGAGTTTGCGGGAAGTGGATTCACATACCATTCATTACGGGCACTTAATGGTTCCTAAAACAGGAGAAATCATTGAAGAGGTTATGGTTTCCGTCATGAAAGGTCCCAAAACCTTTACGAGAGAAGATGTCGTTGAAATAAATTGTCATGGTGGAATCGTTTCGGTTAATCGGGTATTACAGCTTATCCTCTCACAGGGAGCACGTTTAGCAGAGCCTGGCGAATTCACGAAACGAGCTTTTTTGAATGGAAGAATCGATCTTTCCCAGGCAGAGGCTGTCATGGATTTAATACGTGCCAAAACGGATAAAGCGATGAATGTTGCTTTGGGACAAATGGAAGGACGTCTTTCGAAATTAATTCAAAAGCTACGTCATGAAATATTACAGACTCTCGCACAAGTCGAGGTTAATATAGATTACCCGGAATATGATGATGTGGAAGAAATGACCCATCGATTATTCTTGGAAAAGGGCAGCTATGTGAAGGAGGAGATCGAGAAGCTTCTCCGGACGGCCCAACAAGGAAAAATTTTGCGTGATGGATTGGCAACGGTCATCATCGGGCGTCCGAATGTAGGAAAATCATCTTTGCTAAACAGCTTAGTACATGAAAATAAGGCGATTGTGACTGATATTCCTGGGACGACCCGAGATGTTATTGAGGAATATGTCAATGTTCGTGGAGTTCCTCTTAAACTTGTCGATACGGCTGGTATTCGTGAAACAGAAGATATTGTTGAGCGGATTGGTGTGGAACGATCTCGAGCTGTATTAAAAGAGGCGGACTTAATTTTACTCGTTTTAAATTACTCCGATGACTTTAGCCCGGAAGATGAAAAGTTGTTTCAAGCGGTCGAGGGAATGGACGTCATCGTCATCATCAATAAAACGGATTTGCCACAGAAAATTAATATGCAGCAGGTTAAGGAAAAGGCAAACTCTCATAAAATAGTCACTACATCTTTACTTGAAGATCAGGGTGTCGATGAATTGGAAGAAGCGATTGCCGCTTTATTCTTTGAGGGCTCTTTGGAGGCGGGCGACATTACCTATGTTTCCAACGCCCGTCATATTGCACTACTTGGACAGGCTTTGCAAGCGATTGAGGACTCAATGGAAGCGATAGAAATGGGTACCCCTATTGATTTAGTGCAGATTGATTTCACAAAGGCTTGGGAGCTACTCGGTGAAGTCATTGGCGAGAGTGTTCAGGATGGTTTGATCAATCAATTGTTCTCGCAATTCTGTTTAGGAAAATAAAAGGAGAAGGAGGAAAATAATATGCAATATGAAGCAGGAAGCTATGACGTCATAGTAGTTGGAGCGGGCCATGCAGGAAGTGAAGCCGGCCTTGCATCTGCTAGAGTCGGTGCCAAAACACTGATGATAACGATCAACTTGGATATGGTTGCCTTTATGCCATGCAATCCTTCTGTTGGTGGTCCGGCAAAAGGGATAGTTGTCCGGGAAATTGACGCCTTAGGCGGTGAAATGGGGAAAAATATCGATAAGACCCATATCCAGATGAGGATGTTAAATACGGCTAAAGGTCCAGCTGTTCGTGCTTTACGTGCACAAGCGGATAAATTCCTTTATCAGCAAGAAATGAAGAAGACAATAGAAGATGAGCCGAATTTGACATTGATTCAAGGAATGGTCGAGGAATTGATTGTTGAGAATGACGTTTGTACAGGTGTTCTCACAAAAACGGGTGCGATTTACCGTGCGAAAACGGTCGTTATCACGACGGGTACCTATTTACGAGGCGAGATCATTTTAGGGGAACTAAAATACTCAAGTGGCCCTAACAATCAGCAGCCTTCCATCAGGCTTTCCGAACACTTGGAGGAATTGGGCTTTGATTTAGTTCGCTTTAAAACTGGAACTCCTCCACGTGTCAATAGTTCCTCTATTGATTACAGTAAAACGGAAATTCAGCCGGGTGACTTGGTTCCACGTGCCTTTTCTTTTGAAACGACAAAGTTCATAACCGACCAATTACCATGTTGGTTAACGTATACAAATGAAGGGACTCACCAGCTCATTGATGCGAACCTACACCGTTCCCCGATGTATTCTGGAATGATTAAAGGGACGGGCCCTCGTTACTGCCCATCGATAGAGGATAAGGTCGTACGCTTTAATGATAAGCCGCGTCACCAGATATTCTTGGAACCAGAAGGACGCAATACGAAAGAGGTTTATGTGCAAGGACTGTCTACGAGCCTTCCGGAAGATGTTCAAATTAGAATCCTTCAAACCATTCCAGGCCTTGAAAAGGCTGAGATGATGCGCGCGGGATACGCCATTGAATATGATGCAATCGTTCCAACACAACTTTGGCCAACATTGGAAACGAAGAAAGTGAAAAACCTGTATACGGCTGGCCAAATTAATGGAACATCCGGTTATGAGGAAGCGGCTGGTCAAGGTCTAATGGCAGGTATCAATGCAGGCTTGAAGGCATTGGAAAAAGAAGAACTTATCCTAAGCCGATCAGATGCTTATATTGGCGTTTTGATCGATGACCTTGTTACAAAAGGTACGAATGAACCTTATCGCCTACTGACTTCACGTGCAGAATACCGGTTACTGTTACGTCATGATAATGCAGACTTACGTTTGACGGAAATAGGTTATAATATCGGAATGATCAAGGAGGAGCGCTACAACCGTTTCCTTGTGAAAAGAACGGCAGTGGAGGCAGAACGAGAACGATTGCAATCTACCTTTATCAAACCTACTCAAGAGGTGCAGGATATTATCATCGCAAGTGGCGGGAGCGAACTAAAAGATGGCATTCGCGCTTCTGATTTATTAAAGCGTACAGAGATGGATTATTCTCATATTCAAAAGCTGGCTCCGAGTGATGACGAACTAAGCGATGAAGTGAAGGAACAAGTTGAAATCCAGGTCAAATATGAAGGATATATTGAAAAATCCTTGCAGCAGGTTGACCGCCTCAAGAAAATGGAGAATAAAAAAATTCCGGAAAACATCGACTATGATGCGATCAATGGACTGGCTACAGAAGCTCGCCAAAAATTAAAACAGGTACACCCTCTATCCGTTGCCCAGGCTTCGCGAATCTCGGGTGTAAACCCTGCTGATGTCTCGATCTTGCTTGTTTATTTAGAACAAGGAAAGATCGCTAGAATTTCTAAGTAAACGGGAATACCCGAAAAGGATTGAAGAGATCATGAATATTGAGCAATTCCAACAAGCACTGAAGGAGAAAGGCATTGAGCTTTCTCCTCGTCAGCTTGAACAATTTGATACGTATTATCATTTATTGGTGGAATGGAACGAGAAGATGAACCTAACGGCCATAACCGATAAAGAAGAAGTGTATTTAAAGCATTTTTATGATTCGATCAGCGCAGCTTTTTATTTTGATTTCAATAAACCTCATCGTATTTGCGATGTCGGAGCAGGAGCTGGATTTCCAAGTATTCCATTAAAGATTTGTTTCCCGGATATTCACGTATCGATTGTTGATTCGTTGAATAAGCGGATTTCTTTTTTAAACCACCTTGCTGACTCTTTGGGATTGAAAGGCGTATCCTTTTATCATGATCGCGCAGAATCCTTTGCTCAAAAGCCAGAGCATCGGGAAGTCTATGATGTTGTGATGGCAAGAGCGGTGGCGAGAATGTCTGTCCTGAGCGAGCTATGTTTACCTCTTGTTAAACCCGATGGGACATTTATTGCGATGAAAGCAGCCAGTGCCCAAGATGAAATGGATACAGGGAAAAAAGCGATATTCACATTAGGTGGAAAAATCGAGGAAATACATCCTTTCATGTTGCCAGAAGAAAATAGTGAGAGAAACATCATTACGGTTAAAAAAGTGAAGAAGACACCGAAAAAATACCCAAGGAAACCGGGTACACCGAATAAACAGCCTATTGAATAACCGTTAGGCGTAAGCTATGTAAGTCGCTGTAAAGAGTGACTTACAAGATTTTATTCTATTTTATGTATAGGAAGTCTAGAAGAAACAGTTTGATAGAAGTGGCCGTTTCGGCTTCGATACTTTTTGACGAAGACAGTGATTTTTTTACGTGATGGGGAAATAATCTAAGACAGGTGAATAAGTATCCTGACAAATGGACATTCAGGTCTCAAGAAAGCCTTGATGACGCCAGTCGACATGTTTATACAGCAATGGACGATATGTATTTTCATGTCGGGAAATGTTTGCAGGACTTGTCCTTTCAATAGAGAATATGTTATTTGGGAGTTTTAAAAGGTGGTGTAGGAAGATGAAGCATCCTTTTTCGCGGTTCTTAAGGTTTGGCGAAAAAGAAGAACAGCAACTAGAGATGGAGACACCAAGCAATAATAATGAAGAAATAAGGAAAATATCCATTTCTGACATTGTGCCAAATCGATTTCAACCGAGGACTGTGTTTAATGACGATAAAATATCGGAACTTGCTCAGACGATTCATACACATGGTATCATCCAACCGATTGTAGTTAGGTCATATGATCAAGGGAAATATGAAATCATTGCAGGTGAGCGTCGTTTTCGCGCTATGCAAAAGCTTGGTTGGGAGTTCGCGCCCGCCATTGTCAAAGATTTCACGGATACCGAGACGGCTTCAGTGGCTTTGATAGAGAATCTACAGCGTGAAGAATTGACACCTATTGAAGAGGCCTTAGCTTATGGAAAACTGATAGAGCTTCATAATTTAACACAGGAAGCACTCGCTCAAAGATTAGGGATTGGCCAATCAACCGTTGCTAATAAGCTTCGGCTGTTAAAATTGCCTCAGGCAGTCCAAGATGCAGTGCTTCAAAAACAGATTACGGAGCGTCATGCCCGTTCATTGATTCCATTGAAAAATCCTGAAAATCAGGTCAAGCTGCTCCAGGAAGTCATTGAAAGAGGCTTGAACGTCAAGCAGACGGAAGAGTTGGTTGTCAAGCTCCTCACAGGCACAAAGGAAACCCAAAAGCCTAAGCCGAAACGCAAGGCATTCAGTAGGGACATGAGGATTGCAGTTAATACGATCCGTCAATCGTTGAATATGGTAACGGACAATGGAATAAACTTGGATGCAGAAGAAGAGGAATTCGAGGAATATTATCAGTTTACGATAAAAATCCCAAAGAAAAAATCTTGATCTGGTTCCAACACCGCTTGGTAGTCATCGATTACCAAGTTTTTTTATTGTGGAATGCAACCGGAAAATGAAATAATTATCTTCATAAACTGCATGATTTGAATAATTTGAAAGAATACCGAATTTTCCGTCGAATTCAAGAAATCGAGTGCCTTAATGATTATTCATGATAAAATAGAAGAAATATAGTACGTCAATAGAATGATAAGATGTTGAAAGCAGGTGAATTCGTGGGGAAGATTCTCGCCATTGCCAATCAAAAAGGCGGTGTTGGAAAAACGACAACTTCGGTCAGCCTCAGTGCTTGCCTTGCATATATAGGAAAGAAAGTCCTGTTGGTCGATATAGACCCTCAGGGAAATGCGACTAGCGGCACTGGTATTGATAAAGCAGATGTGGAACAGTGTATTTATGACGTATTGGTAGATGACGTAGAAGCTAGTACCGTTATCTTGGAAACGAAGGTAGAAAACCTATATGCCATACCTGCGACGATTCAATTAGCAGGTGCAGAAATTGAGCTGGTGCCAACCATCTCTAGGGAAATCCGATTGAAGCGGGCATTAGAAGAGGTGCAAAGCCAGTTTGATTATATCGTCATAGACTGTCCGCCTTCTTTAGGCTTGCTCACGCTGAACGCCTTAACAGCAGCTGATGCGGTCTTAATTCCAGTCCAATGTGAATATTATGCGTTGGAGGGGTTAAGTCAACTGTTAAATACGGTGCGACTTGTACAAAAGCATTTAAATCATGATTTGAAAATTGAAGGTGTCTTGTTGACGATGTTGGACGCCAGAACGAATTTAGGTCTTCAAGTGATCGAGGAAGTAAAAAAATACTTTCAGGATAAGGTATATCAAACCATCATTCCCCGAAATGTTCGTTTAAGTGAAGCTCCTAGCCATGGAGAACCAATCATTATTTACGATCCGAAATCACGAGGTGCGGAGGTCTATCTACAATTGGCAAAGGAAGTGGTCTCAAATGGCTAAAGGACTTGGAAAGGGACTCGACGCACTCTTTCCTAATGTAGAAGTCAGCAAGGATGAAACTGTACAGGAAATCAAATTGAGGGAATTAAGACCGAATCCTTATCAGCCTCGAAAAAACTTCCGAACTGAAGCGATTGAAGAACTTAAACAGTCAATTATGGAGCACGGGATCCTTCAACCGATTATTGCCCGGAAAAGTATTAGAGGGTATGAAATAGTTGCCGGAGAAAGACGTTTTCGAGCGGCGAAAGAAGCGGGGTTAACAACTGTTCCCGTCGTGGTGAGAGAATTAAATGAACAGCAGATGATGGAACTGGCAATATTAGAAAACCTACAGCGGGAAGACTTAAACCCGATAGAGGAAGCAGCAGCCTATCAAACATTGCTTGAGAAATTAAATTTCACACAGGAACAGCTAGCACACCGTCTCGGAAAAAGCCGACCTCATATAGCAAATTATGTCCGCTTGCTCTCTTTGCCTGAAGGAATCAGGGATTATATCTCGGAAGGCAAGATTTCCATGGGGCATGGCCGAGCGTTGCTAGGCCTAAAGAAAAAAGAGCTTCTTACGTCCGTCATAGAAAAAATCCTTAAAGAAACGATGAATGTACGCCAGCTTGAGAATTATATTCATCAATTGAATGATACCGTTTCACGTGAAACGAAAAATGCTAAACAACCGAAAAAAGATATATTCATAAAGCAAAGGGAATCTATCTTGCGGGAGAAACTAGGGACAAGCGTGACGATAAAACAAAGCAAGAAAAAAGGAAAGATAGAAATAGAGTTCTTTTCAAAAGAAGATTTAGAAAGAATACTAGATTTAATCGACCGAGAAGATATCTCTTCTTAAATCCTTATGACCTGGAACAGGAGGCAACTTGCTCCCTGGAGAACTTGTCACGACCATGTATCATGCATAAAAATAAAGGAAGGGAAACCCCCTTCCTTTATTTTTATAAGACGCTAAATTGTTATAGTGTTTTTTCCTTTTTGAATGACCAGGTAAATGGAGTGATTGCCGGCTTTGCAGGATAACGCCGTTGTGCCTCATTAATACCTTCAGCTATGGTTTTGGCCATTTTTAAAACGAGGTTTAGTCGGGTGTTCTGAAGGACCATAAATTCCATGAACCCACTGACATTCACGATGCCCGTAATATGTGCATGGCCAACGGCTGGTAAATCTTTATTGACGCCTGCTCCAGGTTTCACCGGACCTTTACCGAGTTGGACGATACCGACGCTCTTTAGTTTGCCCAAGCAGGCATCTATGCCCACGATAAAAGCATTTACATGGATCCTTTTTATCTCATCTAATTTTTCCTGCAAATTCATTGCATGTATGGGATCATCGAGAGTGCCATACACATGGAAGGATGAAGCACCTAATTCAGATTTTTCTTGAAGCAGGGTGCCGACAAGTGGACCGAGGGAATCGCCAGTAGAACGATCTGTGCCAATGCAGACAAAAACGATAGGTTGAAGCTTTCCTGAAGGCAAGAGATTGAGTAATTCTTGGGAAATTTGATTGGTTGCGTCTGCATCTTCATGAAGGATACGACTTAATCTAGTTTTATTATTAAATAGATTGGGATTTAGATTCATCGGCTCCACTCCTTTACTTTGTTTTGTGTTAACAGTATACGGTTGAAAAGGAAAAAATATACGGGATATAGGTTAAATTGATGGGGGTTTATTTATTAAGAGCAGTTAAATGGCTGAAGGGCAGAAACCAATCTGTATCCTTTCCATTGCCCGTTGATAGTTACATATCAATTTATGGTATAAAGATCATGATTTAAAATGGAAAAAAACTTCTAATTTCTTTTCTATATACCCATGTTATTTTTATACAGAAACCCTTTATTTGAGGATATTATAAAGAAAACTTCTCCCATTCAGGATTACATCCCAAACCGAAGGGTAGAGAGAATAAACTCAACAGGAAAAACTAGATTCCTTGAATGTTTAGCATTAGGTAGGAGGAACGCATGGATAATAGCACGTATAATAAACTCACGGAAGAAATTACGGATGAGAAGGTATGGCTTATGCTAGGTGAGGGGATTATTAAAATCTTCCTTGTTCTTCTCTTATCGCGTATTATTATTAGAATAGGAAAGACGGTTTTAAATAAATTTTTTCTTGTTCGAACTAAAACCCCACTCCGCGTTTCGGAGCGCAGAGAAGCGACGCTCATTAAGTTACTCGAAAATATCCTTACTTATGTGGTGAATTTCATATCCTTGATCATGATCCTTGAGATTTGCGGCCTAGATGTAAAGGCTTTACTAGCAGGTGCCGGGATTATCGGCCTCGCAGTAGGATTCGGCGCCCAAAGTTTGGTCAAGGATATTATTACAGGATTTTTCATCATTTTCGAAGATCATTTTTCAGTCGGTGATTATATTAAAATTAATACTTTTGAGGGTGAAGTTCTGGAAATTGGGCTACGCACTACCAAAATTAAAAGTAGTAAAGGGGAATTGCATCTCATACCAAATGGGAGCATCATGCAAGTAACCAATTACTCCATATTAAATAGTAAAGCTGTGGTGGATGTGACGATCCCTAATGATGGTTCAATTGAACTTGCTGAAAAGGTATTGATCCAACATTTGGTCCATTTAGTAAAAAAATATGATGATTTAGTCAGAGATCCTGAATTATTAGGAATTGAGACAATTACTCCGGAAGAAGTGGTATTGCGAGTCACTGCAGAAACCAAGCCGATGCGTCATTTCGAGATGAGTAGGATATTGAGAAAAGAAATTAGTACTGCCCTTGAATCAAGTGGGATTCAATCTACATACAAAGGCAGCGAGTCATAGGAACTAGGGGGGACACCTGTTGATGGAAGAAAAGGAATATGCATTGAATGACGTTGTCGAAATGAAAAAGCCGCATCCATGTGGGATCAATAAGTGGAAAATCATCCGCCTGGGCATGGATATCCGGATTAAATGTGAAGGGTGCGGCCATAGCGTAATGTTGCCCCGGCGTGATTTCGCCAAGAAAATGAAAAAGGTTTTGCTGAAGCATGAGGAATGATCATGCTTTTTCCATGTAGAGAAAGCGTTTCCGCTCTCTTAATGATTTACTTGTCTTTTTAGGAAGTGAAATCTATAATTGGGAAAGGTTTAGGTATTAGGATTGTCTTTAGTGAAGATTTGCTAGTATTAATGAACGAATTATCTTGAAGGAGTGAAATATAAATGGCTTTAACAGCTGGTATAGTCGGTTTGCCTAACGTAGGTAAATCCACTTTGTTCAATGCAATAACTCAAGCAGGTGCGGAATCTGCCAATTACCCTTTTTGCACAATCGATCCAAACGTCGGAATTGTAGAAGTGCCTGATTATCGTCTGCAAAAATTGACGGAACTGGTGCAACCGAAAAAAACCGTGCCGACCGCATTTGAGTTCACCGACATTGCAGGGATTGTCAAGGGAGCGAGTAAAGGAGAAGGTTTAGGTAATAAGTTTCTATCCCATATCCGTCAAGTAGACGCGATTTGTCAGGTAGTACGCTGCTTTGCTGATGATAACATCACTCATGTTTCCGGAAAAGTTAATCCCATTGATGATATCGAAGTCATCAACCTTGAATTGATACTTGCTGACCTTGAATCGGTAGACAAGCGTATCGACCGGGTTGGAAAAATGGCTAAGCAAAAAGATAAAGGCGCCGTGGCTGAACACGAAATCCTTGTTGCATTAAAAGAAGCTTTAGAAGCCGAAAAGCCTGCCCGTTCAGTTGAATTCACTGAGGAACAACTGAAGATCGTGAAAGGTATGCACCTACTTACAGCGAAACCGATCCTTTATGTGGCAAATGTCAGTGAAGATGAAGTAGCTATTGCGGACGATAATGAATATGTACAACAAGTCCGTGAATATGCGGCCAACGAAAATGCAGAAGTTATTGTGATCTGTGCCAAAATTGAAGAGGAGATAGCCGAGCTTGAGGGTGACGAAAAGGAAATGTTCCTATCTGAGCTAGGCATTGTAGAGTCAGGTCTTGATCAATTGATCCGTGCTTCCTACAATTTGCTTGGTTTGGCGACTTACTTTACAGCTGGGGTACAGGAAGTGCGTGCCTGGACATTCCGTAAAGGCATGAAGGCGCCTCAATGTGCGGGTGTGATTCATACAGACTTTGAACGCGGGTTCATTCGCGCAGAAGTCGTTGCCTATGATGATCTACTTGAAGCGGGCAGCCACAGTGCGGCTAAAGAAGCGGGTAAAGTACGTCTAGAGGGTAAAGAATATATTGTGAACGATGGAGACGTTGTCCATTTCCGCTTTAACGTATAATAATCAAAGACTCTGCAGTTTGATTCCGCAGAGTCTTTTTTATATCGGGCAATCCCCCCGACATTCGTTGCAAACGCAGTTTAACTATGCTATAATTTTTTCTTGTGAGTAATTATAAATAATTGCTCCTTGCCCAAATGGGCCGCTTAGACCAAAAGGAGGTGACAGTGATGAGAAAATACGAAATTATGTATATCATCCGTCCAAACATTGAGGAAGAAGCTAAAAAAGCTTTAGTTGAACGTTTCAACACAATCCTTTCTGATAATGGTGCGGAAGTAGAAGCAAAAGAATGGGGTAAACGCCGTCTTGCATACGAAATCAATGATTTCCGTGATGGTTACTACATGCTTCTTAAAGTTAACGCTGAAAGTGCTGCGATTCAAGAATTCGATCGTCTTGCTAAAATCAGTGAAGACATTATCCGCCATATGGCTACTAGAGAAGACGTTTAATTCAATATTTCATATAAATTCTAATCTTGCTTCATGAAGTAAGATTGAAAACTAGGGGTTGATTCTGATGATGAATCGCGTAGTTTTGGTAGGACGCTTAACTAAAGATCCTGAATTACGATATACACCTAATGGGGTTCCAGTGGCTACCTTTACTTTAGCAGTCAATCGTACTTTTACGAATGCGCAAGGTGAACGTGAAGCGGACTTCATTAATTGTGTTGTTTGGCGTAAACCGGCAGAAAATGTGGCTAACTTCTTGAAAAAGGGTAGTTTAGCTGGCGTGGATGGACGTGTCCAAACACGTAATTATGAAGGACAAGACGGCAAACGCGTGTATGTGACGGAGATTCTGGCTGAGAGCGTTCAGTTCCTTGAACCACGAAGCAGTTCAGCGGGTGAAAGAAATGATGGCGGTTCTTACGGTGGAGGTCAAAAAAGCTATAACAATAATGGCGGAAATGATCAAAACTCGTATGGACAAAATCCTAATCAGAATCAACGGAACAACAACTACACTCGTGTAGATGATGATCCATTTGCTAATGACGGTAAAACTATCGACATTTCAGATGACGATCTTCCGTTTTAAACAAATGTTTAAAGCGAAAAATTCTTAAGTAGGGAGGGAAATTATTATGGCAATGGGTGGACGTAAAGGACGCGGTAAGCGTAAAAAGGTTTGTTACTTCACATCAAACGGAATCACTAAAATTGATTACAAAGATACAGACCTTCTTAAAAAATTCGTCTCAGAACGCGGCAAGATTTTACCACGTCGTGTAACTGGAACTAGCGCTAAATATCAACGTAAATTAACGATTGCTATTAAACGCTCACGTACTATGGCATTACTTCCATACGTATCTGGTGAATAATAACAACGGAGTGCATTGAGGAGAAATCCTTGGTGTGCTTTTTTTGTAGATCCGCTAAAATAGCGGATCTTTTTATTTACCGGGAAATTCAATTCAACGTCCTGCTTTTATGATTTTCATTTCTCCGTATGATTAAGGCAGTGGAATATTCATTGAAAAAAAAGAATGGGATGTTTGAAATATCCTGGGCTTAACGGATACAATATGTAGGTAAAGATATTGCGACTATTTTATGATAGGGGGGATCTGGTTGAATAGCGGTAGAAAAATCGCTGAGGGCGGTGCTCTGTTAGCGTTATATTGTATATTATTATTCATTACGGTTTATATTCCATTGTTAGGATTCATAACCTTTTTCTTTTTGCCGATTCCTTTCATTCTGGTGACGATTAAACAAAAGCTTTCGTGGGCAATTGGCTTTTTGTTTGTTGGGTCATTATTAACAATTTTGATTAGTACTTTCTTGTCCTTGCCGCTGACCTTGCTGATGGGAGTGACGGGCATGACGATCGGTTCCTTTTTGAAAAGAGATAAATCGATGGTTCCCATGTTCATCAGTGCGGTTCTTGTTTTCTTGGGAGGAACATTAGCAACCTATGCTGCCACAGTACTATTATTTGGAGTGAATTACATAGAGAAAACCATGATGATGTTAGAGAAGTCCATTGATTCCTCTACAGAAATCATGGAATCATTTGGTCAGGAACCAACGGAGAAAGTAATCCAAAGAATGCACGATTCAATTGACATGTTGAATACGCTTTTACCTAGCCTATTCGTGATTACATCTGTTTTCATGGTTTTACTGATTTTCCTAGCGGCCCACCCCATACTAAAAAGGTTCAGTGATAAACCCCTGAATTGGCCTCGTTTCCGAGATCTTCGTCTTCCGAAAAGTCTTTTATGGTATTATTTAATTATGATGCTTTTAGCTCTTTTTATGAATATGGATAATGGCGGTTTTGTATATATGGCCATTACGAACCTATTTTTCATTCTCCAATTTTTCATCATGATTCAAGGATATTCACTTGTGTTTTATATCAGTCATGTCAAGGGTTGGGCAAGGACTATACCTATTTTGATAGTGATTGTCTCGTTATTAATGCCGATATTGGCAATCATCATTCGTTTTTTAGGTATAATGGATTTAGGGTTCCCTTTTCGGGAGACAATCAAGAAAAAGGAATAGTCTGTTAAACAGATGCTTTTAGGAGCTGAAAATATGCCATCTTATTTAAAGGATTATTCGGTTAAGTCCCTATTATACGGGTTACTGGTTGCAGTATTGATACTTTTGGGCGTACTAACTTATTACAATTGGTTTGTTGCGCTTATTGGATTATTGATTCTGGCCGGTTTATTTTATTTGATATTGAAAAAGGAAGAAAGAAAACAGCGTAAGACAGAAGAATACATCACGACGTTATCCTACCGCTTAAAGAAGGTAGGGGAGGAAGCCTTGTTAGAAATGCCGATTGGGATCATGCTCTTTAATGATGATTTTTATATTGAGTGGACCAACCCATTCCTTGCTTCATGCTTTAGTGAAGATTCACTGGCAGGAAGGTCTCTTTATGATATGGCTGACTCGCTTGTCCCGTTAATAAAGCAAGAGATTGAAACGGAAACCATCACACTTTATGACCGGAAATTCAAAGTGGTTCATAAGCGTGAGGAAAGACTTCTTTACTTTTTCGATGTAACAGAGCAAGTGGAAATCGAAAAACAATATGAAGATGAGCGGACAGCTATAGCGATTATATTACTTGATAATTATGATGATTTGACGCAGGGGATGGAAGACCAGCGGAAAAGTAGCATAAATAGCCTAGTTACCTCGCTGCTTGATAAGTGGGCAAGGGATAATGGGGTGTTTTTCAAAAGGGTATCTTCTGAACGGTTCATTGCTGTCTTCAATGAGCATATCCTGCAACAGTTAGAGAACGATAAATTTTCAATCTTGGATGAAATCAGGGAAACGACAGCCAAACAGAATGTACCTTTGACGCTTAGCATCGGTGTGGGTTCGGCCGTTTCCTCCTTACCGGAATTGGGGACGCTTGCTCAATCGAGTTTGGATCTAGCCTTGGGTCGCGGCGGTGATCAAGTGGCGATTAAACAGGCAAATGGGAAAGTGAAATTTTATGGCGGGAAAACCAACCCCATGGAAAAACGCACGAGGGTGCGCGCACGCGTGATTTCTCACGCCTTAAAGGATATCGTCCTCGATAGCGATAAGGTCATTGTAATGGGCCACAAAAATCCGGATATGGATGCGATAGGCTCGGCTATAGGTATTTTGAAAGTGGCTCAGATGAATGAGCGAGAAGGTTATATTGTAATCAATACGCAGGAACTCGATAGCAGTGTTCTTCGTTTGATGGAAGAGATTAAAAATAAAGAGGGCTTATACGCACGATTTATAACTCCTGAAGATGCATTGGAAATGATTACAGATGAAACGCTACTCGTCGTCGTCGATACTCATAAGCCTACGATGGTAATAGAAGAACGACTATTAAATCGGATTGATAAGGTGGTCGTCATCGATCATCATCGCCGCGGCGAAGAATTCATCAAAAATTCCCTGCTTGTTTATATGGAACCATACGCATCTTCGACGGCTGAACTGGTAACGGAACTTCTTGAATATCAGCCAAAGCGTAGTAAAATTGATATGCTTGAGTCGACGGCCCTGCTTGCAGGAATCATTGTCGATACAAAAAGTTTTACTTTAAGGACTGGTTCACGTACATTCGATGCAGCCTCATATTTACGAGCACATGGAGCGGACACTGTACTGGTGCAGAAATTCCTAAGGGAAGATGTGGACACGTATATCAAGCGATCCAAACTAATTGAAGAAGTGGTCTTTTATAAAAAGGGCATTGCAATTGCTTCCGCAAAATCCGAACAGATACACAATCAGGTTCTAATCGCCCAGGCAGCCGATACGCTCTTGACCATGGATGGCGTTTCCGCGTCCTTTGTTATGGCTAAACGGTCTGAGGATACAGTTGGCATAAGTGCCCGTTCTTTAGGTGATGTTAATGTGCAGGTAATCATGGAAATGTTGAATGGTGGCGGGCATTTAACGAATGCCGCCACCCAGATGGTCTGCTCCATTGAAGAAGCGCAGAGCCAGTTGAAAGCAGCAATTGATGAATATTTAGAAGGAGGACGAAAAGAATGAAAGTGATCTTTTTAAAAGACGTTAAGGGAAAAGGGAAAAAAGGCGAAGTTAAGAATGTAGCGGATGGATATGCGCATAACTTCCTGATTAAGCAAGGATTGGCGATCGAGGCGAATAATGCCAATGTTAAAACGTTGGAAGCGCAGAAAAATAAAGAAGATTCTCTGGCAGCAGAAGAACTTCAACAGGCAAAAGATCTTAAAGTGGAACTCGAAAAGTTAACGGTCGAATTATCCGCAAAAGCTGGTGAAGGCGGGCGTTTATTCGGGTCTATCACGACGAAGCAGGTAGCTTCAGAGCTTCAGAAAAAACACGGTATTAAAATCGACAAACGTAAAATGGAGCTTGCAGAAGGCATTCGCTCTTTAGGGCATACGAAGGTCCCAGTGAAGCTTCACCCTGAGGTTACAGCGACTTTAACTGTGCAAGTGAAAGAAATTAACTAATTTTAGTGGTTTCATATCTGAAAAAAATTGATAGAATAGAAAGAGACGAAAAAAACGTGATTGGGCTTTGGTGTCCTGTCACTTTTTTTCTTTTTTAACTAAAATCTACGAATTAATTAAAAAATTATCCTCTTAGATTGGGAGGTTTTAAGATATGATAGAGCAATTTCAGGACAGAATTCCCCCTCAAAATATAGAAGCGGAGCAAGCGGTACTCGGGGCCATATTCTTGGAGCCATCCTCACTAACTGTTACATCGGAATTGTTGATTCCGGAGGATTTTTATAGAAGTTCGCATCAAAAGATCTTTAACGTGATGCTCAAGTTGAACGACGAAGGTAAGGCTGTCGATTTGATTACGGTGACAGAAGAACTTTCTGCCACTAAAAATCTCGAAGAAGTGGGCGGAGTTTCTTATTTAAGTGAGCTGGCCGGTTCGGTTCCTACTGCAGCCAATGTTGAATATTATGCCCGAATCGTGGAAGAGAAGTCGTTGCTTCGTCGTTTAATCAGAACGGCGACAACCATTGCCCAGGAAGGCTATAGCCGTGAGGACGAGGTCGAGGAGCTCCTCGGGGAAGCTGAAAAAACGATCATGGAAGTGGCACAGCGTAAAAACTCCGGTTCATTTCAAAACATAAAAGATGTATTGGTTCGGACCTATGATAATATCGAAATCTTGACCAACCGAAAAGGTGATGTAACGGGAATCCCAACTGGATTCGCTGAACTAGACAGAATGACGGCGGGATTCCAACGAAATGACCTCATTATTGTTGGAGCGCGTCCCTCTGTTGGTAAAACGGCTTTCGCTTTGAATATTGCCCAAAATGTTGCAACCAAAACGGATGAAAACGTTGCGATTTTCAGTTTGGAGATGGGTTCTGAACAGCTCGTCATGCGTATGCTCTGTGCTGAAGGTAATATAAATGCCCAGAATTTGCGGACGGGTGCCTTAACAGATGAGGATTGGCGCAAGCTGACTATGGCAATGGGAAGTTTGTCGAATGCGGGTATCTATATTGATGACACACCAGGAGTTCGTATTGGCGAAATCCGGTCAAAATGCCGCCGTTTGAAGCAGGAACATGGCCTCGGTATGATATTGATTGACTACTTACAATTGATTCAAGGAGATGGCCGTTCAGGCGATAACCGGCAGCAGGAAGTTTCGGAAATCTCTCGTTCACTAAAGGCTCTAGCTCGTGAGCTGCAAGTTCCGGTGATTGCTCTTTCTCAGTTATCCCGTGGCGTGGAGCAAAGACAAGACAAACGTCCGATGATGTCCGATATAAGGGAATCAGGGAGTATTGAGCAGGATGCAGACATCGTGGCTTTCTTATACCGTGATGATTATTATGATAAAGAGTCCGAGAACAAAAACATCATCGAGATTATCATTGCAAAACAGAGGAATGGCCCGGTTGGTACGGTTTCGCTGGCATTCGTAAAAGAATACAATAAATTCGTGAACCTCGAACGGCGCTTCGATGATGATTCGATGTCCCCTGGAGCTTAATTCGTTTTTTACTATTTTGCATTAAAGTATCAGCCCGCCTTTTTGGTGGGCTGTTTTTTTACAACCAAGAATATTGATTAATGAAATTAATAAAAAAGGATAAGGTAAAGCTTATAAAGGAGAAAGGACCCTTTCTTCTTTTACCATTTTAAACAAATATTAATCAATGCAACGATTAATTACTCTGGTCCCACGTAAGTGTCAAGAATTGGAGAGAATATTCATTTACGAACAAATTAATTGATAGTATGTATAATGTTCGGATTTTGTGTTGACTTCCCTTTATAATTATTGATAAAATAGAGTTGAATGATAAGAACCGGTTAAAAATCGGTATTACGTGAACCTTTGGAGGTGCTTTTTTCAGATGTCATCAGTTGTAGTAGTCGGTACACAATGGGGAGACGAAGGTAAAGGTAAAATAACAGATTTTCTATCCCAGAATGCAGAGGCCATCGCTCGTTATCAAGGTGGTAATAATGCAGGACATACGATTAAATTTAATGGAGTAACATATAAACTGCATTTAATTCCTTCTGGAATTTTTTATAGTGATAAGATTTGTGTCATTGGGAACGGAATGGTAGTCGATCCCAAGGCGCTTGTAGAAGAGCTTGCTTATTTACATAGTCATGGAGTCAGCACAGATAATCTTCGTATCTCAAATCGTGCGCATGTCATTCTTCCATATCACATCAAGTTGGATGAAGTGGAAGAAGATCGTAAGGGTGCCAATAAAATTGGAACGACGAAAAAAGGAATCGGTCCTGCTTATATGGATAAAGCTGCGCGTAATGGAATCCGTATGGCAGATTTATTGGACCGTGAAATTTTCGAAGAAAAATTGAATCAAAACCTTGTCGAGAAAAACCGCATGTTTGAACGTTTTTACGAAACGGAAGGTTTTAAAATCGAAGATATCTTTGAAGAATACTATGAGTATGGACAACAAGTGCAGAAATATGTATGCGATACATCGGTTGTCTTAAATGATGCGCTTGACGATGGGAAACGCGTTTTGTTTGAGGGAGCTCAAGGGGTCATGCTTGATATCGATCAAGGAACATATCCTTTTGTTACTTCATCGAATCCAGTCGCAGGCGGCGTAACCATTGGTTCGGGTGTTGGACCAACGAAGATCAACCATGTTGTCGGTGTATGTAAAGCCTATACAAGCCGTGTGGGGGATGGACCTTTCCCAACAGAACTGCAAGACGAAGTTGGCAATCAAATCCGTGAAGTAGGCCGTGAGTACGGTACAACAACGGGGAGACCGCGACGTGTTGGCTGGTTTGATGCGGTTGTCGTTCGCCATGCCCGCCGTGTAAGTGGGATCACCGATTTATCTCTGAATTCCATTGACGTATTATCAGGTCTTGATACGGTTAAAATTTGTGTAGCTTATGATTATAAAGGTGAAATCATTCATGAAGTTCCAGCGACTTTGAAAGCGATAGGTGAATGTAAGCCAGTGTATGAAGAGCTACCAGGCTGGCCGGAAGATATCACAGGATGTAAATCATTGGACGAATTACCTGCTAACGCTCGTCACTATGTAGAGCGCATATCTCAACTAGTAGGCATACCTTTGACTACTTTCTCTGTTGGTCCTGACCGTAATCAAACAAATATCGTGAGAAGCCCTTGGCGTTTAGCTTAAATGTTAGGAAAGAAGCTGACTTAGTGCAGCTTCTTTTTTACTTTACTACCAAACTAGATGACAGAAGATATCATCTTGAAGACTAGCGGAACAAAATAACTTATATTAATTTTAATTTATTTTAAAATACTATTGCACAAACTATAAAAACTATGATAATATAAAAAGCGTCGTCACAGTAGAACAAAGTAATGACAATGCAAGATTCATTAGTACGAGCCATTAGCTCAGTTGGTAGAGCATCTGACTTTTAATCAGAGGGTCGAAGGTTCGAATCCTTCATGGCTCACCATTTTTTTTCGGCCCATTGGTCAAGCGGTTAAGACACCGCCCTTTCACGGCGGTAACACGGGTTCGAATCCCGTATGGGTCACTTTTCTTCATATAATATTTTTGCTGGTCCCGTGGTGTAGCGGTTAACATGCCTGCCTGTCACGCAGGAGATCGCGGGTTCGATTCCCGTCGGGACCGCCATTTTATTTTTTACATGATCCTTTCATATGAAATAGAATATTTGGCTCAGTAGCTCAGTCGGTAGAGCAAAGGACTGAAAATCCTTGTGTCGGCGGTTCGATTCCGTCCTGAGCCATCCTTTTGTAAAGTGCCCTTGAAGGCACTTTTTTTGTTTGTCTTAAAAGGTAAAATATAATCTTTTTTATGAAAAACCATCGTACCTCTGTTAAGTGTTTGTTATCAGTTTGTAACAATTCATATGTACCAAGAATATCCACTATACTCCACTCCTCAACGAGCGCGACCTTTTCCCGTGGTAACCTTCCTACTATCATTCTTTTTCTTTCTGCATATTTTTGGTACTTGTTGTCACTATTTATACATTTATATTACAAAACAAAGTCTATTTCTTGATTTTTTTTTCATTATGGTAAAGTTATGAGTGGAAAAATAGTTGTAGAAATTAATCATATCCATGTAAATTTTGAAAATAAGTTAATCTCACTCATAATTTTTTGATTAGTTTCTTAAATGGCTCATGGGCCATTAAGGGGGACAATAGATGTTTAGCTCAAAAATCAAAGGAAGCTTTCTATTGGTCGTTTCCATAATCTTATTGCTTGCCGGAAATCGTGCAACGGCCGCTGAGATTGTAAAAATCACTTCCATTCAGCATGTGTATATGGATAAAGAGTTTATCGGAAGTGTAACGGATGAAACGGAAATAGAAAAATTGGTAAGTGAAAAGGTAAGCGAGGCAGAGTCTGAATACCCAGAATATACATTTGATGAGGAAGCGCAGATGACACTTGTGCGAGAGAATGTATTTAATGCAGAAATAGATGAAAAACAGACCATGGAGGAACTTGAGGATGAGTTTACTGTAAAGGCTACTGCATTTGAAATCATTATCGATAATCAAGTAGTTTCTTATGTACCTACTAAAAAGGACGCAAAGGAAGTTTTAAAGAAGATTAATTTATTATATATGGATGAAGAAGAATTGGCCGAATATGAATCCAACCAGGAAGCAGGGGTATTAGAGCAACCAGGTTCATTAAAAGAGAAAGGAAGCAGAATTCTTTCTATCGAGTACACGGTGCCGGTTACCTGGAAGGAAACCACTGTGGAACCGGACAAGCTCATGACAGTGAATGAGGCCATCTCCTTGATAGAGAAAGGCAAGAAAGAAGAAGTTACCTATGAGGCATCTGGGGAAGAAGAACTGGAAATGGTTGCTGATCGTTATGATATGAAACTAGAGCAACTGATAAAGCTTAATCCAGGCCTTGAAGAGGGTAATAGGATTGGTGAAGGGCAAAAGGTTCAAGTGATGGAGATAATGCCCTACGTGGATGTAGTAGTCGAAAGGGAAGTATTGAAAGAAACTGTAATCCCATTTGAGAGAAAAGTGATAAGAGATAAGAATTTGCAAAAAGGCGAGTCAGTCGTTGAACAAGAAGGACGTGAAGGCGTCCAGTCATTCACCTATAAGGTTACGGAAACAAACGGTGAAAAAATCACTGAAACCATCGTTAAAAAGGAAATTACGGAACACAAACAAAAACAGGTCATTAGAAAAGGCACGAAGATCATTCCCTCTGAAGGGAGCGGCACCTTTGCATGGCCCGCTGATGGAGGGTATATTTCAAGTAAGCAAGGACATCGGTGGGGCAAGCTCCATAAGGGAATAGATATTGCTAGACCTACCTCTAGGACCATTAAGGCTACGGATCATGGCGTCGTTGAATTTGCTGGTAACTCGGGTGGTTATGGTAATAAGGTGACCATCAATCATAACAACGGATATAAAACGAATTATGCCCATCTGGAATCGATAAATATTGAAGCAGGACAAAAGATTGAAAAAGGAATGAAAATTGGTAGTATGGGTTCAACAGGTAATTCCACTGGCATTCACCTTCATTTTGAAGTCTATAAAAATGGAGTTCTTGCAAATCCATTGGATTATATAAGCCAGTAGGTCGTTGGGAGTCCTCGAAAGTTATTTCGGGGACTTATTCTGTTATTTATATAGTTGAGAATAATAGGTAAAAGGTGATTTAATGCCTGTAAAATGATAAAGTAGAAGAGGTACAATATGCCGTTTATAGGTGTTTTGACCGTTTTACAGGGAATATATTGTGGGTATCTAATTTACTAGTTCGATAGGCAAGTTGAAACAGCATGATCATGCGAGTAAATGTCCCGGACAAGGACATGTTTTATAATAGATAAAAGTTTAGTTTTAAAAAGGAGATAGGTAGATGGACAAGAAGATTTTGGTAGTGGATGATGAGAAGCCGATTGCAGATATATTACAATTCAATTTAAAAAAAGAAGGGTACGATGTTACCTGTGCTTATGATGGCAACGAAGCGCTTAAAATGGTAGAGGAGCTTCAACCTGATTTGATATTACTTGATATCATGCTTCCACAGCGTGATGGGATGGAAGTTTGCAGAGAAGTAAGAAAGAAGTATGAAACGCCAATCATCATGTTAACAGCAAAGGATTCAGAAATTGATAAAGTATTAGGATTAGAGCTTGGCGCGGATGATTATGTGACGAAGCCATTTAGTACCCGGGAAATAATTGCTCGTGTAAAGGCGAACTTAAGACGTCAACAAGCCGTCCCGGTGCCGGATCAAGAAAATGAACCGAAGGAAATTACGATAGGCAATCTTACTATACATCCTGATGCGTATGTCGTTTCAAAGCGAGGAGAAACGATCGAGTTAACGCATCGTGAATTCGAGTTACTTCATTACTTAGCCAAACATATCGGCCAGGTCATGACGAGGGAGCACTTATTGCAGACCGTGTGGGGATATGACTATTTTGGGGATGTCCGGACTGTCGACGTAACTGTGAGACGTCTTCGGGAAAAGATTGAGGATAATCCAAGCCACCCGGGCTGGATCGTAACTAGACGAGGGGTCGGTTATTACCTGCGTAACCCTGAACAGGAGTAAATTTTATGAAAAAGGTTGGCTTTTTTCGTTCAATTCATTTTAAATTCGTCCTGATTTATGTGTTGCTTATTTTCGTGGCAATGCAAATAATCGGGGTTTATTTTGTTGGGGAATTGGAAAAAAATCTTGTTGGGAATTTTACAAAGTCGATAAAGGGCCACGTTAACCTTCTTACCTATAGCATTGGGGAAGAGATGGAAAAGGTGAGGGGGGAGGAAGATCCGACCCTCGAAGAAGCAATTAACACGGTATTGAAAGATCGCGATAATTCAACGAATGATATTTCGGAAGTGCGCGTTATAGATACACGCAGCAGGCGGGTAATCGGGACCTCGGATCCAGCTAACCAGGAAATTGTAGGGAAGAAAACGACCCTTCCTATCATCAAGAAAACATTGACATATGGTGGTGAAGACCACGATATATACAGAGACAAGAATACAGGCGGCAGGCGGGTGTGGGTCCTATCCACACCTGTTGAAGCGAACGAAACGGTTATAGGAGCGGTCTATGTTATCGCAGAGATGGAGAACGTCTTCGAACAAATGGATGAAATTAACTCCATCTTCATGACAGGAACGGCCATTGCTCTAGCCATTACTGCCATTTTGGGGATTCTGCTTGCTCGGACCATCACAAGACCGATGTCGGATATGAGAAAACAGGCGTTGGTGATGGCCAAGGGGAATTTCTCGAGGAAAGTAAAAGTATATGGCGATGACGAAATAGGTCAGCTGGCCGTTACCTTTAATAATCTGACCAAAAAACTACAAGAGTCGCAATCGAGTACGGAAGGGGAGCGGCGGAAACTTTCATCAGTTCTCGCTAACATGACGGATGGCGTGATTTCGACGGACAGACGTGGTCGGGTGAATTTGATTAATGAACCTGCCGCACAGCTTTTGAGTGTCTCACGCGAAGCAGTCATGAACCAACCTATCATCGAATTGTTGGGACTTGAAGAAGAATACAAATTTGAAGACTTGCTGGAAGAAAGAGAATCCATCATCCTTGATTACAGCAAAAAGGGTCAGCCCTTCATTTTAAGAGGGAACTTTTCCGTTATCCAAAAGGAAACAGGCTTCGTGAATGGGTTGATTACAGTGTTGCATGATATCACGGAGCAGGAAAAAATAGAGGAAGAGCGTAGGGAATTCGTCGCTAATGTATCACATGAGCTACGTACCCCACTAACGACGATGAGAAGCTATCTGGAAGCTTTGGCTGAAGGTGCCTGGAAGGATGAGGAGATTGCCCCTTCCTTTTTAAGTGTGACACAAAATGAGACGGAGCGGATGATCAGGCTTGTAAATGATTTGTTGCAGCTTTCAAAAATGGACAGTAAAGATTACCGGCTTAAAACCGGATGGGTAAATTTGAATAAGTTTTACGACCATATTATTGACCGTTTTGAAATGACGAAAAATGATGACATCACCTTTAAAAGGGATATCCCGGAAGAAGCGTATTTTGTCGATATCGATGAAGATAAAATTACTCAGGTTCTTTATAATATCATTTCGAATTCCTTGAAGTACTCTCCTGAAGGAGGTCAAGTGACATTCCGTATCAGGCCAAAGGAAAACTTTATTGTGATCAGTGTAACGGATCAAGGGGTCGGTATCCCTAAAAAAGTGATCGATAAGATTTTTGATCGGTTTTACCGAGTGGATAAAGCCCGGGCAAGGAACCTTGGTGGAACGGGCCTTGGGTTGGCAATTGCAAAAGAAATGGTCGTAGCCCATGGCGGGAAGATTTGGGCGGAAAGTGTGGATGGAAAAGGAACTACGGTGTTCTTTACACTTCCTTACGAACAGGAAGAAGAGGATGATTGGGCATGAATTTTGAACGTGCTAAAAGTATCATACTGATTATTTTAGTTGGGACTAGCGTTTTCTTGACATGGAATATTTGGACGTACGAGCCTGAATATGAAAAAATCGATGAATCTGATTTAATTAAGATCAAGAGTGATGAACAAATTGTAAGTGATGTCATCAAACCTGTAAGTGTCCTTTTTCATCGCAATGGCCAGCACTTCCAGACCGTGGACCCCGTGAAGATTGAAAAAATGGAGAAAGAGTTTTCCAAATGGGCCTATAGTGATGTAAAGCAGGTCCCTTTGAAGATGATCCAACAGGAGTTTGAGGACTTCGTCCATGAAGACAGATCCATCGAAATCAACTTTTCCGATGTCGTACCGATGTCCTTATATAAATCGGTACTGGATATTAAGGACGAAGACATGTCGAGTTTTTCCTTTGACCGAATCGTGATTAAACAAAAGGATATCGGTGGCGATCAATCTGCCGTTTATTTTATTTCCTATAAAAAGAAGCAAATCTATCAAGGTATGGTTCAAACCAATAACCTTAGAAATTTCAGCGAGAAATTCTATAATAAAAGTTATCCCACTTACACAGCTCTAACAATCGGAGGTACCAAGACGATTTTCGTTCCGGAGAAGCCCACGAAAATCAACCGATACCAATATTATATTGATAATCTGGATATTGAGAATCTGAAAGATGCATTATTCAATAACCCTAAATATGTTCGACAAGAAATGGTAACCCGGGGAGAAGAATATTCAGATGGAACGAGATTGTTGTCGGTTAATAAAGAAGATTATGTTCTTTCTTATATAAACCCGGCACAAAAGCTCAAAGTGTTTAGCAGGTCCAGTGAGCTCTTGGAAAAAAGCATTGATTTTATCAATGATCATGCCGGCTGGGAAGGTAATAATTACCGATTTGATTACCTTTCAGAAAATGAGCAACGTGTGATATTCCGTTTATTTATTGATGGTTATCCCGCTTTCAATGAATATGGAATGACTGAAATCGAGCAGGTATGGGGGAAAGAAGATATTTATAGTTATCAACGCCCCTACTTCTCATTGGCCTCTTTACTGCCATCGGAAAGTCCCGTAGTGACCTTGCCAACTGGCAATGAAGTGGTGGACCAATTGAAGGAGAACAAGAACATCGATTTCGAAAGTGTAGAGGACATTTCGATAGGTTATAAGTTAAACAAATCGTTGGACTCTAAACTCGTTACTCTCGTTACACTAGAGCCGACTTGGTATTATCAGTCCGGTGAAAAATGGTTGATTGTGCCTTTTGAAGATGCAGGAGGCGATAACGATGGATTGGAATAATACAAAATCCATATTCATTATGGTGTTTTTCGTTTTGAATATATTTTTACTGTATCAGTTGCTTGAGAAAATCAATGATAACCAATATGACGAATTCATCACGGAGTCATCCTACGAAGAAGTTTTAAAAGAAGATGATATTACAATCAAGAATCCGCTTGCAAAGCAAAAGGTGAAGGATCAATTTTTAATTGCCAAAAGCAAAAACTTCGACAAGAAGGAACTAAAGGATCTGAAAAACCAAAAGGTAAATTTCATCGAAGGGAATAAACTTGTCGGTTCATTTAAAACTCCCATCAGTTTGGGTAAAGAAATCAAGTCTGCCGATATTGATCTATTCCTGAAGGATCATATATTATACGGAAGTGAATATGGCTATTGGGGCTATGATAAGGAAGGCCAGACCATTACCTGCTATCAAGTTACTGATAATAAAATGTTTTTTAACAATAGTAAGGGTAAGGTCACTCTATATTTGAATAAAGAGGCCGAGGTAACGTCATATGAGCAGACGTATTTAGTGGGAATAAAGAAGTTCAATAAACCGAAAGAGCTGTATACTGACTTGGATGCTGTTTATGCCTTATATAGTCATGGTAATATAGTTTCTAAAGACGAAGTTACGGACGTAAAGCTGGGTTTTTATAATTCGCTGCAAACCACATCGTCCTCGCATCTTCTTGTACCAACATGGTGGGTAGTGGTGAATGATGAAACGGATTTATTCGTAAATGCGTTTGATGGTGAAGTGATAGAGTTAAATACAGAAGAAAAAATACTGGAGTGAGTATAGATGACTATGCATTTTAGTGTACTCGCAAGTGGGAGTACGGGAAATGCCCTGTTCGTGGAGACGGAGGACCATTCTTTCCTAGTAGATGCTGGATTGAGTGGGAAAGCCTTGGAAGGATTATTTCAAGATATCGGCCGAGATATGTCCAAGCTTTCTGGAATTCTGGTTACGCATGAACATAGCGACCATATTAAAGGTCTTGGAGTGGTCGCTAGAAAACATAAACTCCCCATATATGCGAATACAAAGACTTGGCAAGCAATGGAGCGGTCGATCGGTGAAATTTCTCCTGAGCAGAAATTTGCCTTTGAGATGGAGCAAGTCAAAACCTTCGGAAGCCTTGATATAGAATCCTTTGGTGTATCTCATGATGCCGTAGAACCGATGTTTTATGTGTTTCACCAAGGAGGAAAGAAGTTTGTTGTCATTACTGATACAGGTTATGTCAGCGATCGGATGAAAGGCATTATCTCGAATGCCGATGCCTATGTTTTCGAGAGCAACCATGATGTGTCGATGCTTCGGATGGGTAGATATCCATGGAGCATCAAGCGCAGGATATTAAGTGATGTAGGGCATGTATGCAATGAAGATGCGGCGCTGGCCATGAGTGAAGTGGCAGGGGATCAGACGAAACGGATTTACCTGGCCCATTTAAGTATGGATAATAATATGAAGGACCTTGCAAGGATGTCGGTTGAGCAGACGTTAAAAACAAAAGGGATAATCGTTGGTGAACAGTTTTCGCTATATGATACCGATCCGAAAAAACCGACTGAGCTTGTTTCATTATAATCAGTAAAGGAATGAATGGGGGAACCTGCTTCATTCCTTTTTTATTTTTGATAGTTAGTTAGTAATTGGATTAAAAAGGGTACCGATTGGTTAGTACTGATAGGAAAAAAAGTATGTGCAAAGACATACTTTTTTTTAGATATTTCCTGTTAAATGAGTATAATTAAGGGTGGATATCAAACAATAGTAATTGCTTTAATTCATTCCTAAAAAGAGAGGATGGAGCTATCTTGGGTTATTACGAGGAGAATGAAGAGAACCAAAATAAACAGAAAAAAGGAAGTCGTACCGGCTATTTTCTATCAGGTTTAGGAGGCGCCATCATTGGGGCCCTGCTGATTTTATTAGCATTCCCGGGGGTTGGAATGCTAAATAACGAAACGGACCATGAGACGGAGGCGCCGACAAATAAGGAAGAGGGAAAACCAATCCAACAGAAAGTTTCCGTAGACGTCACCAGTGCTGTCACGGGTGCGGTAGATAAGGCAAGTGATGCAGTGGTGGGCATCTCGAATATTCAAGAAACTTCCTTTTGGAGTGGAAGAGGAAATGAAAGCAGTTCAGCCGAGGCCGGCACTGGATCTGGAGTCGTTTATAAAAAGGAAGGCGGCAAGGCCTATATTGTCACGAACAATCACGTTATCGAGAATGCCAATGAATTAGAAGTTACGTTAAGCGATGGAACCAAGCTACCTGCTGAATTACAGGGGAGTGACCCTTGGACCGACTTAGCTGTCGTGGTAGTGGATGATGATAAAGTAAAGACGGTGGCTGAGTTTGGGTCAACGGAAAAATTAAAGCCGGGTGAACCCGTCATTGCCATTGGTAACCCGTTAGGACTTCAATTCTCTGGATCTGTTACACAAGGAATCATCTCGGGTGTGGAGCGGACGATTGAAGTGGATATTGATGAGGACGGTCAAGTGGACTGGAACGCAGAAGTTATCCAAACGGATGCAGCCATAAACCCCGGTAATAGCGGTGGGGCCCTCGTCAACATGTCCGGTCAGGTAATTGGAATTAATTCAATGAAGATTGCGGAAAGCGCTGTAGAGGGTATTGGTCTTTCCATTCCGATAGATTCTGCCATTCCTATTATTAGTGACATTGAGAAATACGGTGAAGTGAAACGTGCGTATTTAGGTGTGAATTTGGCATCTGTTGAAGAAATTTCACAATATCATCAACAAAACACTTTAAAGTTACCAAAAAAGGTTACGTCCGGTGTTGCTGTTACTGGTGTTCAAAGTAATTCCCCAGCTGCGAAAGCTGGCCTAGAGGAATTTGATGTTATTGTTGGAATGGATAATGAAAATATTCATGATATTGTAGAGTTAAGAAAGTATCTTTACAATGAAAAGAAAATCGGTGACAAAGTAAAAATTACCTACTACCGAGATGGCAAAAAGGAAACGGCGGAAATTGAGCTATCAAGTGGCGAAATTTAAAAGCGAGAAAGGCAGGGAAGCTTTGCTTTCCTGTTCTTTTTGCTTGTGGTTTTCTTGCTGTTTGATACCATTACTTGTGGATATTTTGTTAAGTACGAAAGATACTAAATAAATTGTGGATAAGTACTTTCAAAAGAATGAGGAATTTAAAAATGAAAGGAAGAATAAATAATGAATGTATACTGTTGTCAGGAACACGTTGAAATGGCGCTCGATGAAGTGGTATATGAGTGTGAAACATACCCAGTTTTAACGTTGGTCTCAGAAGAAAATAAGTTATCAACAACCTGTGAATATTGTCGAAACATGGCTATATATCTAGTAGCGAACTAATATTCCCATACAACATGTGGATAGAAATTGTGGATATGTGGATAAGTATTGTGGATAACATGTTTGTAACCTGTTCTTAACCTGTTTTAGAGAAGAATATAAAGTTAAAGCCTATGAAGATTCCCGCTGCCTTTTTCTTTTAGAAAGGGGGCGGTTTTTTGTTATATAACGGACAAATGGGCTAAATATTATGGTTTTGTACCAAGAATCTTACGCTTTAAAAGTCTGCAAGGATTTGCTTGTTTTGCTTATGGGTCTCTCTAAGGTATGATAATAGGAGGCAATTCCAACACTTGAATTAAAACATATGGAAAGTCAGAGGATATATATGAAGATTACGATTGTTACTGTTGGCAAGCTCAAGGAAAAATACTTAAAGCAAGGAATTGCTGAATATACAAAACGGCTGGGAGCCTATGCTACTATAGACTTAATAGAAGTGCCCGATGAAAAGGCTCCAGAAAACTTGAGTGTTGCGGATATGGAAATCGTCAAGCAAAAAGAAGGCGAGAGGATCTTGGCCAAAATCAGTCAGGATACGTATGTCGTCACGCTTGAGATCAATGGAAAACAGCTCACTTCTGAGCAACTTGCGACACATATAGACCAACTTGCTACTTATGGAAAAAGTAAGCTAGCCTTTATTATCGGTGGGTCACTTGGGCTCAGTGCCGATGTGATGGCAAGAAGTGATTATGCACTTTCCTTTTCTAAAATGACCTTTCCCCATCAGCTGATGAAGTTGGTCTTAGTGGAACAAATCTATCGGGCGTTTCGGATAAATAGAAATGAACCATACCATAAATAAAATAGCTGTACTAGTGGATTGTGGGTAGTGCTAGATAGGTAGTAGAATGTAATTTAATGTTATGAAAAGAGGGTAACGTATGAATAAGGAGTCCATTTATGGATTAACATTTGAACAATTGACAGCGTGGCTTTTGGACCATGGCCACAAGAAGTTTCGGGCAACACAAGTCTGGGAATGGCTTTATCGGACGCGTGTTACGGAATTCTCGGAAATGACAGATGTCAATAAAGAGTGCATTCAATTGCTGGAAGAAAACTTCGTTATCCAAACGTTGACTGAGCATGTTAAGCAGGAGTCAGCGGATGGGACGATCAAGTTCTTATTTAAATTACTGGATGGCAACCTGATTGAAACGGTCATGATGCGACATAAATACGGAATATCAGTTTGTGTCACCACTCAAGTGGGCTGTAATATAGGCTGTAGTTTTTGCGCAAGCGGTTTATTAGCGAAAAGCCGTGATTTATCTGCCGGGGAAATAGTCGAGCAGATTATGAATGTTCAACTTCACCTTGATCAATTGGGGAATGGGGATACCGTAAGTCATGTAGTAGTGATGGGTATCGGTGAGCCATTCGATAACTTTGACAACATGATTGACTTCTTGAGGGTCATTATGGACCATAAGGGGCTGGCGATTGCAGCTAGACGCATTACAGTATCGACGAGTGGACTAGCTAATAAGATTTATGAATTCACGGATACTCAATTACAGGTTAACTTGGCCATTTCTTTACATGCTCCGAACAACGAACTTAGAACCAGGATCATGAAAATAAATCGTGGTATTCCAATTGAAAAATTAATGAAGTCGTTGGATTATTATTTGGAAAAAACGAATCGGAGAATAACGATTGAGTATATCTTATTGAGGGACGTCAACGATCATCGTGAAGAAGCTGAACAGCTTGCAGAACTGCTAGATGATAAGAAACACCGCCTATACGTTAACTTGATTCCATATAATCCTGTAGATGAACACAGTCAATATCAAAGAAGCGAGAAGGAGTCGGTGCTTGCATTTTATGACACGTTGAAAAAGAGAGGCGTGAATTGCAAAATCCGTCAGGAACATGGAACGGATATTGATGCGGCCTGTGGCCAGTTAAGGAGTAAACAAATCAAGAAAACGGAGGCCCGCTAATTGAAGCACGCCACTCCCAATGAAAAAAACAGTATGTATCGCCTACATACTGTTTTTTTCATTGGGAAAGTCGAATCCTTTATGCTTGCCTGAACATGAAAATGGGGCTGTAAACCTACAGCCTCATTCAAGTGAGAAGTGATTATTTAGCGATTTCTTTTACAGATGCGATTTCATACGTGACAAGTTCGCTACCAATGATAGGCGATTCTTTTTTAGCTTCGTCTGAAGAAGGTTCTGGACGTTTATGTGCAGCTTTAAACGCATCGCTGTTTCTCCATGCCGTAAAGTTGTCTAAGTTTTCCCAGTACATATTAACGTTTAGTTCATCGTAATCGGTTAAGTTTTGCGTTAACAATACTTCAACTTTAACGAAGCCTTCTGTCGTATCTAAAGGACCTGGTGCCGTAAACCCCGGTGCCATGACAGCTCCCATTCCTTTTTTCACTTTGATTTTATTCGCTACGATTATCATAACCCACTTCTCCTTTACAAGCTTATTTGACTATATTCGTACATGCATATTTTAGCATACGAGTAAGTTCATTAGCTATTTTCATTAGCAATTGAAATGCCATGAAAAACCTGCTGTAATACCAAGTGGTTTAGGATATTACAAGGTTTATTGATGCATATCGCGTATAATAGAAATTAGTATAAGGAAATAACCATTACGGAAACAATAAAGCAAGACACACTAAACAATAAAAGAGGCTGTTATATGACGGAAATTAAGTTTATTGATTATAAATTAAGTGATGAGATCGTTCGGGCTTTGGATAGCCTAGGTTATCAGCACCCAACGGAAGTTCAACGTGAAGTGATTCCCGTGGCTATGGAAAAAAGGGATTTAGTCGTAAAGTCGCAAACAGGAAGCGGAAAAACCGCTGCATTCGGCATACCACTCTGTGATATGGTCGATTGGCAGGAAAATAAGCCACAGGCACTCATATTGACCCCGACACGGGAATTGGCTGTACAGATTAAAGAGGATATTACGAATATTGGCCGTTTTAAACGGATTAAGGCAACAGCGGTTTATGGGAAATCTCCTTTTGCTCAGCAACAAGCAGAACTGAAGCAAAAAAGCCATATGGTCGTCGGAACGCCTGGCCGTGTCCTTGATCATATTGAAAGGGGTACATTTGTTTTAGATAGACTGACTCATTTAGTTATCGATGAAGCGGATGAAATGCTAAATATGGGATTCATCGAGCAAGTGGAAGCCATTATTAAATTGCTGCCAAAGAACCGTGTAACGATGCTGTTTTCTGCCACTTTACCGGAGAGCATAAAAAAACTGTGCCATAAATATATGAACGATCCTTTGGATATTGAAATAAAGGCAACGGGTTTAACGACTGAGAAAATCGAACATGCTGTTATCGAAGTGAAGGAAGATGATAAGTTTAACTTGCTTAGAGATGTTACGATTGTCGAAAATCCAGATAGCTGTATCATTTTCTGCCGTACAAAAGATAAGGTTGATGAAGTATGTGAACAGTTAATGGAATTAGATTATCCATGTGATATGATTCATGGTGGAATGCTTCAGGAGGATCGACTGGCCGTGATGAACGAGTATAGAAGAGGGGAATTCCGCTATTTAGTGGCTACGGATGTAGCGGCGAGAGGAATTGATATTGATAATATCACCCATGTCATTAACTATGATCTTCCACTTGAAAAGGAAAGTTATGTCCATCGTACAGGTAGAACTGGACGTGCGGGTAAAAAAGGGAAGGCAATCACGTTTGCGACACCATATGAAGGCAAGTTCCTCACTGAAATCCAAAGCTACATCGGATTCACGATTCCTAACATGCCCATTCCGACCAAAGAAAATGTCTCAGACATGAAAGCGGACTTCGAAGCGAAGCTAAAGACCCGTCCGAAGATTAAAAAGGACAAAGGGGAACAGCTTAATAAACAAATTATGAAGCTGTATTTTAATGGTGGGAAGAAAAAGAAAATTAGGGCCATCGATTTTGTCGGTACAATTGCGAAGATAGATGGAGTAAAAGCTGATGACATCGGAATTATAACCATTCAAGATAATGTATCCTATGTAGAGATCCTTAATGGCAAAGGTCCACTGGTCTTGAAAGTGATGAAGAATACGAAAGTCAAAGGCAAGGTTTTGAAGGTTTCAGAAGCGAATAAACGATAAAAGAGCCAAATTAAGAAAGAATCGGAAAAGACGTAAATTAGTCTTTCCGGTTTTTTTTTGGTGTAGAACCAGTTTTATCTACTCATTTTCAAATGAAACATGGAAATTATGATAAAAGAGTCGGTAGTCCTGATGAACGAAGTAAATAAGAGTTTATATCTCATAAGGTTACGGAAGATAATTGAAAGATCGAAGGATTTCACATGGACAGGTTATTTGGGAACTGTTAAAATATTGATGATAATGATTATCATTTTCAAATAAAAAAAGCTAATCGAGGGGTTAATAAGAATGAATATACTGGAGAAAATGGAGTCATTCATCGTTCTTGCTGAGTGTCGCTCTTTCACCGAGGCTGCCCGGAGACTTTACTGCTCACAACCTACGATTAGCCACCATATCAACCACTTAGAGCAAGACTTTGATTCGAGGCTCTTCAATCGTAGCGGAAGGAAAGTGGAGTTAACAAAGCAAGGAGAAGTTCTCTTGTCCTATGCTAAGCAGATTCAAAATCTCGTTGAGGAAGCTTCAGTGACGATAAAAAAAGTAGACTGTCATGAACAGACACTATCGATTTTCGTCAGTAATTATATAGCGGAATATTTCTTTTCAGATATTCTCAGGCAGTTTGAGGATGCCTCGCCACCAAAGTACATCGAAATAAATAGTTTTTGCTATGATGATTTAAAGAGGAGTCTTCAAGATAACCTGACGGATTTTGCAATCATGCCAATCTATCCAGAAGACTTCTATATCATGGATAATTACGACACATCAATCTTATTCGAGGACACCCTATCCTTGATTTTTCCGGCTAAACACACTTGGGAAGAAAGAAAAACCCTTTACTACCGGGATTTACATAATCAAACAATTCTCCTACCGAAGAGCCTCCATCTGCAGCAATATATCAAGAATCATTTACATAGCCGGCAGATAAAAAAACTCCGATACTTACAAATGAGCAACTTTGAGCTGATAAAGAAGGCCGTAAAGGCTGGGCACGGTATTGCATTTCTTCCTAGCTTTGCTGTGGTAGGGGAGATAAATAAGGGAGAATTATCCTCAAGGCCTGTTTCAGGTTTAACAATAAAACGGAAAAATGGTTTAGTCACTCGAAAGGGTATTCAGTTTACGGAAAGCCAAAAGGATTTTTGTAGAAATATTGAAAAGCTATTTAAGCAATTGATTTGAGGTCGTCCTTAGGGATGATCTTTTTTTGTGCTGATTTTAACTCGGGTTTCATGTAAAAGACCGTAAAGGGCTACTTTGTTTATTCAAAAATTGAATAGAGGCATTCAAAAATATTATAAAAAGATTTACAACACCTTCTAAACAAGGTTTAATCCTTAATCAAAGATATAAACGATATTGATAATCATTATCAGTGGTGGTAAATTGAGAGGGTCGTTCGTTTAGTATGATGCCTAAGAAGGGGAACGATTTTCTCATTTTTCTAAATAATATTTTAATAGGTTTATAGATTCACAATAGATTGTCCATATTGAAGGAGGTTCTACACATGTTTACCCGTAAATCATTCAAGTACTATTTTAGTTTTTTATTACTATCGTTGCTCCTGGTTGGATGCAACTCCAAAGAGGGCATGAAAGAAAGTGCAGATGCGGGTGAAAAGACCGATGAAACCAGTAAGGCGGAAGAATTGAATATTGGACTTCCTACAGATGCAGGTCCTTTAAATATTTATACCGGAAATATCGACTATTTGACGGAACTAGTTTATGACAAACTATTCTCTCCGTCCCCTTATGTAGATGAACCGCAGCCCTGGTTAGCGGAATCTGCTAAGCAGATTGACGAGGTAACATGGGTCGTTAAGATCAAATCGGGCATTAAATGGCATGATGGAGTAGATTTCACGGCAGAGGATGTAAAATTTACATATGAATACTTTAGGGATGGACCGGCTAACCGTCATACCCATCATGTCAGTGAGGTTCCCCATATTAAAGAAATCGAGTTAGATGACAAGGACACTGTTCGATTCACATGTGCATATGCTTGTCCATCACTTGAGACCATTACATTTGCTGATTTACCGATCTTACCAAAACATATTTGGGAAAATGTTAAAAACCCAAGGAAATATACTGATTTAGCGATTGGAACCGGTCCTTATAAATTAGTGGACTATGTCGCTGACCAATCTTACACGTTTGAGGCCAATGAAGACTACTTTATGGGAAGCCCTCTTGTGGAAAAATTGAATATGCCAATCATCAAGGACTCCACGGCAATGTTTAATGCCTTACGTTCGGGTGAAATTGATATTTCGGCGAGGGCGCTTCCAACCGAATTAAATGATACCTTCGTGAAAATGGATAACATGAAAGTCGCAGAGACATCACCGCTGTCGATTGTGGAATTGAAGTTGAATTATGATCATGCGCCATTTGATAAGGGGGAATTCCGAAGGGCAATCTCACTTTCAGTTGACCGACAAAACATAGTGGACACTGTCTTGCTTGGAGAAGGAAGAGCAGGTACTAAGGGGTACCCACATCCTGATTCTCCTTGGACGAACCCTAGCCTGAACACTCCTTATGATAAAAAGGAAGCGGTGAAGATATTGGACGAGTTAAAGTATGTTGATACGGATGGGGACGGAATGCGTGAAACACCTGATGGCAAGAAGCTAGAACTTTCCTTGAAAGTATCGTCAAGCGAACCAATCTATATTCGGACATCTGAAATGTTGAAGGCGCAACTCGCCGATGTGGGAATCAATGTGAAGGTAGAGGCGTTGGAGGCTGGAACGATTTCGGCACTGTTCGAAACAAGAGACTTTGATATGAGTGTTGGAAATATTGGTGCACATGGTGTAGCTGATCCTGATCAATTTATCATGTCCCACCGTTCAAACTATTTGTGGTCGAAGGATAAAGAATATCCAAAAATGGATGCGCTCATTACCGACTGGATGGCAGAAAGAGATTTAAATAAACGTAAGGAAATTTCCTTTGACATGCAAGAACTGTTTAACAGCCAGCCGACGAGTGTCGCACTTTATTACCCTGAGGAGAATTTTGCTTTTAATGCTACTGCCTATGATCAATGGGTGGAGTCTCCAGGATATGGAATTATTAATAAATTCTCATTCTTATCTCAAGAAGTGAGAGAAGCAGTTTCAGCAACGGATGCAAAAATCATCAAATAGAATGGGGGAACGGTGATGAGAAGAAAAGGTTTCTCCCTCGATTTTGGTAAGAAGTTTTTACAGTACGTTCTTGTCTTTTTAGTCGCGCTGACTATCAATTTTTCCATGCCGCGCTTGGCACCCGGAGATCCACTTCAATATTATTTTGGCGAATCGAGCTTGAATGAATTGTCGCCTGAACAGAGGCTGGATGTGGAAAGGGAGCTTGGTCTCGACAGCCCAGTATGGGAACAGTATCTTACTTTTATTACCGGGATTTTTCATTTTGATCTAGGAAACTCCATTAAATATGGAATCCCAGTCACGAAGGTATTGGCAGAGCGGATACCATGGACACTTCTACTTGTCGGACCTGCCTTGATTTTGAGTACGATCATCGGAATTGTGATAGGGGCCTATACCGCCTGGAACAGGGGAAAACGAAGAGATGTCTTGACGTTGACAGGTATGCTTACCTTGGAATCGATTCCTGGTTTTTGGATAGGCATGCTCCTCATAGCGGTATTTTCTGTCAACCTAGGCTGGTTCCCTTCCTTCGGTGCGGTATCGACCGTACATACCGGGGGAACCATGAATGACGTGTTGGATGTACTCAGTCATCTCATTCTACCAGTACTGACGGTGACCATTGCATCGGTTGGTTCAAATTTTCTTTTGACGCGTTCCTCGATGCTCGAAACGCTTGGCCAGGACTATATTCAAATGGCCGAATTAAAAGGAGTCAGTAATGGCCGTTTGATTTTCAAGCATGCTTTACGTAATGCATTGCTGCCTGTTTATACCCACTTCACTATGAGCTTAGGTGTTTTAGTCAGTGGTGCGGTGGTTGTTGAAAGTGTCTTTTCTTATCCGGGGATAGGTAGGCTCCTATACGAGAGTGTAACTGCACGCGACTACCCGATGATGCAAGGTGTGTTTCTCATCATCACTCTTGCAGTGATTGTCACCAACCTACTTGCGGATCTGACCTATCCAATTTTTGATCCGCGGGCTCGTACAAGAAAAAGTGTGGGGGATTCTCAATGATGCATACTGGATCTAAGAAGATAGGATTGATAGGTGTATGTCTATTGGCCGTTCTGGTTCTGATGGCGGTTGCTGGACCATATGTAATTCCATTCGACGCGGATGAACAAGCGGGTAAGCCCTTTGAAGCGCCTTCCTCCGTCCATTGGATGGGTACCAATGATATGGGTCAGGATATCATGGCAGAAGTGATAGAAGGCGCCCGTGTTTCCTTAATGATCGGTATCCTATCTGCCCTATTGGCAACATTGATCGGGACGTTGATCGGGGTGGTTTCAGGATACTCGGGAGGCTGGCTAGATACCTTGTGCATGAGGGTCATCGATATTACGCTGACCCTTCCATTTTTGCCCCTAATGATTGTCATAGGAGTCTTTTTAGGACCAAGCATGTGGACTCAAATATTTGTCATCACTTTGGTAATGTGGGCAGGAAAGGCGCGGCAAATTAGGGCCCAAACCCTTTCCTTAAGGAGCAGGGGGCCTGTATTGGCAGCAAGATCGATGGGGGCTAACGAGTATTACTTATTTTCTAGACATATACTTCCCGGCGTCTTTCCTCTTATCATTCCACAGTTCGTGGGAGCGGTGAATGTCTCCATCATGATGGAGTCGTCACTGAGTTTTCTCGGTATGGGGGACCCGCTAATCAAAAGTTGGGGCAGCATTCTGTATTATGCCAATTCTAGAAGTGCCTTTTTAACAGATGCATGGGTTTGGTGGGTCATTCCTCCTGGATTGTGTATCGTACTGACTGTACTATCGTTCTCGTTGATTGGTTATTATCTAGAAGAAAAAGTGAACCCGCGGTTAAGTAGTTATACCGTTTCTCCTGTGAGGAAGAAAAGAAGTCGGGTTTCTAGTAAGTTCGATGAACAATGGAATTCCGATACGATACTGGATGTTAGGAATTTAACGGTGACCTATCCGAAAGAAAAGGGAAGGGTCAAGGCTGTTACCAATGTTGATTTTTCTATAAGTAAGGGGGAAGTCGTCGGATTGGTAGGAGAATCGGGCAGTGGAAAGACGACGATTGCATCAGCCATTCTTCAGCTGGTAAAAAGCCCCGCGCACATAGAAGGGACCATTCACTTTAAGGGAAGGGACTTAGCAGATCTTTCCTCGAAGGAATTGCAAAGCCTGCGTGGAAATAGAATGGCCCTGATTTCACAGGCTGCCATGAATGCCTTGAATCCAGTCATGGACATCAAGAGTCAGTTAGCGGAAGCGATAACGACCCATCATAAAATGGATCATGCTCAAGTAGCGGAACGGGTGAACTATATGCTCGACCAGGTAGGTTTGGCCCCTAAATGGGGTTCTGCTTTCCCCCATGAATTGAGTGGTGGGATGCGACAAAGGGTAATTATTGCAATGGCATTGATCAATGAGCCAGATTTCATCATTGCTGATGAACCGACAACGGGCCTTGATGTCAAAGTCCAGGTGGAAATCATCCAATTGTTACGCGACTTGCAGAAAAGGTTAGGATTGTCGATGATTTTCATTTCCCATGACTTACCGGTCGTCCTGTCACTAAGTGACAGATTGATCATCATGAAAGAGGGAATGCTGATTGACCAAGGCCCGGCTAAAGAATTGGCCACAATGTCGGCACATCCCTATACGCGCCGTCTTATCGATTCTATCCCTAGAGTACACCCTGACATAATTAGGGAAAAATTATCATGAGTGAATCGATAGGAGTGGAAAAAGTGGAACTGAAACATGATCAACCGGATCGAGATAATCAAAATCAGGAAGCATTATTAGTCGTAAATGGACTGAAAAAAACATATAGAAGTAGCGGTTTCCGAAAACAGGTTGATCCTGTTTTACAAGGAGTCACCTTTTCTTTAATGCCAGGTGAGACGGTTGGACTGGTAGGAGCTAGCGGAGCGGGAAAAAGTACCATCGGGAGAATCATCGCAGGTCTGGAAAATGCGGATGGCGGCCAAGTGTTTTTAGAAGGCAAGGATTTGCTGAGCATGAAGGCCAAAGAGCGTAGGCTTTCTGCTAAATCCATTCAAATGGTCTTTCAGGATCCCTATGAGTCACTCTCTTCCCTTATGACGATTGAACAATTGGTGGCCGAGCCACTTGTTATTCAAAAATTAGAAAGTGATCGTTTCAAAAGAAAGAAGTTGGTTCAAAAGGCTTTAAATGATGTGGCCTTGGCCCCTGAAAAGTACATGAATAGATATCCACATCAATTATCCGGGGGGGAAAGACAAAGGGTGGGGCTTGCGAGGGCCTTCATTTGTCAGCCACGTTTGATTATAGCGGATGAACCGACCTCGATGCTCGATACATCTTTGAGGCTTGACCTTCTTCAGTTAATGAGAGAAATGGGGAGGCGATATGGGGTTTCCTATTTGTTTGTCACTCATGATATTGCGTTGACCCGTAGTTTCTGTGACCGTTTGATCGTACTAGATCGAGGAAAGATTGTCGAATCGGGGTGCACGTCAGATGTAATCGATCATCCTGCGCATCCTTTCACAAAAAGCTTGATAGAGGCATTGCTAGAGTTGGAGCATTATTAGGAGGAAAGAAAATGAATGAACATATACAAGATTTTTTGATGCTCGATACAGGAAGCTATTTTGGAAAGGCTAGGGTAAATGACCCGGATTATCAGGATGATTTCACCTTTATTGATACCTATGAGCTACCGAACATTGATTTAAAGCCTTATAAATGCTTGGTGATTCCAGGCCTGGTCGACCAAAAATTTCTTTATAAGTATAAAAAGATCATTCAAGCATTTCTGAATGACAAAAAAATCGTCGTCTTCAGTGGCAACCTATATCTTGAATGGCTTCCAGGGGGCGCTAATTTCATTCCGAAAGCCATTAACGGTTACCAAGATTACGTGGTTTCGATCCACCAGCCCCATCCCATCTTTGAAGGGGTAGAAGAGGACGACATGACCTATAACAAAGGCGTTTCGGGGTTTTTTGCCCGTGGGCATCATCCAGTTCCTAAGGGGGCTGAAGTGCTTTTAACCCTTCCTGGAGGAGAGCCAATCACCTATATTGACCGATACAGCACAAGTGGAACCATTCTTGTACACTCAGGAAATGACTTATTTGGTTCTAAGAAGGTTAAAAAAACGACGAATCGTATCAGCCCTCAGCTTATGCGGTGGGTTAGGGATGAATATTCAAAACTTCAAGAGAGGTGTGAAGGGGAATGAGAAAAATAGCAGTGGTTGACGGGGGGAGTTCGCAGCATCACCGGACTTATACCGAACCAAAATATAGTAGATACATAGAAAAGCTGATTTATCTTCCTGATCTTGAAGAAACGCCCATTGATGATTTTGATGTCCTCCTTCTTCCTTCTCAGTTACATATGGGTTTGCTCATGAAGTCCATTGATAAAGTGATGGACTTCGCAGACGCCGGAGGCATCGTCGTTTCATTCGGTCCACAATTAAATGAATGGCTTCCAGGGCATAATTGGGAATACAGGGAAACAAATTTCTGGTGGTGGCTAGAAAAGGATGCAAAAAGTGGATTGGTTCTTCAGAGACCTGATCATGATCTTTTCAGCCGATATCTTACAATTGGTGATGCGACATGGCATCAACATGGTGTTTACTGGCCTCCTACCGGAACGGATATCCTCGTCTCCACGGAAGATGGTGGAGCCGTTCTATACGTTGATAAGGTCAGCACGAGTGGTACTTGGGTCGTCATGACACTCGATCCCGATTATCATTATGGTTCTTATTTCATGCCGGCAACGGAAAGGTTCCTGGATGGATTCTTCCCTTGGCTTGCAGAAGGTGACATGTAATGATTCGAATCGAAAAACTTACGAAAGGTTACAGGGATTGTGAAGTCCTCGGTAACCTTTCTTTTCATTTGGAACCAGGGGAATTTGCTTTTCTTCAAGGGAAATCCGGATCAGGAAAGAGTACGCTACTAAAATTGCTATATCGTGAAATAGAGGGATTTACAGGAGAAATCGAGATTGATTCGATTCCTATTGGAAACCTTCCGAAATATAAGCTTCGTCGTAAAATGGGTATCATTTTTCAGTCCTTCGAATTACTTGATCGTAAAACGGTATTGGAAAACGTCATGCTTGCAGGAGAAGTGGTTGGGAGGGATACGAAGGAAATAGAATCTGATGCACACCGTCTCCTCGAGAGGGTCGGATTGAAAGAGAAGGAAAGGAAATATCCTCATCAATTATCAGGAGGAGAACAGCAACGTGTAGCGATTGTCAGGGCACTTTTGAATAAACCACGGATTTTATTGGCTGATGAACCGACTGGAAACTTGGATACGGAAACCGCACTGGAAATGTTGCAGTTATTGAAAGAACTTCACGAAGAGGAGGAAATCTCCATGCTGATTGTTACACATTCGGAGCAGGTTTTAAAGTCGCTTCCGGGGAAAATATGGGTGATGGAAGATGGGCAAGTCCATGAAGCTTCAAAAGATTAAACGCACATTAATGGATGCACAAGAAGGGATTCAGCGTAATTGGAGTGCAGCTCTTGCTTCGATGGCCCTTATTTTCATAGCGATGTTCCTTACTGGAATCCTCATTCTGGTTCGTTCTGGTGTGGGTGACCTGTTGGAATATCTGGATTCACAAATCACGCTGAAGGTTTACCTTGATCCTTCAGCCGATACGGAAGCCGTGGCTTCGATCCTTGAGAAAAGGAGTTTCATAGACTCTGTTGAGGTTGAAACAGGCAAGCAAATGATTGAGAACCTCGCTTTCTTTTTTAAGGGAAAGGAGCATCTGCTGGAATCCTTTCAGACTGGTGGCGAAATAGAGGATGCCATTCGCATAGAACTTCACGAACATTCACAAATGTACATGGTTGCTAAAGAATTGGAGTCGATGCAAGGAATCTCAAAAGTCGTTTACCCCCAAAAAGTGGCGGAGACCATTTTAGCTTGGATGGACCGGATAAACGCTTACGGACTGTTACTGTTATTCTTCTTCATTGTTGTCTCGTTCGGTATGGTCTATATGGCTATCAATTTAGCGCTCTATCAAAGGCAGAAGGAGATAAGAGTGAAATTATGGATTGGGGCCAAGCCATCCACAGTGCGGAATCAGTTTTTGTTCGAAGGCTTGATTGTAGGGCTGATGGGAAGTCTTGCTGCTGACTTGGCCGTCTATCTATTATTTACCTTCGTGCTTGTGCCAATTGGTCAGCGGTTCCCGTCCTTATTTACTTTTACAAACAATGGTGTCTACGGGATTATGACATGGATTATTTTCCTCGGATCACTTGTAGGGGTTGTGGCTAGTTATTTAGCGACAAGGAAGTTGATTAAAGATGCGTAAGTTACTTATCATCCTAGTTACTGGTATATTGCTTGTTTCAACGACGCCTGCATTTGCACATTTGACGGGTGCATTTGCGGAATTTCTTGACGGGGTTAATGACGAAAGCACGACTGAAAAATTAAAACGGGAAATGGAAGAGACTAAAAAGGATTTATTGAAAATTTCCCCGAAAGTGGATGAAATGGAACAGGAATATAAGGATGAAAAGCGCAATGCGATGGATAAGTTGCAACTGTATAGCGACGTAGGATTGGATTCATGGCTTGGTTTTTTGATGGAAGGCGAGAATCTTGTCGATATCATGGGGAGTCAGTGGTTGATGGAAAGGAATCTCCAATCCTATATCGATGACCTGAATACGCTCTACCTGCATTATAAACAATTAGAAAGTGCCAAAAATTCCATGGCGGGCCACCAGGAGCTCCTGAAGGTGATAGAGGGGAATTTAGTAAGCCGGGAAAAATTTCTTTCCGATAATCCAGGACTTGACCTTGAACAGCTTGCTAACTATCTGGATATCGATTGGGTTTCAGAAGTGGAAGAATCCCTCATTGAAAAGCTAGGGAAGGATACCACTTTGACTGAAAAAGAGGCAGGAAAGTGGGCCATGGCTGAGACATCGGAAGACTCTTATCGACTTGATGAGAAATGGTTGAATGAACGAAGTGACCTTCAGTATTTCTTTCGGTCAGATCATGTTTATCTGGTCTATAATCAGCCTGATTTGCATGTTCTATTACTGGGTCAGGTGCTGCAGGAGTCCAAGGATGTTGCACAATTGAAGCTGGAAGCGGGATATTTCAATGGATTTTTGCTACCCGATACACTGGTGGATGAGCTGGAAGGATTTAAAATCCCTTATAGTCAGTTCGAAAGACTGGCGGGTATTTCAGAGATGGCACATTTGGAACAAACAAACGGGGCGCTCATTCTGCGTCCGGAATAAATAGGGTGGTGGCCAAATGAAAAATTGGATACTGGTGTATGTGATGCTAATGATGTTGGTGCCTTCTGTTGTATCTGCACACGTCGTAAATAAAGAGAATGTATATGATGATATCCAATATTCACAAGCAGCAGAAGATGTTGTCCTTCTTAGCGGAATGGGCATCATCAGTTATGAGCACGAAGATAGCCTATTTCATCCACAGGATAAACTGACCCGAAAAGAATTGGCAGAGTGGTCAGTGGGCTTCCTATCTCGATTGGATCAATACCGAGGCGTAGATAGTGGAGAAATGAAGTCTAGCTTGCTATCCTCTCTAGAAGGAAATGCGACCTATGGCGATGTGGGAGATGCCTTTTTTAAAGGGAAACTATACTTGAATGACCCTGACGGAGAAATGACGAGGGAAGAATTCGTGATATTCATGGCCAGGAATTTAGGAATCGAAATCGATGGTGAAACTTTAATGGAACAAGCGGGTTTATCACCGGGACCGACAGGAGAGGTAAGCCAGGTTGAAGTGGGTGAAGATCAAACGTATAAGTTGGATATAGGGAATAACGAATACCTGATGGATGCACATCCCCGTGTCTTGAACGGGGCGGCCGATCCTGTGTTATGGAAGGGGAAAATGATTGAAGAATCGTGGATTTCCCAAACTGAAGATGGCCCGATCATGAAGCAGGTGAAGTTCGGAAAGGGTTCTGTAAAGGGGGAAAAATCCATAGTAGTAGATAAGGAGGAACAAGGAGGAATAAGAGAACATGAGCAGGGTAAAGGTTTTCTTGTTGTTCCAACCGTTATAGCATGCATCGTGCTCATTTTCTTGTATGTGATGTTTAAACGAAATAAAGAATAGATTGTGATTGATAGCCCAGCGATTTTATCTCTGGGCTTTTTGCTATCAGTTCGCTAGGAAATGGGTTGATTTTTATCTCAGTGGAATTTTAAGACCCCTTCTTTTTCAACGGGAATGGTTAAAAGGGCTCAATGAAATTAATGAAGTAGATTTGGTCTATATACTTTATGCCTGTTCAACAATAAAAAATATACCAAAATATGTATTAATTAGGTTGTTTTTGGGTTTGGATTAGGGTGATTAGAGGTAAATGAAGATAAGTGGAAAAAGAATCCAATACATACTAGTCTAAAATCATTGATCTGCATTAACTAATGGTTCTCGGTATTCTTTTTCCCTATCCAAAGATCTCGCTGGAAATCAGTGTGCGGTCTTTTATTTATTTATAGGGGGGAATTTATATGGTGTCTAAGTTAAGGGGTATTTCGGTATTGTTTATTTGTATGCTGATGTTATCTGCATGCAGCAATTCTAGTGGATCTTCGGAAAAAAAGAGCGATAGCAAGAGTAAGAATAAGGATTTAGAGGTATCCATTGAGGATGCATCTTTTGTGCTACTTGGAAAAGACGATGGTGTGGCAGAAGAAGAAACGGAAAAAGGAATCTTGGCCGTCAATTTTAAGCTGAATAATAAAGCCAAGGAATCTATTCGACTTTCAACTAGAGATGGAATGAAGCTATATGATGGCGATGAAGAATTTAATGCGATTTCAGATGCATATAACACTGATGTGGGCATTGAGTTTGAAGGCAGTGGAGATCTGGGTGCCGGAAAGACAAAAACGGTCACAGGTTTTTTTGAAGTGGAAAAAGATAAAGAGTATGAAATAGGGGTCAAAGCTCAATCGGAAGATTATGATAAGAAAATCGAAGAAGTGATTATTAAAGTGAACACGGCTGATTATGCTGAAAGTTTTGATGCTCTTCAAGATCCTGCAAAAGCGTTAGCCGCTTATATCGATGCGATTTACCTAGATAAGGACAATAGTGACTATGAGAAATTCGTTTCTGCAGACAAAGCAGCTTTGCAGGAACAAGCGAAAGAGGTCTTCAAAGAGAAGGTGAAAAGGAACTTCGTTGGAAAGTTGACGGATGCTGAAGTAGATAAACTTTACGCCACTTATAAATCGGCTCAGTCACAAAAGGCCGAGTTTAAAACGGTTACTTCTGCAAAGGCAAATGGAAAGGCTGTAGTTTTAGTTGAGTTTTCAACCGTTTCATTACGAAACATTTACGAAGACCTTTCAGATTATCAATTTGAATATAGAGAAAAAACGGGTAAATATGATGAGAAAGCGACTAAAAAGTATTTAATATCTAAATTTGATAAAGTCGTAAATGCCCAAGATGTCGAAGAAGGGGAAGATTTAAAGGTTCTTTTGGTAGAAGAGGACGGGAAATGGAGTGTTGATTCTTCAGAAGATGGTCAGGAAAGAATAGCGAACATATTTGCAGCAGGATCAAAATACTAAAGGAGCAGTGAGATATGTCAAAAAAAGCTTGGATTATAAGTGGTATCTCCGCTGTTGCTTTACTTGCCGTGGTCTTGGTAACCATGCTTTTCGTTCAACAAAACAATAAACCGAAAAAGGTAGTGGAATCTTTTACAGAAGCAGTTGAAAAGAAGGATACCAGTCAGCTTAAGGAGTTAATCGATCCTGATAAAAAGGGAACGGTAGTAAACAAAGAATCCATTAAGGCGTTTGCAAAGTATTTAAATACCAATGACTCAAGCTTTGATGCCATTAAGGATGGATTGAATGAACAAGTGGAAGATAAAGATTATTCGGCAACCAACCAGCAAGTAAGCCTGGTCGAGTCCGGTAAAAAATGGGGGATATTTAGAGAATATAAGCTGAAAGTGAAAACCGGATTCATTAAAGTGTCGGGACAAAATGATGACGATCAACTATCCCTTTCTGTCGATAACTTGAAGGAATCCGTGAAAGAGAGTAAGAAGGATACGTATGGTCCATTTTTGCCGGGGACATATAACACGGTCACCACGGTGGAAAATGAACTGGGGACCTTCATGAAAAAGGATAAGGTAGATGTCTGGGGAGGCTCTAAGGAAGTCACACTTGTAGTGGATCCCGACTCCTTGGCCAGAAACGATAAAGAGGTCCAAAAATCGGTCATGTCCGCTGTCGATGTTTTCAACCATGACTGGGCTGTATTTGAAACAAGTAGTTTCGATACCAAGAAACTCACCAATGTTTCGGATAACATTAAAGATGACACCTCTATTGCAGCTGAAAACTTCGAACAGGTCAAAAATTATGTCGATGAAGTGCATTCACAATATTTAGGGGCAGTCATTAACCTCGATGATTTGGATGTCAATTATTTTGATGGCCAGTGGAGAGCGGAAGCGGTAGCTGTAGTTTCCTATAACAGCAAAATGAGATTGAAAAACCAAAAGAAGATGGAAGACCTTTCATATAAAGCCGTACGTGATTTCTCAATGATCTATAATACTGATAAGAAGAAGTGGATGATTGAAGGAATTGAGGAATATGTGGCTGATGGAACGGAAGAGGATTGGGAGAATAAAAAGGAAATGAAAATTAAAGACCCAAAACTACTCAAGTGGAATCGTAAAGACAGTAGCAAAGGGTTGTAGATGCATGGTGAAGCTAGCTAAATAAACAGGTAAGAGGTTTTCTTCCAAAGGGGAGGAGCCTCTTTCTTCTGGCTTCTAAAGCAGACCGTCTTAAATCTTGCTAAACAGCAGAACTAATAACTATTCAATAAATGAATAAGTTGATTCGAGAATATAATAAAGATTCATGAATCTCTACATTTGGAGGTTTTTTATAAAAAGAAAAAACACTTCCATTGATAATGGTTATCAATGATGATAAATTGAAAGTATTATTATGATATAGCATTTATCATGCTTATAATAGGGAAGTTCTTGTTTCTTGTATGGTCCCTTCTTAGCGGACAAGAAATAAATAAAGCGAAATCTATTCACGAAAGTCTCATGACAGCATCGTTAGAGTTAGAGCAACATGAAGGAGGAAAAGAAGTGAATGAGAATAAAACAGACTTTCTGATGCTGGATTCAGGAAGTTATTTCGGAAAGGCCAGGGTAAATGATTCACAAATGCAGGATGTCTTTACCTTCATCGATACTTATGAATTGCCCGATATAGACTTGAAACCTTACAAATGCTTGGTTATTCAGGGATTAATCGATCAGAAATTCTTATTTAAGCATAGAGATATCATCCGGGAGTTTCTAGACGATAAAAAGATCCTGGTTTTTAGCGGCAATTTGTATTTGGACTGGTTGCCAGGCGGCTCACCCTTCATTCCTAAAACGATTCACAGTTACAAGGATTATGAGGTCTCAGTCGATCATTATCACCCAATTTTTGATGGGGTAGAGGAAGATGAGATGACTTATAACAAAGGAGTTTCCGGATTCTTCGCGAGAGGCCACCATCCCATTCCTGAAGGAGCAGAAGTTCTCCTGAGATTACCGGGCAGCGAACCAATTACGTATATAGACAGAAATAGTACAAAGGGTACTATTTTGGTTCATGTAGGTAATGACCTATTCGGCTCGATGAATGCAAGAGGAACGAAAAAACGTATTGGTCCACAACTCATACAGTGGGTTCAGGACGAATATTCAATGCTTCAGGAGAGAGGTGAAATGGGATGAGGAAAATAGCAGTCGTCGACGGAGGAAGTTCGCAACACCACCGGACATATACTGAACCGAAATATAAAAAGTATATAGAGAAACTTATTTACCTTCCCGATTTAGAGGAAACGCCAATAGATGAATTCGATGTACTTCTGCTTCCATCCCAGCTGCATATGGGCCTTCTCATGAAATCCATGAAAAAAATAATGGATTTTGCCGATAAGGGAGGAATTATCGTATCCTTTGGACCACAGCTAAACGAGTGGCTTCCGGGACATAATTGGGAGTTCAGGGAAACGAACTTTTGGTGGTGGCTTGAGAAGGATGCCAAAAGTGGTTTAGTGCTGCAACGTCCCGATCATGATTTATTCAGCCGCTATTTGACACTTGCTGATGCGACATGGCATCAACACGGCGTATATTGGCCTCCAGGAGGAACCGATATCCTGATTTCAACAGAAGATGGGGGAGCGGTCTTATACATTGATAAGGTCAGTACCAAAGGGACTTGGGTAATTATGACACTTGATCCCGACTATCACTATGGCTCGTATTTCATGCCTGCAACCGAGAGATTTCTGGATGGATTCTTCCCTTGGCTAGCGGAAGGTGAAGTGTGAAAAACTAAAGATGTCTAAAATGAAGGGCTTCGGAGAACTGTTTTCCGTAGCCTTTTTTTGTATGGTTTTTTCTTAAGAGCCGAAAGATCCTTTGTCTTAGATGAAGAAGAGAAACGAGTCCCTGAGATTTACCTTTAACTTTTGGAGAATCCCGTTTACCCACGAAAATATGGTGGTATTAAAGATTAAGAAAACTATCAGTATACATACATCAGGAAATCGACTTTTTTAGATAATGCGGGAGGGAATGACAAGGATGACAAAAGAAAACGAACATAGCAAGAACAAACAGTTGGAACAATATCGAGTGGATGATACCGGTAAAAAGATGACAACCAATCAAGGATTGCGAGTTTCCGAAGATGAACATTCTTTGACGGCGGGTGATCGTGGTCCAACGTTGATGGAGGACTTTCATTTCCGAGAAAAAATGACTCATTTTGACCATGAGCGTATTCCCGAGCGAATTGTACATGCACGTGGATCTGGCGCACATGGTTATTTCCAGGTTTATGAGTCAATGAGGGAATACACAAAGGCAAAATTTCTACAAGACCCTTCTGTTAAGACACCAGTATTTGTCCGTTACTCGACTGTAGCGGGTTCTCGCGGTTCAGCTGATTCGGTCCGGGATGTCCGTGGATTTTCAACGAAGTTCTATACCGAAGAGGGGAACTATGACTTAGTTGGGAATAATATTCCGGTATTTTTCATTCAAGATGCCCTTAAGTTCCCGGATTTAATCCATGCGGTTAAACCAGAACCTCATAATGAAATACCTCAAGCTGCATCAGCCCATGATACATTTTGGGATTTTGTTGCCAATAATGAAGAAACAGCCCACATGGTCATGTGGCATTTGTCGGATAGGGCCATTCCTAGAAGTTTTCGCATGATGGAAGGCTTTGGCGTGCACACCTTCCGTTTTGTGAACGAAGAAGGAGTTTCCCATTTCGTCAAATTCCATTGGAAACCGGTTCTTGGTGTGAAATCTCTTGTTTGGGACGAGGCACAAAAAATTGCCGGGAAAAATTCCGATTTCCACCGACAAGATTTGTGGGAGGCCATTGAAATGGGGAATTATCCCGAGTTTGAATTTGGCGTGCAAATGATTAAGGAAGAAGATGAATTCAACTTCGACTTCGATATCCTGGATCCTACAAAACTATGGCCAGAAGAACAGATACCCGTGAAAATCATCGGGAAAATGGTATTGAACAGAAATACGGATAACTTCTTTGCCGAGACGGAGCAAATCGCCTTCCATCCTGGACATGTCGTCCCTGGTATTGACTTCTCCAATGACCCATTACTTCAAGGACGATTATTCTCGTATACGGATACCCAACTATCACGATTGGGCGGTCCTAATTTCCACGAGCTCCCAATTAACCGTTCAGTAGCTCCGGTTAACAATAATCAACGTGATGGCATGCATCGTATGGCCATCAATCAGGGGAAAGTCAGCTATCATAAAAATGGACTTGCCAATAACTCTCCTGAACCAGCTTCGGAAGCGGAAGGTGGATATGCTCATTATCAAGAAAAAGTCGATGGCCGGAAAGTGCGTCAGCGCAGTGAAAGCTTTAATGACCACTACAGCCAAGCAAAGCTATTCTGGAATAGCATGACCGATGTGGAAAAAGAACATATAATCGAGGCTTTCCATTTTGAAGTGGGTAAAGTGAAAGATAAAGACATTCAACAACAAATCGTTGAAATGTTCAGCAATGTCGACGTGGAATTGGCCAAAAAAATCGCTGAAGGAGTGGGTGTAAACCCTCCTACCAATAAAAATGAGTCAAAAATGGCATTGACTTCCCCGGCTTTAAGCCAGGAGCAAAATAAAATCAATACACCAGCAACACGAAAAGTGGCTATATTGGCGGCTGATGGATTTAACGGCTCCGAAATGAACCAGATTCTTGGTGCATTTAAAACAGCAGGAATCATATCAGAAATCATCAGTGTGAATCGTGGAATGATCAAGAGTGCAGAAGGGAAGCAAATCGAGGTGACTCAAAGCTTCCTGACGACAGATTCAGTTCTATATGATGCCGTGTATGTGGCAGGCGGTAAGGATTGCATCGATAAATTGAGAACCACGAAAGATGCCATCTATTTTGTTGATGAAGCTTATAATCATTTCAAAGCGATTGGAGCAGGGAAAGAAGCAGCTGACATTCTTGCTCGGGCAGGAATACCTGTCGGTGACGCTACTGCAGGTGTTGTGACGGTTACTGCGGATACAGACGGTAAATCTGCCGATAGTTTCGTTGAGGCGATCGCTCAGCATCGGCATTGGTCAAGAGCGCTATAAATACTTCTTCACATGTTAAAACCCAGACAGTACGGAGTCTGGGTTTTTGCATGGGGGTAAACATTCATTCAGCCTTTTCCTCAAAGAGCGAAGCGATTCCAACGATTACATTGGTCGCTTTCTCCATATTGTCGACGGAGATGAATTCATATTTACCGTGGAAGTTTTCTCCGCCGGTAAAGATATTAGGTGTTGGCAGACCCATGTAAGAGAGCTGGGATCCATCCGTACCACCACGAATCGGTGAAATTTTTGGTTCGATCCCGAGCCTTTCCATGGCTTCGTAGGCGATATCGACGATTTCCTTGACCGGCTCTATTTTTTCTTTCATATTGAAGTATTGGTCATTCAATTCCAGTATCACTTTTTCTTGACCATACTTTTCCCTTAATTCCTCGACGATTTGCTTGATGAACTTTTTACGGTCATGAAATTTTTGTTTGTCAAAATCCCGAATGATATAGGAAAGTTTGGTTTCTTCTACCTCTCCCTGAATTGAGAGAAGATGATAAAAGCCCTCGTACCCTTCCGTGGATTCCGGTGCTTCTTCAACAGGTAGTTTATTATGAAGCTCCATGGCAATCTTAGCGGAGTTGATCATTTTACCTTTGGCTGTACCGGGATGAATGTTCGTGCCCTTGATGGTAATTTTGGCAGATGCGGCGTTAAAGCTCTCATATTCAAGTTCACCGAGCGGGCCACCGTCCACGGTATAAGCAAATTGGGCATTAAAGGCCTCTACATCAAATTTGTGGGGCCCTCTTCCAATCTCTTCATCAGGAGTAAAGGCCACGCGGATTTTCCCATGTTTGATTTCCGGATGTTGAATCAAATAATCCATGGCTGTCATGATTTCGGCTATGCCAGCCTTATTATCCGCACCAAGAAGGGTAGTTCCATCCGTCGTGATCAATGTGTGTCCTTTATAGTCATGAAGGGAAGGGAAGTCATTGGGCGAAAGGACGACATTCAATTGCTTATGTAAAAGGAGGTCTCTCCCATCGTACGCTTCGACAATCTGTGGTTTCACATCTTTGCCTGTAAAATCTGTCGCTGTATCCACATGTGCAAGGAAGCCGATAGTCGGGACCTGCTTTTCTGAATTGGAAGGCAAGGTTGCCATGACATAGCCATTTTCATCAATTGTGACTTCGGCCATTCCGATAGCCTGTAATTCTTCTACCAATTGTTTTGCCAAAGTCAACTGTCCTGTCGTGGAAGGACAAGTGGGAACTTCCTCATTAGATTGTGTATCCACCGTTACATAAGAAATAAATCTCTCGATAATTTTATTTTTCATGATTCATTCAGCTCCTTTTCCCTTATCTTACCATGATTGCAAGAGTTGGAAAAACGATTGCCATGAGTTATGAATGGGGTGAGGAAATTTTTACGCCCAAGTCGAAAAAAAGCAAAAACAGGAGGATAAGGAATCCACACTGTTTTTGCTTTTGCTATTTATGGTCCTTACTCATTGAGTGCCCAGACGGATACGCTTTTTCCATGAACGGGAAAAGTTGCATATCCATCATCTTCTATCGTAATGTGATTATCTCTATGGAAGGTCAGGTCGGTCCAGATTTCACCGGCGCGATGCTCGCCAACGAACATCCTTTTTTCACTATTTTGTTCACTGTTGGAGACGACGATGGCACAACCTGACCCCTCAAGCTCATCTACACCTAGGCGAACCCAGCCGATTGTATGGGGATCGTCGAAATAGTCTTTTTGCTCGCCATAGGCTTTTTCGTACCGTGCATGTAAGAGACGGTCGATAATATCCTTTTTACCAGGAACCGGGGAAGGACCGCCGATACCATAATAATCTCCATAAAAGACACAAGGATAACCAGAAAGTCTAAGCAAAATCAAGGCATATGCTGATGGTTTAAACCAATCCTTAACCCAGGATTCAAGAGATTCATGGGGCTGAGAGTCATGGTTATCGACAAAAGTGACGGCCTGTGCCGGATTAGTTGTAACGAGGGTATCATCAAAGATGGTTGAGAGATCGAAGTCAGATCCTGCTTTTGAGGCTTCATGGAATTTATAGTGTAAGGAAACATCGAAAAGGTTGAGGTCATGATTCGTTTGGTTTAAAAAAGTTTGACAGGCATTTACGTCAGCTTTCCAAAATTCACCGACCATGAAGAAATGTTCTTTTGTGTAAGGGATGAGTTCTTGCAGAAATTCATTGATGAACTCATAATCTATATGTTTGACAGCGTCTAAACGGAAGCCATCACATTTCAACGTGTCTACCATCCATTTCCCCCAGGCAATCATTTCCTGACGTACTTCTGGGAGACTATAATCAATGTTTGCAAACATCAAGTAATCATAGTTACCAAATTCATTAATAACATGCTTACTCCAATGTTTATTTTCTCCTGTTATCCGATAAATGCCCATTTTGTCATGTTGAGCATCATAATCTGTTCCATTAAAATGAGTATGGTTCCACTTAAACGAGGAGTACTGGTTATTACGATCAGGAAAATCGAATATTGTCCATCCCTCTATTTCGAATGGTTCGGATATGTCTTCCATCCTATTCTCCGGATTGACTTCAATGACTTCGAATTTCTCAGTTCCATCAGCTCCCGCCTTATGATTCATGACTAAATCGATATACACGCATAATCCATAGTTATGACAGGCAGCAATCGCTTGATGTAACTCATCCTTTGTACCGTATTTCGTACGGACGGTCCCTTTTTGATCGAACTCTCCCAAATCATAACCGTCATAAATTCCATACCCATTATCCTCTTGGGACTGGCCTTTTGTAACGGGTGGAAGCCAAATACAGTCAATTCCTGTATCTTTCAGCTTAAGGGCTGCATACTTCAACCTTTCCCAATGTTTACCATCTGATTCTAAATGCCACTCGAAAAACTGCATCATCGTATGATTTCTTTTCATTCTTTCCCCCCTGACACCGAAACGTTTTGACAAGACCAAAATAGAACGATCGGAAAAGTAATAATGGAAATCTTTACCCTTTATGTAAAAGTAGTAAACAAGTGTATTTGATTAAAGCAAAATAAATACATATTTTCTACTATTTTACTACCTTGTAATCTAAATGGATATAATATTCGGTTCCCTTTTAAAAATAAGGTAAAGAGTTATTTATTCTATCGCAGGAGACGAGCTTTATTGGCTTCAGGAAAGGTAAGATCAAATTATCCTTAGATTATTTGAAGGAATAATACGTTGTCTGTAGTTTAAGGGATATAACAATTGAAAAAGGTATCCCAAATTAAGGATACCTTTTGTAATGGAATTTTAAAGGGTTATCCATTTCTCCCCCTTCGTTTAAAATAATGGGCAAACGTTATTGCACCAAATAGCAATAAAACGAGTACGGATGATAAAATGATGGTTTCTTTGGAGTAGTTGCTGGTACCCCCTCCTTGTGCATCCATCTTTCCTTTCATACCGGGAGGCTCCATGGCTGCACCGTTTTCGCCATCGCCCATGTTAGGGGGCTGCATGGCCGCGCCGTTTTCGCCATCGCCCATGTTAGGAGGCTGCATGGCCGCGCCGTTTTCGCCATCGCCCATGTTAGGAGGCTGCATGGCCGCGCCGTTTTCGCCATCGCCCATGTTAGGGGGCTGCATGGCCGCACCGTTTTCATCACCGCCCATGTTAGGAGGTCCACCCATACCGTTTTGGGTCTCAGCTTCCACAACTAAATCTCCAGAAAGTTGAGCCAAGATAGAATCGGCGCGTTGAGTAGAAAAATCAACCAATGTTTCCTCTCCGGACGTTGCTTCTATATATTCGTCCATCGTATAGAATTTAGTCGGATCCTTTTCAACATATGGTGTGATTAATGAAGTTATTTCTTCCGTCATCGCTGTCATATTTTCTTCAGAGAAATAGTCCGTGGCAATGTCGTTTAGATATTGATAATACTTTTCACGGTACTCTTCATTAGAAAGCAGGGCATTCAATAAAGGTCGATCTTCAAGTGTCGTTCCCATTACAGGATCTGTAATACTGAAATTAATGGTGCTTTCACCCATGAAATTAGCACTCATGTCCCCCACCGGAGCACCACCGTTTATATTCGGTGCCGCATCAGGAAGCTTCGGTTTGGCATCACTATTCTCAGCATCTTGTCCTTTTTCGGTCTCCTTATTTCCATTTGGACCGCCACCACCGCCGCCAGAAAATCCCCCGAATGACATATTATAGTCCCATGGCAGGATGGAGAAGATTCCGTTCTCTTCATATAAGTAGTAATTATGCTTCAACATGCCTTGATAGTGATCAAGGTTGACAAGGGCTGTATTGGCCGCAAAGTAGCGCAACATTTCATCTACATTCAAAACTTCTTCCAGATCCCCGCCGTGATTGATGACATCGAGCATTTTGATCATGGCAGATTGATCAGAATTATCGTTTGTTTTCAAGTTGATTCCTGTATAGTCATCGATATCATCACTGATCCACTTTAAATCACTTCCCGTGCCATCAGGATAATAAAGGTCGCCGGTGCCGTCAGAGAAGTTAGTGTCTAAAAATGTTTCTTCAATGGCCTCGACACCTAAATACAAGCCCCATTCTTTACCGTTAATTGTCACGTACATATAGGAATGACCGGGAGTTGCGATTCCCATCTTTTCCATGAGTGTATAGGAAAGGTACTCCCTCATATAGGTGGGATCACTGTAGTTGTTATTCAATGCTAATTTTTTCAGGCCATGTAGGTCCTGATCTTCCTGATAATGATCAAAGTCAATCTTCCAGCTATATCGATCGGAATCTTCCATTTGAACGACAGAATTTAAGGATAGGTTCCCTTTGGTCCGAAACCCTACATTCTTAACGGTTTCTCCATCAATTGTCACATCGGCATTCACGATTTCCTTTTGAGAGGGATTTTCCAGGATGGAAGCTAGGTCTTCATCAGCCACTGTAATTTCAACGTTTGTCACTTTACTTTGGTCAAATACTGATTCTATATACGTATTTCCTTTAGTGGCCTTGTCGATTTGAAAATTAGGAAGGAAAAACATCACGGCTACGAAAATGACTATCAATAAACCAATCGACGCAACAACGTATCTTGTTTTTAACATAATGGGCTCCTTCTATCTTAGGCAGTGAAGTTGCCGTCATAACTTAACATGATTGCAGAATGAACACTGTCCATATCCTTGACTTGATTAATGAACTCCGTATCGTTATCTTTCAACCGAATTTCATATGTGACTTCATTGTTATTGTCAGGCATGATGGATTTCGATTTAATAGAATGTTTTTTCACCTTACCAGAAACTAATGCTTCCAACTGCTTCTCAATGGAAGCATTCGAGTATCTTACAATTAGTAAATAAGGGTTTTCTACTGTCAGGCGATTTGCAAACACAAGCATGACAATACCAATTAAGATGGCACCTATAATGACGAGTGGAATAAGTCCGGCTCCACATAATATCCCTGAAGCGGCTGCCCAAAATAGAAAAACCAAGTCCATTGGATCTTTAATCGGGGTTCTGAAACGTACGATGGAAAGGGCACCGACCATACCCAGCGAGATGACGATGTTAGTTGAAATTCCCATGATGATCAAAGCGGTAGCCATTGTCATGACGATTAGAGAGATGTTGAAATTATGTGAGTACATGACGCCTGAAAAGGTCTTTTTATATATGACATATATGAACAAACCGATAGCAAAGGCTAATAGTAACCCTATGAGAGAGTCAATAATGGAAAAGCTTTCTGTTTTGTCCAAAAAACTAGATTTGAAAATATCATTAAAATTGGTCGTGTTTGTGTTCGTATCCATATGCTATTCCTCCAAATTATATAGTTCGTTGAATCAGCCGTATCTTCGGCTTAGTTGATATTTCGAAAAAGCCGTTTTTCTAGTATTGATAATGGAAAGCAAATGTTTGATGACATCAGGCAAAAATTCGTCATATTTCACTTCCAGAATCACGTAATCAGGCTCTAGTGCATCTACAACCATCAAATCAGGGTTAAGAAAATCGGTATCGCGATAACTCGTTTTGACATGGCTATCAAATGTCACCCGAACGTTACCAGGTTCGTAGATGAAGACTTCTCTTTCATAATCCACGACGGTGGTCGGCTTAATTTGAAAAAGCGTCATTTGGATGTATAATTCCCGAATTAAATCCCTAGGGTCTTCAGCCATCCAAAAGATATCGCCAAAACGAATCCGTTCATATTCTTTGGCCGAAAGCCTACATTTCTGTTTATACGTTATATTATCCCTTTTACTCTTCTTTTCCAGATTAATGAAATCAGTATTATAGTCGTATAGCCTGGCTCTGAATTTATCTCGATGATAAAAACCCTCCGTTTTTTGGCGCATGATCTTATTTTCAAAGTTATCGAAATAGGCACTCCGAATGACATATTTGCCATTCTCTCCATGAGGATCGAGCTTCATGAAGTTTTGTAGGTTGTTTCTTAAGAGATAGCAATCTGCTTTCGTGATAGCATGTTTGAGCTCACGCCTGCCTTTCAAATCATTCATAGGAATCCCCCTTTTTTAAAAATTGTTTAACACGGTAAAGATTATAAGGAAAAGCTTAAGTAATCCTTAAGAAACGAATCCAAATTGCAAAATGAAGCGATTCTCCCATAGTGGTCATGAAATCGATAAATTGATTTTTGCGGCATGCAACGGATTTTGGAAAACTTTACGAGACGAAAAGTTACCTGCAACGGGTGAGGCAAAATATACTGGTTTCTTCAGATATATAACCAAACCAATCAATGTTCATCAAAATTATTCTGAAATAATGCATTGTGTTATGCTTATTGGTGCAAGATAACCAATAAATACTAAGATATTGGGGCTTGCCGTACATATAAAATGGTGTTAAGCTGTTATGGAAACGGTTACAGATAACACATTGAGGTGAAAGGTATGGCAACTATTCGGGATGTTGCGAAGGAGTCAGGCTTTTCCGTAGCAACGGTTTCTAGGGTGATAAATGACAGTGGATACGCACATGAAGATACAAAAAAAGCGGTCATGTCAGCCGTAGAAAAATTGAATTATAAACCGAATGAAGTGGCAAGATCTCTTTATAAACGTAAATCCAAACTGATCGGCCTTATTTTACCTGACATCACGAACCCCTTTTTTCCAGAAATGGCCAGGGGAGTAGAAGATTATCTCCAACAATACGGATATCGGTTAATCTTTGGCAATAGCGATGAGAAGAGAGATAAGGAAATAGAGTATATAGATACATTTTTGCAAAATAATGTGGTAGGAATGATCGCTTCTACCAGTGAGGCGGCAAATGAAAATTTCAGCAACCTCCAAATTCCGGTCGTTTTACTTGACCGTACAGTGGGGAACCTAACAGCGGTCTATTCCGACCAAAGGGCAGGCGGTCAACTGGCAGCCCGTGTACTGATCGATCGAGGGAGTAAGGACATCGTTTTAATTAGAGGACCTGTCGATATTAAACCAGTGTATGACCGGTATGTAGCAGCGTTGGAAGAATTGAAGCGGGCGAAGGTGAATATACATGTTATGGATTCGACGCTTACGATTCAAGGGGGCCAAATTTGTGCGAAAGAGTTATTAGAACGGTTCCCGAATACGGATGGGGTCATTGCTTGTAATGATATTGTTGCGGCAGCGGTCCTGCAGGAAATCTTGAAAAGGGAAAAACGGATCCCGGATGATATCCAATTGATCGGCTACGATGATATCGCGTTCACGGCTTTATTGCATCCACCATTATCGACCATTCGACAGCCAGCTTATGAGATGGGACAGCAGGCAGCGGAGTTATTGATTAAAAAGATCAATCAGGAAGAGATTGAAGAGACACATCTACAACTTCCAGTTTCTTTTGTTGAAAGATTAACTACAAGAAAGAAGGTAGAAACATCATGATTAAAATAGCAGTAGTGGGAAGTTCATCCATGGACTTAGTAGTAACATCAACGAAGCGCCCGATTGCTGGCGAAACGGTTCTGGGCGATTCCTTTGTAACAGTGCCAGGTGGAAAGGGAGCCAATCAAGCCGTTGCAGCAGCCCGCTTGGGTGCTGAAGTAACGATGATCGGTTGTGTAGGAGATGATTTCTATGGAGAAATTATCCTCGAAAATTTAAAAAATAACGGCGTTTATACCAATTTTGTGGAACCGGTTCCAGGTGAAGTTTCGGGAACGGCCCATATAACGCTTGCAGAAGGAGATAATAGTATCATCGTCGTTAAAGGGGCAAATGATTCTATCACTCCAGAGTATGTTCAAAAGGCAGTCAAAGTCATAGAAGAAACGGATATCGTCCTGGTCCAACAGGAAATACCGGAGGAAACAGTAGAATATCTTGCGGAACTATGTGAAAAGCTGGGGAAAAGGTTACTGTTGAACCCAGCGCCGGCGCGTAAAATTAGCGAGCATGTTATTCAACGTTCCGCTTTCATTACACCGAATGAGCATGAATTCGAAATCCTTTTCAATGGAAGGGATCGGAGTGAAGTTTTGGCCGAATACCCTAATAAGTTGTTTATCACGGAAGGGAAAGACGGCGTACGCTATTTCGATGGGAAACAAGAGAGAGTCGTTCCAAGTTTCGTGGTCGAGGCAGTTGATACAACAGGGGCAGGGGATACATTTAATGCCGCATTTGCTGTGGCCGTTGCAGAAGGGAAAGGTTTCGAAGAGTGTTTGCTCTTTGCTAACCGTGCAGCATCTATTTCGGTGACGAAGTTTGGCGCACAGGGCGGCATGCCGACAAGAGAAGAAGTCGAAGGGAGCTTTGAATCATGAAGCGTCATGGAATCATCAATAGTTCAATCGCCAAGGTACTAGTCGACCTTGGACATACAGATTATATCGTCATTGGAGATGCAGGCCTTCCAGTTCCTGCGGGAGTGCTCAAAATAGATGTAGCATTAACACCAGGAACACCTTCTTTTCAAGATGTCGTTCGTGCTGTTCACGACGATATGGTTATTGAAAAGGTGATTGCGGCTAATGAAATCATAGAAAAAAATCCAGAGCAGCATCTTTTCATGAAACAAGAATTCGGAGAATCGATTGATTATATTTCCCACGAGGAATTCAAAGTATTGACGCGTAAAGCAAAGGCAGTTATCCGTACCGGAGAAACGACGCCGTATTCCAATTGCATTTTGCAGTCTGGCGTATTCTTTTAACGAAATGAGGTGAAAAGTATGCAAATTGAAATGAGTAATATCTATAAGGCATTTGGACAGAACAAGGTTTTAGAGGGCGTTCATTTTTCTTTAGAGGCGGGGGAAGTCCACGCACTTATGGGAGAAAACGGAGCGGGAAAATCGACTTTGATGAACATTTTGACTGGACTTCATAAACACGACCAGGGAACAATCACGATCAATGGTAAAGAGGTTTCCTTCAAGGACTCAAAGGAAGCGGAAAAAGCAGGATTGGCCTTTATCCGGCAAGAGTTGAATATCTGGCCGGAAATGACGGTATTAGAAAACCTATTCATCGGTAAGGAAATGGTCAATGCTTTCGGTGTCTTGAAGACTAAACAGATGAAAGCGAGAGCCACCGAGATTTTCAAAACGCTTAATATTTCGCTTCCTTTCGATAAGGAAGCCGGTCTTTGCTCAGTTGGTGAGCAGCAGATGATTGAAATTGCTAAAGCATTGATGACGGACGCTGAGGTCATCATCATGGATGAACCAACCGCCGCCCTGACCGATCGGGAAATCGAGAAGTTGTTTGAAGTGATGAAAGGCCTAATAAAAAAAGGGGTATCACTTGTTTATATTTCTCATCGAATGGAAGAAATCTTTGCCATTTGTGACCGGATCACAGTCATGCGTGACGGTAAAACAGTGGATACGAAAAGAATCATAGATACAAATTTTGACGAAGTGGTCCAAAAAATGGTCGGTCGGGAGCTGGAAGACCGTTTTCCTGAACGTGAGGCAACTCCTGGTGAAGTAGTACTTGAAGTGAAAGCGCTCACGAAAAAGGGACTTTTTGAAAATGTTCATTTTGCTGTACGTCAAGGTGAAATTGTAGGTGTAGCCGGGTTAATGGGAGCTGGAAGAACAGAAATCATGCGGGGCATTTTCGGAGTTGATCAAATAGGTAGTGGTGAGATTGAAGTAGACGGTAAAAAGGTATCCATACGGAAACCAACGGATGCAGTTCGTCATGGTTTAGCCTTCATCACGGAAAATCGTAAAGAAGAAGGGTTGATTTTAGACTTTTCCATACGCGAGAATATCGGTCTTCCTAATCTAAAGAGCTTTGCCCCTAAGGGAGTTGTAAAAACAGACGACGAGAAAAAATTTGCAGAGATGATGGTCAAGCGTCTTCACGTAAAGACATCCTCTACAGAATCCATCATTGGCAATCTGTCTGGAGGAAATCAACAAAAAGTGGTCATTGCCAAATGGATTGGAACTTCTCCTAAAGTGTTGATCATGGATGAGCCGACAAGGGGAATCGATGTCGGAGCGAAACGTGAAATATATGAATTGATGAATGAATTAACAGAACGAGGCATCGCTATCATTATGGTTTCGTCAGAACTTCCTGAAATTGTGGGAATGAGTGATAGAGTTCTTGTTGTACACGAAGGTAAAATTGCCGGGGAATTGATGAAGAATGAAGCAACACAAGAAAAAATTATGGCATTGGCAACAGGAGGAAACTAGGATGAAACTTGAGGCTGCAGGGAAAACTGGAATCTGGCAGAAATTTGGTCCATTACTTGCTTTGATTCTTTTATTTATCGTAATAACCTTTTTAAACCCATCATTCATGGAACCGAATAACATCTTGAATCTATTGCGTCAGACCTCCATTAATGCATTGATTGCGTTTGGGATGACCTTCATTATTTTGACTGGCGGAATTGATCTGTCGGTCGGCTCCATTCTAGCTCTATCCAGTGCACTTATGGCTGGCATGATGGTTTCAGGATTGGACCCTATTTTAGCCATATTAGTAGGCGTTTTATTAGGTACCATAATGGGTGTAATTAATGGGATTCTTATCTCGAAAGGAAAAATGGCTCCTTTCATTGTCACATTGGCAACGATGACCATTTTCCGTGGATTAACGCTTGTGTATACAGATGGAAAGCCGATTACGGGTATTGGTGACTCTTACATGTTCCAACTGTTCGGAAGGGGATATTTCCTAGGAATTCCTGTTCCAGCGGTTGTGATGGTCATCGCTTTCATCATTCTCTGGTTCTTGCTTCATAAAACATCATTTGGACGTAAGACGTATGCAATCGGTGGAAATGAGAAGGCTTCCCTTATATCCGGAATTAAAGTGGACCGGGTCAAGGTAGCCATTTATGGGCTTGCAGGTACAATGGCGGCGCTTGCGGGTGCTATTCTAACATCTCGTTTGAATTCAGCACAGCCGACTGCTGGTCAATCCTACGAAATGGATGCAATTGCTGCCGTTGTATTAGGCGGGACAAGCCTTTCAGGAGGAAAGGGCCGGATGTTCGGTACGCTAGTCGGTGTCTTGATTATCGGTACATTGAACAACGGAATGAACTTACTTGGTGTGTCCTCTTTCTACCAACAAGTCGTAAAGGGTGCAGTTATATTGGTTGCTGTTTTACTTGATCGTAAAAAATCATAAGTAGAGGTGTATCAAAATGAAAAAGGTTCTTTCGTTATTCATGGTTCTGTCTTTAGTGGTATTAGCAGCATGTTCAATGGAATCGGGATTTAACAATAATAAAAAAGAAGTAAAAGAGTCCATGAAAGACGTGAAGGTTGGAGTCAGCATTTCAACGTTAAATAATCCTTTCTTCGTTGCATTAAAAGATGGGATTGAAAAAGAAGCAAAGGCAAAAGGCATGAAAGTGTCTGTAGTCGATGCACAAGACGATACAGCCAAGCAAATTAGCGGAATTGAAGATTTGATTCTTCAAAATGTCGATATACTACTAGTCAACCCTACGGATTCGGCTGCGATTTCATCGGCTGTCCAATCAGCTAATGAAGCGGGCATTCCCGTCATAACAATTGACCGTTCTTCCGAGGAAGGCGACATTGAAACATTCATTGCTTCAGATAATGTAGCCGGTGGAGAGACAGCGGCTGAATATCTTGTTAAACAACTTGGAGAAAAAGCAAAAGTTGTGGAATTAGAAGGAGTTTCAGGTGCATCTGCAACTCGGGAACGCGGGAAAGGTTTCCATAACATCGCAGATAAGCAATTAGATGTCCTGACAAGCCAAACGGCTGAATTCGACCGTACAAAAGGCCTGAACGTCATGGAAAATATCCTACAAGGGAAAAAAGACATCCAAGCGGTTTTCGCTCATAACGATGAAATGGCATTAGGGGCTGTGGAGGCAATCAAGGCAGCCGGAAAAGACGTTATTGTCGTTGGTTTCGATGGAAACGAGGATGCTCTAAAAGCGGTAAAAAACGGTGATTTACAAGCAACAGTTGCCCAACAACCGGTCCTTATCGGTGAAGAAGCGGTTAATGCGGCTGAAAAAGTCCTTAAAGGCGAAAAAGTGGATAGTACGATTTCTGTTCCATTGAAGCTAGTGACTAAGGAATAAAAGTGTATGCAAGAAAGGAGAGTGCCGGTATTTTTTCCGGCGCTATCCTTTCTTGTGAAATGTTACAATGAAGAGGAGGCGGTCCAACTGGATCGCCTCCTTCTTTTAAATACGTATTAAAGTATCCCTTGAGTCATCATGGCGTCTGCAACTTTAAGGAACCCTGCGATATTGGCTCCGACCACTAAGTTGCCTGGCATACCATATGCTTCAGCCGCTTCCACACTATTTTTGTAAATGTTTTTCATGATGCCATGTAATTTTTCATCGACTTCTTCAAATGTCCAAGGCATTCTGGCACTGTTTTGCGCCATTTCTAGAGCTGAAACGGCCACTCCACCCGCATTGGCAGCCTTTGCCGGGCCAAAGAGAATCCCATGGTTAAGGAATACTTCAATCGCTTCAAGGGTAGAAGGCATGTTAGCACCTTCTCCGACTGCTTTTACATTGTTTTTGATTAGCAGTTTTGCTGCATCTTCATCAATTTCATTCTGTGTCGCACAAGGAAGGGCGATGTCGCACGGAACAGACCAAATGCCGTAGCTGCCTTCATTGTACTCAGCTTCAGGATGAACATCGACATACTCACATAGACGTTTCCGTTCTACTTCTTTTAGTCGTTTGATAGTATTTAGGTTCAGACCATTTCTATCGTATATGTATCCATTGGAATCACTGCAAGCGACTACCCTGGCACCTAATTGTGTCGCTTTTTCAATCGCATAGATGGAAACATTACCGGATCCCGATACCACAACGGTACTGCCACTGAATTGTAAACCTTTATCTTTTAGCATCTCTTCAACAAAGTAAACCGTGCCATAGCCGGTTGCCTCCGTACGGGCTAGACTTCCGCCATAACTGATGCCTTTACCAGTTAAAACACCGGCATGATAGCTTCCCTGCATTTTTTTATATTGACCGAACAAATATCCGATTTCTCTGGCACCCACACCAATGTCCCCAGCGGGTACATCGGTATCTGGTCCGATATGTAATCCGAGTTCTGACATGAAGCTTTGGCAGAAACGCATGATTTCAGCGTCTGATTTTCCTTTTGGATCGAAATCGGCTCCGCCTTTACCCCCACCGATCGGTTGTCCCGTAAGAGAGTTCTTAAAGATTTGTTCGAATCCTAGAAACTTGATGATGCTAGCATTGACCGTCGGATGGAAACGAAGGCCGCCTTTATAGGGCCCGATTGCGTTGTTGAATTGCACGCGAAAACCACGGTTCACATGTACATTGCCAAGGTCATCAACCCAAGGGACACGGAAGGTGATCATTCTTTCTGGCTCTACGATTCTTTCCAGTATTCCATTTTTCATATATTCGGGGTGCTTCGCAAATACGGGAACCAATGATAGAAAGATTTCTTTTACAGCTTGTTGGAACTCACTTTCGTGAGGGTTGCGCTCCTTTACCTTTGCATATACTTCGCTTACGAATTCTCTGGCTACCTGCAGTTCATCTTGCTGGATTTCTTGGGTAGTTGTCATTTCTTTAGCTCCCTTTTTTTGTTATTTAGTAAGGAATTATTAGTAGGATTATCGATGGGTTCTTATGTGATAGTTTCATGATATAATTTATATTCCAGGAAAACAATCTGAATATTAGATAAATTTTATGCTGTTTTGATATGAAAGAAGGAACAAACATTGGAACTAAGACAAATCGAATATTTCATTGAAGTGGCACAGCGAGAACATATGACAGAAGCGGCCGTGGCGTTGCATGTAGCCCAATCTGCAGTTAGTCGTCAAATATATAACTTAGAAGAAGAACTAGGTGTCCAGTTATTTATCCGTGAAGGACGGAAAATTAAACTGACCCCTATAGGAAATACGTTTTTAATACATATGCAACAGGCATTCGACATGATTGAACGGGCGAAACGGGAGATGGCTGAGAGCATGGATCCGGAAAAGGGAACGATTCGGATCGGCTTTCCGAGTAGTCTGGCTTCCTATATATTGCCAAAGGTTATTTCCGACTTCAGGGAAGTATACCCGGAAGCTAAATTCACATTAAAGCAGGGCTCCTATCGCTACTTAATCGATTCTGTAATAAAAGGAAACATCAATATGGCCTTGATCGGGCCGTTACCACCGAATGAAAAGAAAATTCATGGAGAAACGTTATTTATTGAACAACTCGTTGCCCTTCTATCGGAAAATCATCCATTGGCGAAGAGGAAGTCCATCAAGTTAAATGAATTACAGGGAAACCCATTCATCGTCTACCCTAAGGGATATGTTCTGCGGGAACTGGTCATGAAGGCATGTAAGCTTAATGGCTTTGAGCCGGAAGTTGCCTTCGAAGGGAAAGACACCGATGCTATTAAAGGATTGGTGGCAGCCGGACTTGGCGTCACGCTGATACCTGAAATTTCTTTGATTGATAGCCTGCCTCGCTTCACGGTCAGATTGCCTTTAGAGGAACCTTCCGTAACACGGGCAGTTGGTGTTATCATTCCTACTGAAAGAGAATTAATGCCAACGGAAAAGTTATTTTATAAATTTCTTAGAGAAACCTTTGCTACCCTTGAAGGTTTTCAATAGTAGGAAAGGTAAGGACATAAACCCAAAAAAAGGAGAATCCATTATAAATTGGTTCTCTTTTTTTTAGAAAAAAAGAAAAGTCTATTATAGTGAAATAACTAAGGAATCGGTGGAGGGAGGGAAAGGGGATATAGGTAGAGTAACCATAAATCTTGTGCCAAATAGGCATGAAGATAATAAATGGAAGGAAAATGGTAAGCGATTAATGAAGAAACCGTTATTTTTTGTAAGCGTTTTTATTTTATTAGAATAAAAATCCTGTTTACATTGTCAGAATATTCGTGTTACTATACGAACAAGCTCAATTGATGAAGGAGAAAATCGATTTTCTAACCTCTATCTTACGATGGATAGTTTAGGGTATATTCTGCCTATCATATAGGCTTAACGTAGTCAGTTTTTTATTTGATATTTAATATTAGAATATTTAAAAAATAGGAGTGGAAATCAAGTGAACAGAAAAGTATACATCACAGAACGAATGTATAAGGCTTCAACAGGAATAGCCAATGCTGTATTGGTAACGTTAGGGATCGGTTTATTGTTTGAATCAATAGGAGGGTATTTAGGGTGGGAAGTCTTCCTTGCGATCGGTGGGGCGACTAAGGTCTTGCTGGCACCTGCCTTAGGAGCGGGAATAGCCTTTCAGCTTGGAGGTAACTCCCTAGTCATCTTTAGTGCCATGGCATCCAGTGCGGTAGGAGGGGCTGCCATTAACCGAACGGCAGAGGGGGCCTTCACGATTGCCACTGGTCAACCGATCAGTGCTGTTTTAGCTGCATTGATTGCAACCTATGTTGGTAAACGGTTGATAGGAAAAACCAAGTTGGACATCATGGCCATCCCTTTGGCTGCTGTGCTTGTCGGAGGGGTTGCCGGTTATGGGCTATCTCTTGTTACAACACCATTATTGACTTGGTTAAGCGCTCAAATAACCGCAGCCGTTTCTGGTTCTCCTTTACTTGGTTCCATGGTCATTGCGTTAGTATTCAGCATTTTATTGATGACACCTGCTTCTTCCGCTGCTTTAGCGATTGCGCTTCAGTTAGATCCTGTCTCTAGTGCAGCAGCATTAATTGGTTGCACCGTTCAATTTGTTGGTTTTACTGTCATGTCTTATAAAGATAATGATATGGGCGGGTTTCTCGCCCAGATAGTCGTGACGCCAAAGGTTCAGTTCCCCAACTTAATAAAGAATCCAATATACGTCATTCCGCCATTCGTGGCAGCGGTGGTCTGTGCCCCAATAGCTACGATGCTGTTCGAATTTCAAGTGCCTTATGAACTTGGGGGGATGGGTCTGAGCTCCTTAATTGCGCCGATTGCCGTCCTTACGGGTCAAGGATTGTATATGTTCCTTATTTATGTGGCAGTCGGTATGGTGCTGCCAGCCTTGATTACGATCGTTTTACATCGGATCATGAAAATGATGGGGAAAGTACATGCCGGAGACCTTCATTTGAAAGTTTCATGATTCAATAGAATGTAGAAACCAGTTTGGTCAAGGGACCAGGCTGGTTTCTATTTATGTAGAGATTAGGGTAAAATGGGGAGGAAGGCAATACCAAAGATAGGATGATATATTTGATAAAAGAAATAGATGTAAAAGTAAAAACTAAATTCGTAGGTAAAATCGCTAAAGGCTATCCTTTGATTGCCAAGGAGGCGATAGGCAACCTCAACGACCTTCAAGAAGAAGGCTGCTTGATGCGGTTGGTCGACGAAAACAACCGGTTTCTTGCCAAGGGGTATTATGGAAGGCAGAATAAAGGCTATGGATGGGTATTAACGCAAAAAGAGAATGAAAACATTGACCAGGAGTTTTTCAATAAGATAATCCAGGCAGCTTATGACTACCGCAAGCCTTTCTTCAAGGATACGGAAACGACGGCTTTCCGCTTCTTCAACGGTGAAGGAGATGGAATTGGCGGGATAATCATCGATCATTACGAGGGCAACTATGTCATCAACTGGTATAGTAAGGGAATCTATTCGTATAAAGATTATATTATCAAGGCCTTGCAGAATACAGTCACAGTCAAATCAATTTACCAGAAGAAGCGTTTCGATACGAAGGGACAATACGTGGAAGAAGATGACTTTGTCCTGGGCGTGCAACCAGAGTTCCCCCTTCTCGTCAAGGAGAATGGTGTTCAGTTTGCCGTTTATCTGAATGACGGGGCGATGGTTGGGGTTTTCCTTGACCAGCGAGATGTCAGAAGGACAATAAGGGATAAGTACGCAAAAGGGAAAACTGTCTTGAATATGTTTTCTTACACCGGCGCTTTTTCTGTATTTGCAGCTTTAGGCGGTGCCGTTAAAACGACCAGTGTGGACTTGGCAAACCGGAGCCTGCCTAAAACGGTTGAACAATTCAGCGTGAATGGAATCGATCCGGAATCGCAGAACATCGTCGTGATGGACGTATTTAATTATTTTAAGTATGCAGTGAAGAAAGCTTTGAAATTTGATATGGTCATCTTGGATCCACCGAGCTTTGCCAAGTCAAAGAAGTTCACTTTCAGTGCAGGTAAAGACTATACCAACTTATTGAAAGATGCCATTGCCATCACAGAGGACAATGGAGTGATCATTGCATCTACGAACTGTAGCACCTTTGATATGAAAAAATTCAAGAACTTCATTGAGGTGGCATTCAGAGAAATGGGTGGGAAATATGAACTCTTGGAAGAGTTTACGTTGCCAGCCGATTTCAGAACCACTTCGGATTTTAAAGAAGGCAATTATTTAAAAGTAGTATTTATTAAGAAAATCAAAAGGTAAAATCAAAGAAGGTATGCAACAGTCCGAAAATCGGCTGTGCATGCCTTTTTTCTAGGTGGCGGACGGAAAGAAATCAGTCGTATATAGTCGGCTCGTTATACTTCCTGCTTAACAATGAAGGGTAAGCATACGCTGGACGAATGCTTGAAGCGATGAAGAATTGAGCAGTGTAGTAGGTAAGCATGATCATGGGTCCAGCAAAGGTAATCTCCCCGACGAATTTATTCCAGGACAAAATGGAATCTGAAAGGACAAACAGTAGACCGCCGATTATGGCTGCTAGGTTGCCGGTCATGAATGCCGTCCAGCCCATGAGGGAAATTACCGTTATATAGCAAATGACAGGAATAATCAGGCTATGTTCTCCCTTTTCGGTTAAGGAAAGAACTATTTCGCGTCCAATCCAAGTGGAATAGGCGGCAATCGGTATAAGGGAAGACATGCGTAGCCATGAAAAGCTCCAATTGTTCAAGAAAGCGGCTATATAAAAAATATGTCCAATAAGGAAGGCACTTAGGCCAAAGATAAACCAAATCAATAAACCGTCGCCCAACATGCAAAAGAATAACCCAAAGAGAACAAGCTGTTGGTATCGAGTCATTCGTTCCACATTTTTCGTGTAGGCATATAAGAGGATCAATATCATCGGAATGATCTTGAAAAGAATCTTTATGGCTAACGGGTCTTCAGGTATGAAAAATATATAGAGTAAGCCCATGATAAGAATTCCGGCTGGCAGCCAATTTTTCACCATTCTATCCCTCCTCGCGTCTCCTTCTTTAATTCGATTTAAGCAAGGGGAAATCCTTTTCAGTTGGAAAATTGGTTGAAAGTTAACTAATCAAAAGCATAAAAAAAGACCCCAAAGATCTTGGAGTCTATTTCCCATTTAAGTTATATAGCAGAATCTTCCTTGACAAAAGCCTGTTTTAACCAATTTTTCCCCTCGACTAGTCGTGTGACAAGCATAGCGCACACAGTATTCCCAGTAGAGTTCAATAACGTAGCTGGTGCATCGATAATGGTGGAAATGACAGCGATGATCGGTAAGACTTCGATAGGGAAGCCGAAAACGCTTAGAATCAGCATTTCCCCAATCATTCCACCACCAGGAATGGCACCCATAACTGCGCCCACTAGAAAGGCGACGGCAAGTATACTTAGAATGCTAGAAATACTTGTCATGTCCTTGCCAAATAGGGAGAAGAGGAAAACGATTTTCAAGACACCGCCAAATACGGAGCCATCTTTATGGGTGTTGGCTCCAAGCGGGATGACTGTTTCGGCAATATCCTTTGGCACGCCCATTTTTCTGACGTATTCCAGATTGACAGGAATGGAAGCCGCACTTGAACAGGTAGCAATAGCTGTGATGGAAGGCGTAAAAGCATTTTTCCAAAACAGTTTAATACCTTCTTTTCCGCCAGCAAGAAAGGCGTACAGAGTGAAGAACCCAAAATAATAAATCAAGGTTAAAATGAGATAAAGAACGAAGGTGCGTGCATACCCTTCCAAAATTTGCGGTCCGAGTTGACCGATAATCGAAGCAAAGTAAGCGCCAAGACCAATCGGTGCATAATACATGACGATTTTAACGACTTTCATCATCACAGCCGTCCCAGCTGATAAAAACACAGTAATCGGTTTTGCTTTTTCACCGACTAATGCGGTGGAAAGTCCAATTAAAACGGAGAAGACTATTAACTGAAGCATATTGCTTCTTGAAAACAGTTCCGGGAAGTCGGATACCGTAACCGTTTGAACAAGTTGGCTAAGTAATGAAACCTCTTCAACGGCCTCTTGTGAATCACTATTTTGCATTAGTTCTTTAATCGCGGTCGTATCTGTGCCGTCCAGCGGATTGATGATCGTGGTCCCAATAAAGCCAATCACGGCAGCTAGAGCAGCTGTTGCAAGGAAAACAAAGACGATACTGCCCATGATTTTCCCAAGACGCTTCATTCCACTCATATTGGCAATGGCAGATGAGATGCTAAAAAATACCAATGGCACAATTATGGTGAACATTAAATTTAAAAATAAGTCCCCTAGCGGCTGGATGATGGAGGTCTTTTCACCAAATACAATTCCAGCTATGCCGCCAATAATAATTGCCATCAGCAATATTAAGGAGGATCGATAGTTTTTAAAGAAACTTTTCATGAAATATTCCTTCCTTTCAGGATGTGGCTAAACAATAAATTACACGCTCAATTATCAACTTTAGAGTGAAGTTTGACAATAATTAATTCAAGGAAGTTTCGTTAAAAGAATAATCAAAATAAAAAGAATACATAAAGAGAGTCCATATGTATGCGAGAAACCCACCGGATATTATATAACCATATTTAGTTTAAACTCTAAAAAGTATTGTAATTATAAAGAATAGTCTGTAAAATTAAATTTATCCAAAAATGTTAACGTTAACATAAAGTAATTCATATAAAATCTTATCAATTAAAGTAAATTATTTATTTGTTTATTTATTTAAAAATGTTAACGCTAACATAAAAAATAAAAGGAGTGTGGAATGATGAAGGACTTTATGGGAGAAGACTTTTTGCTGACTAGTGATACAGCGGTCAAACTCTATGAAAACTACGCAAAAGAAATGCCGATAATAGATTATCACTGTCACTTAAGTCCTCAGGAGATTTATGAAAATAAAACGTTTAAAAATATCACGGAAGCTTGGCTATATGGAGACCATTATAAATGGCGGGCCATGAGGGCGAATGGCATTTCAGAGGATTATGTGACGGGTGATGCCGATGACTACGACAAGTTTTTAGCATGGGCAAAAACAGTCCCGATGACCATCGGAAACCCATTGTATAATTGGACGCATCTTGAGTTACAGCGCTTTTTCGATGTCCATGACCTTTTGAATGAAAAAAACGCACCAGCGATTTGGGACAAAGTGAATGCGCTCCTAAATGGTGAGGGTTTTGGCGCGCGGGATTTAATCATGAAATCCCACGTCCAGGTGGTTTGTACAACGGATGATCCAGTGGATTCGTTGGAGTATCACCAGTTATTACAGGAAGATCAGGACTTTCCTGTAAGCGTTTTACCAAGCTTCCGCCCAGATAAAGGATTGGAAATTAATCGTCCAGGTTATCTGGATTGGGTAGGGAAATTAGGGCAAGCGGCAAATCAGGAAATTGGTAGCTACGCAGGTTTTCTTGAAGCTATCGAATCTCGTGTGCGTTTTTTCCATTCAATTGGTGGCCGGGTGTCGGACCATGCATTGGATGTCATCGTGTATGAGGAATCGACTGAGGAAGAAGTAGCTGAAATTTTCTCTAAACGACTGCAAGGTAACCAAGTTTCAGATGAGGAAGAGAAAAAATATAAAACGTATACCTTGAGTTTCCTTGGTCGAATCTATGCCGAGTTGGGTTGGACGATGCAATTCCATATCAATGCGCTTCGCAATAATAACTCTAGAATGTTCAATCGACTGGGTCCCGACACCGGTTATGATTCAATGAACGATGATGGGATTGCTAAACCGTTGGTTAAAATATTGGATGCAATGGATAAAGAGGATGCCCTTCCAAAAACGATTCTCTATTCGTTAAATCCAAATGATAATCATGTCATCGCTAGCATCATTAATAGTTTCCAAGATGGAAAGACTCCTGGAAAAATCCAATTTGGGACAGCATGGTGGTTCAATGACAATAAAGACGGCATGTTGGAACAGATGAAAGCGCTCGCTAATGTGGGACTCTTTAGCAGATTTCTTGGCATGTTGACGGATTCGAGAAGCTTTCTCTCTTATACACGGCATGAGTATTTCAGAAGGCTTGTATGTCAGTTAATCGGGGAATGGGTCGAAAACGGAGAAGTGCCAAACGACTTGGAATTATTGGGGAGTATCGTACAAGGGATTTCCTATAATAATGCGAAGGATTATTTTGGATTCGAAATCAACGAATAAAAAAGAGCTCTCTATTCGTCCTTGACCAAAAGTAGAATGGAGAGCCCCTTAGGAAAAATTAATCGATATAAGTATAGCAAAATATCATGCCGGAACAAACTATAGATTGTTAGGAGGATCATATGAGTACAGTTCTTGCTCCAGAAGTCACGGTGAAGACGGAAGAAAAAATTGAAAAACTGACTTTAAAAGAAAAAATTTCTTATGGGTTCGGTGACTTTGGAAACGGTTTCATGTTTGACTTAGGTCAGCTCTACTTGCTTAAATTCCTTACGGACGTCGCTGGTATCCCGGCAGCGGCGGCAGGTACCATCTTTTTAGTAAGCAAGTTATTTGCAGCCATTATGGATCCCATTGTAGGTTCCTCCATCGATTATCGTAAAAATATCGGGAAGCGGGGAAAGTTCAGGCCTTACTTACTCATTGGAAGTCTTGCGTTAGCCATATTTACCGTTCTTCTGTTTATTTCTCCTGAAGTATCAACGACAGGGAAACTCATATATGCATATGGTCTCTATATGATTTGGGGAATCGCATATTCCTTCACCAATATTCCTTATGGATCACTAGGGGCGGCCATGACACAGGATGCAGAAGATCGGACATCACTTGCTACTTACAGACAAATAGGCTCTTTGGGAGCGTTATTAATCACGAGTGTCATCGTAATGCCAATCATTGTAAAATTTGAAAATCCCAAAGTCGGATACCCGGTGGTAATGGGAATCATGTGTATTGTCGGGATTATTGGGTTCTATATTTGTTACCGCAATACAAAGGAAAGAGTGGTAGTTAATGAAGCACCACAAGAGAAACTTTCCTTCATGTCCATCATTAGGACATTTGCAACAAATAAGCCCTTATTAACGCTTGTGCTCATGACAATATTCTCGATCTCGGCTTATAATATCAAATCGGCTTTACTGATTTATTTCGCACAATATAATTTAGGAAATGTAACATTAGTAGCGAATATGAGTTTTGTCATCATCGGGTCTTCATTTTTAGGAGTTATCATGATGCCGAAACTTGTCAAAAAATTCGGTAAAAAACATACGGCTATGATTGGGTTCGGAATTTGTATTGCTGCTGACTTAATTAATTTCCTTATTCCGACTAACATCTATTCATTTACGATTCTATCTGCGATAGCTTTCATCGGTATCAGTATTCCAAACGGCATTACCTGGGCTCTGGTCTCGGATATCATTGATTATGGGGAATGGGTTTCTGGGGAACGGAAAGAAGCCACGACCTATTCTTTATTCAATTTTTCCAGAAAGCTTGCTCAATCCTTGGCTGGATTCCTGTCTGGCCTTGGGCTAAGTTTGATAGGGTATGTACCAAATGTTGCCCAAACAGCCGGAACCTTGCTTGGAATTAAGGGCTTGCTGACTCTATATCCCGCTGTAGCTTTAACGATTGCCATGCTTGTCATTGGTATCATGTATAAGTTAACAGATGATAAACATGCAGAAATCATTCAAGAACTTAAAACAAGGTAATAGGGAAATGCATGAGAAGGGGTTATCTTGGTAATGAATATGACCAGGCTGATTTCTCCCTTCGATTACATGTTTATCCATGGAAGGAGGATTTGCAGCCTGGCAATGCCTGATAAACATGGTATGCTACTAGGTAAGTATACTTTGTGATTTAAAGGATGATTGGAATGGTAACGATAAAAGATATAGCTAAATTGGCAAATGTATCTCATACGACCGTATCACGGGCCTTAAATAATAGTCCGTTGATTAAGGAGGATACAAGAAAAAAAATAATCGATCTTGCCTCTCAGCTAAATTACACTCCGAATTATAATGCAAAAAGTCTAGTCTTGAAAAAATCGCATACAATAGGACTATTCTTTACGAGCATTTCCAATGGTACATCGCCTAGCTTTTTTACAGATACCATCAGGGGAGTCAACAGTGTCATCAATGAAGAATTTAACCTCTTTGTACGCGGTATAGATGATTATGAGGATTTCTCAGCCATAAACAGTGGTAGGTTCGATGGCATCATTTTAATGAGCCAAAGTGATGTGGATAATACCTTTATCTATCATGTACTACAGAAGAATATACCGATTGTCGTATTGAACCGACAAGTTGACGAAAAGAAACTGATTAACATTTTATCCAATGATACAGAGGGTTCTTACCAAGCGATAGAACATCTGATTCAAAACGGGCACCGGGATATCGCAATCATTGAAGGGATAGAAGGATTCAAGTCGACGAAAAAGCGTAAAGAAGGTTTTGTAAAGGCGATGATTGATCATCAACTTCCCATTCAAAGCGATTATGTCGTCCAAGGAAATTATGATATGCACAGCGGGTATAAAGCGATGGAAAAATTGCTTGATAATAAGAAGCCACCAACAGCTGTATTTTGTTCGAATGATGATATGGCCATCGGTGCCATGAATGCTGTTTTTGCTTCAGGCCTAAAGATTCCTGATGATGTATCCATCATTGGTTTCGATGATATAGGGTTTGCTCAATATACGACTCCTCGATTGACAACAGTCAAAAGACCAATCGAGCAGATTAGTGTAAAAGGCGCCATACACCTCCTATCGTTAATCGAGAAACCGGGGCAGCATGGTGAGCGGATTTTCGTAAATACTGAATTAATGGTGCGGAATTCCGTGAAGGAATTGACATGATAAATAGGCCCGTTTATTGTTAATTTAATATCAATAGATGGGCTGGTCACAATGTTCATTTTTTTACTTAAAAATGTTCACGTGTGCATTATTAGGAGGGGAAAATGATGGAAAGATTAAATAAGCAAATCAGCGGGGAGTGCCCCCTTTACCCAGAAAAGATTCTCCAATTCGGGGAAGGCAATTTCTTACGGGCATTCGTGGATTGGCAAATAGACGTATTAAATAAAGAAACGAACTTTAATGGGAGCGTGGTAGTGGTCCAACCTAGAGGATCTGAAAAAATTGCCCGGTTAAACGAGCAGGATGGATTATTCACTCTATATCTGCAAGGGATGAAGGACGGTGCTGCCGTAAATGAGCATATGGTCGTCGAATCGATTAGTAGAGGCATTCACTTAGTTGATGAATATGATCAATATGTGAAGTTGGCGGGAAGCGACCAGCTTCGTTTCATTATTTCTAATACAACAGAAGCTGGCATTTATTTTGAGGCGACTGATAAGTTGGAGGACCGTCCGCAAAAGAGTTTTCCTGGTAGATTGACCGCCTTCTTGTACCATCGCTTCAAGGCATTCAATGGAAATGTTCGAAAAGGGTGTGTGATCATTCCTTGTGAATTAATTGAAGAAAATGGAGCAAGGCTTAAAGAAATCGTTCTGCAATTCGCTAATTCATGGAATCTTGGAGATGATTTCGTCGCGTGGATTCATAGAGCCAATACTTTCTGTAACAGTTTGGTAGATCGTATTGTTCCAGGTTTTCCTAAAGATTCGATTGACGAAATGACAAAGGAACTGGGATATCGAGACGAGCTATTGGTGGTAGGTGAGCAATATCATCAATGGGTGATTGAGGGGCCACAATGGATCAAAGAGGAATTCCCTATCGACAAAGCAGGGTTAAATGCATTCATTGTCGATGATTTAACACCTTACCGAATCCAAAAAGTGCGTATCCTGAACGGTTCCCACACAGCAATGACACCTGTTGCGTATTTATCAGGTTTGGATACTGTGGCAGATGCTGTAAATGACAAGGCTACCGGTTCCTTCATTCAAAAGCTGATTTTTGAGGAAATCATGCCCACACTGGAGATGCCAGAGGAAGAGTTGAAGGCATTTGCCGAAGATGTGCTGAACCGGTTCAAAAATCCTTTTATGAAGCATTACTTAATGAGCATAAGTTTGAATTCGACATCTAAATTTAGGGCGAGGAATGTACCGACACTCCTTGATTATGTGGAGAGGAAAGCCTGCTTGCCACATCGGATGGTCTTTTCATTGAGCGCACTACTGAGTTTTTATAAAGGAAAAAGAGGAAAAGAGGTCATTCCGTTAGAAGACGACCCAATGGTCCTTGAATGGTTTGAGGCCTCTTGGAAATCCGTCGCCAATGAAACGATGAAAGTGGAACAACTCGTACAAAGGACGCTCGGTAAACAAGAAATCTGGGGAATGGACTTGAATGAAGTGGTGGGATTGACGGATTTAGTGACGGAATATTTAAAACAAATTGAACAATCGGGGATGGAAACCGCACTTGAAACAGTGATGAAAGAACAGTCTGTAAAATAAGGAGGGACTTCATGATGAAGGATATTTTACAAATTCACGAATATGACAATATCGCACTCGCATTAAGAAAACTGTCGAAAGGTGAATGCTTCAACGTAAGAGGAGCTGAAATCGTAATAAAACAAGATATTGAGAGGGGCCATAAAGTGGCCATTGAAGCTCTACAAACGGATGATCATGTTATTAAATATGGTTTCCCAATCGGACACGTAGTGCAGACGGTTGAACCCGGTGAGTGGGTACACACACACAATACTAGAACGAATCTATCAGGCACACAGGAATATCGTTATGAACGGAAGCTTGTCGAGAACCCTTTTGAAAATGAACAGTTAACCTTCAAAGGGTTCAAGAGGGAAAATGGTACGGTTGGCATCAGAAACGAGCTTTGGATCGTACCGACGGTCGGCTGTGTGAATGGCATAGCGGAGAAGATCATTAAAAGATTTGAAAAAGAAATCGGAGATATTGCCCCATTTGATAACACGCTTGTCTTTAAACATAATTATGGTTGTTCCCAATTGGGGGATGATCATGAAAATACCAAGCAAATTCTTCTCAATGCCGTGAATCATCCCAATGCAGGTGGGGTCCTGGTATTAGGCTTAGGATGCGAGAATAATGAAATGGCCGAGTTCAAAAAAGCATTAAGCAATATAGACGATAATCGAATTAAGTTCCTTGTCTCTCAAGATGTCACGGATGAGATAGAAGCTGGGGTGAGATTGGTTAAGGAAATTCATGAATATGCAGTGAACGATAAGCGAGAAGATGTACCATTATCCGAATTGAAAATTGGCTTGAAATGCGGGGGATCGGATGGTTTCTCAGGTATTACGGCCAATCCCTTGTTAGGGAGATTTTCAGATTTCCTTATCGCCCAGGGAGGGACGACGGTTTTAACGGAAGTTCCTGAGATGTTCGGGGCGGAAACCATCTTAATGGAGCGCGCTCAAAATGAAGAAGTCTTTCATAAGACGGTAGCATTGATCAATGATTTTAAAGAGTATTTCTTGAAGTTCGAACAGCCAGTCTATGAAAACCCTTCCCCAGGAAATAAAGCTGGTGGGATTACAACGCTAGAGGATAAGTCACTGGGTTGCACACAAAAAGCAGGTTCATCCCCAGTTGTCGATGTTCTGAAATATGGCGAAGTGTTGAAAACGAAAGGTTTGAATCTATTAAGTGCTCCGGGGAACGATTTAATAGCCTCCTCGGCCCTTGCAGCGGCAGGATGCCAAATGGTTTTATTCACTACAGGAAGAGGAACCCCGTTTGGGACATTCGTACCGACCATGAAGGTGTCTACCAATACCGCAATTTTCGAAGGTAAGCCTCATTGGATTGACTTCAATGCAGGTACTTTATTGGAAGATGATGTATCACCTGATGTTGTCCTACGTAGCTTCATCGACTATATCATTCAAGTAGCTAATGGAGAATATGTAAATAATGAAAAAAATGATTTCAGGGAGCTTGCTATTTTCAAAACAGGGGTAACCCTTTAATTTACCTAAAATATGGAGGTTTTTAACTATGGGTAGTGAACTTTTAACTAGTTTAGCAGAAGCGAAGATCATCGCCATCATTCGGGGAATTCCAGTTGGTACGGGAAGAGAGACTGCCAGGGCTTTGTCAGAAGGAGGGATATCCTTTCTTGAAATCACTTTGAATACAGAAGGCGCACTCGAAATGATCACAGATTTAAAGGAAAGTTTCGGAGATAAGCTTCGAATTGGCGCCGGAACGGTCCTGGACGTCAAGATGGCTGAAAAAGCCGTGGATGCCGGAGCGGAATATATTATTTCTCCCAATCTGGATGAAGGTGTATTAGCTTATGGGCGTGAAAAAGGGGTTGTCGTTTGGCCTGGCACCATGACACCATCCGAGATGGTACGCGCCCACCAACTGGGTGCTGAAGCGGTCAAGGTTTTCCCTATCGGTTCATTGGGCGTGAAATATATAAAAGATGTCCGGGCACCTTTATCTCATATTCCGATGGTGGCAACAGGTGGGATCAATCAAGAAAATATCCAGGAAGTATTAAGATATGGCGTAACTGCAGTAGGACTAGGCGGTAATTTGGTCGATAATGCCCTGATTAAAAAAGGCGAATTCAAGAAAATCACGGAAATAGCCAGGCGATATGTTCAATTGGCCGAAGAGGTGAATATGCATGTCACCAAATAACGTGGATGTCGTGACGGTTGGTGAAAGTTTAGTATTGTTCCAGTCTTTAACGAATCGGCCTTTGCAGTATGAAACAAGCTTGATGAAGTCGCTGGGTGGAGCAGAATCCAATGTTGCAATAGTATTGAAACGATTGGGTAAAAAAACAAGGTGGATTAGCCGGGTGGGTGAAGATCCACATGGTGATTATGTACTTGCTACATTGGCAGGCGAAGGGGTGGACGTCTCACAAGTTATTCGGGATAAAGAGGCACCGACGGCCATATACTTCAAAGACTTTAAAGGGTACGGAGACCCTTCTGTTTACTACTACCGCCATAATTCAGCAGCGAGCAGATTGCATCCTGACGACATACAAGAAGAGTGGTTGCAAGGAGCCAAGCATCTGCATGTGACAGGCATAACACCTGCACTCGGGGAATCACCAGAAGAGACGGTTCGACAGTTGATGGCTTTGGCTAGGGAAAAGGGAATGACCATCTCATTTGATCCCAATCTGCGCAGAAAGCTGTGGGGTGAGGAGCAAGCAAGAAGGGTCCTCCTTTCACTTATCCCACTTTGTGATATTTTCCTGCCTGGGCTGGATGAAGCCGAGTTTTTATTAGGTAAGCTCCCTACAGAGGAGTATGGGAAGCGATTCATTGAAATGGGTGCCAATTTCGTTGTATTAAAGCTTGGGGAAAAAGGGGCGATTGCTTTTTCACGGAGTCAAAGCATTCAAGTGAGTCCGTACAAAGTGGACCAGGTTGTGGATACGGTGGGGGCTGGTGATGCGTTTGCAGCGGGCTTCATATCCTCGTTCCTCGATAGTGGGGACTTCCTCGGTTCTGAAGCTTCATTAAAGCAAGGCTTGCAAAGGGCTAATGTTTTGGGTGCCTTGGCTACGCAGTTTAAAGGAGATTGGGAAGGTACCCCCACTATGGATGAAGTGAATAACTTATTAAAAGGGGAACAAAGCCTAACTAGATGATAGAACAAAAGATGCGGTGCTTACACTGCATCTTTTTTGATGAGAAGAAAAGGCTAAGAACAGATTATGGATGATTTTTCATTTAAAATAAGCTTTAAGCGTACGTCTGTTCATGCACTATAAGAGGGATGGTAAATATATAATCCGTTTGAATAAGCGCCGCATATGAATGGGTTTTCCTATCCTTTTTTCGAAAATTAGGCTATCATGGAATGAATTTAAATGGGTTAGTTTTTACTGATGAAGCAGACATTTCCTATATAGGAAGTAATGGAGAGGATACAATGAATAATCAGTTTCATACCAATGAAATTATAGATGTATGTTTGCTTGCAGGGAAAATTATGCTCCAAAACGGTGCGGAAACATCTAGGGTGGAAGATACGATGGTTAGGATAGCCGCTGCTTTTGGTTGTGATGAGTCACATAGCTTTTCAACACCAACGGGAATTATCTTTTCCTTGGACGGAGAACACCCTGCATCTAAGTTAATCAGGGTTTCCCAAAGGTCCACTGATTTACACAAGGTAACGCTAGTGAACAGCATTTCCCGGAGCATTTCAAGTCGGGAAATGACCCCTCAGGAAGCCTTTACCCGTTTGAAGCAAATAGAAAAAGCCGGCATGGGGTATTCGGTAGGTGTCCAGATTTTTGCGGCATTCATTTCTAGCGGTTGTTTTTTAATTATGTTTCAGGGACATTGGAATGATTTTATCTGGTCGTGTATAGCTGGAGGGTTAGGATTTTCTTGTCTGCTTTATTTACATTGGTTATTGGAAGTTCGATTTTTTGCCGAATTTATCGCATCGTTAGTGGTGGGAATGGTAGCGATGCTATTTGTCCAATTCGGGTGGGGCGGTCAGCTTGATAAGATAATTATTGGCGCAGTGATGCCACTTGTGCCGGGGTTGTTAATTACAAATGCGGCTAGGGATTTGATTGCGGGGCACTTAGTTTCGGGACTGTCCAAAGGGGCAGACGCAGGGTTGACCGCCTTGGCCATTGGTACCGGGATAGCGGTCGCCTTCGTTTTCCTATGATGAAGGAGGAGGTATAAAGAATGATTGCACAGTTAATTACAAGTTTTATTGCCTCTGCCGCCTTTGGAATCATTTTCAATGTGCCAAAAAATTCACTGATACAATGTGGGACCGTAGGGATGGTAGGATGGTTTCTTTATTATTATCTGGTCGAGAATGAAGTGAATAGCATTGCTGCAACCTTGGCGGCAGCATTCCTCGTAGCCGTTATTAGCCAATATTTTGCGAAGAGGTATAAAACACCGATCACAATCTTTAATGTGTCTGGAATCATCCCGCTCGTGCCTGGGGGGCTATCTTATGATGCGATGAAGCATTTCGTGGAAAACGATTTCAATATGGCATTCCAGTTGGCAGCAAAAGCATTTATGCTAGCGGGAGCGATTGCCATGGGTTTGATCTTTGCTGAAGTCATGAATCAGTTAGTGACTAAATACAATATTAGAAAAATGAAGAAGCTAAAAAAGATATAACAGAAAAAGAGGGGGATCAATATCCTCCTCTTTTTCTGTTTATATGGAATCTTTCATACCTGTGTTGGCTTTGACCAATATTTCATCATATTTCTTGGCATCTGCTTTTTTACTGGAGAGCAAGGTACCTAAGATTGCTGCGATAAAACCAATCGGGATGGAGATGATTCCTGGATTTCCAAGAGGGAAGATCGGATTCCCGACAAATATGGCAGTCCCGTCCGGAGACCAGACATTCGGGCTTAAGAATACGAGTAACAGGGAGCTGATTAGGCCAACAAGCATGCCTGTGATCGCCCCGGCTGTGTTAAACCGTTTCCAAAATACCGTGAAGAGAATGATGGGCAGATTGGCGCTAGCAGCAACGGCAAAAGCAAGTGATACAAGGAAAGCGACATTCATATTTTGCGCAAATAGAGCAAGGATGATGGAAAGAATGGATACACCGATTGATGCCCAACGAGCGGCAACGACTTGCTCTTTATCAGTGGCTTCCCCTTTGCGAAGGATATGGCCATAAAAGTCATGGGCAAAAGCAGAGGCCGCGGAAAGGACCAGTCCAGCTACAACGGCTAAGATGGTAGCAAAGGCAACGGCCGAGACAAAGGCAAACAGGAAGTCACCGCCAATGGCTTCAGCAAGTAAAGGAGCCGCCATATTGCCAGCTGCGTTAGCGCCAATGATTTTGTCATAGCCTACGAAAGCTGCAGCCCCAAAGCCAAGGAAAATGGTCATGATATAGAAAATCCCGATGATCCATGTTGCATATACCACGGACTTTCGTGCGGTGATGGCATCTTTAACCGTAAAGAATCGAATGAGGATATGAGGTAGTCCTGCTGTTCCGAGTACAAGAGCCAGGTTGAGTGATAAAGTGTCCAATGGATCTTTAAACTTGTTGCCAGGGTTTAGGAAATCGCCGCCAAGAGGGGTGGCTGTTTTCATTTGCCTGAACATTTCCAACACGCTGAAGTCGAATTTTGCCAGGACAATAATGGAGATGATGAAGGTACCGGCCATCAACAAAACGGCTTTGACGATTTGCACCCAGCTGGTTGCCGTCATTCCTCCAAAGACGACGTATACCGTCATTAAAATCCCAACAATGATAACGGAGTATAAATAATCGATTCCAAGTAATAATTTTATGAGGGCGCCTGCACCAACAAGTTGGGCAATCATATAAAAGGTCGAAATGGAGATCGTATTCAAAGCAGCTACACCACGCACCTTCTTTTCATTGAAGCGTGCAGCGATCATGTCAGCAAGGGTGTATTTCCCAAGATTACGAAGTGGCTCGGCTACAATATAGAGTACGACGAGGTAAGCGACTAGAAAACCGATGCTATAGAAGAATCCATCGAATCCAGAGAGTGCGACCATCCCCGCAATTCCCAAAAATGAAGCAGCGGACATATAGTCCCCGGCTATAGCCCAGCCATTTTGCCACCCAGTCAGACTACTATCTGCCGTATAGAAGTCAGCAGTCGTTTTGGTACGGCGTGAGGCAAAGAAGGTGATGACTAACGTTAGTCCAACTATAAGAAGAAATAATGTAAAAGCGAGTACATTCATCCTTTATCACCCTCTTCCTTTCACTTCATTTATGATCTTTTCAACGAGTATATCGAAAGTTGCCGCCTTTTTGGAATAAAGCACGCAAAGGGTCCAGGTCATGATGAATTGTGCGAAGGCAAGAACCCAGGCCCAACTGATAGCACCGAAAGCATATGAATTGAGCAAGGTAGAATAGGAAGTGAGAACGGGTAATGAGAAATAAAAGACCATGAAAAAGATGGACAGTGGAACGATGAATTTACGTTTTTTTCTAAGGAGCTCTTGGAATGATGGAGATTGGACAATTTCGGTGTAATTTCTGGAAGCGCTTTCTTTTTGGTCTTTTGCCACTGATTCGTTGGATGGCAATGTGGTTCCCCCTTTATAAATCAAGATTTTTTACCAAGAAGATCCGATAACACTCTCAGTATATATTTATTAGAATATTTTGTAAATTTAATTTTTAAAAAACCCCTTTTTTTTATTCGACATAGTATTTAGCGATGAAAAGAGGCCAGAATTAGTTTTGATTTATAAAAATCAAGAACTATCATTAAGGAAAAATTAAGCTTCTTTCGCGATAATGATCTAATGATTGAAATCATAAAGGGGAAAAACCGTGATGGAAGAGGATAACGGTAATGTTCTTGCCAAGACAATGACTTCAAAAGTTGAAATATGATGGGAAGGGCAAATCAGCGGTTCTGGTTCGGTCGCTGCCACATAGAGAGGACCTTCGTTCTTCTGATACCGATGAAGTGTTCTTTCTGGGCAAGTTGAGAGCGTTGGTTATTGTCGAAACTCCTCATGTTTATCGGTTTTGTTTTTGGTGTGTTTCCTGCCAATAAGACGACTACTTAAACACGACACAGGCATATAGACACGAAAAAAGAACTTCTCATCATAAGAAAGTATACTAGGGGAATTCATCTTTCTTTTGTATATAAAAAAGGATAAAATTACAAAATATATCAGAAAAAAAGCACGTGGGGAGGGACCCTTTTGATGAAGGTCTTAGTGGTAGAAGACAACCTTTCACTATTAGAATCGATCAGGCAAATATTAGAGGATGAATATGAAGTCGATACCGCTGATAATGGAGAAGAGGGCCTTTTTTTAGCTCAGCAAAGTATATACGATATCATACTTTTGGATGTAATGCTTCCGGGTATGGATGGATTCGAGATCATCCGCCAAATGAGGAGCGCTAAAATTGATACATGTGTCTTATTCTTAACCGCAAAAGATTCCCTGGAGGACCGTGTAAAGGGCTTGGAACTTGGAGGGGACGATTATTTGGTGAAGCCCTTTCAAGCAGCCGAACTAAAGGCGAGGATACGGGCCCTTCTGCGCAGGAGTGGAATTATTTCACTTGAGCAGGGCTTGAAATATCGAGGAATCGACTTATTGGAGAGGGAAAAAGATATTCTAGTAGACGGCGAGCCGGTAAAGTTAACGTTGAAACAATATGAGCTGCTCGAATATTTGATTCAAAATAAAGGAAAGATTTTAACCCGTGAACAGATTTTTGATCGGATTTGGGGGTTCGACTCCGATACGACGATTGCCATCGTTGAAGTGTTTGTGCACCATTTAAGAAAGAAACTAGAACCCTTTCAATACCATAAGGATATCCAGACTGTCCGGGGGATTGGCTATATGTTAAAACAACCGTAAGGGAGAATCGCATGTTTCAAAAAACGAGGCTTCAATTAACCCTTTTAAATTCAATTGTCTTCATTGTTCTTATTGCCATATTAAGCAGAACGATATATTTCTATACAGAAACCCAGATTTACAGGGAGGTTAATGATTCATTACTTGAACAAAGGCTGGGAGGCATGCCGGGTGGAAACCGACCTCCAGGTGAATTTCAATTAGGGCCAGGCCCGAGTGTGATCGTCTGGGGTCCGACCGAAACAATCATTGAGCCAAGATTAAACGAAGAGAGTTTCTTTAAGGTCAATGAATCGGAATTTTTCCCGAAAACCTTCGGTGAGATTGAAGAAATTTCAGTCGATGGGGCTACATATCGGGCGATTTCCACCCAGGTCGATACAGAGTATGGAAAAATGACCTGGCAATTCATACGGAATGTAGATTCAGAAAAAGCCATGCTTAATCGTTTATTGCTCATTTTGATTATGGGCGGAGGAATGGGAAGCCTTTTGGCTATAGGGGCTGGATACCTTTTAGCGGGGAGGGCACTGATTCCGATAAAAAAATCGTGGGAGCAACAGCAACAGTTCGTTTCCGATGCTTCTCATGAAATCAGGACGCCCCTAGCTGTCATTCAATCGAGAGCGGACCTCTTATTTCAATCACCTTCTGCGACAATAGAGGAAAAGGCAGTTGATATCTCGATTATTTCTAAAGAAGTCCGGCGATTGAATAAGTTAGTTAATGGCCTTTTGATTTTGACTCGAACGGATTCGAACCAAATGGAGGTCAAGAAAGACAGCTTTTTCTTGGATGATTTAATTAACGAGATTGTCGAACAGTATACTGATATAGCTTCTTTCCAAAATAAAACGATGACTAGCTTTGCTTCCGAACAAGTTATGTTTTTTGGGGATAAAGAAAGGATTCATCAGTTACTGGTGATATTGGTAGATAACGCATTGAAGTTTACGGAGGAAGGCGGGAATATTTTTATATCGTGCGTCAAGAGTGCCTCGTCCATCATTCTTTCCGTAGAGGATGACGGAAAGGGGGTCCCTCAAGAGGAAATCTCGAAAATTTTTGATCGGTTTTATCAAGTGGAACAATCCCGCTCTTCGAACGAAGGCTCTGGACTTGGTCTCTCTATCGCTAAATGGATTGTCCAATCACACCAAGGGACCATTAAAGTGACGAGCGAGGAAAATAAACGTACACGTTTCGACATAACATTCCCAAGAAATCAAAGGGATAAATGATGAATGAAAAAGGCTCTGATTTCCCATTTAATTAATGGAAAGTTAGGGTCTTTTGGATAATCCTTTTACTAAGATAACTTTTATTTCATAGAGGGAAATGAAAAAAATCGAATAATTCAAAGCTTGATAGCGATATATGTTTCAATTTTTTAATCGTGCAAGCGATTATTGGCACAATGATGTACCTGCAATAGGATACAAAAAAAGTGTAAAAAAAAGATATTGAAGCTGACAGTGGATCGGGTTACAGAAGGGGATTTACTGGTAATTTAAGTTAAATGTTAATCGGAAAAGGATAGTCAACTACGAGAAAAAGCTCTTCATGGACAGGGGTGGATATGGAGCCACGATAAAGGGAATGATTTAAAGAAAAGGTCGCTTACCATTTCATAATGATTAAATAGAAAAAATATTATTGCACTAAAAAAATTATTAGTATAGTATATAAAATTGAAGAGGTACGGACAAGATATTTTGGCTAAAAGAGAAAACGCTTGCATAATTCTTTAAGGTACCAGTTATTAATGTAAAATAAATTAAATTCACCTAAGTGGAGGCCGCATAATGAAATTTCTGATAGCAATTTTAGGGCTGATCGTTGTTTTTGGACTTGCTTTATTAGTGAGCAGTGACCGTAAGAAGGTCAAAGTTAAACCAATCATCTTAATGATTGTGATACAGCTTATATTGACGTATATATTATTGAATACGAAGTTTGGTCTTGTGATTATCAATGCCATTGCTGACGCATTTGGAATGCTTTTGAAATGGGCTAATGAAGGCGTAACATTCGTCTTCGGCGGAATCGTCAATGAAGGAGCGTCACCCTTCTTTTTAAATGTACTTCTTCCGATCGTGTTCATTTCTGCCTTGATTGGGATCTTACAGTATCTAAAGATCCTGCCGTTTATTATGAAGTGGATTGGTTTACTGATCAGTAAGATAAATGGAATGGGTAAACTGGAATCTTATAATGCGGTTGCTTCTGCTATCGTTGGTCAATCAGAGGTTTTCATCACGTTGAAAAAGCAGCTAGGAGCCATACCGCCTTCACGTATGTATACGCTTTGTGCTTCTGCCATGTCCACGGTATCCATGTCGATTGTAGGGGCATACATGACCATGGTCGAACCAAGGTATGTTGTGACGGCAATCGTTATTAACATGTTTGGCGGATTTATTATTTCTTCGATTATTAACCCATACACGGTGTCCGAAGAAGAGGATATCCTTGCTGTTGAAGAAGGGGAAGAAAAGCAATCTTTCTTCGAAATGCTTGGAGAATATATCATGGATGGATTTAAAGTGGCAATAACAGTTGCGGCCATGTTAATAGGTTTTGTCGCTTTGATTGCGGGTATCAACAGCTTATTCGATCTGGTACTAGGTATCAGCTTCCAAGAAATACTAGGGTATATCTTCGCACCGTTTGCATTCATCATGGGTGTACCGATGTCGGAAATTGTATCTGCAGGTGGAATCATGGCTACGAAATTAGTTACGAATGAATTTGTTGCCATGCTGAGTTTAGCGGATGCAGGGTTTAGTGAGAGGACTTTGGGAATCGTATCGGTATTCTTGGTATCATTTGCAAACTTCTCATCAATCGGGATTATTGCAGGTGCAGTCAAAGGTTTAAATGAAAAGCAAGGGAACGTTGTGGCTCGATTTGGCTTGAAGTTACTTTATGGTGCGACGCTTGTCAGCATTCTTTCAGCCATCATTGTCAGCGTCATCCTTTAATGCATTTCTTGATAATAAATGATGATGAAAGGCACTTAGGACAAATCCTAAGTGCCTTTTTATTGGCTTAGTATTAAATTTTCATGGGAATAGAAGGGTTTTATTGTTAGGATATGTAATAATATAACAGAATAAATAGTCGGAGAGGATGCTATGTATGACGGGGAATGAAAGAGAGGTAGCTACTTTTGCAGGGGGGTGCTTCTGGTGTATGGTGGCTCCCTTTGATGAAATGGATGGAATGATAAAGGTGATGTCCGGCTATACAGGTGGAACGACTATCAATCCAAGATACAAGCAAGTGATTTCAGGGCAGACCGATCATGTAGAAGCGGTTCAGATGGTATTTGATCCAAGCCTCATATCTTATAAAGAGTTACTCCGGGTTTTCTGGCAGCAGATTGATCCCACCGATGAAGGTGGTCAATTTTCGGACAGGGGTAAGCAATATAGATCTGTGATTTTTTATCATAACGAGCGTCAAAGACAAGAAGCTGAGGAATCCAAGAAAGAAATAAGAGAGAGCAATCGATTCAATGAGCCGATTGTAACGAGCATTGTACCGGCAATGGAGTTTCATGAAGCCGAGGAATATCATCAAGACTTCTACAGAAAGAATCAATTTCGATATGCCTTGTACCGCAAAGGTTCAGGCCGGGATGCTTTCTTAAAAGAAAACTGGCCCGAAGATCGAACCCACCTTAAAGAAATCTTAACGGAAAGTCAGTTTTACGTTACACAGGAAAATGGCACAGAGCCGCCTTTTGATAATGAATATTGGGATCACTTCAAAGAAGGCATTTATGTGGATGTCGTTTCTGGAGAGCCCCTATTCAGTTCCAAGAATAAGTATGATAGCGGTTGTGGATGGCCAAGTTTTACAAAGCCCATCATGTCCGCAAGTGTCCATGAAAAAATTGACCTAAGTTACCGGTCTACTCGTACTGAGGTAAGAAGCAGGGAAGGAGATTCGCATCTTGGACATGTATTTCCGGATGGGCCGGCACCACAAGGTAATCGTTACTGTATCAATTCGGCAGCCCTCCGGTTCATTCCTAAAAGTGAAATGGAACAGGAAGGGTACGGAGACCTATTATTGCTATTCCGAATGAAATGATGTTGTTGAGAGATAGGAGAATACATGATGAATCATGCTAATGAATTGTTATATCGCTATATTATGGACCACTCTTCCACGATTACAGAAAGGTGGTTGGCTTTACGTGAAAAAGTGGATGGATCCATTTATTCGGTAGACAATCATGATGAAGTGGAAGCGCTTCTCAGAAAACAAAATACACTGACCATAAAGACCGTAACAAGCATCTTACTGGATGACCAAACTATTTTCATGGAAAATATGGAAAATTGGGCATTAATTGTTGCGAAAAGCAGGGTTGACTTCGAAACCCCCATATACGAAGTGTTAGATGCCCTCAATAAAGTACGAGTAACATATTGGACCTTTATGAAGGATTATATGTTACAGGAGGAACCGGCAGTCACGAAGGAGATGATTATCCAGTGGAGCGACTTGATTCATGCGGCTTTTGACCAGTTGAACCGTGAGTTTACCGAACAGTACTACAGGTTGACGGAAAAGAAGTTAATAGCTCAACAGGAAATAATTAATGAAATCGGTGCGCCAGTGATTCCGATTGTTGATGCTATTGCGGTATTACCTTTAATCGGAGAAATTGATACATTTAGGGCAAAGGAAATTTTGAATTTGACTCCATCTAAATGTATTGAACGAAACGTTTCTCATTTATTTATCGATTTATCCGGTGTTTCATTTTTAGACACGATGGTAGCCCATCAAATTTACCAATTGATCAGCACCTTGAATTTGTTGGGCATTGAAGCGACGATTTCCGGGATACGCCCTGAGGTCGCACAGACATCCATTCAGCTTGATGTTGACTTCAGTCACGTTCGAACTCACAGCACCCTCAAACAAGCACTCATTAAACAAGGGATTAAACTATACGAAAAGAATGAAAAAATGAATAAAAAGAACCAAACTCCATAATGGAATTTGGTCCTTTTTAATGCTTTTTATAATTTGAATGAACTTTTCAAGCCAACGATTTGATTGAAGACAAGTTGATTGGATGAAGTAAGTTTCGGATCAACATTGTAATAGCCATGTCTGAAGAACTGGAATTTATCCTGTGGCTTAACGTCTTTCATGTTAGGCTCAACGAATCCTTGTAAAATCTCAATGGATTCAGGGTTCACACGCTCTAAAAATGATTTTTCCTCTTCCTCGCTGTCCTCGTTATCCAAGATGAGAGGTTGGAAGTTACGGAACTCTGCCGAAACGGCTTGTGTAGCTTCGACCCAGTGAAGCGTACCCTTCACCTTACGACCAGTGAAACCAGATCCGCTTTTTGTTTCAACATCGTATGTGCAGTGAAGCTCAATGACATTTCCAGCTTCATCCTTTATGACTTCTTCGCATTTAATGAAATAAGCGTGTTTTAAACGCACTTCATTACCCGGGAAAAGACGGAAATACTTTTTCGGTGGGTTCTCCATGAAGTCGTCTTGTTCGATGTATATTTCACGTGAAAATGGAATTTGTCGTGTACCCATCTCAGGAACTTCGGGATTGATTTCCGCTTCCAACATTTCAACTTCACCTTCAGGATAGTTGGTGATGATGACTTTAAGTGGTTTTAGAACACCCATGGTGCGGGGAGCCTTCAACTTTAAATCTTCACGTACAAAGTGATCGAGCATTTGTGAATCGACTACGCCGCTGGTTTTTGCCACACCTATTTCTTGGCAGAAGGCACGGATGGCTTCTGGGGTATAGCCTCGTCTCCGTAAGCCGGAGATAGTCGGCATGCGTGGATCATCCCAGCCATCGACAAAACTTTCATCGACAAGCTGTTTCAATTTACGCTTACTCATTACCGTATTCGTCAGATTTAAACGGCCAAATTCATATTGGTGCGGTTTGCTTTCCATTTCACAATTGTCAACAATCCAATCATAAAGGGGACGTTGATCCTCGAACTCCAGCGTACATATAGAGTGAGTGACCCCCTCGATGGCATCTTCAATTGGGTGGGCAAATGCATACATTGGATAAATGCACCATTTATCTCCAGTGTTGTGATGCTCCGTATGGGAGATACGGTAAATAACCGGGTCCCGTAGGTTAATGTTTGGCGAGCTCATATCAATTTTTGCCCGCAATACTTTTGTGCCATTCTCAAATTCACCATTGCGCATTTTTTCAAATAGCTCAAGGTTTTCCTCAACCGTTCTATTGCGGTAAGGGCTGTCTTTACCAGGCTCCGTTAACGATCCACGGTATTCACGGATTTGGTCTGCATTTAGGTCATCAACATAGGCTAGACCTTTCGTGATAAGCAATACAGCCTTTTTGTACATTTCATCAAAATAATTGGAAGCGAAGAAAAGGTTATCCCACTCATAACCAAGCCATTTGACATCTTCTTTGATGGAATTGACATACTCAATATCTTCCTTCAATGGGTTTGTATCATCGAAACGCAGGTTCGTTTTACCATTGAATTCATCAGCCACTCCAAAATTCAGTATGATGGATTTTGCGTGCCCGATATGTAAGTAGCCGTTTGGCTCGGGAGGGAAGCGGGTGATGATATGATCATGTTTTCCGGACTCTAAATCGTCGTTTATGATGTTTTTAATAAAATTTGAAGAGTTATGTTCCAACAGAATTCGACCTCTTTCATTTATATACTTCTTTTAATTTTACCTGTATATATACCATAAATACAGACATTTTTCCATGATAGAGCCGGAATGGGGAGATAAGGACATGTTCTGTACAATTCATCTAGTATTTAGTTTGTGCATCTGGGCAGAATATATCCCTGAAACTTTGAAAGTAGTCCCTAAATCTATATAACTAGTATCAGGTTAAGAAAAGAAGCAATGCAGAAACTTTTCTGCATTGCTTCGGGATGACATTGATTAAAATACCGTTGTTTGTAAAAATTCCTTCGTCCGTTCTTCTTTTGGGTTGGTGAAAAATTCAGCTGGAGGACCACTTTCGATGACCCGCCCATTGTGCATGAAGACAATCCAATCGCCAACTTCACGGGCAAAGCTCATCTCATGGGTCACGACGACCATCGTCATTCCTTCGATGGCAAGTTCTTTCATCGTGGATAACACTTCACCGACGAGTTCAGGATCGAGGGCGGAAGTGGGCTCATCAAAGAGCAGGATGTCAGGCTTCATGGCTAGAGCCCGGGCGATGGCAACACGCTGTTTTTGCCCACCGGACAGTTTGCTTGGATAGACATCCGCTTTATCCGAGAGTCCCACTTTAACCAATAATTCTTTTGCTTCCTTGATGGCTTGGGATTTAGGGATCTTCTTAACATGAGTTGGCGCTTCTATGATGTTCTCGAGTACGGTCATATGTGGGAAAAGATAAAAATGCTGAAAGACCATGCCCACTTTTTCACGAATTTTATTAATATCCTGGTTACCAGGCTTAATTTCCGTTCCCTCAATCAGAATCTGTCCGCTGTCCTTTTTCTCTAAATAATTAAGGCAACGGAGCAATGTACTTTTACCGGAACCACTAGGGCCTATCAGACAGACGACATCGCTATCCAGAACCTTCATGTCAATATCCTTAAGGACATGTAGGTCTCCATATGATTTATTTAAGTTCCTTATGCGAATCATTTCTTTTTGTTCCATTTTCAATTCCCCCTATCGATCACTTATGGACAATTTCTTTTCGAATGCATTGACGGTTATGGTTAAGATGGCCACAAGTATCAAGTAATAAACAGCTACAATCAGTAGGTAAGTCATTTCATCAAAATTATTTGAACCTAATGTGGTGGCTACATTGAAGAGCTCATTCATCGAGATGAATGCGGCCAGTGAAGAATCCTTAAGGCCAATGATGAATTGATTGCCTAGTGGCGGTAGTGCACGGCGGAAGGCTTGTGGTAAAATAATCCTTCTTAATGTTAGGGACCTGCTCATACCTAGTGAACGTCCAGCCTCCATCTGTCCTTTATCGATGGATTGAATGGTTCCGCGTAAGATTTCGGAAATATAAGCCCCGTTATGGAAGGCGAGGGCAAGGGAAGCTGCCCAGAAATCGGGAAGCAGGAAGATGTTGCTTATACCAAAGTAGAGGATGAATATTTGGACGATCAATGGCGTGCCTCGGACAAGGAAAACATACGCATCTGATATCCAGGCAAGAATTTTTATATTAGAAATTTTTAAGAGTGCAAAAAGTAATCCAATGACGGTCCCTACTAAAATGGATACGACAGTAAGCTCCAAGGTTAGGAGCATGGCTCGGATGAACACATCCGAAGAACTAAATAATGTATCAAAAAAATGTGAAAAACTTGGCAATGTGACAACTCCCTTTCTTTCAATCTTTATTCAGGTTTGGTTGTGATATCTTCTCCAAAGTACTTTTTGCTGATTTCAGCAAGTGTTCCGTCTTCACGAAGGTTTTCTAGGGCACCATTGACGCGCACTAGTAATTTAGGATTATCCTGTGGCAATACAATGGCCTGTTCGCTACGTTCAATCAACTGTCTCCCTTCAATGTCAAAGCCTTCTTTCACGGCTTCTTTTCCAGTGACAAAATCAGTTATGACAGCATCATGACGCCCCCCGCTCAGTGCTTTCAGCGCAGTGATGTCACTATCGTAGGTTTTTACATTAGTTGTATACTCTTCAGCGGTATTCGCGTAGGTAGAGCCTTTAGAGGCGGCAACTTCTTTTCCTTTTAAATCTTTAATTGTCTTGATATCACTATCGGGTCGAACAAAGATTTGTGGACCTGAGTAGTAATATGGGGTGGAAAAGGCAACATGTTTACTACGCTGATCATTGATTGTATGGCTGGCTACAGCGGCATCTGCCCGTCCGGTTTTGACCCCCTCAACGATTCCTTTGAATTTTATTCGCTTAGGGACTGGCTTAAGACCTAATTCTTTGGCAATGGCCGTTCCCACTTCGACATCAAAACCCGTCACAGTCATGTCATCGTTAACATAGCTGAAGGGTTTGAACTCGCCTGAGGAAGCGAATACGAACTGATCTTCATTAATCAGTTTACTGCCATCCTCTAGCTGATCTTTCTCGGCACAGCCGGACAGGAGGCTAATTATGACCAATAATGCAAGAATGAATTTTACCGATAATTTCATGATTGTTTCTAATCCCCCTTTTTAGAACTAATAAAGTGTTCTATACCCAGTTGTCATCTGTCATAACCTCCTATTTCAGGTATAACGTCCTAAATGACAAAAAAACCGACCTTGAACGGGTCGATTCCTGTCATTTATTCTGTTTTTATTATGTCAGCATAGAGGTTTTGGACCTTGCTTTTCCTCCTTCTAGATGGACTGACATTAACTTTGCCTTTGAAATAAAGTATAATATAGCAAAAAAGAAGAAGGGCTGTGGGGATAATGGTGAATAACTTCGTGCAAGATCAGTTACAGGCATATCGTGAAAAGAATGAAGATAGAGGTCGCTTAATAATAAAGTGTCCAGACCAACCAGGAATTGTCGCAACGGTAACGGCATTCCTTAAAGAATATGGAGCGAATATTGTTGAATTGAGTCAGTACTCCATGAATCCTAATGGAGGGACCTTTTTTACTAGAATAGAATTTGATTGCCCAGGCTTAAAGGCAAAGTCAGGAGACATGGAAAAAGAATTTCAAGAAATTTCAGAAAGATTTTCCATGCAGTGGACGTTTAATTACGTAAGTGATTTAAAGAGGACGGCGATTTTCGTTTCTAAAGAACCACATTGCTTGCTTGAGCTGTTATGGGAATGGCAAAGTGGGAATCTATTAGCTGATATAGCGATTGTCATCAGTAATCACGAAGATAATAGAGAGATTGTCGAATCGATGAACATTCCTTTTTACTATATTCCAGCAAATAAGGATATTCGTAAAGAAGTAGAGGCACAACAGCTTAAACTGTTGGAGGATTATAAGATCGATTTAATCGTATTGGCTCGATATATGCAGATTCTGACGCCAGAGTTCGTTGCGGCTCATCCGAATAGGATCATCAACATCCACCATTCGTTCTTACCTGCATTCATTGGTGCGCGTCCATATGAACGTGCCTATGCCCGTGGGGTTAAGCTAATTGGGGCCACTTCACATTATGTAACTAATGATTTAGATGAAGGTCCCATCATCGAGCAGGACATTGAACGTGTCGATCATCGGGACTCTGCAGAAGAGATGAAGAAAATTGGTCGTTCTGCGGAACGCAGGGTGCTTGCTCATGCTGTGAAATGGCATTTGGAAGACCGCGTTCTTGTTCATGAAAACAAAACGGTAGTTTTTTAAAAAGCAGAACCCTCTTTTAGCGTAGAACATTCGCCGATAGAGGGTTTTTGGAATGCGATACTTTAATAGGTATATTCCATCCTTACAGTAGCTGTTATGTTTAGTTCCCCAGGCTGGATGGGGGTGGAGGCCATCTTGGTATAGGAATTGGTTTGGTAGAGAATGGGAGGCGTGGTGTCCGATATTTCTTCCACCAGAATGGGAATGGGTTTCAGGGTGATTCCTATGGTTCGTGCCATGGAAAGTGCTTTTTCATATGCATTCTTTAAAGCCAGCGAAAGAGCTTGGTTATAGTAGAGCTCTGGAGATGATAACGAAAAGCGGATACTGGAAATGGAATTGGCCCCACGACTGACAGCGGTGTCGATTATGCTTCCAATCGTTTCAATCTCAGTGGTTTGGATTTGGATAATATATTGAACTTTATAATTCTTGAAGAATTCCTTTCCATCAATATAATCATATTGCGGGTCAATCTTGTATTCGCTCGTTTTCAATTGATCTTCGGAGATGCCTATGGACTGGAGTCCGGTAATGAGATGTGCAATGCTTTGAGAATTGGCCTGTTGAGCCTTCTGGGGATCTTGATCTTCTGTTATGACCCCAAGGGTAATGGTGGCTTGGTCAGGGGCAGTCTGAAGCGTTTCAGAGCCGGAAACCTTTAAAACATGAGGCTTATGACGAGTGTTGCGATTGGGTGCGCTAAATTCCTGATTCATGATGACACCAACCTTTTTTAATAATGAGTTTACCCTATTGTACGAAGCTAAAAGGGAAAACATGCTCTCTTTTATATTGACAGAGGGAAGGATACAAAAAAACACTCGGTTTGAGCCGAGTGTTTTTATTTGTGGATGACCTGGACCCTACCAACCTGTCCATCCGTCAACCTCACTTTTATCCCATGTGGGTGGCTGCTGGAGTTAGTTAAAATGTCCTTCACTGTTCCACTTGTTAGTTTGCCACTCCGTTGATCTGCTTTTAATACAATATCCACAGAAGTTCCCGGTGTGATATCTTTGCGATTTTTACCGTTCATAATTTATTCAATCCCTTTTAGAGGTATTTGCAAGATAATGCATTACCTTCAGTATAAGGAAAACAGTTGTGTTAGTCGAATAATAGGTGGTAACGACCATATCTTAACCATTTAGCGTATCTTTTTGAGTGGCTCGACAGCTGGCCCTTCTATTACGTCTCCCGTAATAGAGAAACGTGAGCCATGACATGGGCAATCCCAAGTCCGGTCGCCGCTATTCCACGCTACCTCACACCCCATATGGGTACATGTGGAATCCACGATAAATAGCTGCCCCTCTTTATCACGATAACACCCGGCTTTATCTCCGTTCACTTTGACAATGGCTCCTTCATCAATCCCTATGTCTTCTGGCTTTTTATGAAGGATAGAGAGCTTACCTTGAATCATATGCTTGGCGACATCAGTATTATCTTTCACCATGTTTTTAATTCCATCTAGTCTGGCTGGATCGTACAGGTCTGTAAATTGATTGTCCTTTTGTAGAATTCGGTCGGTTAAGATCTTGGCGGCAATCGTTCCATTGGTCATGCCCCATTTTGCATAACCCGTTGCTATGAGCACCCGTGGGTGATTCGGAGTAGATGGTCCGACGAATGGTAGGTCATCGGGAGTCATAATATCCTGAGCGGACCAACGGTAAGGGATATCCTCCACATCGAAATAGTGAGAGCTAAAATCCTGTAACGCTTCATAATGTTTTATCGTGGATATGCCTTGCCCGGTTTTATGTCCTTCTCCACCGACAAGGATTAGCTTTTCCCCGTCGTCGTTTTCCGTATAGCGAAGCGATCGGGAGGGGGTATCGGCGCTGTAAAACATGCCTCCTGGATATTCTTCTTTCGTCTTAACGCCAAGTACATACGATCTTTTTACATGTACACGGGCAAAATATAATCCCATTTCGTCGTTAAAAGGAAAATGAGACGCGACAATGACATGGTTACAGGTGATTTTATGCCCGTCCTCAGTCAAAATGGTCGGTTTAGCGCCGTCTTCAATCTTCATGGCTGTGGTATGTTCATAAATTTTTCCGCCACTTTCAAGAATGGGGGAGGTGAGAGCCATTAAATATTTTAAAGGATGGAACTGAGCTTGATCCTTCATGATTATGGCAGCTTTGCAAGGAATGGAGAAAGGGATGTTGTCGGTATAATCACCGGGTATCTCCAGTTTATGATAGGCTCTCAATTCCTTTCGGATTTTATTGACATATTCATCGGTATTGGCATACACGTAAGCATCCTGAGTGGATAAATTACATTCGATGGAGTGCTCATCTATCAAACCTTTGATAATGTTCATGCCCTCTTTATTTGCTTCGTAATATAACTTTGCTTTTTCTTCACCATGTTCAGTAATCAATTTGTCATAAATCAGGCCATGCTGGGCAGTAATCTTGGCTGTTGTATGGCCTGTTGTCCCATTAAGGATTTCGCTAGCTTCAATGAGTGTGACTTGAACTCCTTGCTTGGCTAAAAGATAAGCAGAAGTTATTCCTGTAATCCCTCCTCCTACAACTAAGACATCGGTTTGGATATCTGATTCGACCTTTGGGAATGAAGGGAACGACAATGTGCTTCTCCAGAAGGGTTCAGGGTATTGAGGAAGTTCTGTATTATTATCAGTCATTGATATACCTCCAGAGGTTTAAGAGTTATTACCGTATATTACCATTCCCATTATTCCTTTTTAATATTCTCTTTTTTTGGTAGAGAAAGATGAATTGAAAAGGTTATTTTGATAGTGTATACAAAAATGTATACTTGTAAACAAAATAAGATTGTTTGTAAACAATTATGTATACATGTTTACAAAGATGTATACATGGCTATATATAAGGATGTGTACATATTTGTTCCTATGTATACAAAAAGAATACATATTACGGAAAAATGTATACCTAATGTATCATTGACTAATTTGGTATTTTTTTCTATTGTTATTAAGGTACACAGTCTTAGTCTTAAATTTTTTTAAAAAAGGGGATGTTTTAAGATGAGTTCTAGAATCGCAGCAGTAGATGTTGGAAACGATGCTATCAAAGCTATTTTTGGAAAACTAGAGTCAGAACTATATATACCGAATGTTATTGCAAAGGATATTGAGGACCGTCCGGTAATTGGGATAGAAGAACTTGATGAGAATAATCCGTTAGATGGGATTCACATTAGAGTCCACTCACCGGCGCTACAAGATAATAATGCCATTTACCGTGTCGGCAATTTAGCGACAAAAAGTGACAATCCTTCAGAATTGGATTTAGGCAGCAGTAAATCGGAAGAAGATCAAACGTTAATTATGCTTTTTGCAGCGCTGGCATTGGATGCGGCTAAACAAGGGAGCAATGATCGTTTTAAAAAGGTTAATAATGTTGTTGAAGCCAATTATACGTTAGGGACGGGCCTACCGCTCCGTGAAGTGAAGGAAGGGAAAGATGTTGGATACCGCTCTAAATTAGTCGGCTCCGTGCACCAGGTGGAATTTTTAATTACACCCAAATACCAGGGTCTGAAGGTTAATATCAAATTTGACGAAGTCAAGGTCTATCCAGAAGGATTTGCAGCTTACATCAACCTGGTCATGGACAATGATTTGAATATTATTAACCGTGAACTAATCGATAAAAGAATCCTTATTCAAGATATCGGTGGACTTTCGACGGATATCGCGGTCATCAAGAATCGCAAAGTGGATGATGATAAAGCCCAAGGGTTCAATCTAGGTGTGGCTGAGGCTCTTGAGTCAATTCGAGAAGAGATTAGGAAAAAACATGGTGTCGAGCTGGATAGCAGACGCGACGTGGTAGAGATTATTACGAAGAAAAATGATCGCAACCATATTATGGTTCGCGGAAGCCGGACAAGTGTACATGATATTGTTGACCGGATTCTAGGAGAACTGGCAAAAAAACAATACCGTCATCTTCGTAACGTTTGGAAAAAAAATTCGCAGACGGAGATTTGTTATTTCGTTGGTGGAGGTTCAATCGTACTGAAAGATTACTTAAAAACACTCAATCAAAACTTTGATGGGTACAATATCGACTTTTTTGAAGATGAAAGAGAAAGCGTTTGGATGATGGCCAATGCTTATTATAAGTTGATTTCCGATTTTAAACGCCGGAATTCAAAAGAACAGCAACATTCACAACCTACGAAGAAAGAACAACGTACAGGTTCAGTTAAATAGGTGAGAAGATGAAAAAAACAGCTTCTTCTGAAATCAAAAGAGGACAGGCCATCACTTTTCGTATCCCTTCAGATGTATCAGATTATACGTTAAGACAGCTGCAGAAGTTAAAGGAAACGGAAAGAAGGAATTTTTCCAGTAAAATTGCTGAGTATGTTCTCGATGGCGTCGGGCAATCCTCCCATCAGGAACGGGAAATGATTGCCTTGCCCATGCCGAACAAGCTTAGTAAATCTCAGCGTGACTGGCTTAAGCATTCCCACTCAGAAGCAATGCTTGGAACGATTTTATACCACCTTTTATCCGACCCATTGCGGGCCACGGCATTATTAGCCTCACTCAACAGCAATGTGATCAATGAGGATGTCTATTTAAAGGATCAGGTAGAAACGGTAGAAGAAAATGTGGAAGAGGTACAGAGAGACATACCTGAAATGGATTTGGATGACTTTGATTGGAGTTCGGAAAATATGTCCGAGCAGGCCGAGCATCCGGAATCTGAAGAGGAAAACCTCGATGACCTCCTTGGTGATTTTCTTGATCAAATGAACCAGTAAATATAAGAGGATATCCAACAGTGTGTCGGATACCTTCTTTTTGTTATCTATTGTAATAAGTAAGAAACGAAAAAGGAACCGTGAAATTTCACGGTTCCTTTTTTTATGCTAGGAAAATGAGTTGGTAAAGGAAAAGGAGGGCAAAAATGTACACCAACGGATGAACATCCCGGAACTTCCCTTTGGCAATTTTCAGTATAGGATAAGAAATGAATCCAAGTGCTATACCATTGGCGATACTTGAAGTAAGTGGCATCGTCACAATGACCAAAAAGGCTGGAAAGGATTCATCGAAATGAGTCCAGTCAATCTCATTAATGCTTTTGATCATCATGCTGCCTACTATGATCAAGCTGGGTGCAGTGATGGCCGCAATATTTGAGACAGCACCGATAAGTGGGCTGAAAAAGGCTGTTATCAAGAAAAGGATGGCTACAACAAGAGCAGTTAACCCTGTTTTCCCACCTGATCCTACACCAGCAGAAGATTCAACGGAAGCAGCGGTTGGACTTGTACCGAACATAGCTCCGATTGTTGTACCGACAGAATCCGCAAAGAAAGCACTGCCTGCTTTCTCCAACTTTCCGTCTTTCAATAAACCGGCTTGACGCACAATCCCAATTAAGGCTCCTGTAGTGTCGAATAACATGACGAGTAGGATGGAGAATACTACGCCATATAGTCCGTAGTTTATGACATCCGCAAAAGAAGTGATAGGGTTTGCAACAATGATGCCTTCCGGTAATGACGGAATTGAAACGAAACGATCAATCTTTAGCTGACCTGTAAAGAGGGCGATGATGGCTGTAATGATCATCCCGATGAAAATCGAACCCTGAACCTTACGGACCATCAAGACGATGGTTATTACCAAACCGATCAATGTAAGTGCTACACTAGGGTCCCTAAAGCTTCCAAGGGCGACTAGATTCGATTCATGACTAGCAACGACCCCTGATAAACGAAGCCCGATAAAGGTGATAAACAATCCAATCCCCGCACTTATAGCGTGTTTCAGATTATTAGGAATGGCTTCGATCAGTTTAGACCGGAAGGAAGTAAGCGATAAAACGACAAAGATAATCCCTGTAACAAAGACTGCCGAAAAGGCGACCGTGTATGAGATATCATGAGTGCCTAAGACAGAGTAAGCGAAATAGGCATTCAACCCCATCGCGGGAGCAATGACAATTGGATAATTGGCTAAAAAAGCCATACATAGAGTACCGATTAGGGTAGCGATGATCGTTGCTGTAAAGGCTTGTTCAAAGGGAACACCAGCATCAGATAGTATTTTGGGATTTACAACGATAATATAAGCTAATGTTAAAAAGGTTGTAAGCCCCGCAAGGACTTCTGTCTTAAAATTCGTTTTCCGTTCTTTTAATTTAAACATGCGGCCACTCCTTTTTTTATATACAAAAACTCCTTGTACAGACATTTACAAGGAGGAGACGCCCACCTTTTTCCAGCGAGTAGCTCAAATAGTATAGTTAGTTCAGAAATTTAAAATCTTATAAATTATATTAGAAAAACATATAAAGCACAATACCATGAAAAATTTTCTCTCGAAAATAGATAATGATATACTAACAAGGAACTTGGAGTAAAGAAATTAACCTTAATAAAGATACTATGTGAATATTTACGATGATTTATAAATATAAATGACAAATTTAGAGAGTAGGCCAATACATGACAAATTTCATAGAGCTGGGCATAAGCCCGGAGATTAACGCGATATTGAAGCAAAATGGCATTACAAACCCAACACCGATCCAGGAAAAATCAATACCGGACATTATGGAAGGCAGGGACGTCATTTCGAAGGCACAGACAGGAACCGGCAAGACATTGGCTTTTTTACTTCCAATATTAGAAAAGGTCGATCCCAAAGCTTCCCACGTTCAATCCTTGATTGTCACACCAACGAGGGAATTAGCGCTACAAATAACAGCGGAACTGAAAAAATTCGCTAATGAGATTGAGGAGTTGCAAGTGCTAGCTGTCTATGGTGGACAAGATGTGGAACAGCAAATGAAAAAGCTGACACGGAACATTTCGGTCGTCGTAGCCACACCGGGCCGATTATTGGACCACTTACGAAGGGGCACAATTGATCTGTCTCAAACGGAAACGCTTGTTTTGGATGAAGCGGACCAAATGCTTCATATTGGATTCTTACCAGAAGTGGAAGAAATCATGGGGCAACTTCCAGAGAATAGACAAACCTTGCTTTTTTCAGCTACGATGCCTGAACAAGTCCATCAGCTGGCCAAGCGCTATATGAATAAACCATTAACAGCTGCAGTTAAAGCTGAGCAGGTGACGGTGGAGCAAATCCGCCAACTTGTCATCGAGACGACGGACCGTGCCAAACAATCCTCATTGATCAGCATCATAAAGGAAGAACAGCCGTATTTGGCCATTGTTTTTTGCCGAACAAAGCGTCGCGTTTCTGTTTTGAACGATGCTCTAAAGGCCGCCGGTTTCAATTCTGATGAGCTTCATGGCGACCTATCACAGGCAAAACGAGAACGAGTCATGAAAAACTTCCGTGATGCGAAGCTTCAATATCTTGTGGCCACGGATGTTGCAGCGCGTGGTCTGGATGTTGAAGGCGTGACCCATGTTTTTAACTACGATGTCCCAGAAGATGCTGAAAGCTACATCCATAGGATAGGGCGTACAGGAAGGGCCGGTGAGCATGGACTAGCCGTAACCTTTATCGCTACGAAAGATCTTCAGCTACTGAATGATATTGAAAAAGGCATCTCAATGAAAATTGAACGGAGAAAGATCGAAGGAGTTAAGATGTTCCAGCCGGGAGAGGTCGAGACCAAGCGTAAACGCCATAATCGTGACTCATCCGATGGGGAATCACATCGTCCACGTACGGGAGGTGGCCGCCGTCATAGAGAAAGAATCGATACGAGAGGGCCGAACCGAGGAAGTCACCGATCAGCTAATCAGGCAGACAATCGCGAGCTGAGTCTAGAGAACCCACGTGAGGGCACTGGAAGCCGTGGTCCTAAACGCGAAAACCCGCGTGGAGGACAAAGAGAAGATACCCGTGGGCGCAGTCGCGAAAATTCTCGGGGTGAACGACAAGGAGGAAGCCAAGGGTCTAGAAGGGGAAATACCCATAGCCCGAATGGTAACCGCAGGGGGGATTCAGGTAGTTCCCCAAGCAGGGGCAGAAACCGGTAAGGGGGGATGAGAAAGTGGATAAACCTTGGTTGGCAGAATATCCAGTTTCCTTGGAACTTGCAGAGCATTTGATAAAGAAACAGTTTCCGGATATTAATTTGAAAGAGGTGAGGCAACTAGGGGAAGGGTTTGACAATACAGTCATTCAATTGAATGAGGAATATGTATTCAGATTTCCCCGCAGGCCCATTGCCGTAACCTTAATTCAAGTGGAAAATATGCTTCTGCCTTCACTGGCGGGACACCTTCCACTAGCTATACCTGAACCGGTCTTTTTTGGAGAACCAAGTGCTGATTATCCGTATCCCTTTACCGGCTATAAGATGGTGAAGGGATACTTACCTATAGAAGAAACAAAGGATAGTAAGATTTCCTCGGCAATAAGGTTAGCCTACTTTCTGAAAATGCTTCACGGATTTCCTGTACAAAAGGCGAAACAATTGGGCATACGGCCTGATGGAATGCAACGACTCGATGTATCTTTTCGACAGATCAGCCTAGATGAGCATCTCTCGACATTGATGACACTGGGCTATTCCGAGCAGGCACATGCCATATCGGATTTTTTGAAGGATTTAGATTTATCGTACACCCCGCAATGCAATACCCTTGTTCATGGTGATATTCATGTCCGTAACGTCTTGCTCGATGAGGAAGGTGTGTTAGTGGGTGTCATCGATTGGGGAGACGTCCATATTGGGGATCCCGCCATCGATTTTTCCTTTCTGTACAGCTACTTTCCAAAAGAGGCGAGACAGGCCTTTTTTGAAATCTATGGTGGAATTGAAGCGAAAGTGGAAAGTTTAGCCAGATATAGAGCCGTTTACATGCTTGTCAGACTGCTTGTGTATGGAATTGATCGGGAAGACAATGAACTGATAACTCTCGCACGAAAGGGTTTAGGGTTGGCCATGGAAGATTGATTCTTATCTTTAACGATTAGGAGGTTCATATGAACGCAAAATATTTACATACAATTAAGTGGATAGGTGAATTGCTTGAAAGCGGGAATATCCCCTATCAATTTATGGGTCCCTCCGCTCTATTTATACAAGGGGTGGAAATAAAGGACTATTTAAACATAATGGTCGATGTGCAATGGGATGTCTTTGACGAAACGGTTGCCCTTTTTATAGATCATGCTCCTTCACAGCCCCAAAAAAATCCCGAAACAGCCTTTTTTCAGCTAGAAAAGGATGGGATACAAATCACGGTTCGTTGTTTGTTCAATATGACGATCAAAACGGATCCCTATCGGCTACCCATACCAGTCGGTGAAACGGAACTCTGGTGCCAATCGCTTTACAGCTACTTATATCATGCCGAAATGCAGAGAAATAGTGCTGAAATTCATTCTTATCTCTCTGCTGCACAACAAGGATTCACGGCGGAAAATGAACAGGCCTGGAATCAGAATAATTATCAGGCTCTAGTGAACCGTTACGGAAGACCGGAGGAACTGGCAGATAAGATCAAACATAATCCGAAATGGAGATTGCATCCGTTTTATAAATATATGGGAGAAATGGCAGGTCGAAAAGTCACTCATTTAATGGGATCGAACGGTGTTAAAGCGGTTGCCATGGCTATTTTGGGAGCTGAAGTCAAGGTCGTGGATTTTTCTCGGGAAAATGCGACCTTTGCGAAAGAACTCGCAGTATCATCAGATGTGGACGTCGAGTACGTTGTTTCTGATGTATTGTCTTTGCCTCCCGAAAACGTATTGGGCGATCAAGACTTCGTTCTAATGGAACTCGGCGTACTGCATTACCTCATAGATCTTCACCCATTATTCGAAAAGGTTAAAGGGATGTTGAAGCCAGGGGGACGATTCGTATTGCATGAATTCCATCCAATATCGACGAAGCTCATTACTTCTACGGGTAAAAAGCATAAGGTGACAGGCAATTACTTTGCCCCCGCCATCGAAAATAATGAGGTGGCTTTCTCTAAACATATGCCTGAAGAAGATAAACGTGGATTGGCAAAAGTGGTACAACGAAAATGGACGATAGGTGAGCTCATAACGGCTGTCGGACAATCCGGTCTCGTCATCAAAGTCCTGGAAGAGGAGCCAAACCATAAAATCAATGATATCGGGATACCTAAAACTTATACATTGGTAGCTGAACGTATCAGCGACACGCATGGAGCATAATGAGGAATGGTAATAATAGAAAAGAGGGGCTGTCCCAAAAAGGGTAGTTAAGCCTAAATTGAATAAATAAAGAGAGGCATAAATGTTGATTTAACAACATTTATGCCTCTTCATTTTTTGCGTTATTTCACTCAAAAAAGGGACTTATGAGACAGCCCCTTATTTTTGGTTGATTTAATTATTGTTTGACCATTCTTCAACGTCCCAGACTTTAGTGATCCAATCTTCGTAGAAATCCGGTTCATGGCAGACAAGGAGGACCGTTCCTTTATATTCTTTCAACGCACGTTTCAATTCTTCCTTGGCTACAACATCTAAATGGTTTGTCGGTTCATCGAACAGAAGCCAGTTGCTTTCCGTAAGCATCAACTTACATAAGCGAACTTTGGATTGCTCCCCACCACTTAAATGAGCCATAGGCCGAGTGATATGCTCATTTTTCAAGCCAACCCGAGCGAGGATAGCCCGTACTTGAGGTTGATCAAGATGAGGGAAGGCATTCCACACTTCATCAATCGGCGTGGTATTGCCAGCTTGTACTTCTTGTTCAAAATAAGAAGGGAAGAGGAAGTCACCAAGCGATCTTTTCCCGCTTAATGGTTCGATTTTACCAAGGATTGTTTTTAATAGCGTAGATTTCCCCACTCCGTTGCAACCTACAATGGCAATTTTCTCTCCGCGTTCAATGTTCATTGATAGTTTTGGAAGGAGCGGACGGTCATAGCCGATCTCGATATCTTCCCCTTCAAATACATAGCGGCTGCTTGCGCGTGACTCTTTAAAGTCGAAAGTTGGTTTCATTGCCGTTTCCGGGCGGTCGATTCGTTCTATACGATTCAATTGCTTTTCCCGGCTCTTTGCCCGACCAGAAGTTGAATAGCGGGCTTTATTTTTTGCGATGAAATCTTCCTGCTTTTTAATGAAATCCCGCTGTTTTTCGTACGCATTGATGTGTTGGTTCTTATTGAGTTCAGCAAGTTCAAGGAACTTTTCGTATGTCGCCGTGTAACGGGTCAATTTCGAAAATTCAAGATGGAAGATGACATCAACGACGCCATTCATGAACTCGGTATCATGTGAAATTAATAGGAATGCATGTGGATATTCCTTCAAGTAGGTGCTCAACCAGCGGATATGCTCCACATCCAAGTAGTTTGTCGGCTCATCTAGCAGTAGAACCTGGGGCTGTTCCAAGAGTAGTTTCGCTAGCAAAACTTTTGTCCGCTGTCCGCCGCTCAGGGCAGATACGTCACGGTCGAGACCGATGGCATCTAACCCTAGTCCGCGTGCTGCATCTTCGATTTTCATATCCAGATTATAAAAATCCCCAGCCTCGAGTTTATCCTGGATTTCGCCCATTTGTTCTAAAAGCTCCTCTAGTTCTTCAGGAGTTGCCGACCCCATTTTCTCGGTCACTTCATTCAACGCTTTTTCCTGCTCGAATAATGGTAAGTAAGCGTCTCTTAAAGCATCGCGTATCGTCTTGCCTTTAGTCAGGACCGTGTGTTGGTCCAGATAACCATATTCAACACCTGGAGTCCATTCAACCCGGCCTTCATCATGAATCAGTTGTCCAGTAATGATATTCATCATCGTTGATTTCCCTACGCCGTTAGCACCGACGAGGCCTACATGCTCCCCAGCCATCAAGCGGAAAGTAACATCTTTGAATAATGTCCGATCGCCAAAGCTGTGTGCCAATTTATCTATAGAAAGTAAGCTCATTTATGTTGAACCTCCCAATTAATTTGAAAAAATCTCTACGTTTCATCATACTAAAATCTGTACTAGATTGCTATCTAATCTAGTAATTTACATATTGTACTTAGATATAACAGCATGTAACCACTAGGGCAGGGATAGTGTAGGGACCGGCTTCACCCACTCGTTTCTGACCAAGTTGGCTCCGGTTTTTACCCATGGACTTTATCGCTCTGACATAAGATATATGAGATAATGAGGGAAGCAGTTTAAAAGGGAAAGGATGTTTTTTATGAGTAAAACAGTCGTACTGGCCGAGAAACCATCGGTCGGAAGAGATATAGCAAAAGTGTTGAATTGTGAAAAAAAAGGCAACGGTTACTTGGAAGGCAACCAGTATATCGTCACATGGGCACTCGGACATTTGGTGACCCATGCCGATCCGGAAACGTATGACGAAAAATATAAAACATGGCGGCTCGAGGACCTTCCTATGTTGCCTCCGTCGTTGAAACTAGTAGTGATCAAGCAATCCGGGAAACAGTTCCAAGCTGTAAAAACGCAGTTGAACCGAAGTGATGTCAAAGATATCATCATTGCCACGGATGCAGGACGAGAAGGGGAGCTCGTCGCACGCTGGATTTTGGAAAAGGCCCATGTTAAAAAACCAATCAAGCGTCTCTGGATATCTTCCGTCACTGACAAGGCGATTAAGGATGGGTTTAATAAGCTGAAGGATGGGAAAGAGTACGAAAATCTATACGCCTCTGCAGTGGCAAGGGCTGAGGCAGATTGGATCGTCGGTATGAATGCTACGAGAGCACTGACAACAAAGCATAATGCTCAGTTATCCTGCGGCCGCGTACAAACGCCGACGCTTGCGATGATTGCTGCCAAGGAACGGGAAATTAAACAATTCCAGCCCAAAAAATATTACGGTGTTACGGCTACGGCAGAATCTAAACTGCGTCTTGTCTGGCAGGATGTCCATTCGAAAGATATACGCACATTCGATAAGGCAAAGGCAGAAAAGGTACTTGCTGGTGTGAAAAATAAAAAGGCTGAAGTGGTGGAAGTGAAAAAAGCCCATAAGAAGAATTTTGCTCCTCAGCTATATGATTTAACCGAGCTACAAAGGGATGCCAATAAGAAATTTGGTTATTCGGCGAAAGAGACGCTATCCATCATGCAACGTTTATATGAGAGCCATAAAGTATTGACCTATCCCAGAACGGATTCTCGTTTCTTAACGTCGGATTTGGTCGATACGCTGAAGGAAAGATTACAAGCAGTCAGCATCAAACCATATGCCCAGTATGCATCGAGGATATTGCGTAGCCCGATCAATACTAATAAATCGTTTGTGGATGACAGCAAGGTTACTGATCACCATGCCATCATCCCGACAGAGCAAACGCCTCTACCGGGTAAATTGAGTGACAAGGAATCAAAAATCTATGATTTAGTCGTCAAACGTTTTCTTGCTGTCCTTATGCCACCATTTGAGTATGAGCAAACGACGGTCATCACAAAAGTGGGCAGTGAAACGTTCATCGCTAAAGGAAAAGTCATCTTGAAATCAGGATGGAAGGAAGTCTATGATCATCAGTTCGAGGAAGAGGAGGCAAAAGATGGTCTTGCAGAGCAATTGCTTCCGACACTTGGGGAAGGGGACATCCTAGACATCTCAGCAGTGAAACAAACAGAAGGGGAAACGAAACCACCGGAACCATTCAATGAAGGGACCTTGTTATCGGCAATGGAAAACCCCGCTCGTTTCATGGCTGGTGAAAGTAAAGACCTTATTAAGACGTTAGGAGAGACCGGTGGTATTGGTACCGTTGCAACCCGGGCTGACGTCATTGAAAAATTGTTCAATAGCTTTTTGATTGAAAAGCGTGGGAAAGGTCTTCATGTTACCTCAAAAGGCAAACAGCTCCTCGAGTTGGCTCCTGAGGATCTACGTTCACCTGCGTTAACGGCACAGTGGGAACAAAAACTTACGGCCATCGCTAAAGGAACGCTAGAGAAGCGTACGTTCATTGGCGATATGCGCACCTATGCGCAAAATATCGTTCGCGAAATTAAGACAAGTGATCAAAAATTCAAGCATGATAACATTTCCGGCACAAAATGCCCGGACTGTGGCAAGTTAATGCTTGAAGTAAACAGTAAAAAAGGAAAAATGCTCGTTTGCCAAGACCGTGAATGCGGTCATAAAAAAGGTGTTTCACGTGTAACAAATGCAAGGTGCCCGCAATGCCATAAAAAAATGGAAATGAGAGGGCAAGGCGAAGCACAGACCTTTACATGTAAATGTGGTTTTCATGAAAAACTGTCTTCCTACAACAAGCGAAAAGGGCAAAATAAAAACAAGAAAGTGTCGAAAAACGAAGTCTCGAATTATATGAAAAAACAAAATAAAGAAGAGCCAATCAATACCGCATTAGCGGATGCGTTGGCAAAGCTAAAATTCGATAAATAATAGAAAAGGGTCCAGTAGCGGGAATGCCAATCGCTACTGGACTTTTTTTTGAGCAAATGGGGGAGTTAACATACTAATAGTAATTTATATAAAATTAGTTTTAAAAAATAAGGGGTAACCACCATGAATGTACCAACTGATCAAAGCTTATCGGCAATTATAAAAGAACGTCACTCTGTCAGGAAATTCGATACCACTTATAAAATTCCAACAGAAGAAATCAAAAATCATGAATGAAGCATCCTAGCACCTTCTTCAAGCAATCTTAACCTTGGCGCTTTATGGTCATCGAGGATCAAGAGATTAAAAAGGAACTACGCCAGATAGCCAATAATCAGGAATCTGTCGAAATCTCTTCTGCCGTCATTGTGGTATTGGGAGAATCAGAAATGTACAAAAATGTAGATAAAATATACCATGCAGAATGAATGTGGAGGCTGGATTCATGGACGAAGGGACGCGTGCACGCATCGTAGAAAATACGATGAATACGTATCCTCATGCCTCAAAGGAAGCCAGGGAAAGTATTGCTAGCCTCGATGCAGGACTTGTTTCCATGCCAGCTTATGCTAATAGCGAAGTCTTATGACACAGTTACAATGGGTGGATTTAACAACAACAAGATTGTCGTTGGATGAAGTGGCAAAATTCATCTAAATGGTTAATGAGAAAAGGATGGAGCGTTTGCTCCATCCTTTTCTCTATCACTCGTCAATTAAAAGATCATTTAAATTTTATTCAGTACGGTGCCTTGTAAATCAAATTCAAGCGTTTTGTCGGTCGTTTGTTTGACCGTTTCTAATGGTGTGAGCGTACTGAATGGCGACTGATCACCTGGACTGAAAACCGCTTCATCATTCTCTGGATTCCATTGGCTGTAAATACTCATGTTAGTATCCTCCTTTGGGTGAGAAGATTTGTCGTTTCTTTCATGGCTTCATCGAACTTTTCAATAACTTCTAACGCTGATCACCGGGACTAAACACCGCTGCGTCATTCTCTTTGTTCCATTGGCTTCTGATAGTACTCATCTTGCACATCATCTCCTTTGGTGAGAATGTCTTACACTATTTATATACCCGGGTGGGACAAACTTAAACAATTTTTTCAAAAAAAGTAAAATTAAATAATTAACAAACAATGATTTTCGACTGCCTGAAGATGAACCTTTTTACAATATTCCTATCACTTAAGGTAACAATATTGTAAAAAAGGGGGTGATAATTTGGGATCACCGAAATAATCATAAGAAGTACATTGTCATTTCTTGTCTTATTGAGTCTTACGCGGATTATGGGGAGAAAAGAAATCTCGGAGATGACATTCTTTAATTTTGCTTCAGCCATTTCAATTGGTTCAATAGCGGGGAATCTTTCTTTTAACCATCGTTTAAGCATTCTGAATGGTATTATCGCGTTAATTGTATGGAGTTTACTTACACTTTTATCAGGACGGGTTGTCATTAAATCGAAAAGGGCACGAAAAGTACTGAATGGAGAGCCCCTTTTCATTATCAAAAATGGTAAAATGGTGGGAAAATCACTTCGCAAGGTTAATTTGGATACAGATACGCTAACGGCATTGCTGAGGCAAAAAGATATTTTTTCAATCACTGAAGTGGAATATGCCATTTTTGAAATTACGGGTAAACTTTCCGTTATGAAAAAAGATAATAAACAACCGGTCACGAGAGAAGATATAAATATTGTCAATCCCCAAAAGAAACTGTCGCCCATCATAACAGGAGTTGTATCAGATGGAGTGATTAACAAGCGTAATTTGGAAAAGTTGAATCTTGATACGGACTGGCTGAATGAACAATTATTACAAAACGGAATTTCAACAGTTTCCGGCGTCTTTTATGCAGAAGTTCAACCAGATCATACACTTTATATCGACAGTAAAAATGACCACCTTCATAATCGGTAAAGCAATGGAAAACCTGGCATCCTGGACGGATCCTTAATGGAGACAGATAACTATATAAAATAAAACAGCCAAAACCTATGCATAACAAGGTTTTGGCTGTTTCTCATTAGCGTCCCAGATAGGAATCGAACCTACGACCTACAGCTTAGGAGGCTGTCGCTCTATCCTGCTGAGCTACTGGGACATGTAAAGTTAACGACGACTTTCTTATTATATTTGTTATATGGAAACTTTTCAAGGTAATAGCCTCTTGTTATGAAAATATTAATGGACACCGCTCAGTTGATGTTATAATTTGGTAATATTGTGGGCACCAAAAGAGTGCAGGTGATGCGGATGTCCAATTTACGAAAAAGAAGGAAAGAGCATAAAAATAAGAGTGCTAAAAGAGAATCAACTGTATTAGAGTTTCTCGGCGATCTTCTCTTTTATATTCCTGAATTGCTCTTTATGCCATTTCGTTTAGTCTTTTGGCTGATAAGAAAGGGAATCAAAATATTGGACTTCACGAGTTGGTAAATACCTTTCCAATTATAGGACCTTGGGATGAAATGAAAGGTAGGTAGCTTTCTTAAAGCATGATGGAAACGGTTAATGGCCGTTAACTATCATGCTTTTTTATTTGGAAAATGAATGCTATTTATGATAGATACTATACGGAATCAGCATGTATGACCCATTGCAACATATTGGATAAAAGTTTATATTGACGATGATAATCATTATCACCTATACTGATAAACATAAATAGATTCTATTTCAAAGTAATAAAAAATGGATTTTTATTCCGTTTAATCAACTTTTGACAATATTTACAATCGAAATAATATTATATTAATATAAGAAAGATGGTTGATTATGAAACCTATTGCCTATATAAGTACGGATATACAATTTACAAGACTGAAAGACATCGATCGTGAAAATGGTTTGGTTTTCTTGCAACTGTATGATATTCCATTTGCTGATTTATCTGCATATGCCGGGGTCATCGTCACGAATTTTGTGGAAGAGGCCTTTTTGCTTGAACATAAAGAAATTATTGAAAATTACTTGAATGATGGCGGCGTCATTCTTTCGCAAACTGAAAATTTCCTCCCTTGGTTACCTGGTTGCGGGAATTGGATGCGTTCACCGATTTCCTTGAAAGACCGTGAAATCCTCTTGACTGAGCCCGTACATCCTATGTTCTCAGGAATCGATCCTTACGATTTGAATTATAAAAAAGGAGTCCGTGGCTTCTTCTCAAGAGGGTATCTCGAGGCACCGGAACATTCCGAAGTGATCGTCGAAGATCAAGAAGGCAAAGCAATCATTTACATCGACCGAAAAACGACAGGCGGAACAATTGTAGCAGGTGCGGGAACTGATTTGTACCGCTTTGGAATCAGGGAAAATAGTTCGCGCGTTCTACCTAAACAAATTTTGAACTGGATGCGCCAAGAGTATGAAGCAAACAAGGGGGAAACAAAGTAATGAAAGTTGCAATTTTAGATAACGGTTATAGTTTTCACCATCGTTTCTTTCAAATGGACGAGTTTGCCTATATGTATGATGATATTCTTCAAATTCGTCAGCTCCATACATATGATTTAAGTCAATATGACACGCTAATTGTTAACGATCGGATGTCCCTTATGCTCTTAAAGCGTTACCAACCCTATTTCGTTAAATTCCTTCAGGAGGGAAAACGTCTTGTCGTATTCGGTGAAGTGCTTGATAATTGGCTTCCAGGAATAGATTGGGAGGAATCCGAAGTGAATTTCAGTTGGTGGGTAAAGGAGCATGGAGATTTGCCTTTAATAGCTGATAACACAGATCACCCTCTATACCAGCATGTATCTTTATCAGATATGAAATGGCACTATCACGGTACGTTCAAAGTTCCTGAAGGGGCAAAATCACTTGTGAATACTCCTGACGGTCGCTCGATCATTTATACGGATGATGTTTCTTATAAAGGGGAATTGATCATTACTACCCTTGATCCAATATTCCATATTGGGCTTGGATTCATTGACCAATCCAAACCATTTTTACATGGCATGGCTAAGTGGCTTAGAGAAGAATAAGGAGGAAGTATCATGAAGAACAAATGGGCAATGTTAGCGGCAACCACTGCGATGGCCGCTTTGATTACAGGATGTGGGAACTCTGAGGATGATACAAAAGGCGATACTTCGGAAAAACAGACGACAGCAGAGGAAAAAGTCATTCAAGATCAGCTCGGCCGTGATGTAACGGTTCCAGCTGATGTGGAACGCATCGTGGTCGGTGGCATCCTCCCGTATTTCTCTACTTGGTATGTAGCGACGAACTCGACTAAGGAAGTAGTCGGATTACATCCTAATGCGTATAATGCTGCAGAAAATTCCATTCTTGCTGAGATGTCACCCGACATTTTAAAAGCGGATACATCCTTCATTCAAAATGGTGAAGTGAATGTGGAAGAGTTGATGAAAGTAAATCCACAGCTTTACTTTGAAAAAGCACAGGACCAAAAAACCATCGATAAATTAGAGGATGCGGGCGTTTCCGTTGTAGCACTCAACCCAATCGATGCAGCAGCGGCCGAACCATTAGCCACCTTTAATAGTTGGTTGAAATTGACCGGAGAAATCACGGGCACGACCGAAAGAGCGGACAAGTTCATGGAAAATGGAAAAGCTGTACAAGCTGAACTAAATAAGAAATTGGATGGCATAAAAGAAAAAGACAAGCCAAGAGCCTTGATCCTGCATCAGCACAGCGATAAGAATATCATCGTCGGCGGCAATAATTTCTTCAGTAGCCAATGGCTTAAAGCTACTGGGGCTTACGATATTGCCGCGAAAGAAGTTACAGGAATGAAAGAAGTGAACATGGAACAAATCTACAAATGGAACCCGGACATCATCTATATTACGAACTTCACGACAACACAGCCTGAAGATCTACTCGACAATAAGGTGAACGGGCAAGACTGGAGTCAGGTGAGTGCAGTCCAAAAAGGGAAGGTATATAAGATTCCGCTTGGTATTTATAGATGGTTCCCACCAAATGGTGATGCGCCCCTCATGTTAAAATGGATGGCACAGAAAAATTACCCAGAGCTATTTGATTATGATATTAAAGAAGAAATCACGGAGTATTATGCGGATTTCTACAATTATGATGTAACAAAAGAGCAAGTTGAGAAGATTCTTCACCCATCTTCAAATGCCGCTAAACAGTAAAGTAGGGATAGTACATGAAAAAATGGAAAATGATTTTCTTCTGGCTCTTGCCCATAGGGATGGTTCTTCTGTCTTTAAGCATAGGGCGCTACGGGATGGATGTCGGGACTCAAATTAAAATATTGCTTTCAACCGTGTTTCCAATTGAACCAACATGGACACAGATGGAAGAAACAGTGGTCCTTCAAATTCGCCTGCCGCGTATTTTATTGGCCCTGTTAATCGGTGCCGGCCTATCCATTGCAGGGGCCTCTTTCCAAGGGATGTTCGGTAATCCCTTGGTCAGTCCTGATATCCTAGGAGTGTCTGCAGGTGCTGGATTCGGTGCTTCTCTTGGGATCTTATTGATGGGACATGGCTTCGCATCACAAGTCTTGGCACTTGGCTGTGGTTTAGCTGCCATCGTTTTCACGTTCATAATCAGCGGCAAAAAAGATTCACCGGTCTTCATGCTTGTTTTGGCTGGGGTTGTCACCTCCGCCCTTTTCCAAGCGTTGATATCGTTAATTAAGTTTGTCGCCGACCCTGAGGAAAAACTTCCAGCAATCACCTATTGGTTAATGGGGAGCCTTGGTACTGCGACATACAAGGATTTATATGTCGGTGGCCCGATCATCCTTGTCGGCATCTTGATTTTGTATTCACTACGCTGGAGAATCAATTTACTGACCTTACCTGAGGATGAAGCAAAATCGCTAGGTATCCCGGTTACTAGATTGAAGTGGACGGTCATTCTTGGTGCGACGTTAATTACCGCTTCATCTGTAGCGATAGCCGGTATCATCGGCTGGGTAGGATTGATTATCCCTCATGTGGCAAGAATGCTCGTCGGGAACAACAATCAACTTGTATTACCGGTATCCCTATCGATTGGTGGCGCCTATTTACTCCTGATCGATAATCTGGCTCGTTCTGTAACCGCTACGGAAATTCCGCTATCGATATTGACAGCCATTATCGGCGCACCATTCTTTGCGATTCTACTTAGAAAGACAGGAGGTGGGTGGTCATGAAAATCGAGGTGCAGGGAGGGAATTTTTTCTATGCTAAAAAAAGAGAGAAAGCTCCTTTCCTTTACCAGACCGACATTGACTTTTCGTTGAATGACGGAGAGATCATGGCGATTCTTGGTCCGAACGGTGCGGGTAAAACCACGATGCTGAAGTGCATCACCGGCCTTCTGGATTGGAAAAAAGGTCAAACGCTCATCGACGGAAAACCGCTTACTGCGTTATCACGCAAAACGATCTGGAAACGAATCGGTTATGTTCCTCAGGCACATAAAATGGTTTTCGGGTTTACTTTGGAAGAGCTTGTCATTATGGGAAGGGCGCCTTATATCAGTACGCTATCCCAGCCTTCTGCAAAGGATCGGGAGGCTGCCATCGCTGCTCTTGAAATGGTTGGCATTGCTCACCTTGCCAAAAAGTCCTGTAATTCCGTCAGTGGTGGGGAACTGCAACTGGCCTTGATTGCTCGGACGCTTGTGTCGGAGCCGGATGTATTGATTCTTGATGAACCGGAGTCGCATCTTGATATTCAAAAACAAATCGTGATTTTACAGACACTAAAGCGGTTATCGAAAGAGAAGAACATTTCTTGTATCATCAACACGCATTATCCGAACCACGCATTCTACTTGGCTGACCATGTTTTAATGACTGCAAAGGAAAAGCGTGTGGTGTATGGCGAAGTCCGCGAAGTGATGACGGAAGCCCGGATGAAGGAGTATTTCGGAATCGAAATGAAGAAAATCATTTACGAGGAAGAAGATGACTTTTTGATCGAAACGATGGTGCCGAAAGATCTAGGTCTTTTACGTGATCAAAGTACTTGTCGTTTTAATAACTTTTAATCGCAAAAGAAGGCAGCCAAACTGATTGGTTGCCTTCTTTTGCGTTCGAGAGTTACAGAATGTTAATGAATGCGATTTGAAAGTAATCTGAAATATCATATAATACGGTTTCAGAAATAGTGTATAATGAGAGGCAGTGAAATGATATACCTATGAACGATTTGGTGTCTGAAAAGACTTGAAAGGGAAGTTGGTGAAATACCAACGCGGTCGCGCCACTGTAAATGGGAGTAAACGGACGAATGCCACTGTATGAACGAACGTATGGGAAGGCGCCGTTAACAATGACCATGAGCCAGGAGACCTGCCAAAATTCGTACACCAGTTACCTACGCGGATAGGGAGGTGTGTGGCAGAGCTATGCGTCCGTATGTTTAATGCCATACAAGCATCTTCCGTTTTGATGGGGGATGCTTTTTTGTATGCCTTGGAAAATTACAAACCATATGTAGAGAGTTAATTGATTGACCTTTGCTTTTAAAACGATAAAGAAACGCAATTATGATGGGGGTTTTAAAATGAGGAAGATATATAGTTTCATCCTTGTGGTTGGATTGACGATCAGTATGCTGATTGGCTGCAACGATACATCTAAGGAAGGAACAAAAGAGAAGCAGTCGACAAATCAAGCTGAAAATCAAAGCTTCCCACTTACTTTACAAGATGCAGTTGGTGAAAAGGTCGCCATCGAGCAGAAGCCGGAAAAAATCATTTCATTAATCCCGAGTAATACCGAAGCGGTCTTCGCCCTTGGGTTAGGGGAGAAACTTATTGGAGTTTCCGAGAATGATAATTACCCGGAAGAAACGAAAGACATCCAAAAAGTTGGCGGAATGGAAATAGACACCGAGATGATTGTATCCTTACAGCCGGATATCGTTCTTGCTCACGAGAGTGCTCATAATTCCAAAGAAGGTATCCAGCAGCTTAAGGATGCTGGAATTCCGGTACTTACCGTAAACGATGCTCAAAGTTTTAAAGATGTATATACGTCTTTGGAGATGATTGGGAAGGCAACGGGGGAACTTGATAAAGCAAAGGAAATCGTTGCGACGATGCAGAACAAGCTAGAAAAGATCAAAGTAAAAGCCAAGGCCATAAAGGATGAGGAAAGAAAAAGCGTGTTAGTGGAAGTTTCACCGTCACCAGAAATTTATACGACGGGGAAAAACACTTTCATGGACGAAATGCTGGGCATCATCTCAGCGGATAATGTATCGGGAGAATTGGATGGATGGGTAAAACTTGATGAAGAGTCATTGATTGCGGCCAATCCGGATGTCATCATTACAACCTATGGGTATTACACAGGAAACCCAGTCAAAGAAGTCACGGGACGAAGTGGATGGGAAGACATCAAGGCAGTTAAGAATGGAGAGGTCTTCGATGTTCATTCGGATCTTGTCACTCGATCCGGTCCAAGGCTTATAGAGGGAGTAGAGGAACTTGCCAAATCAGTCTATCCGAACGTATTTGACAACTAAACGGGCAATGGCCTATATATTTGCTCTATCGTTTTTGATTATCTCGATGGTAATTGGGATCTCGATAGGCTCGGTATCAGTACCGGTACCGATGCTCTTACAAATCATCGGCACAGAAGTTCTTCATTTGCCCATTGCCGTAGAACCAGATGAGACCTTGACGAATATCGTGATGAACATACGCCTGCCGAGGGTGTTGCTTGCAGGTTTGGTTGGAGCATCGCTTGCAATTGCAGGGGCAGCGTTTCAAGGGTTGCTCCGGAATCCACTGGCTGATCCCTACACATTGGGAATCTCCTCAGGCGCTTCTCTTGGTGCCGTGTTAACGTTGTTCTTAAATATTTCATTGCCGTTTTTTGGCCTCTATACATTGCCTACATTAAGCGTTCTATTTTCATTGATTACGATTTTTTGCGTACTGACCTTCGCCAGAAAAATGGATCGATCGATGAAGGTGGAAACGATTATTTTAACCGGTATCATTTTCAGCTCGTTTCTAAGTGCCTTCATCTCGTTGATGATTGCATTGACGGGTGAGGAATTAAGGCAAATCATCAGCTGGCTGATGGGAAGCGTCTCTATGCGCGGTTGGAATTATATTGCGATTATATTGCCATTTTTCATCGTCGGTTCGCTGATTTTGATGATGAACACCCACGAACTGAATGCGATGACATTTGGGGAAGAGCGTGCGAGGCACTTAGGCGTGAATGTCCAACGGAGAAAAATGCTGATCCTGGTAGCCGGTTCGATACTGACTGGGGCGGCCGTTGCCGTTTCAGGGACGATTGGCTTTGTAGGGTTGGTCATCCCTCATTTGGTCCGCCGGATTTGGGGTCCTGACCATAAGCACCTTCTGCCGTTATCAATGATTGTGGGAAGCGGCTTTTTAATATTGGCTGACCTGGTGGCTCGAACGATCATTGCACCATCAGAGTTGCCGATAGGTGTAATCACCTCACTGATTGGTGCACCGGCGTTCGCATTTATTTTATTAAAGAGACGGAGAGAAGGGTAAATAGCATGCTTGAAGTGAAAGGGTTAACAGGAGGATATGACAATAAAGCTGTTTTGGACTCTGTCTCGTTTGATGTAAACAAGGGGGAGCTATTCGGTATTTTGGGACCAAATGGAAGTGGGAAAACGACGTTATTGGGCATGCTTAGCGGTATCCTTGAATATAAGGCGGGAACGATCGGAATTAAGGGGAAAGACATACAGGAATATTCGGCCAAACAATTGGCGCAGGTCATCGCTGTCCTGCCGCAACATTCCTCGTTAGCTTTTTCCTATACAGTAAAAGAGACCGTTTCCCTTGGGCGATATGCCCATCAAAGAGGTTGGTTTCATAGTTGGACGGCAGAAGACGAAGAGATTGTCCAACGCGTGATGAAGCAAACGGGAGTGATGGAATTTCAGGAAATGCAATTTGAACGGCTTTCAGGCGGAGAAAGGCAGCGTGTTTTATTGGCGCAGGCCCTTGCTCAGGAACCGGAAATCCTTTTTCTGGATGAACCGACGAATCATCTGGATCTTTCCTATCAAAAAGAGCTTCTCGATTTAATGAAGAAAATGGCTAAAGAGCAACAGTTAACCGTCATTTCGATTTTTCACGATTTAAACTTGGCAGGCCTATATTGCGATCGGCTCATGCTGCTTGAAAAAGGGCGCGTCCAGGTGATTGATGTTCCGAATGAGGTACTTCAACAGGAAAGGATTCAGGAGGTGTACCGGACGAGAATTGAAAAACATCCGCACCCAGCCTTGCCCAAGCCGCAAATGTTCATTGTACCCGAGAAGCATGCTGGTGAGTTCGCTCCCTTGGAAATCAATGAAAGTCACCTGAAGCAGAATTCAGAATTTATTCATTTGAGTTCACCCATCCCACTTAGAACAATGTCATCGGGTGTGACTGGTTCGGGGACGGGATGGCATCAGCATTTCGTGAATCGTCATGTCCATTACGATTATAATTGCGAAGACCATATTGCTGAAATGGCTGATTATTTAAAGACATACGGCTTTGAACCACAGGAAACCGTCGGAATGATGACAGCTGTTTTTCTTGATACAGTGGCATACCGACTTTTAAGAGTTGAGGATTTTTCAATATTCGTCATGGTGACGGCGGGGGTTGGGAATGCCATCGATGCTTCTTTAGCAGATAAGCATTTATGGACTTCGTCTCCGGGTACAATCAATACCTGGATCTTTGTGAATGGCCACCTAGCGGAAGAAGCGTTCATTCACAGTATTGTGACGGCGACCGAAGCGAAAGTAAAAGCACTTCACGATTTATACGTGCTCGACCAGGTGACAAACACATGGGCGACAGGAACTTCGACGGACAGTATCTTGATTGCGGCTACACAAAGAGGAACAGCCCTTCAATATGCGGGGACCATCACACCGCTTGGGAAGTTGATTAGCCGTGGTGTGTATGAATGTACGGTAGAGGCAATTGAGAATAGTAGGAAACGGATTGAGAACCTATGATTTATTACCATCTCTATGCGATTACATTGGCATTTATCCTTGATTTATTAATTGGAGATCCTCCTGATTGGCCGCATCCGGTCAAATGGATAGGATCGCTGATTAATAAGCTTGATAGAGCTCTCAATAACGGAAGAAGAAAAAAGGGAAAAGGCCTGTTCATGCTTCTGATCATCTTACTGATCGTATTGACAGTCACATCCATGACAGTCTATTTAGCTTATAGAGTTCATCCTTTTGCCGGGATCGTTTGGGAAGCGCTCGTGATTTCTACGACGATTGCCCAAAAGAGTTTAAAACAGGCCGGAATGGATGTTTATGACCCACTACATACGCAAGACATGGCCAAAGCAAGGTTGAAGCTTTCTTATATTGTCGGTCGCGATACAGCTGATCTAGATGAGTCGGAAATCGTTCGGGGTACCGTTGAAACGGTTGCTGAAAACACGAGTGACGGTATCACAGCTCCCCTTTTTTGGGCTGCCATTGGTGGGGCACCGTTTGCCATGATGTATAGGGCAATCAATACATGCGATTCCATCGTCGGGTACAAAAATGATAAATACGGTGATTTTGGCTGGGCGTCTGCCAAGCTCGATGATATCGTGAACTGGATCCCAAGCCGATTAACCGGGTTTTTAATGTTGCTTGGATCGAAATCAGGCCATCATGACTGGAGGGGGCGCTGGATTATATTATTCCAGGATGCCAAAAAACATCCTAGTCCGAACAGCGGATGGTGTGAAGCGGGGGTTGCGGCTCTCTTGGGCATCGAGTTGGGGGGAAGGAATGTATACAAAGGTGTGGTGTCCAACCGGGCCAGGATGGGCATTCCGATTGTTCCGTTAGAAGCGATTCATATACAAAAAACGATTACCATCATGCATCGGGCTTCTTTTTTATTCTTGCTGATGCTTTGGTTAGGAGGACTTATGTATGCAATTACCAACTCATGGCTCTAATCCACACTATCTTTACGAAGCATTGGGTATCGAGATGCCACAATCGTTTCTCGACTTCAGCGCCAATATCAACCCATTGGGTCCGCCCTCTAGTATAAAAGAGAGATGGTCAGAATTTTTTGAAGGAATCTTGGATTACCCCGATCCACATGCTTTTGAGCTGACGCATTTGATTGCCAAACAGGAAAAACTTCCTGAAGCGTCCGTGCTAGTCGGGAATGGAGGAGCGGAAATCATAACGCTTGTGGCGAATGAGCTGAAGAACGAACGGGTTTTAATCATACAACCAGCTTTTGCCGAATATGCAGAGTCCTGTTTGGCCGCGGGCTGCGAGGTAGACTTTTATCAACTTGAAGCACCTGAATGGGATCTTGATTTAGAGCGATTAGTCCCTCTTTTGCCTGATTATGCTGCGGTCTTTTTGTGTACGCCCAATAATCCGACGGGGATTTCTTATAAAGAGGAGGCAGTGCTGGCCTTGATTAAAGCGTGTCAAAAAGCTGAATGCTTGGTTGTGTTGGATGAGGCCTTTTATGATTATACGGATACAGCCTTTTCCTATGCCCCTCTTATTCCGAATTTCCCCCATTTGCTGATTTTACGATCGATGACGAAGATCTTTGCCATACCCGGATTGAGGCTGGGTTTCCTGCTGGCTGACCCGGTCATCATTAAACGGACCAAGGCCTTAAAGCCACATTGGAGCGTCAATCATATCGCCATGGAGGTCGGAAAACTCTGTCTGGCTGAAGAGGAATATGTGAATAGAACGAGAATGTACATTCAGGGGCAAAAAAGGAGTCTATTCCGCTTTTATAAAGAAATGGATATGGTGGTGTCCGATAGCACGGTGAATTTTTATTTAGTCAAAGATGAATCCATGTCCCTTTTCCCTTTTTTATTAAAAAAGGGAATCGTACCGAGACACACCGTTAACTTTCCAGGACTGGATGGTAGGTGGCTCCGTTTTGCCGTGAAGAGCCAACAGGATAATGAGGCACTGATGGAGGGGGTAAAACAGTGGAGAAATCGAGGCTCTATTTTATAACGGGAGGCGTACGCAGCGGCAAAAGCAGCTTTGCGGAAAAAAAGGCGGTGGACCTAGCGACTCGATCGGGTGGAAACCTTCATTATCTTGCTTGTAGCCGTAGTGCCGATGACGAAATGGAGAAGCGTATTGACCGGCACCGAAAGGATAGGGAGAGCAGTCCACTTGCTTGGAGGACAGCTGAATATCCGACGGATATAACACGGATCGGGCAGGATCTGAATTCAAAATCAATCGTGCTGCTCGATTGCCTCACAACGCTGTTGGATAATGAATTATTCCTTCCAGGCGTGCCCTTTGAAGAGGAATTTTTACATCATACATTCACGAAAATAATCGAGGGTATCGATGAAATCAGGAATGAAGCTCAATGCTTGATCATTGTAAGCAATGAAGTGGTACAGGAGACTATTTTTCAAGATGAATTCCTACATATATACGGAAAAATGCTCGGGCTGCTTCATCAAGCGATCGTCGGTAAGGCCGACGAGGCTTATCTTGTGGAATCAGGCATTCCCATAAGGAAGAAAGAGGGTATCCCTGAATGAATACCTGGATTGGTTTCTTAATTAACCTACAATTTTTTACGGTGTTTCCCATAAAAAAACAGCTTCCGATGGATAAGAAATTTATTCACCGGGCAGTTCAAACGTTTCCTTTAGTCGGGGTTTTTTTAGGTTTGATTTTAGCGGGAGTGTTATATGGACTTGGGGAATGGACGCCATTTTCCTCCCTTGCCATTGCTTTCGTGTTATGGGTATTAACGATAGCCTTAACTGGAGGCCTGCACCTGGATGGCTGGATTGACGCTAGTGACGCCTTCTTTTCATACCAGGATAAAGAGCGGCGCCTGGAGATCATGAAGGATTCCAGGACAGGAGCATTCGGTGTCATTTCTGTCATCGTCCTGTTGGCTGCCCGGTTTATATGGATCTATGAAATCGTTGAACGGACCAATGAATGGACTTATTTTTTAATCATCATGATTCCCTTTTTTAGTAAATGCGTGATGGGTTATTTACTTAGCCGGATGCATCTGGCAAAAAAAGAGGGGCTGGGTGCCTTTTTCCAAAGCGCAGTAAGGAAAAATAGCCTGCATATTTACTGGATTTACCTGATTTTAAGCTTTGTAGTCGCTTATTTCATCGATATCAAGCTCGTCATTTTATTCGCGATCATGGGGTTCGCCGCATTACTCTTTCTCTTTTATGTAAGGCGTAAAATCCTCCGTTGGTTCGGTGGAATAACGGGTGATGTGCTGGGTGCATCGGTTGAAGGAGTGGAGGTCTGGTTATGGCTGATTCTGTGGCTATTACATTACTTCGCCATGGGCTGACGGAAGCCAATGAGCGAAAGGCCTATTTAGGATGGACGGATTCTCCCTTAAGCATGGAAGGGAAAAGGGATATCCAAGAATTGAAGCACCTCTACCCAACGTATGAAAGAATTCATACAAGTGACCTATGTCGGTGCACAGAAACGGTAAGGCAGTTGTTCCCGGATATTATTCCTGTGAAAAACCCTTCGTTCCGTGAAATGAATTTCGGAACCTGGGAAGGTCTCACATATGATGAGTTGAAGACGAATGCCGAGTATCAAAAATGGTTGGAGAATCCCATGGGAGCAGAGGTGCCCAAAGGGGAAAGCTATCCGGAATTTTCGAGGCGGGTGCAAGCTGGCTGGATTCAGTTGACCACCGAGGAGAATGGGCGGAACTATGCGGTGATGACTCACGGGGGAGTGATACGTGAGCTGCTTTCCCGCTATGCGCCGAGGGAAAGACCTTTTTGGGATTGGTCGATAACTCATGCGAGGGGATATGAGCTGACTTGGGATGATCGGGAAAGTTTGAGGAGGGGTGAACGGTGCACTTTATTACAGGAGGTGCCTATAATGGGAAAACTAAATGGGCAAAGCAATTTTACGGGTTGAATAATGAATGTCTTTGGCTATCAGGTTATCAAAACAATCAACCTGATATAGGAAATTTCCAAGGAGATATCGCAGTGGTACAAGGGTTGGACGCGTGGATTGGACAGGACGCGCGTACAATGGACGCAGGGTCAATCCGAAAGAAATGGAAGGGAATCATGGAGGATTGGCGAATATGGGAGAAAGAAGAAGATGGTCGCACGTGCATCGTCATCGGTTCGGATATAACTAAGGGAATCGTTCCGATGGAAGCACAGAACCGCAAGTGGCGTGATGCATGCGGATGGGTCTTTCAGGACATGGTCTCCATTTCTACTCGCGTGGATATCATTTGGTACGGAATCAACCAACAAATCAAATAGAGGAGGAATAAAGATGAAAATATATACACGTACAGGAGATAAGGGGCAAACAAGCGTAATCGGGGGGCGATTGGATAAGGATGATATCCGCGTCGAATCATACGGTACCGTGGATGAAGTGAATAGTTATATCGGGCTTGCTGTATCTGAATTGAATCCGACGATATTTGCTGATGTTTTAGCTGATTTGGAAAAAATCCAGCACGAGCTCTTTGACTGTGGAGGTGATTTGGCGACAGTTTCTGATAAGGCCCCTCAAAAGCTGACGGATGAGGCGATCACTTATTTAGAAGAACGAATCGATGCTTTCATCACAGAGGCCCCTGAATTGGAAAAATTCATATTGCCAGGGGGTTCGAAAGCGGCGGCAACGATTCATATTGCCCGTACGGTGACACGAAGGGCGGAGAGATTGGTGGTTTCTTTAATCAAGTCGGGTGCAGCCGTCTCTCCGTTATCCCTGCAATATATAAACCGTTTATCGGATTATTTCTTCGCGGTAGCACGCGTGATCAACTTCCGTCTTGGTGTGAAGGATGTTGAATACATCCGCAGTGCCAACGTATTCCGCGGAGGCAAAAGAAAGGACAAAGAATAAACATGGATGCATGAGAAATCAGCATGACTTCCACCTTCGACCCTGTTCGGTCCAAAAGACGCGGAAAGTCTATAGGGAGATACCTGCTCAATGAGTCGGGTTTCTCCCTTTTTTGTTTACGGCAGCCATGTGAACTTTTCGAGTCGTTCATAGAAGGATATTTATAGAAGAGGGTATAGTAAGAAAGGACAATATTCAGCCGTATTTTAAAGATACGTTTATTTGGCTAAGCTACAGAAATAGTTTTTGATTCATGACTTAGTACATTCGACTGGCTTAATGTATTCTAAAAATGATGTAGATTCTCCTTGCCTCGCTAGTATACAAGGTTGCCGGGGCATTCAGAGATTTAACCGATGTAGCCTTGTTTCTTTCTTTACATGGGTCTATGCCAAGAGGTTTAATAAAGAAGAACGTAGCAAACTGGATTCACCTTTCCAGACTGTATCTATCTATGTACTGATAAATGTATGATCAAAAATGGAGAGACATTTTAGTCGTTTGCCTTATCCTAATCTTACTATTGAATACAATTGTTTAAGAGAAAGGAGCAGATGTTATAGCATGGAACATTCTAGTTATATGATGGGAATCGATATTGGGACGACAAGTACGAAGGTTGTTCTTTTTACGAAAAGCGGTAAGGTAGTTCAATCATGTTCTAAAGGCTATCCTTTGTATAGCCCCACCCCTTCCGTTGCAGAACAAGATCCTGAAGAAATCTATAAGGCGGTACTGCTTGCAGTCGGAGAGGTCATGATTGCGAGTGGGATAGAAAAAGAAGAATTGGGCTTTATTTCGTTTAGCTCGGCCATGCACAGCCTAATTGCCATGGATAAAGAGGGCAACCCGCTAACCAACAGCATTACTTGGGCAGATAATCGAAGTGCGGCCTATGCCGAGAAACTCAAGGTGACGGAAAAAGGCGAGAGATTATACCATAGGACAGGAACACCGATTCATCCGATGTCACCCATCTCGAAAATCATTTGGCTTAGAAATGAACATCCTGGACTATTTAACAAAGCGGAAAAGTTTTTAGGGATTAAAGAATATATCCTCTATAAATTTTTCAATGAGTATGTGATGGATTATTCGATTGCATCGGCAACGGGCCTGTTTAACATCTTCAACATGACGTGGGATGAAGAGGCAATGGAGATTGCCGGAATTGGCCCGGATAAACTGCCAAGACTGGTGCCGACAACTCATGTCCTTTCGAACCTGGATGAAGGGTTGGCTGCCAACATGAATATTTCAGCCAATACGCCAATGATCATTGGTGCCAGTGATGGGGTGCTTGCTAATTTAGGGCAAAATGCGATTAGGCCAGGCGTTTTTGCGGTAACAATCGGCACAAGTGGGGCAGTCCGTACTGTCAGTGACCGACCGCTTACTGATCCGAAAGGCAGAACATTTTGTTATGCCCTTACTGATAAGCATTGGGTGATTGGTGGGCCGGTCAATAATGGTGGAATTACCTTCCGTTGGGCTCGGGATCAATTTGGACGGGAAGAAATTGCGAGAGCGAAAGAATTAGGTCAGGACCCTTATGAAATCTTGACTGAAATGGCCACGAATATCGCACCAGGTTCAGATGGGCTGATTTTTCATCCCTATATGGCTGGAGAAAGGGCACCGTTATGGAGTGCTGATGCAAGAGGATCCTTTTTCGGACTGGCTCTGCACCACACCCGCGATCATATGGTCCGGTCTGTGCTTGAAGGCGTGATGTATAATCTGTACAGTGTACTTCTTGCTGTAGGAGAGCTGACTGGAGTCCCGGAAAAAATCCATGCGAGCGGAGGGTTTGTCCGTTCCAAGCTTTGGCGTCAAATCATGGCTGATATATTTAATCAGAAAGTCACGATTCCTGAAAGCTTTGAAAGCTCGAGTCTAGGTGCGGCTATTCTAGGGCTCTATGCGTTAGGTGAAATCGAAAGTTTGGATGCGGTCGAGGATATGATTGGAAACACGAATGAACTCCTGCCGATAAAGGAGAATGTGAAGGTATATCAAGAGTTGATGCCGATTTACCTTTCCGTCAGCCAACTATTAGAAGGCGATTATAAGCGAATTGCCGATTTTCAACGTCGTCATTTAGAATAAGTAGAAAAAGCACAGCTTATAAGCTGTGCTTTCTTTTGGCTTATATCCAAAAATGGTAAGATAGTAGAAAAAGTAAGGAGACTTGTAAGATGGGTACCAGTAAAACAAATGCCATGCGTCTACTAGACAAAAAGCAAATAAAGTATGAGATGATGAGCTATGATGTGAAAGATGGCAATATTGACGGAATCTCGGTCGCTAATAAGGTTGGAAAAGCACCGGAAATGGTTTTTAAAACGCTTGTTACTCATAATGGACCTCAACAGCTTTATGTGTTTGTCATCCCTGTCGATGCTGAGTTGGATTTGAAAAAAGCAGCCAAAGCAGCTGCTGTGAAAAAAATCGAAATGCTTGCCGTCAAAGATTTGCAAAAATACACCGGATATATCCGTGGGGGCTGCTCACCGATAGGTATGAAAAAGCAGTACCCGACCTTTATCGATAAAAGCGCATTAAATCTACCCGAAATCATCGTGAGCGGAGGGAAGATTGGAACACAAATCGTCCTGAAGCCAACCGATTTCTTACTGGGGGCAGAGGCGGAATCCATAGACCTCATAAAGTAAAAGATATGAGAAACGTTCAAAATCCTTAGGCATTCACCTACCTGAGCTTAACGGCATACGCTGTCATGAAGGTACATCTGTATGTAAAGGAGAGTGTGGAAGTGGTAGGGAAAGTGTTGCATTATTTTGCTGGAGGCAATACGGCCAAAGGTTTTTATAACTTATATGATTCAAACCTAACAGGTTTGGAGAAACTATTTATTTTAAAAGGTGGACCTGGATCAGGCAAATCGACGATTATGAAAAAAATTGGCCAGGAATGGCTGGATAAAGACTATGACATTGAATTTTTACATTGTTCCTCCGATAAAAATTCCATTGATGGGGTTATCATACCCGCTTTAAAAGTGGGTGTTGTCGATGGTACGGCACCACATGTAATTGAACCAAAAGCGCCAGGAGCAGTGGAGGAATACGTTAACCTGGGGGCTGCTTGGTATTCCCAGCAGCTGGTGGCTGAAAGGACGAACATCATCAAATTGACCAATGCCCGAAGCAAGAGCTTTGAGACGGCTTATGCTCATTTCGCTAAAGCGTTGGAGATACATGATGAATGGGAAGAAATTTATAAGGCAAATATTGACTTTGTTAAATTAAATGGATTGACCAATAAGTTGATTCAGGGGTTTTATCGAGATATTTACTTGAATAAAAAAGCCGATGTACGGCATAGGTTTTTAGGTGCAGCCACACCAGAGGGTGCTGTCGATTATATTCCGAATATTACAAAAGATGTGCAGAAGCGTTACTTTCTAAAAGGGCGACCCGGATCGGGTAAATCGACGATGCTAAAGAAAATTGCCAAGTCTGCTGAGCAACGGGGCTTTGATGTGGAAATGTATCACTGCGGTTTCGATCCGGACAGTTTGGATATGGTCATTGTACGTGAAGTGGGGATTGCCATTTTTGATAGCACGGCTCCCCATGAATACTTTCCAAGCCTTGAAGGTGATGAAATCATCGATATATATAAAACGGCCATCCTTTCGGGAACCGATGAAATTTATGCCGATCAAATTAAGGATGTCTCAACCAGGTATAGGGAGAAAATGGATGAAGCAACAGCTTGTCTGGCGAAAGCGAAAGAGCAGCATGATGAACTGGAAGCAATCTATGTAAAAGCCATGGACTTTTCTGCGGTCGACGACTTGACGAAAGATATTCAGGAACAGATTGTTGAGCGGGCGCAGGAAGTAGATAATCCTACGATTCTACATTAAAAAGATAATCTGCACCTATTTTAAAAAGTGGGTGCAGATTCCTACATAGAAGGTTTGGACAAATATTTGGTATCCCTCAAACGCACAAAGATGTTTATCCATTCTTATTAAGGTAAAATAAGGGTAAATGGAAGAAAAAGGAGCGGTTAGATTGATTAAAACGATTGCTATAGATATGGACGGAACATTACTTAATAAAATGCAAATGGTGAGCGAAGAAAATAAAGAGGCGATCCAGCAGGCTCAAAAAGAAGGGATAGAAGTCATCATCGCGACCGGCCGATCATTTGAGGAAGCAAGATTTGCTTTGGAGAAAGTAGGCATTGAATGCCCGATCATCTGCGTGAATGGGGCTGCCCTTTTCACACAAGAAGGAAAGGTGGCAGCTTCCCATCCGATGCGTCCAGCCTCTGTGCAGAATGCAACTGAATACCTTGAAGAACAGGGGATTTATTTTGAGATTTATACCAGCCAAGGCGTTTATTCTAAAAATTACGAGACAGCGATTGACGCTCTTGTAGATGTGATGGTCACGGCAAATCCAGATATTGACCCATCTCAAATCAGAAAGTATGCAGAGGAACGCTTGCGGTTAGGACATGTGAAATCCATTCCTGATTACACTGAAATACTTGAACAAGCTGATTTGGAACTGTATAAAATCCTTAGCTTCTCCACTGATTTACATAATTTGAAACAAGTTGCTTCCCGGTTAAACAAAGATCAAGGGGCCGCTGTCACCTCTTCAGGTCGTGAAAATGTGGAAGTGACGAGTGACCAGGCCCAAAAGGGAATTGTTCTTGAAAAATATGTGAATGAAAAAGGAGGTTCCATGCAGGAAACGATGGCCATTGGAGATAATTATAATGATGTTTCGATGTTTGAACGGGTGGGCTTATCAGTTGCTATGGGAAATGCACCAGTGGAGATTCAAAAACTCTGTGATGAAGTGACGGGGACAAATGAGGAACATGGCGTCGCCAAGGCCATTTTAAAGGTTCTCAAGCACTCAGTCGACTAATTTCAGAAATCGATCGGAGGAAAGCTCTTTGAAAAGATGGGGTTCATTGCTCATAATGATCATGTTGGCATTGACGGGCTGTACCGTGGAGGACGAAAAAGCAAAGCCAAATTCGGAGAAAGACTCAACAGAAACCACGAGCGAAGGGCCAGAGGTATTGTTAACAAATTTAGATGCTCCTTGGTCCATTCAGAAAGTCGGAGAGACGTTGTACGTTTCAGAACGTTCAGGTAACATCGTGCAATGGAAGAACACCGAAATGGTGAGACAGAAGGTTAAGTTAGAAAAAACATTGTCCTCAAAGGCGGAAGCGGGATTACTCGGTTTTGTACTCACGCCAGATTTCCCTGAGAGTCATCGAGCATTTGCATATTACACCTATGAAGAAAGTGGACAACCACTGAATCGAATTATCTCGCTGCAGCATGAAGATGATAGTTGGATAGAAAAGGAAAGCTTAATCGATAAGATTCCGAGCGGCGACTATCATCATGGTGGACGTATAAAGATTGGTCCCGATGGTACATTATTTGCAACTACTGGGGATGCACGGGAAGCGGTGATTGCTCAGGATCTTAAATCTTTAGGTGGGAAGGTCCTTCGTATGAACCTCGATGGTACCATCCCAGAAGATAATCCACTTGATCATTCCTATATTTATTCATACGGCCATCGAAATCCACAAGGTCTTGCATGGGATAGTGTGGGACAACTTTACGAAAGTGAACATGGCGAAATTGCACATGATGAATTAAATGAAATTCAACCAGGAAAAAATTATGGCTGGCCGGAGATTGAGGGAAATAAGACCAAATCGGATATGGAAGTTCCATTGATTCATTCCGGGGATGATACTTGGGCTCCTTCTGGAATTGCATATTCAGACGGAAAGCTTTTTGTAGCCGCCTTAAGAGGTGAAGCACTGAAAAGTTATGATATTCAATCAGGGAAAATGTCGAATTTGGTAACAGATTTCGGACGGATAAGAGATGTGTTGGTAGATGGTGATTTTCTTTATTTCATCAGCAATAATACAGATGGCCGTGGAAAGGCGGCTAGTGAAGACGATAAACTTTATCGCATGCCTTTAGCGAAGTTGCAATGAATGATGTCCTGAAATGGGCATTTTTTTAATGCTTTTTGGAATGGTAATGGTATGAGTCATTTATGAGTAAATACTTTCTGGGCTGGACATTTTGGTCATATAGGAGTATAGTTACCTAGGTAACTAATTTTCAGGAGGAATCCCTTTGTTTTTACGCAATGGTTTATTTTTTCACCATAACCTGCAATTCTCAAGAACGTTTACCAAAAAGTTAAATGAACAGTTAGCCAAAGTCGATCTTTTTCATTCTCAATGGATGATTATCTTTTATTTGAAACAATATGGCAGTTCCACTATGGTCGAAATCAGCAATTACCTGGATGTCGAGAAACCGACAGTAACACGGACGGTGAATCGGCTGGAAGAACGAAAATTAATCGAACAAATACCAGGGAAAGATAAACGGGAACGGAGAATTCAGTTAACTGATTCAGGTGAAAAAACGTACCTCAAAGCTAGAAAGGCAGTTGAGGAGTTCGAACTTCATCTTATGGATGGGTTGCCTGAAGAGGACCGGATAGCAATGTTACGGACCTTGAAATTCTTAAAGGAAAAGTTACAACAATCGTAAGGAAGAAGGATTGAAATGAATCAAAAACCAAAATTGTGGACGAAAGACTTCATCATTGTTTCGTCTTCAAACTTTTTTCTCTTTTTAACTTTTTATGTCTTAATGGTCACTTTGACCCTTTATACGATGGATAATTTCCATTCTTCTCAAGCTCAAGCTGGACTCGCCTCGAGTATTTTTGTCTTGGGGGCTGTGCTTGTACGACCAATCGCCGGAAAAAAGATTGACCAATTAGGCCGGAGAAAAATGCTTCTGGGATCATTGGTATTATTTCTTCTAGCCTCTGTTCTCTATACGCAAGTGGATAGTTTATCCCTTTTATTTATTGATCGGTTGGTTCATGGGATTTCATTCGGTCTTGCTACGACCGCCACCGGAACGATAGCGGCTGATATCATACCGAATGAAAGACGGGGAGAAGGCACGGGGTACTTTGCGATGAGTACGAACCTGGCCATGGCATTCGGTCCGTTTATCGGATTGTTTATTACACAACATTTTAACTACTCCTTTATTTTCTATGCTGCGTCCCTGTTCGCTGCATTTTCTTTAGTGGCTTCTTTGTTTCTATTTGTACCTGAGGCACCAAAAGATCAAGCACCTCGACCAAAGGGCTTCCATATCAAAGATTATTTCGAAAAACGTGCATTGCCAATTTCCATACTTGTCGGGTTTGCAGGTTTTGCCTATTCGAGCATCCTTTCCTATTTAACATCTTTTGCAAAGGAAATAAACTTACTGGATGCCGCAAGCTTTTTCTTTGTAGTGTTTGCTATATTCTTATTGGTAACCCGTCCATTTACAGGGCGCATGTTTGATGTGAAAGGTGAAAATGCTGTCATTTATCCGTCTCTTTTGCTATTTGCAATCGGGATGGTCCTACTCAGCCAATCACAACATGCCCTGACGCTCCTAATAGCAGGTGCGTTCATTGGAGTGGGATACGGAACGTTCCAATCTAGCGCGCAGGCGATTTCCATCAAGGAATCCCCATCAAATCGTATGGGATTGGCCACATCCACATTCTTTACCTTTTATGATTTCGGTATTGGTTTAGGGCCGTTTATATTAGGCTTTCTTGTTCCTTATACGGGATTCAAGGGGTTATTCATCTGTACGGCGGTTCTGTCATTCGTGTTAATAGGCATTTACTATCTAGTTCATGGTAAAAAAGCTTCGCTAAGGGCATCCAAGCAGAATGCGGATGACCGATTAATCTCTTGATTTTTTGTTTAAAATGATGAAAAAAGGGTAAGCTGAAAGTATGATTTACTTTTCTTAAAGTAATCCCCCTTTTTCTCCGCCTGTTATAAACAGGCGTTTTTTTATGAGCTTGAAAAAAAAGAAACCGCCAAATGGCGGTTTTTTAAAATTTATAGGTCCATAAACGCTCTTTCCGAATCCAATCGAGAAATTCAGCGTCTTGGTTTTCAAATTTTTCTTTCCAATCGACGACCATTGCCTGTGTTTGCGACCGGTGTGCTGTTATAGCCGCAACCTTGTGATCTTCGGCATCCGTGATGTCATGGACGATATCAGGTTCTCCCAATTCATCAATGCAGTTGTTGGAAAATGCGACACAATGGAGTTTAGGACGATTTTTCTCCTCCATTCTTTCTATAGAGCGCACGACTGCTCGTGCTGTTGCTTCATGGTCGGGGTGAACGCTGTAACCCGGATAAAATGTAATGACCAATGAAGGGTTGAGTTCATTAATGGCTTCAGTGAATATGGAAGTCAATTTTTCGTCATCCTCGAATTCAATGGTTTTATCCCGTAAGCCAAGCATGCGCAAATCTTGAATGCCGATGGCTTTCGCTGCATCCATTAATTCTCTTTTGCGAATTTTAGGAAGGGACTCTCTTGTTGCGAAAGGAGGGTTTCCTAAATTCCTGCCCATTTCCCCAAGAGTCAAGCAGAGGTAGGTAATCGGTGTGCCAGCTTGACTATGTAAGGCAAGCATCCCTGAAACAGAAAAGGCTTCATCATCGGGGTGCGGGAAAATCACTAAAATATGCTGTTCTTTTTCCATATTACTTGTCTCCTTTCCTTCTAATTACATTAAATATAAAGTGGTCCGCTTAAAGACAAGCTTACTCAGCGGGATAACTAAAGTATTTGTGTAGCATTTATTAGATTATTCGAAGGGAGTGGGGCTAATTTGCAAGGAAACGGCAAGTTTTCCTGTGAAATCAAGACCTGCCAACAATAATCTCCCTTGATCATCGATTTCGAAGTGGTTTACGCCTTCAGCGTATACCCAGCCAATTTTGAGTTTTAAGCCGACGCGAAAGGGCCCGTCCCCAACAATCTTTCCGTGTTCATATTGAATATGAGCATTACGAATATAAGCGCCTGCTGAAAAAAAAGCTTCATCCACATGGGTGGCATAAGCTCCGTTCGTCGTTTCAAGGTGAAGATATACATCTTGTCCTGCAAATGAATCAATGGCTTTCTGCACCTCTGTACGGTTTATAGGCTTCATTCGACAATTCCTCCTTTACTGGGCAATTCTAAGCATTTTCTATCTTTCTATTTTACTAAAGATAAATGAAAAAAGCGAAGAGGGCCGCTCGAGTATTTTGAGCAACCCTCTATATCTTATTGTTTTTATTTTCCGGATGTTCCATATTTACGGTAGGCACCATGATTGACTGGACCTACATAATCATTCATTTTCCATGAATGACGGACAGCTTCTGTAATGAAGTCTTTAGCCACATAAATGGCTTCACGAGGACTTTTGCCTTCAGCTAATTGAGCAGTAATCGCAGCTGAAGATGAGCAACCGGCTCCATGAGTATTGGTGGTTTCAATTTTTTCGGATTCAAGGATTTCGAACTCTTTTCCGTCGTATAAAAGATCGATTGCCTTTTCATGATCAAGCTTGTTCCCACCCTTGATCAACACATATTTAGCACCTAGTGCATGAATTTTTTCGGCAGCCTTCTTCATATCTTCGATCGTTTTGAGGGGGGCTGTCCCAGCTAATTGTGCGGCTTCGAAAAGGTTTGGAGTTACGACTGTTGCACGTGGAACAAGAAGCTCACGAAGTGCGACAGCTGTTTCTGGATGAAGGACTTCATCTTCCCCTTTACATACCATAACGGGATCGATGACCACCTTGTCCAATTTCAGTTCGTCTATTTTACGGGCAACAAGTTCAATGATTTCCACTGAACCAAGCATGCCAGTTTTCATGGCATCTATCCCGATAGAAAGAATCGTTTCAAGTTGTGCTTCTAAAATTTCGACCGGTGTAGGGAAAACATTATGAGACCAACCGTTTTTAGGATCCATGGTGACAATCGTCGTTAAGGCGGACATTCCGTAAATCCCGAATTCTTGAAATGTCTTTAAATCAGCTTGAAGACCTGCACCGCCGCTGGAATCTGAACCAGCAATAGTCATAGCTCTATTCATGGTCATTATTTGACCTCCTCAGAAATATTGAATGATATGGATATTATCAGTGTGCCAATAAATATCTTGTTTTTAGAATATACCAAAATTTATATTATGTAAAACTAAGAAGATGATTGGAAATACGTGCGCTAATATGGGACGTAAAAGTAGTCAGCCGAATAAAAATCAACTTGTTATATTTATGGTTTATAAACCAAATTTTGGATAATGATAGTGGAATATTCAATGAAAAGACCGCTATTATGAACAAATTCTTTTTGAATATGTGATTCATCGGAGAAATATGCTATATTCAATCTTTTGATAAAGTTGTGAAAGTGTTAATATTTTAAAAGTTGATTTAAACTATTGAGGTGCCACTGAATTTTTTGAAAAAATGACTCTTTCATTATAATGTTTCCAATAGGTAAAAAGCTCAACCACACATAGGGAGGTATATCAGATGAATTGTACGATCTTGCTTTTAGCCGGTGGCCAATCAAGTCGCATGGGTGTGAATAAAGCCTTGCTGAAAATTGGTGAGGAAGTGAACATCAAAAGGGTGGCAAACGTCTTTAAGGAAGTTACGGAAAACATTCTGGTTGTTACGAATTCACCCGAGGAATATCGCTTTCTTCAACTCCCTTTCATCCCTGATATATATATAGGTCAAGGACCCCTTAGTGGCCTTCATGCTGGAATGTCCTTTTCCGAAACAGAGTTGCAGGTCCTTAGCGCCTGTGACATGCCTTTTGTAAGTGCCGAAGCTGTCAATGAAATGCTTTCTTACTATGAACCAGGTCTTGATGCCATCATTCCGGAAATCAACGGCCGACTTCAACCACTTTTTGCGGTCTATCACAAAAATTGTTTACCCATCCTTATGGATTGTCTAGAGAAGAAGGAATTGAAAATGAAGCATTTTCTAGAAAAGCTTACGGTGAAAATCATCAAGGAAAGTGATTTTGCGCTATACCATAATGACCCCGAGCATTTTCGGCTTCTCTTTTTTAATATGAATACAATGGAAGATTATGAAGAAGCGAAACATATATATCAAACTGAATTTGTTAGAAAGGAAGGTAAACATGAATTTTGAAATCTCGAAGGAACCGATCGTCATTCAAGAAGTAGTGGATAAAGTAGTTAAGCGGGATGCAGGTGCAGTCACCACCTTCATTGGTACCGTTAGGGAAATGACGAAGGGGAAGAAGACTCTATTCTTGATTTATGAAGCGTATGAACCGATGGCGGTCAAGAAGTTAGAACAAATTGGATCTGAAATTAAGGAGCGCTGGCCTGACGCAGAAACGGCGATCACTCACCGTGTAGGTAAATTGGAAATTACGGATATTGCAGTGGTCATCGCCGTAAGTACGCCGCATCGTAATGATGCATATGAGGCGAATCGATATGCAATAGAAAGAATAAAAGAGATTGTCCCTATCTGGAAGAAGGAACATTGGGAGGATGGGGAAACATGGGTCGGCAATCAACTAGAAACCGTCTCTTATCCAGATGGAAAGCCAAAAGAGGAGGATCTAAATGATTAATGTACTTTTATTTGCACAATTAAAGGATGAATTAGGCAAAGAGAATTTATTTATAGAAGGAAATGGTTTGAGCGTGGCTCAGCTAAAGGAAAAGATTAGGGCGGAGTTTCATTTAGAAGGTCTTGATACGGTAATGACCGCGGTCAATGAAGAGTTTGCCGGAGACGAAGAGATAGTGGCAGATGGAGATACGATTGCTTTTATACCACCTGTTAGTGGAGGCTAATTAGATAGGGGGAATCATAGTGGATGAAAGATATTCAAGACAAACTTTGTTTTCTCCGATTGGTGTTGGAGGACAAGCCCACATTCGTCATAAGCACGTCTTGCTTCTTGGAGCTGGGGCGCTTGGTTCCGCTAATGCAGAAGCATTGACTCGTGCAGGTGTGGGAAAGGTCACCATTGTGGACCGGGATTATGTTGAATCCAGTAATCTGCAACGTCAACAGCTCTACACGGAACAAGATGTTGAGGATAAACTACCCAAGGCAGAAGCGGCAAAGCAGCATCTGCACGCTATTAATCATGAAGTTGACGTAGAGGCAATCATCATGGATGCGTCTGCACAAACACTTGAACCATTACTGGATGATGTAGATTTAATAATAGATGCGACAGATAACTTTGAAACGCGGATGATCATCAATGATTTATCACAAAAGCTCCAGATACCTTGGATTTACGGAGCCTGTGTAGGCAGTGTAGGCATGATGATGACAATCCTTCCGGGCAAAACGCCTTGTATGAACTGTTTAATGAAGACCATTCCAGTTCAAGGTATGACCTGTGATACAGGTGGAATTATCTCGCCGGCCGTCACCATGGTTGTGGCTCACCAAACTGCCGAAGCTTTGAAAATATTGGTTGAAGATTGGGAATCGGTCCGGCCGACTCTCGTCACATTCGATTTGTGGCGAAACCAATATCAAACGATCAAATTAACGAAGGCAAAAAAGAAAGATTGTCCTTCCTGTGGCGAGCAGAGGACCTATCCTTTCTTAAACCCGGAAAACAGGACCAAAACTGCTGTCCTCTGTGGAAGGGATACTGTACAGGTCAGACCTTCAAAGCCACTAAAACTTCAACTCGGGAAGTTAGCTAACGATTTAAAGGGGAGTGGCTACCTGATTAAAGTGAATCCCTTCCTTCTTTCTTGTGAAAAGGACGGCGAACGAATGGTCGTTTTCCAAGATGGACGGGCGTTAATCCATGGAACCAAAGATATTGTCCATGCAAAGGTCCTGTACCAAAGGATTCTGGGATAACACAAAAACGAGGCTGCCAAAAGGCGCCTCGTTTTTTTAGAATAATATAGGGTAATGGGTAATGAGTTAGCGGGAATTAATGAGTGACTCTGTCTTTGTTATCTTGTTTCGATGCAACGATGACGACTTTACCTTCATCCAATACTTCTTCATAACGCTCTGCTTCTGTTTTTGTAAGTCCAAGGTTGCTCATACGGTTACGAAGTTCGTCTCCACGTGATTTAAAGAGATTTCCAACTGTATCGAGGAAGCCTTGTTCTTTCATGCCGACATCTTCAGTGTTAGTATTTTCGGTAAGATGCTTAGAGCGGGTCTTATCGTGAGCAAATAGATATACATCATCTTTCGTATAACCTGTTGTAACTAACTCATCGATTTTTTCCTTAGCTTGTAAGCCGTTTTCTACTACATGTACTTGATACATATAAACTCCTCCTTGAAATTTTAATGTAAGACTTTCGTAAATTGGGTAAATGGAATCTTGTTTATTTCAGCTTGTTAACTAGCTATAGTAGTATATAACCTTAATTGGAGCTTGTTAAACATTAATCCATGATAAGTATTAATAGGTGGTAAAACGGAACAGCTTTTGTAATCGGTAGGTTGCATATTTGAAAGCGGGCAATTTATCTTGATATTCACTATAGTCCGTAGTGTAAGTTCCTTCTTCATTATTCCAAAGGCGTTGGAAATACTCATCGACCTCCTGAGCGATTTCCGTTTCATTCGGAGCGTGAATTTCAATATTGGCCTCTAGATTATAGTCGTCCAGGTTTCTCGCTGTGTAATTGGCAGACCCCCCAATGACGATGGTTTTATCTTCCTTTTGAATCGTCATGAGTTTCGTATGGAACTGCTCTTTGTCGGTTTTGTACCAGCGGATATTGATATTGCCTTCATCAAGCTTTTCAAATTCAGCTGCAACGGGAAGATTGGGAAGTCCGATTTTTTCACTGCCAAATGCATTTTGATTCGGATCTAATATCATTTGAATCTGTACGTCACGCTTGGCTGCTTCGGTCAATGCCTCAACGACGTGGCGATCGGCGATATAGAACATGGCCAGTTGAATGCGATCTCCTTTTTTTGTTTCCCTAATCGATTTAAGGACATGTTTATTGATTTTACCTTCTGTCAGTAACTGAACAGAAATCGGGCCTTCTTCTTCATTTGATTCTGTACCTTCAGGAAAAGTCTTCGGACCTCCCGAGAATTTCGAAGCGGCTTCTTCTGCCCTGACGAAATCACGTATGATATTTCCATCCATCTGGAAAGCAATATTGGAATGGAACCCACTCGCATCGTGTGGGTTGGCCGATGAAATGATGGCTGTCTTTTCCGTAGCGACCACTTTCCGGTGGTTCGCTTTGATATTCATCAGGCGAAGATAAGAACGGGCAGTGACTTTTGGTGCACTTTTAGCCATGGGATTGACAATCCATCCCTTTCCGCTTTCCCCGAACCATTGGAAAAAGGTTCGGTATACTCCGGAATAGAGTGGATTAGGATCCCGAAGCCGGTCCAAATTCGTCACGATGACTTCGATGCCACTCTCCTTCAGCTTTTCTAATTCCCCAAGTTGGTAGGCATTATAGGAGGTGTTCACCTCATCGGTGATGAACATGACCTGAAGTTCTGGTTTCTTCTCCTTTTGGGCAATCAATTTATCTGTTAAAGTCTTGCTTAATTGCGGGAACTTTACTTTTTCGTCATAGAAACTATTAAATAAAAACATATCGATTACGATAAAAGAATCGGCTTCTTCAATCGCTTGGTAGATGGTCTGGAAGATTCGCTGTTCATGCTGGACGTTTCCTGTTTCATCATGATAAGAGAGGTCATAAATGAAATCGATATCCTCGACATGATGTATCTTCCCTTCGTAGGATATTCCTTTGGGTAGGGGTTTATAGCTGTTATAGGCGATGACGGCCATAACAACGAGGAGCACACTAACAAGCATATAAAACCGTTTACGTCTGAACCATTTTCTCATGGGAAATCCTCCATCTTACTTAAAGTGCTTGCTAAATATCTTTATTCCCATTTTAGGGGTATATAGAAACTAAAAGCAGAAAAAGAGTTTGATATAATAGCTGGAAAGAGAGAAAGGGGCTAACATAAATGGCAAAGAAAATTTTAACAAATGATTGGTGGCCTCTATTGGAAGAGGAATTTAACAAGCCATATTATCAGGAGTTAAGGGAATTTATAGCACGAGAATACAATCAGAAGGCCATTCATCCCAATCCGGAAGATATTTTCAATGCACTTCACTCTACGCCATATGAAAAGGTGAAGGTCGTCATACTTGGTCAGGACCCTTACCATGGACCGGGACAGGCTCATGGCCTCAGCTTTTCCGTGCAGCCGGACGTTCGCATTCCGCCTTCGTTGAGAAATATCTTTAAAGAGCTGCAAAGTGATCTTGGCTGTGAAATCCCCGACAATGGGTACTTGGGTGAGTGGGCGGAGCAAGGAGTGCTATTGCTCAATACCATTCTTACGGTCCGTGAGGGGGAAGCGCATTCCCATAGAGGCAAGGGATGGGAGACCTTTACGAATCAAGTCATCCGCCTGTTGAATGAGAGGGAGAAACCAGTCATCTTCATCCTTTGGGGAAAGCCGGCTCAAACAAAAATACCCTTGATAGATAAAAGACACCATCACATCATTACCTCGGTGCACCCGAGCCCACTATCTGCAAACCGCGGTTTCTTTGGAAGTAAACCATTCTCCAAAACCAATGATATGCTTATGGAAATGGGGGAATCTCCAATCAACTGGAAAATATTGAACCGTAAAGGAGGCATAGTAGATTGAAAAGAATAAATTGTATGGCATGTAATCACTTTTATGTTACCTGGGATCCTCAATTTCCGAAAGGGTGCCGAGCCTTCCAGTTTAAAACATCTAATCTGCCTTCCCTTGATGTGTACCGTTCCTCGGGGGAACCTTGTTTGAAATTTGAATCCAAGGCAATGAAGAAGTAAGTTTTCTTCATCCCTAATGTTTGCTATGCTAGGGTAGGAAGTTATGATATATATGCAGATGGGGTGGTATTGTGGATATTTCATCCAAACACATGCTAGATAAAATGGAAGAGCTCGTTTCAAAAGCGAAACAGTCGAATTCAGAGGCTAAGGTGCAAGGATATGTAATTGCCATTCAGGCTCTTTGTGAAGTGATGGTGGATGAAAAGATAGAAGATAATAGAACATCTAAACCAATAACGTTCACACAACCTGTTATATCGACCGTTACTAATGCAGAACCGGTTAAGATGGAAGAAGCCAATGGGGATTCCTTATTTGATTTTTAAATAAAAGGCAAGAGAGGCGGGGCAAAAGTGAAATTGTTTATCATTTTAGGAGCAGTGCATGCATTTATAGCCGTAGCGCTAGGAGCTTTTGGAGCACATGGACTGGAAGGGAAAATCCCTGATAAATATTTAGCAACATGGAATACGGCTGTCGATTATCAAATGTTCCATGCGGCAGGCTTACTGGTTATCGGCTTGTTGGCAGGAAAAATATCGAGTCCGCTCATTAATTGGTCGGGTTGGCTGATGTTCATAGGTATCCTTATATTTTCCGGCAGTCTATTCATCCTTAGTGTCACTCAAATCAAAGTGCTAGGTGCGATTACGCCAATCGGTGGAGTTTCCTTTTTAGCAGCATGGGTCTTGATGATCATTGCTGCCTATAAATATTTGTAAATGATTGAGCTGGCCACTTTCAAGGTCAGCTTTTGCTTATTATGAAGAGTTAAGACAAACAGCCTCAAGAGTCTTGAGGCTGTTTGTCTTAACTAAATTGTTTCCTTTTATCTTGGGGAGAAGGTGGAAAGCCCAGATCCCCCACCAAATGGATAGTCATACTCAATTTCCTCATCGAAGGTAATGTAATCTAAGAATACCATTGGAATTAGATAACGTTTTCCGGTTTGCGGATCACTTATGATTAGATGGTCGCGTCCTGCCGCTTCGATGATTCCTTTGAAGATCTTTGCATTCCATTCTGTATTGTTTTCGAAGGTGGTATACACGGTGGCTAATTTCCCTTTATTTAGCCGTAATATGTTCTCTATATACGATTGCTCGACTGGAAGCATGCCTGGCACTTGTGGACCGGTCGTTGGTGCATTCATCGGCATCGGGATTTGCTGTTGGTTGCCGGTTGAGGTTGGCATCTGCGGCTGATAGGGCTGTTGCTGGTAACCTTGTTGCTGTTGATATGTGCCTTGACCCTGGCCCTGCTGCTGCCTTTGGGAAGGGTCGTTGTTTTCATATGGGTTATAGGGGTTCCCTCCATAAGGGTAATTACCATAAGGATTATTTTGTGACATTGCATTCCCTCCTGAAATTCTAGGTTTATTTCGGTTCTTGAACAAAAAAACATCCGAGTGCGTTGGATGGAAGAAACAGTGCGATTTATAGCAGCCGGAATGGTACAGGTTAAAATGATTATCTAACAATACCCGGACGGCTCAAAAAACCACAATGAGTTTAACAGGTACATATCGACTACATGAACCGGTAGTATTTGAGCTGTATAAGGCTATAAAAAAATAATTTACATCACTAAAGAAAATGTATGGGATGATTCCTGGATTTATGTCATGGCTGAAGAAAAAAATAGGGGGAGTTTGAAAAAAAAGCTCCCGGAATCCCGGAAGCTTATGTCTTACACGTATAAGAAAGCTGGTATGTTATCTTCTGAAAGGATGTTCCCAACGAAGAATGAGCCAAACGCAGCATAACGAGCGCTCACTTCATCAAAACGCATTTCATAAATCAGTTTTTTGAATTGAAGGACATCTTCTGCAAATAGGGTAACGCCCCATTCATAATCGTCAAAACCGACAGAACCGGAGATGATTTGTTTTACTTTACCGGCATAGCTGCGTCCGATCAAGCCATGAGAACGCATCAAGTTTTTGCGATCTTCCATGGAAAGCATATACCAGTTGTCTTCACCTTCACGACGCTTGTCCATCGGGTAGAAACATACATGCTTTGCCTTTGGAAGGATAGGGTAAAGTCTTGAACGTACATGAGGGTTTTGATAAGGGTCCTCACCATCGCCGCCGGCTAGATAGTTGCTTAATTCGACTACAGAAACGTAGGAATAAGCAGGGATTGTATACTCGGCAAGCTTCGTTTTATTGAATTCATTTTCAATGGCATTCAATTCTTCCATAGTTGGACGGGCGAACATTAGCATGAAGTCGGCTTTTTGCCCTACGATGGAATAAAGGGCATGACTGCCTTCGTTGTTGCTTTGAGTCGTATTCCATTTATCCAATAAACCTTGGAATTCCGAGATGGCTAATTGGCGTTCATCACTTGATAACGTTTTCCATGAAGCCCAATCAATCAGACGGAAATCATGTAGGCAATACCATCCATCCAGTGTTTGTGCTGCTTCACTCATTGCAATCACTCCTATGTCTTAATTATAACTTTAATATAACATAGTTTCAGTATAAGGAAATTTATATCAACCCGCAAATGCCTTCGTTTTTCCCCCCATGTTCTTGGAAAGTTCATAAGTGCGTTTTTTATGAGAAAGACCAATGTTTCTGGAATTTAAATAACGGCTAGAGTATTCTTAGAAGAAGAGACCGGAAGTTTACAAAGTGGGAATTGTAGGAATAACTAGAACAGACATACATTCAAGGAGGATGAGTTTGTGAGCGATTTATTTGAAATTTTAGAATCGAAAATTACAGGAAATAACCTGAAAATTGTTTTTCCAGAAGGGTTGGATGGACGCATTTTAGGTGCAGCTGGAAGGCTCGCTAAGGCAAAATTATTAACACCCATATTAATTGGGGATATCGAAAAAATTCAAGAGAAAGCAAAAAATCTAAAAATTTCCCTTGATGCCATCGAAATTTACGATCCGAAAAATTATATCATGATGGATGAAATGGTCGAAGCCTTTGTAGAAGTCCGAAATGGCAAAGCTTCCGTAACGCAAGCCCGTGAAATCCTCTTGGATGAGAATTACTTTGGAACGATGCTCGTACACATGAAACAGGCACATGGCATGGTGAGTGGTGCAGCCCATTCTACAGCCGATACGGTCCGCCCGGCGCTACAAATTATTAAAACAAAGCCAGGTGTTCAAAAAACGTCAGGAGTCTTCATCATGGTACGTGAAGAGGAAAGATATGTGTTTGCTGATTGTGCAATCAATATAAATCCGGATTCCCGTGATTTGGCTGAAATCGCATTGGAAAGCGCCAAGACGGCCCTGACATTCGATATTGAACCACGCGTCGCCATGCTGAGTTTCTCAACGAAGGGGTCGGCCCATTCACCAGAGACGGAAAAGGTCGTTCAGGCAGTCACGTTAGCAAAAGAAATGGATCCGCACCTTCTTCTAGATGGGGAATTTCAATTCGATGCAGCTTTCGTTCCTTCGGTTGCCAGGCAAAAGGCTCCGGACTCCCTCATTCAAGGGGATGCGAATGTCTTTATCTTCCCAAGCCTTGAATCCGGTAATATTAGTTATAAGATGGTACAGCGCCTGGGTGGATTCGAAGCAGTGGGTCCAATCCTGCAAGGGCTTAACCGTCCAGTAAATGATCTTTCCCGTGGCTGCAGTGAAGAGGATGTATATAAATTGGCACTCATCACGGCTGCACAGGGATTCGTGGCGCAATACCAATAAAGCCATGAAGTATGAAAATAGAAGGAGAAGTCTATGAGTGAAACAGATTCATTATTAATGCAGCAAGAATGGCGGGTAATTGATCAATCATCCATCGGTCCTCAGTTTCCCGCTCTAGAATCCTTTGCAATGGATGATACGCTTTGTGCTTCGGTTGGCTCTGGCCAATCAACGGCCGTGGCCAGAGCGTGGGTGCATCATCGAACCATCGTGCTTGGTATCCAGGATACGAAACTTCCTTTTCTCCAAGAGGGAATGAATTATTTGAGAAAGCATGATTTTAAGGCAATTGTACGGAATTCGGGCGGGTTAGCCGTCGTGTTAGATGAAGGGGTTCTAAATTTCTCACTCGTTTTCCCTGAAAGCGAGCGGAAAATCGAAATAAACCGTGGGTATGAAGCCATGTGGGAACTGATCAGACTGATGTTCAGTGATTTCCCAGTCAAAATCGAGGCTAAAGAAATTGTGGGATCCTATTGCCCGGGAAGTTTTGATTTAAGTATAGAAGGCAAGAAATTTGCCGGTATTTCACAACGCCGAATCCGTAATGGCGTGGCTGTACAAATTTACATATGCATTAATGGAAGTGGTGCAGAAAGGGCCGAACTTGTAAAAGGGTTTTATGAAACAGCCAAAAGGCAGGCAGACACGAAATTCACTTATCCCGATATCGTTCCTTCCGTAATGGCTTCCCTTTCAGAATTATTAAGTACAACATTGAGTGTCCAGGACGTGATGCTCAGGTTCCTGAAAGTATTGAAGGAGCATAGTGGAAAGATTTTTTCCAACTCCCTCTCGGCACAAGAATGGCCCTTATATGAATCGTACTTAACAAGAGTGGTAGAACGTAACAATAAAGTCTTTGATTCATTGGAAGAGGATTGACTGAAAAGAGCTGTTTCTTATGAAGAAACAGCTCTTTTGATGTCGCTTCAAGTATAGCATTCACTGAAACTGATAAAGAAAAGGCCCGGCAAATGAAAAAAGAGCCCTTTTCAGACTCTTTTTCGAGAGTTACTTATGGAATTTGGCTATTTATCATGTGGTTGACCTGTAAAAAGGTCCCCACATTATCTTTACTCAGCCATTTTTTCCAAATTTCCATTTCGGTCCATCTTAAATTTGGTTGCCGGGCGCTCTTCTTCCTCTAGTAGGACTAGCTTCCTGGCACGATTCATAATATTCATCAATGTTTCATAATCTTCCTGCATCAAACCGCTATTCTGTTCAAGATGAGAAATTTTATTTTGTAGCTCTTCATTCCGTCCTTTTAATCCTTTGATTTCCAATTTCAATCTTTCGTTTTCAGTTTGCAATACTTCGGCCTGTAGCAAACGGCCATTTATGGACTCTAAATAAGCGATAACCATATCGAGGCTCATTGCCTGACTGTTGGTAGGTATGGTAGTGTTCCTTTGTTGTAGTGGAACGAACGCATCATCTATCGTAAATTCTTCCGCCGTTTCATAATTAGTAGACTCTATGACTGCCGATTCAACATCTGATTCCATCTCTTCTTCCTGTAGGTGAGGGACCATAATATCTGAGATTATTGGAGAAGGCGGTGTATAGAGCAGACGTTTTTTTCCTCCCTGATCTTTCCCCAGGATTCTTTGTCGCTGCTTTCGTTGTTTTTTTGCAAGAGAAAGCGCCTTGTCATAATTATGGCGTACCACTGCATTCCAGCGAAAGCCACAAGCTGCGGAGGTACGGTTCAATTTATCCCCAACCTCTTCGAACGCGTTCAGCTGCGTGCTGCCTTCCCGTACATGGCGCAGTACCGTTTCTGCCAATAGCAAATCATCTTCTTCTGTCCAGGCATCTTGACGAACCTTCATTTCTACATACTCCCTTTCTGGTAACTTTTAATATGGTAATTATATGAATATCTTGTAACAATGATTTCTAACGTGGTCTACTAGCATTTTGGACAAAAATAGGGTTTTTTATACAAAAAGGTTGAAAGGATACTAGTTTTTTGTGAATTTACATGGCGCATGGCCGATTCGGCATCTATCTACGGCATTGCAACCCTTTTTCCTTCCATACCGTCTCTTGATATTCATAGATAGAAACGGTAAAATACCTTTTAGTCACGTAAATAGGACGAAAAATATTTGCTATAGAAAGGATGGTGACCGAGGATGTCCAATGAATTCAGAGTGTGTGATGATTGCCTGGCAGTAAATGTTAAAACATTGATTCCCCGGCTGGAGAAGCTTGATCCTGACGCGAAAATTGAAATTGGCTGTCAATCCTATTGCGGTCCGGGTAGGAAGAAATCCTTTGCCTTTGTCAATAACCGTCCAGTTGCGGCTCCGACAGAAGACGAGTTACTAGAGAAAATAGATAAGAAGCTAAAGTAAGCCCCATGCATAGATAATCCAGCAGTATTGATATGTAAAACACGCAACTCGTCACCCAGATTCATTAAACTGTGGTGATTTTTTAATTGCGGTGTTTTCTCTATCAAAAACCATATAAACTCCCGTTTTCATATAAAATGAACAGGCTTTCTATTAAGAGCCAAGTTAGGATTTTTTATAAAGACAAGCTATAATGAAAGCAATGAGATTATGAAAATGAGGGTAGTCCATGGAATATTCTTGCGAAAAACTACAGGAAGAAAAAGTATTTAAAGACCCGGTACACCGGTATATACATGTCCGGGACCGGGTGATCTGGGATTTGATCGGTACTAAAGAATTCCAGCGTCTGCGCAGAATCAAGCAGCTAGGAACGACGTATCTTACCTTTCATGGTGCTGAACATAGTAGATTTAGCCATTCGCTTGGAGTATATGAAATTGTACGGAGAATTATTGATGATGTCTTCGAGGGAAGACCGGAATGGAACCCGGAAGAAAGGTTGCTCTCTTTATGTGCCGCTTTGCTGCATGACTTAGGACATGGTCCATTCTCCCACTCTTTTGAAAAGGTTTTTGATTTGGATCATGAACAATTCACCCAACGGATTATTGTCGGCCGAACGGAAGTGAATGAGATCCTTCTTAAAGTAGGGCCTGATTTTCCCAAAAAAGTGGCGGAAGTCATTGCTAAAACGTATAAAGGCAAATTAGTAGTCAGCTTGATTTCTAGTCAAATTGATGCTGATAGAATGGATTATCTGCAAAGGGACGCTTACTTTACTGGAGTAAGCTACGGCCATTTTGATATGGAACGACTTTTACGAGTGATGCGGCCGCGTGAGGAGCATGCTGTGATCAAGCAAAGTGGGATGCATGCAGTGGAAGATTACATTATGAGCCGCTACCAGATGTATTGGCAGGTTTATTTCCACCCGGTTACACGGAGTGCCGAGGTCATCCTTACGAAAATTTTGCATAGGGCAAAGTATTTATTCGAATCGAACTATCGCTTTGCACAGGAACCCCGCCATTTTTATTCAATGTTCAAGGAAGAAGTCACGTTGGAAGACTACTTGAAAATGGATGAATCGGTGATGCTCTACTATTTTGAGGCTTGGGAAGAAGAAGAGGATCCGATTTTAAAGGATTTATGTAGTCGTTTTGTTAATCGAAAACTCTTTAAATATGTAGAGTTCCATCCTTCGAATAGTCAAATGAACAAATTAATGGAATTAAGGACGCTATTTATCGAGGCAGGAATCGATCCTGATTATTATTTAGTCGTCGATTCCTCATCTGACCTGCCCTATGATTTCTATCGTCCAGGTGAGGAAGAAGAGCGACTGCCGATCCATTTGTTACAAACGAATGGTGAGCTTCGTGAATTGTCGCGTGAATCCGAAATAGTCGATGCCATCTCTGGAAAAAGACGAACGGATCATAAGCTATACTTCCCCGCGGATTTACTGCGTGATGAAACAACGAATAAAGATATAAAAAAACAAATCCGACAGCTGTTGGAGCTGTCGATGTAAAACGGTGTACATTTTGGGTGAGGAGTGACGAGCCTTGTTTAAGGATCATGCAAACATTATCAACGCCATTTCGACTGCAGGTGAAATTTCGGGTCGGAAAAAGCTACAAAAAATTGTGTATATCGCGAAGAAGCTTTCCTTTCCTTTTCACGAAAAGTTTCAATTTCATTTCTACGGACCATACTCGGAGGAATTGACTTTACGAATAGAAGAACTTTGCGAAATGGGTTACTTGAATGAAGTGAAGGAAAAAAAGGCGGGCTATTATCAATACTGCTACTCTATTACGGATGCGGGAAAGGATTTCTTGTCGATCCAAGAAGTTGATATGCCTGCTCTGGACACATGCTTATTGGATATGAACGAACAAAGTGCTCGGTTTTTGGAGCTTGTTTCAACGGTGCTTTATTTTGATACATTGGAAAAGGAAGAGGTCATTGAAAAAATCTTCACCCTGAAAAGTAAGCAAAAATATACGCTTGAAGAAATAGATGAAGCATATGCATATATAGGGGAACTACAAGTAAAAGCTAAGCCGAATTGATGGCTTAGCTTTTACCGATTATGTACCTCTTATTGGTCGCTTTTACGAACACCTGCAACGGCTAAGTGGTTTTTAGTCATTTCTTCGATGAAAATGGTTACAGCTTCAGCGGGTGCTCCGGTTGTTTCCGTCACCGCTGCTGTTACTTTTTCAACTAATGCTTTTTTTTGCTCTTCTGTACGGCCTTCAAGCATTTTGACTGTTACATATGGCATTATCTTATTCCCCCATTCCCATTAATAATTGTAGTGTTTCACATTAGGGAAATATTTGCAAGATACTCAAATCAGAGTTTTTTCACATCCTGAATTTTTCATGTATACTAACGGTAATAAACATTGGGGGAGAAGCTAATGGATCAATTAGGGCAATTTTTAGCTTTTAGTTTGGATAGGCTTCCTTACGTGATTGTTGTTCTGTTGATCGCGTTTACGGTTCATGAATTTTCCCATGCCTATGTGGCCTATAAATTGGGGGACCCGACGGCGAAGAATCAAGGCAGAGTCACATTGAATCCCATACAACATTTGGATCCTATTGGTACGCTGTTGATCTTGATTGTAGGTTTTGGATGGGCGAGGCCGGTCCCGGTCAACCGGTTTCATTTTAAGAACCCGAGACTGGCAGGGATACTGGTTTCCTTTGCAGGTCCGCTCAGCAATCTACTTGTAGCGACGATAGGCTATTTAATCTGGTACGGGTTACTCGCGTCAGGATTGGGGCCTACCGAAATGCCGTTTTACGTTGAGCCGTTCTTTACGATGCTGATCCACTTAAATATCGTCCTATTCATATTCAATTTGATCCCGTTGCCACCACTTGATGGGTATCGGATTGTAGAGGATTTGGTTTCAGTGAAAATGCGTGCGAAGATGACTCAATATGAACAATACGGATCCCTGGTTTTCCTGATTTTAGTGATTACGCCATTGGGTAAATATACAATCAGTCCTATCATGAATGAACTTGTACCATTTGTCCGTGACAATCTTGGTCAATATTTAAGTCTTTTGTTTTTCTAATAGTAAGTAAATGACGAAACATGAAGGGGGACATTAACATGGAAGAACAACCAAAGAAAAAGGTAGGCTTCAACATTATTAAAAATGATCCAATGAAAGGCCATGGCGGGTATGGAGCGGGTGTTTTGACGCTCGATAATATTTCACCGGTCATCATCGATGTGGATGCGGGTGAAGCCGAAGTCGACATCGGCGCGATGCATGCAAGAAGTGCGGTGGAAAAAGGGATTAAGTTTTTAAAGACAAAAGAAGAAGTACCGAATGGAAAACCATACTGGCTCGTTTGGGTGACCATTGAAGCCATGCAAGATGGTCCGTATTATGCAGGGGTGACTGCTTGCGAGATGACGGTAGACCGATCAATCAGACGTGGGTACAAATCCTTGCCGGAACATGTTAACCGGATGGATAAATCGTTGAAACGCCATATCATCGTCGAGGATATGGATGACAAATCAAAACAAATCCTTGCCGACTTCCTGAAAAATCATGATGCAGGGATGTGGGAGCGTTCATCCGACAAGCTCAAACAGTCTTTGATTGTCTGAATGTGATTTATTGTATGAAATGTGAAGTTTAGTAAAAAAATCACTTGTGGGAAGCGAATAAAATCAGTAAACTTAGAGACAGCAGTTTAGACACTGTGGAACTAGGACAGAAAAAACCCGAAGCCGTTAATGGCTTCGGGTTTTTTCGTTATCCCCAGGGTTTCAAGATCTTTTTATACCAGGGCTTACTTTGCTTTTCTTCTTTTGGAGCACTTTTTGATTTCTTTTTCTTGAAGTGCTCCTCACAGTATTCCACAGGTTCGGTTCCTTTTACATAGTAAGTTAATCGGGAGACGGGGCAGGCATCTGTCGCCAGTTTACCGCTGGTTGGATTCACCTTTACACCTACTACGTTACTCGTTTCCTTAAAAGGTTTGGGAGGTTGTCCTCTCAATCCTTTCTCCATATAGGAAGCCCATATCTTCTTGGCATAGCTTTTTTCAGCCGGTATTTCAATCTTCTTCCCTTGATCATAGCCAGTCCATACCCCAGCAACTAGTTGAGGTGTATAACCGATCATCCAGCTGTCCGTAGAAGTAGATCCGGACTTTCCCGCGAAGGGGCGCGTCAATTGGGAACTGATCGTGCTACCGGTTACCTTCGTGTATCCATTAAGCGTTTCGTCAAAAACGCCAGTAAGCATCTCTGTCATGACAAATGCTTTATCTTTATCCAAAATCTGTTCGGTTTTCTGTTTGCGTTCGAAAATCACTTCGCCTTTTCTGTCTTCTACCTTGTTGATGAAAGCGGGTTCTACCTTTTTACCGCCATTAGCTAATATGCCGTATGCATTTACCATTTCGATGGGCCTTACACCGGATGTACCAAGTGCAAGGGAAGGGACCGCATCCATTTTCGATGTGATGCCGAAACGATGAGCCGAATCAACCAAAGTCTGTTCACCGAGGAAAAGATGTGTCTTCACGGCATAAATATTATCGGACAAAGCAATGGCTTGAGCCATCGTGATGTCGTCATTCGCATATTGATAATTATAGTTATGCGGTTTATAGGAAGCATGGCCATCATCGAATGTAAACGTTGTGGTCTCGCTTTTTAAGGTGGTTGACGGTGTGAACCCTTTTTCAAGCGCCGAATAGTAAAGAAGTGGCTTTATTGTCGAGCCCGGTTGGCGTACGGCCTGTGTAGCTCGGTTGAACGGCGACGCAGTGTAATCTGTACCACCGACAAGTGCACGGACTTCGCCTGTTCTAGGATCCATCGCCACTAATGATGCTTGAATGCCAGCCTGCTTGGGTATGACAGTAGAAAGGGCCTCCTCAGCGATGTGCTGTTGATCTTCATCCAGTGTTGTATAAACCTTTAAGCCCCCGAGCTCGATGGTCCGTTCATCTAAATGGAGTTGGGTTTTTAGCGCCTGCTTGACGGCATCCTGGAAATAAGGCGCCATTTTTTTGGTTACAGTGCCATGTGAGCCTTTTAATGAAAGTGGTGCCTGAATGGCTTCTTCGGTATCGGTTTCTTTAATATAGTCCTTTGTTGCCATTGCATGAAGCACGACCTTTTGCCTGGATTTTGCCTTTTCCAGATTGTCCAAGGGAGAATAATTGGATGGTCCTTTTGGGATTCCGGCTAGCATACTTGCCTCGGAAAGCGTTAAGTCCTTGGCATCCTTGCCGTAATAATACTGGCTTGCGGCTTGTGCTCCATAGGCGCCATGACCATAGTAAATCGTATTTAGATAGCCTTCTAGAATTTCTTTTTTTGAATAATTCATTTCCAGGCGTATCGTATAGAAAGCTTCATTGAGCTTTCTTGACCAAGTCTTATCATGGTCAAGAAAGAGGTTTCGGGCATATTGCTGGGTGATTGTACTTGCCCCTTGAACCTTGGACATGGCACGGATGTCAGCGAGAATGGCACCGCCAATCCGCTTTATATCAAAGCCTTTATGAGTATAAAATTGGCGATCCTCTACGGCGACGGTTGCCTTGACTAGTTCGGGTGAGATGGTGTCGAGTCCGATCCAGTAGCGCTTTTGACCATTATCGGTTTCTCCAATCACATTTCCGTCATCACTATAATAAAGAGTGGATTGGGGTACAACCAAAGGCGGTGGACCTAGTATTTTCGCATACATCAGTAGAGAGAGAAGCAAGACAAAGAGAATAGCAAGACCTATTGTGGCAAGAATGATGAAGGCCCGCACATATTTGGTTGTCTTTTTAAATCTTTCGCTTGGAATGAGTTCCATGGCTTTCACCTCTCTTGTTTTAAAAAAAGAATCTATTACTATTATGGAAAAAAAAGATATTTTTAAACGTAAGAACTGGAATTGTAATATTTATCTTGCAATTCTGGTAGATTCGTCTATAATTTTTCTAGCCAATGACTATATCGAATATGGTAAAACCTATTTGGCGATTGACTATAAGATTCCGGAAAGGAAGCGTTAATAAATGAGCATTTGGTTTACTGAAAAACAAACAGAAAATTTTGGTATTACGATGAAAGTGAATCGTACTTTACATACGGAGCAAACGGAGTTTCAAAAGTTGGATATGATTGAAACAGAAGAATGGGGCAATATGCTTTTGTTAGATGACATGGTGATGACATCGCAACGCGATGAGTTCGTATACCACGAAATGGTAGCCCATGTTCCTTTGTTCACCCATCCTAATCCAGAGAATGTTTTGGTTGTAGGCGGTGGAGACGGAGGCGTAATCCGTGAAGTCCTTAAGCATCCAAGCGTCAAAAAAGCTACATTGGTAGATATCGATGGTAAGGTTATCGAATATTCCAAGAAATACTTACCTGAAATTGCAGGCATGCTTGAAGATCCACGTGTCGATGTACAAGTAGGGGATGGATTCATGCACATCGCGAAGAGTGAAAATGAATTTGACGTGATTCTCGTGGATTCTACCGAACCAGTGGGACCTGCCGTTAACCTATTTACTAAAGGCTTTTATGCAGGTATTTCGAAAGCTTTGAAGGAAGACGGAATTTTCGTTGCCCAATCCGATAACCCTTGGTTTAAAGCCGACTTAATCCGTGATGTACAACGCGACGTGAAAGAAATATTCCCGATCACCAACCTTTATTTAGCGAATATCCCAACGTATCCAAGTGGACTATGGGCATTCACGATCGGTTCTAAAAAATATAACCCGCTTGAAGTTTCAGACGAGCGTTTCCATGAAATAGAGACAAAATATTATACAAAAGAACTTCATAAAGCAGCTTTCGTTCTGCCTAAATTTGTTCAAGACTTAGTGAAATAAGGGGGGCTTGAACATGCGATTTGATGAAGCGTACTCAGGTAATGTATTCATTAAAAGCCATCCGGATTTCGAGGAATCCGAGGCGGTGCTTTATGGTATGCCAATGGATTGGACCGTTAGCTTCCGTCCAGGGTCCCGTTTTGGACCAACGAGAATTCGTGAAGTCTCAATCGGGCTGGAAGAATACAGTCCATATTTAGACCGTGAATTGGAAGAAGTGAAATTCTATGATGCTGGGGATATCCCGTTGCCTTTCGGAAATCCGCAGCGGAGTATCGATATGATTGAAGAGTTTGTCGACGGTGTACTTGATGCCGGTAAATTCCCATTGGGCATGGGGGGAGAACATCTTGTCACATGGCCTGTCATTAAAGCCATGTTCAAAAAGTATCCCGATATGGCCATCATCCATATGGATGCCCATACAGATTTACGAGAGGACTATGAGGGAGAGCCGCTTTCCCATGCTTCCATCATCCGTAAATCAGCTGAGCTCATCGGACCGAAAAATGTGTACTCATTCGGAATCCGTTCCGGGTTAAAGGAAGAGTTTCAATGGGCCAAAGAAAATGGTATGCACATCTCTAAATTCGAAGTGCTTGAGCCCCTGAAGGAAGTATTGCCACAGTTAGCCGGTCGTCCGGTTTATGTGACGATTGACATCGATGTGCTTGACCCTGCGCATGCACCAGGAACCGGTACCGTCGATTGCGGAGGCATTACGTCTAAAGAGCTTTTAGCTTCCATTCATGAGATAGCCCGTTCAGAAGTGAATGTAGTTGGCTGTGATTTAGTTGAAGTCGCACCGATTTATGATCCATCCGAGCAAACAGCGAATACCGCAAGCAAGCTGATTCGCGAAATGATTCTTGGTTGGATCCAAAAGGGGTAATCTTAAAAGGGAAGGCTGTTCCTGCGATTTTTGCGGGAATGGTCTTTTTTTATTTGTTTTAATGAAAACCGGTACATTCAACATCTCCTCCTTTTCCTCCACTAAAAGCTGGTCTTGCGTTACATTCAATTGAATTGCATACTAAGATAAGAATTGAAACTTTATTTTCCACTCCAAGTTGAAACTTCATTGAAGAATATTTATACTTATAAAGTTAAGAACGAGATGATGAAGGAAGTGTAGCTTTGACTCTTCATGATATAGATAAACAGAACATTAAAGTGACATTGCAGACGAAAATCAGGCATGGCTCTGAAACGGAAACGTATGAGCTCGTCACTTTTGGTACAAGGATGTATAAAGGGTCCGATTTGTATTTGCAGTATGCAGAGGAAAATGAAGCCGGTAAAACGCAGACGACCATCAAGCATAAACCGAACGAAACGATTCTGCTTAGGAACGGTGCCATTAAAATGCGACAGCTTTTCCGCTTGCAAGAAGTGACAAATGGACATTATGAAAGTATATATGGCAGGCTGGGGCTATTGACGACAACGAAAAAAATCCAGCATGAATGGCATGAACAGGATAAGGAAGGGAAACTGGTCCTTCGCTATACACTACATATGCAGGGAAGCGAACCCGGGCAATATGAGATGACGATTTCCTACAAGGAGGAAGCATAGAACATGAATATAGTAAATGAGGTACAGGGAAAACTGAAAGAGGAAATTAAAGCTGCAGTTATCAAGGCTGGTTTGGCATCGGAAGAACAGGTTCCCCAAGCGGTGCTGGAACTTCCAAAGGATAAAACACACGGAGATTATTCCACAAATATGGCGATGCAATTAACGAAAATCGCAAAGAAAGCGCCGAAAATGATTGCGGAAGCGATTATCGAGAACTTTGACCTATCCAAGGCATCGATCGAAAAAATTGAAATCGCAGGTCCGGGATTCATTAATTTCTACATGAACAACTCCTATTTGACAGAACTGGTTCCAGTCATCCTGAAAGCAGATGAAGCCTATGGGGAAAGCGATTATGGAAAAGGCGAAAAAATCCAAGTGGAGTTCGTTTCCGCGAATCCGACTGGTGATCTTCATCTTGGTCATGCACGTGGTGCTGCCGTTGGTGACACGTTATGTAATGTTTTATCAAAAGCAGGGTATGACGTTTCGCGTGAATACTATATCAACGACGCTGGTAACCAAATCAATAACTTGGCGATTTCAATCGAAGCACGGTACTTCCAAGCGCTTGGCCTGGATAAAGAGATGCCTGAAGACGGTTACCGTGGCGAAGACATTATCGGAATTGGTAAAACGCTTGCGAAGGAATATGGCGATAAGTATGTTAACGTCGACGAAAAAGAACGGTATGCCTTTTTCCGTGAGTACGGATTGAAATGTGAAATGGAAAAGCTAAAAACGGACTTGGAAAATTTCCGTGTCGGCTTTGACGTGTGGTTCTCGGAAACGTCCCTCTATCAAAATGGGAAAATCGACGAAGCGTTAAGCGTTCTGAAAGAGAGGGGCCATGTTTACGAGGAGGACGGTGCGACTTGGTTCCGTTCGACAGAACTTGGCGATGATAAGGACCGCGTACTTATCAAGAAGGATGGCTCTTACACATACCTGACCCCGGATATTGCGTACCACCGCAATAAATTGGAGCGTGGATTCGACACCCTCATCAATATTTGGGGAGCGGATCACCATGGTTATATCCCACGTATGAAAGCCGCAATCGAAGCATTGGGCTATAATCGTGAGCAGCTTGAAGTGGAGATCATCCAGCTTGTTCATCTATTCAAAGATGGCGAGAAAATGAAAATGAGCAAACGTACCGGTAAAGCGGTGACAATGCGCGACTTGGTTGAAATGGTTGGCCTGGACGCAACACGTTATTTCTTTGCGATGAGAAGCGCGGACACGCATATGGACTTCGATCTTGATTTAGCTGTATCTAAATCCAATGATAACCCGGTTTATTATTCACAATATGCTCATGCCCGTATTTCAAGCATTTTGCGTCAAGGTGTGGAACAAGGAATCAGCTACGAAGGCATTACTGATTTTTCCGCTCTTTCTACGGAAAAAGAGTTCGAGTTATTGAAGAAATTGGGGGAATTCCCACAAGCAATCGCTGAAGCAGCCGAAAAACGGATGCCGCACCGCATGACGAATTATATCTTCGACCTGGCTTCTACATTCCACAGCTTCTACAATGCTGACAAAGTATTGGATAGTGAGAAGATGGATAGAAGTAAAGCTCGTCTTGCTCTAGTGAAATCAGTTCAAATCACGTTGAGAAACGCACTGGCACTAATTGGCGTTTCGGCACCGGAAAAAATGTAATAAGAAAAAGCGGTCGTTCCGAGGGAACGACCGCTTTTTTACTTGATGAACACCGACCCCCCGCTTAATCTTTTCACTCCGCGGATCCTAGAGATATCCTCAATCAGTTTCAACATCGCCTGGTCTTTCATTTTCGCTTCAATCATGAAATCTACATCCTTCCCCAATTCTGTGAGTGCTTTCAGAAGCGGCGTGATGAATGTAATATCAATATAATCAGCATGTGAACGAAACTCGCTTGCCGATTTCGGGGACGAAATATGTATTTTAGGTACCGCATTGGCGTGTTCCCAAGTGGTAAAAACACCGGTGAGCAGCTCGTTAAGCGGCTCCTCGGATAGATTGGCAAGATGATGATGATAATCAAAGACAAAAGGAATGCATTCCTTTTTACATACATGTAAAGTTTCGGATGCTGTATAGGTTTTATCGTCATTTTCCAAGGTCATCCTTGCTTTGACATTCGCAGGTAGCGACCTGAGGTTATCATGAAAGCGGGTGATCGCTGAATCTTTATCGCCATAGGCGCCGCCGATATGGATATTGATGAAGGATTGGTCTTCAATCCCCATCGCTTGAAGCATTTTATAGTGAAACTCCATATCCTTTACGGCATTTTGCGTAATGCTGGGTTTAGGGCTGGTGAAAAGCGTAAATTGATTCGGGTGAAAGCTAACACGCATGTTGTTCGCCAATACCCAATCTCCCAGCTGTTTCCATTCCTTTTTAAAAGGCGTGACGAAATCCCAATTGACTTCAGGGTGGGTCGCTAACGGTACAATGGAACTGGACAAGCGATATAGCTCGACCTGGTGGGCCGTATTGTACTGCAGGACCCTTAATGTATTCTCGATATTCTGTTTGGTAACATCTAGTAGCTTTTGCATTCCTTCTTCCTGACCAAGCGTGCTATAACGTTTGAAAGTCAGAGTCTTTGCAGGGGAAGCCTCCCATAGGCAGGTCGCATTGGATACGAATCCGAATCGTATTTTCATTTTTTTCTCTCCCATTGCCAGCCATGTTAAAGAAAAGGGGAGAAGATGGCAGCTAGTGATTCTTTTGCTGAACGTATGATATTAGGGGAAGAGAGTGTCTTCTCCGCTATTGGTTTGGATTCAGCTATGTCAATTGCCAATTCTCTCTTTACATCTTCTATGCAGCTGCGGTCATATATTAAACAATTGATTTCACTATTTAAGAATAAACTCCGTTTATCAAAGTTAGCCGTACCGATATCACACATTGTATCATCGATCAATATCACTTTAGAATGGTAGAACCCTCTTTGAAACTGCATAATGGAAGCCCCATCTTTTAATAAAACTCTAAAGTAGCGGAAGGAAGCCTCTTTAACTAGAGCGTGGTCTGACATATCCGGAACGATGACCGTCACCGCAACATCTCTTGCAAGAGCATCCCTTAATGCTTGGAATAATGGTTGGCTCGGGATGAAATAGGGCGTGCCGATAATAACTTCCTTATTAGCCTTTTGAATCAACTTTATTAAAGTCTGTTCAAGGTCGCTTCCGTTGGTCACGATGAACTCTTGAGCTTGTGAGGCAGGAACTAAATGGGGAAAGTAGGCCGGCGTCCCTCTTAAATCTTCCTTTGTATCGTGAAACCAGTCAGTAAGGAACACTTCCTGCAGGTCCTTTACACCTTCCCCCGTCACTTTTAGATGATAATCTCGCCAAGGATTCAACTTTTCCCCTTGATTAATGTATTCTTTACCGACATTAAAACCGCCTAGATACCCAATCCGACCATCGATAACGGTTATTTTCCGGTGATTTCTTCTTTGTGTGGAATAGAAAAGGAAAGGGGGTTTTGTCTGAAAGCTAAACGAAAAATGAACCTTGCTTCTTTTTAACTCTTGAATGGACTGCCGGGACATTTTTTTCCCGCCGATCAAATCGACCAACAGCCTCACTTCTACACCCGATTCTGCTTTTTTTTGCAGTAATTTTAAAAAGTCTCTGCTAAATTGATCATCTGTAACGATATAAAAAAGAATATGAATGGAATCCTGAGCCAGTTCGATTTCTTTCAGGAAATCTTCAAATAGAATTTCCCCAGAGGTAAAGACGGTCAACTCACTTTTACGAGGCGGAAAAGTAATGTTCGTTGCCTGCTTTAAATGCTTTTTGTGTCCTAATTTGAAATCAATCCAACACCAAGTGAGGATCAACATTATTATAGAAAATAGCGTACTGAACACTTTCAATATGATCCCCCCTTTATGGTTGAAATTAGTTTGACTCAAATAGTGTGTTTGTAACCCATTTATTAAAGAATAAGAGAAAATGAATTTTTTTATACAAAGGAAGAAGGTAAATTGGCAGAATTGTCGAATTTTACTGTTAAGTGTAGAAAAATAACAATATTCACAAAGAAAAAAGTTGACTGAATGCTCATTCATTATATAATGGAGATAAATAAAATTTCAGAAAATGTCATTTTTTCTATATTTTAAAAGTTGTGACGTGGCATTTTTACTTGTTTCGCAAATTTATAAAAGGGGGAACGCATGCAATGGAAATGAATGGTCTGCTATGGATTAACTTAATTGCATTTTTACTTGTAACCGCTTACTCTGCTGGATTATTTGTCTATTTGATTAGGACTCGAATGGCCTATATAAAGCTTGGCAAAAAGGTGGAGTTCGATAATCGGGTGAAGGAACGACTGGTAAAAATAGGGGTTTATGTATTTGGACAAAAGAAGCTCTTTAAAGACAAGAAGAGCGGAATCATACACTCCATGTTATTTTATGGTTTCATCTTAGTACAATTTGGAGCCATCGACTTTTTCATTAAAGGGTTAAAGCCAGGGTGGCATTTACCATTTGGTCCGGTATACCCGGCGTTCACTTTCTTTCAGGAAATCGTGACGCTTACCGTTCTTGTGGCAATATTATGGGCGGCATACCGTCGTTATGTAGAGAAGCTTGTGCGTTTGAAAAGAGATTTTAAAGCAGGATTAGTCGTCATTTTCATTACCGGGATCATGGTAACGGTATTGACGGGAAATGGGATGGGAATGATCTGGCATGGTCATGATGCTACGTGGTCAGAACCAGTAGCGTCCAGCATTGCGTTTTTATTTAACTGGATGGGGCCGACCGCAGCGACTGTTGTGTTCTACGTAGCCTGGTGGCTGCATTTGATCATCATATTATCGTTCCTTGTCTATATCCCGCAGTCCAAGCACGCTCATTTAATTGCTGGACCCGTTAATGTCTTCCTGAATCGATTGGATAACCCGGGTAAGCTGAAGCCTGTCGATTTAGAGGAAGAGATCTTGGATAAAGAAGGTAATCAGTATTACGGCGCTAAATATATCGAAGACTTGACACAATATCAAATGATTGACCTGTATGCCTGCGTGGAGTGCGGTCGCTGTACGAATATGTGTCCGGCAACGGGTACAGGAAAAATGCTATCACCGATGGATATCATCATCAAGATGCGCGATCACTTAACGAATACAGGAGCAGCCGTTACGACTAAGCAGCCTTGGGTACCGTCGTTCGTATTTGGCAATACGAAGGGCAATCAAATCGCTCTAGCGAGTGCTGGGCAGGGAGCGCAGGAGTCTGCAGCGGCAACTGAAGTTTACAGTGCGAGTTTGATTGGGGAAGTCATTACGGAAGAGGAACTTTGGGCGTGTACAACGTGTAGGAACTGCGAAGATCAATGCCCGGTCATGAATGAGCATGTTGATAAAATCATTGATATGCGTCGTTATTTAGTGCTGACGGAAGGCCGTTTAGATCCGGATGCCCAACGTGCGATGACAAACATTGAACGACAAGGGAATCCTTGGGGATTGAACCGTAAAGAAAGAGAAGATTGGATAGGGTTACGTGAAGATGTTGTCATTCCTACAGTCAAAGAAATGAAAAAAGCAGATGAGGAATTTGAATACTTATTCTGGGTGGGATCAATGGGTTCTTACGATAACCGCAGCCAGAAAATTGCCCTTTCCTTTGCAAAATTATTGAATGAAGCTGGCGTTAAATTTGCCATCTTAGGAAATAAGGAGAAGAACTCAGGCGATACGCCTCGCCGTTTAGGTAATGAGTTTGTTTTCCAGGAACTTGCTATGAAAAATATCGAGGAATTCCAGAAAAACGATATCAAAAAAATTGTGACGATTGACCCGCATGCCTATAATATTTTCAAAAATGAGTATCCGGATTTTGGACTGGAAGCGGAAGTTTACCATCACACCGAACTACTCGCCAAGCTTGTCGGCGAAGGCAGGCTGGTGCCGCAGTATCCGGTCAATGAAACGATTACCTTCCATGATTCCTGTTATTTGGGAAGATACAACGACGTATACAGCCCTCCACGTGAAATCTTGCAGTCTATTGAAGGCGTCAAACTTGTCGAGATGGAACGTAATCGTGAAAAAGGGATGTGCTGTGGAGCTGGAGGCGGCTTAATGTGGATGGAAGAGGAAACAGGAAACCGCATAAACGTATCCCGTACCGAACAGGCACTTGCTGTAAATCCAACGGTTATCAGCTCGGGTTGCCCATACTGTTTGACGATGTTGTCTGATGGTACGAAGGCAAAAGAAGTGGAAGAAAACGTAAAAACGTACGATGTAGCCGAATTACTCGAAAAAGCCATTATTGGCGACAGTAAGCCAGTAGCTTCTTAAGTTAAATAGAATTGCCTGCTTCTTCTAAATGAATATATTCACTAGAAGCAGGCGATTTTTATTTTATATAAACTAAATATTTATATTTTTGTAAAAATTATGTAAAATAAGTTTAAAGCGCTTTCAAAAAAATTTACCATGGCATCGAGCGAGCGTTCAATCAATTACCTGAGGAGGAAATGAATAATGGCGAAAACAGTGATCATTAGCGGTGTGAGAACACCTTTTGGTAAGTTCGGCGGAGGTCTAAGCAGTTTGACTGCTTCGCAACTTGGTGGAATAGCCATCAAGGAAGCGGTTCAACGGGCAGGGATTGATGGAAGCAAGGTTGGCGAGGTCATAATGGGGAATGTGCTTCAAGCAGGGCAAGGCCAAATTCCTTCTCGCCAAGCAGCTCACAACGCTGGATTACCTTGGGAAGTGAAAACCGAGACAATAAATAAAGTGTGTGCTTCGGGTCTTCGAAGCGTGACATTGGCTGATCAGATAATTCGCTTAGGGGAGGAAGAAATCATCGTTGCCGGAGGGATGGAATCGATGAGTAACGCTCCCTACATCCTCCCAAAGGCAAGATGGGGACTTCGGATGGGAGATGGGCAGCTGAAGGATACGATGATCTCGGATGGACTTAGTTGTAGCTTTACAGGCGTGCATATGGGGACGTATGGAAACAGCACGGCCGAGGAACTGGAGCTTACTCGTGATGAGCAGGATAGCTGGGCTTATGAAAGTCATCAAAAGGCCATCAAGGCAATCGATGACGGAATCCTTGCTGAAGAAATAACTGCCGTAGAGGTGCCTGTAAGAAAAGGCGAGCCCATGATGATTGAACATGATGAAGGGCCAAGAAAAGATACATCGCCTGAGAAACTAGCCAAATTAGGTCCTGCCTTTAATAACGAAGGAACGATTACGGCCGGTAATGCCCCGGGTGTAAATGATGGGGCGGGTGCGCTTGTCTTAATGAGTGAAGAACGTGCAGAAAAAGAAGGGAAGACGCCTTTTGCCTATATTTTGAGTCATGCAGAAGTGGCTGTTGAAGCAAAGGACTTTCCCAAAACACCTGGTTTGGTCATCAATGAAATCTTAAAAAAGTCGGGCAAATCTATAGAAGACATAGATTTGTTTGAGATCAATGAGGCATTTGCTGCTGTGGCCCTAGCTAGTGGGAAGATTGCAAATGTCAATCCGGAAAAAATCAATGTCAACGGGGGTGCCGTAGCATTAGGACATCCAATCGGGGCGAGTGGTGCCCGCATTATCATAACTCTTATGCATGAACTGAAACGTCGTGGTGGCGGGTTGGGCATTGCGGCCATCTGTAGTGGCGGCGGTCAGGGGGATGCCATTTTAATTGAAGTGCCAAAGCAGGAAAACTAAAGAGCTAGATTACTAAGGAGGGATTTCATGGACATTCAAAAGGTGATGGTCATTGGTGCAGGTCAAATGGGATCTGGCATTGCCCAAGTATGCGCAATGAGCGGATATGATGTTCTATTGCATGATTTGAAAGAAGAATACGTAGAAAAGGGATTAGGGACGATAACGAAGAATCTTTCCCGACAAGTTGAAAAAGGGAAAATGACTGCTGAGGATAAAGAGGCAGCGTTATCCCGGTTGACTTCATCGACAGATCTGAACAATGCAAAAGATGTGGATTTGGTCATTGAAGCGGCCATCGAAAATATGGAAATCAAAACGAAGCTTTTCGCAGAATTGGATGGAATCGTTCCGAAACATGTCATACTTGCGACCAATACTTCATCACTTCCGATTACGGAAATAGCCGCTGCGACCAAAAGGCCGGAAAAAGTAATCGGGATGCATTTTATGAATCCCGTTCCGGTCATGAAGTTGGTCGAAATTATCCGTGGCCTTGCTACAGCCGACGAAGTGTATGAAGAAATCGAAGAGATGGCAAAATCCTTAAGCAAGGTCCCGGTCGAAGTGAACGATTTCCCGGGATTCGTCGCGAATCGGATACTGATGCCAATGATAAATGAGGCAGTCTATACCCTTTATGAGGGTGTTGCGACCAAAGAGTCGATTGATGACGTAATGAAGTTAGGCATGAACCATCCCATGGGACCACTGCTACTTGCAGACTTCATTGGTCTAGATACATGTTTATACATAATGGAAACCCTTCATGAGGGCCTCGGCGACGATAAATACCGTCCATGTCCATTGTTGAGGAAGTATGTAAAAGCAGGATGGCTCGGTAAGAAATCAGGACGTGGATTTTATGAGTATAGCTAGTTCTATAGAGCATAGGCATCTGGGAGGAATGATGGGGATGGATTTCCGATTTACTGAAGAGCAGGAAATGATGAGGAAAATGGTTCGGGATTTTGCCGAGAATGAGATAGAGCCTCATATAGAGTCGATGGAACGAGGGGAGTTTCCGAAAGAGATCCTCCGTAAAATGGGCGAACTTGGACTGATGGGAATTCCAATCTCAGAGCAATATGGCGGCTCGGGCATGGATTTTATATCTTATATCATTGCCATCAATGAAATTTCCAAAGTGAGTCCGACACTTGGTGTTATCCTTTCCGTCCATACTTCTGTTGGTACGAACCCCATCGTTTATTTTGGGACGGAAGAACAGAAGCAAAAATACGTGCCCAAACTTACCACAGGAGAATACTTAGGTGCTTTCTGCTTAACGGAACAAAGCTCTGGTTCCGATGCTGCCAGTTTGAAATCAAAAGCAGTGAAGGAAGGTGACATGTACCGCCTAAATGGATCGAAGGTTTTCATTACAAATGGTGCTGAAGCAGATGTGTATATCGTCTTTGCTTCCACTGATCCGACTATGAAAAGCAGGGGAATCTCTGCCTTTATCGTGGAAAAGGGTACACCTGGCCTAATCTTCGGAAAGAATGAACGGAAAATGGGACTCCATGGCTCGAGCACTGTTCAAGTAACATTTGAAGACATGAGAATACCAGTTGCGAATCTTCTTGGCAGTGAGGGTGAAGGCTTCAAAATTGCAATGGCCAACCTGAATGTCGGAAGGATAGGCATCGCAGCCCAGGCGCTAGGTATCGCTGAAGGCGCCATGAAACATGCTGTCGATTACGCAAAGAGCAGGATTCAATTTGGAAAGCCGATTGCCGTGCAGCAGGGAATCGGGTTCAAACTTGCAGAAATGGCGACCAATATCGAAGCTTCCAGGCTATTAGTCTATCGAGCGGCGTATCTCCAATCCCTTGGGTTGCCATGCAGTAAGGAAGTGTCCATGGCCAAACTGTTAGCTTCGAAGACTGCCGTTGAAGTGGCAACGGAAGCCATCCAGGTTTATGGCGGGTATGGCTATACAACGGAATATCCGGTTGAACGCTATTTCCGGGATGCCAAGGTAACCGAAATTTATGAAGGAACCAGTGAAATACAGAAGATAGTCATTAGCAAGCATCTCTAAATTCGAGAAGACGGGGGATATAAACATGCAATTCAAATTGACAGAGGAACACGAAATGATTAGGAAAATGGTACGTGATTTCGCTGAAAATGAAGTCGCTCCAACAGCAGCGGAAAGAGATGAAGAAGAACGGTTTGACCGTGAGATTTTCGATAAAATGGCTGAACTTGGACTGACGGGTATTCCTTGGCCTGAAGAATACGGTGGTATCGGAAGTGATTATCTCGCGTATTGTATCGCAATTGAAGAACTTTCCCGTGTATGTGCCTCTACAGGAGTAACACTATCAGCCCATACATCTCTTGCCGGTTGGCCGATTTACAAATTTGGTTCGGAAGAGCAGAAGCAAAAATACCTTCGCCCGATGGCTCAAGGCGAAAAAATCGGGGCCTATGGTTTGACGGAACCAAGTTCAGGGTCTGACGCAGGCGGCATGAGAACGACTGCAAAGCTTGTAGGAGATGAATACATCATCAATGGTTCGAAAATCTTCATCACCAACGGTGGCATCGCGGATACGTATGTAGTCTTTGCACTGACAGACCCTGAATCCAAACAAAAAGGAACGAGTGCATTCATTGTTGAAAAGGACTTCCCTGGCTTCAGTGTAGGCAAAAAAGAGAAAAAACTTGGGATTCGTTCATCGCCGACAACTGAAATCATTTTTGATGAATGCCGGGTACCAAAGGAAAATCTTCTAGGAAGTGAAGGAGAGGGCTTCAAAATCGCGATGATGACTCTTGATGGCGGGCGGAACGGTATTGCGGCTCAAGCTGTCGGTATCGCTCAAGGAGCCTTGGATGCAGCGGTTGATTATGCAAAAGAACGTGTCCAGTTTGGAAAAACCATTTCCGCACAGCAAGGAATCGGTTTTAAATTAGCGGAAATGGCGACAGGTGTAGAGGCTTCGAGACTCTTAACATATCAAGCGGCTTGGCTGGAGTCTGTTGGCCTTCCGTACGGGAAAGAGTCCGCTATGTCGAAACTTTTTGCCGGGGACACGGCCATGAAAGTGACTACAGAGGCTGTTCAAGTGTTTGGGGGATATGGATATACGAAGGATTATCCGGTTGAACGGTTTATGCGCGATGCAAAAATCACCCAAATTTATGAGGGAACACAAGAAATCCAAAAACTGGTCATCTCAAGGATGATTACTAAATAGCATGGAAACTAGGTTTTCCGGTGAGGCCTCCTGCCTCCCGGAATACCCTTTTCATTTTTCAGAAGGGCTGCCTGATAAACGATTCTAAAAGGGGGTAGGAAATGGAAAAAAGAGAAGTTCTTGCGTCTGTAAAGGATGAAAGATTGGTTGAGAAAAGGCGTAAGCAGATGATTAAGGGTGCTGTGAATCTATTTAAAGAGAAAGGGTTTCACCGGACGACAACGAGGGAGATTGCAAAAGCATCTGGCTTTAGTATTGGTACCTTATACGAGTATATTCGGACGAAGGAAGATATTTTATATCTCGTCTGTGATTATATTTATGATGAAGTCCGGGATAAACTTCAGCGGGAAATCGAACAGAGTGATGGGACGCTAGAAAGTCTGAAACTGACGATCAGCTATTTTTATCAGGTGATGGATGAGATGCAGGATGAAGTATTGGTCATGTATCAAGAAGTGAAAGCATTGACAAAGGATGCCTTGCCTTATGTTTTAAATAAAGAAATCGAAATGGTGGGCATGTTTGAACGAGTTATAACCAATTGCGTCAAAAATGGAGAGCTTCATTTGACAAAGAAACAGATCAGTCTTGTCTCCCATAATATTTTTGTACAGGGACAGATGTGGAGTTTTAGAAGATGGGCTTTGCATAAACGATTTACGCTTCAAGAGTATGTTGAAATCCAAACAGCATTATTGACCCAAAGTGTATATAAGGAGGAGTCCAATGAGTACAGTTGAAGTGTATCAACCTAAAAATCATATCCGGTTCGTGACGGCTTCGAGTTTGTTTGATGGCCATGATGCATCTATTAACATTATGAGAAGGATTCTTCAAGCAAGTGGGGCGGAAGTCATTCATTTAGGTCATAATCGCTCGGTCGAAGAGATTGTGAACGCGGCGATTCAAGAGGATGTCCAAGGCATAGCGATGTCGTCTTACCAAGGTGGGCATGTGGAATATTTTAAGTATATGTATGATTTGCTGAAAGAAAAGGGAGCTGAGCACATTCGAATCTTCGCTGGCGGTGGGGGTGTCATCCTGCCAAGGGAAGTTCAGGAACTCCATGAGTATGGGATCGCTCGAATCTTCTCTCCTGATGAGGGTCGTGAGTATGGGCTGCAGGGCATGATCAATGTTTTGATGGCAGAATGTGATTTTTCGACGGTCAAGGCGTCCCTACAGGAACGCTTTGATGAATTGATTGCAGGAGAAACGAGTGCCATTGCTCAATATATTACCTTTGCGGAAAACAGGCTCGAGGCCACACATGAATCGGCAGCAACGGTAGAAAGTCTCTTCGAACAGGTCAAGTCATCGGAAAAACAGGTGCCGGTTCTTGGCATTACAGGCACGGGTGGTGCAGGGAAAAGCTCATTGACCGATGAGTTGATCCGTCGTTTTATAAATGAGGTCCCGGAAAAGAAGGTGGCGATTCTATCTGTCGATCCGACAAAACAAAAAACCGGCGGTGCGTTGCTGGGTGACCGAATCAGGATGAACGCCATCTTTTCTGATCGTGTTTATATGCGAAGCTTAGCAACACGCCATTCAAAAAGTGAGCTCTCACTAGCCATTCAAGATGCCATTTCAGTAGTGAAGGCTGCTGGGTTCGACTTAATCGTCGTAGAAACGAGCGGAATCGGTCAGGGAGACGCGGAAATTACCGAAATTTGTGATGTGTCCATGTATGTCATGACAAGTGAATTTGGTGCCCCTTCACAGCTTGAAAAAATAGACATGATCGATTATGCCGATTTGATAGTCATAAATAAATATGAGCGCAAAGGGTCTGAGGACGCTAAAAATCAAGTTCAGAAGCAGTATCAAAGAAGCCACACTTTATTCGATCGAGAAACTTCTGAAATGCCCGTTTACGGTACCATCGCTTCCCAATTCAATGACCCGGGTACGAATGCTTTATTTGCCGTTCTTATAGAGAAGTTAAATGAAAAGGCCGGGACAAACTGGAACACGTCTTTTTCAAAAGAAGCGGAAGTCTACAAGCAAAATGTCATCATTCCAACCGACCGACGCTACTATTTACGTGAAATCAGTGAGACGGTCCGCCTTTATCATAAACGGGCTGGCGAACAAGTTAAATTAGCAAGAAGATTGTTTCAGTTGGAAGGGGCAATTGAGGCAGTCAAAGAAAATGGATGTGATGCCGCTGTTATAGAATCCCTTGAGTTGTCGAAAAAAGAAACCGCTTCCAAACTATCGGCAGAAACGAAAAACATCCTGGCTGGATGGATCGAGTTAAAAGAGAAATATTCAGCCACACAGCTTGTAACGAAAATCCGTGATAAGGAAATCATAACGAACCTAAAAACGAAAAGTTTATCCGGGTTAATGGTCCCACGGGTATCTCTTCCGAAATATGAGGATTATGGAGAGATAGTAGGGTGGGTCTACAGGGAAAATGTTCCGGGTCACTTTCCCTATACAGCCGGAGTCTTTCCGTTCAAACGGGAGGGGGAAGACCCTAAGCGGCAGTTTGCAGGTGAAGGGTCACCGGACAGAACGAATCGACGTTTTCATTATTTATCCAAAGATGATGATGCCAAACGTCTCAGTACCGCTTTTGATTCGGTTACGTTATATGGAGAGGACCCTGATTACAGACCTGATATCTACGGGAAGGTAGGAGAGAGTGGCGTCAGCATTTGTACGTTGGATGATATGAGAAAATTGTATGCTGGGTTCGACTTATGCGCCCCATCCACCTCGGTGTCCATGACGATCAATGGTCCGGCACCGATTATCTTGGCCATGTATATGAATACAGCGATCGAACAACAGGTTCGTCTCAAAGAAGAAGAATTAGGACGATCGCTTACACAGGAAGAATATGAACAAGTTCAGGATTATACCCTCCAAACGGTACGCGGCACAGTTCAAGCTGATATTCTCAAAGAAGATCAAGGGCAAAACACTTGCATTTTCTCTACGGAATTCGCTTTACGGCTGATGGGGGACATCCAAGCCTACTTTATAGATAAAAAGGTCCGGAATTATTACTCCGTTTCTATTTCCGGCTATCATATCGCTGAGGCGGGTGCCAATCCTATTTCGCAACTGGCCTTTACCTTGGCGAACGGATTTACGTATGTCGAGTATTACTTAAGTCGTGGCATGGACATTAATGATTTTGCCCCGAACCTATCATTTTTCTTCTCCAATGGCCTTGACCCGGAATACACCGTAATTGGGCGGGTCGCAAGACGGATATGGGCGACGGTCATGCGTGATAAGTATGGTGCCAATGAACGGAGCCAGAAGTTGAAGTATCACATCCAGACATCAGGACGTTCCCTTCATGCACAAGAAATTGACTTTAATGATATACGAACAACGCTACAGGCTCTAATGGCACTCCAGGACAATTGTAACTCCCTTCATACAAATGCATACGACGAGGCCATCACAACGCCTACAGAGGAGTCTGTACGCCGTGCCATGGCTATACAGATGATCATCACGAAGGAACATGGTTTATCGAAAAATGAAAACCCGATGCAAGGTGCCTTCATTATCGAAGAATTGACTGATCTAGTAGAGGAAGCCGTATTGAGGGAGTTTGATAGCATTAACGATAGAGGTGGTGTACTGGGCGCCATGGAAACGCAGTATCAGCGAGGAAAGATCCAGGATGAATCCATGCATTACGAAATGAAAAAACATACCGGGGAATTGCCGATCATTGGGGTGAACACGTATTTGAATCCCAATCCGCCTACAGAAGAAGCGGTGAACAGCATGGAAGTTGCCAGGGCGACAAAAGAAGAAAAAGAAGGGCAAATCACGAACCTACGTGCATTCCAAGAAAGAAACAAAGCAAGTATTGATGAAGCCCTGAAGCGTTTAAAGGACGCTGCAATGAATGGGGAGAATATATTTGGTGAACTGATGACTTGTGTGCAAGTTGCGAGTTTAGGCCAGATAACAGGTGCATTATATGAGGTTGGCGGGCAATATCGAAGAAATATGTAAGGAACAAGGAGTATCCTGATTTTTAGGGTGCTCCTTTTTCTAGAACGTTTTTAGTTTTTTTGAGCCAAAATGAAATGTTCACGTTATAAATCTTTTGAAAAGGGGCAAAGATGATGATTCAGCCCTTATTGGATTGATAAGGTGAATGGAAAGTTTATCAAAAGGTGTTTTACGCTCTTTGTTAGTTCGCGCCTTAGCCTTGTTCTCTTTTTTTCATTCTATTGATGATCGTTTCTCTCGACTGCTTTCGTATGAAATGATTGAAAGATTAGAGGAAATTCATTTTGAAATAGATTTTAGTTAATTTGAACGGTAGGGAAAATCTGTGAAAGTATCAGATAGAACTAGCATAAACCCATTTAGATTGTTTATAATGGATTATATGTCTAGCAGGAATTGTCGTTATTTTATCGAAATACTGTTTTAGATTATTTTTTTATGTAAAAAAACACGACTCATCGTGTTTGAATAGAGAAGGGAAGTGCGGAATTTGAGTTTGAAAACATACTCGAAAGAGCAAATAATGGAAATGTCCTTAATAGAAATCGCATATGAAATTTTGGTTGAAAAAAACGAACCAATTCTATTTAAAGACTTAATGAGTGAAATAGCTACACTTCAACATTTATCTAAAGCAGAAGTAGCAAAAAGGATTGCCCAGTTCTATACGGATTTGAATGTAGATGGCCGTTTTACTTCACTTGGAGAAAATCGTTGGGGATTGAAAACTTGGTACCCTGTTGACCAAATCGAAGAAGAAGTCGTGCATGTTGTAAAAGTGAAGAAGAAAAAGAAAGCGAAAAAAGCCGCTGTGGTCGTTGACGACTTCGATGATATTGAAGAGGAAGATCTTGATTTCGAAGAAGATATTGATGATTTGGATGAAGATGACGATGATGACGACGATGATGAAATCCTAGGCGTAGCAGTTATCGACGAAGTACTTTTAGAAGACGACGTTGACGATGATGACGATTTAGAAGAAGAAATTATTGAAGATGAAGTTTTCGAAATCGATGAAGATGAAGACGAAGATGAAGACGATGAAGAGAAAGATAAATAAGTAATCGCCCCTTGACTTTTTAAGGCGAAATTTGTAGAATCATTTTTGGGCTCCTTAAAAAAGGACACAATCTTAAAATTATATCGCTCCCTTACTTTTGTGGTAAGAGGAGCGTTTTTGTTTTTGATGATGGAATGTAAAATGATATCATTTTTTTATTTTTACAATGAATACTCGTAAAATGGTAAAAACTATAGATAAGTAAAAGTTAATGTTATTTACGGGAATTTTACTAATTGGCATCCCAGGCATACCCCTCTTACCGTTCAAGCTCTTTTCTTCTAAGAGATAAGAGTGTAAGACCTGGTTTGTTCGTTTATATCTGCCAGAAAAGGCAGAAGGTTCATGAAATCAAGTTGGTCCGGATTTGATTGAAAAAGCAAGAGGACGGCAGTTGACGAAAACATTCATAGGAGGATATGAGATGACAAAATATATTTTTGTAACGGGTGGAGTAGTTTCCTCTTTGGGAAAAGGGATAACGGCGGCTTCTCTAGGAAGACTTTTAAAAAATAGAGGGTTAAATGTAACGATTCAGAAATTCGACCCTTATATCAATTTGGATCCAGGGACAATGAGCCCTTACCAACATGGTGAAGTATTCGTTACGGATGATGGCGCAGAAACGGATTTGGACTTAGGTCACTATGAGCGTTTCATTGATATCAATCTTGGTAAACACAGCAATGTGACAACAGGTAAGATTTATTCTACCGTCCTAAGAAAAGAACGTCGCGGAGACTACTTAGGCGGAACTGTCCAAGTTATCCCTCATATTACCAATGAAATCAAAGAACGGGTTTTCCGGTCAGGAAACGAAACGAATGCTGATATCGTAATCACTGAAATCGGTGGAACGGTCGGGGATATCGAGTCTCTTCCATTCCTTGAAGCCATCCGCCAGATCAAAAGTGACATTGGAATCAATAACGTTATGTATATTCACTGTACACTTGTTCCTTACATCAAAGCTGCCGGTGAAATGAAAACAAAACCAACACAGCATAGTGTTAAGGAACTGCGTAGTCTTGGTATTCAACCAAATATCATCGTAGCTCGTACTGAAAGACCGATTTCACAAGATATGAAGGATAAAATCGCTTTATTCTGTGATATCGATAAGAACTCAGTGATCGAGTGCCTTGATGCAGATACACTATATTCGATTCCTCTTGCCTTGCAAGCACAAAACATGGATCAAATCGTTTGTGACCACCTGCAACTAGATTGTGGAGTGGCAGATATGGAAGATTGGAAAGAACTTGTTAAAAAAGTTACTTCTTTGACAAAGAAAACGAAAATTGCCCTTGTCGGAAAATATGTTGAATTGCAAGATGCCTATCTTTCGGTTGTCGAAGCATTGAAACATGCAGGGTATGCATTTGATGCGGATGTAGAAATCGACTGGATCAATTCCGAAGATGTAACGAAAGAAAATGTTGCTGAGTTGCTTAAAGATGCAGATGGGATCCTTGTTCCTGGTGGATTTGGAGACCGTGGAATTGAAGGGAAAATCGCGGCAACTGAATATGCACGTACGACTAAAACACCATTCTTCGGTATTTGCTTAGGTATGCAATTGGCATCCATCGAATTTGCACGTAATGTTCTAGGTTTGTCTGAAGCGCATTCTGCCGAAATCAATGCAAAAACGCCAGACCCAATCATTGACCTTCTTCCAGAGCAGAAAGATGTAGAAGATTTGGGCGGTACATTACGTCTTGGTCTATATCCATGTAAGCTTATTGAAGGTACAAAAGCCTATGAAGCATATAACGATGAGGTTGTATACGAGCGTCACCGTCATCGTTATGAATTTAACAACCATTATCGTCAAGCTATGGAAGAGGCAGGATTCGTCTTTTCTGGTACAAGCCCAGATGGCCGTTTAGTGGAAATCGTGGAACTGAAAGATCACCCTTGGTTTGTGGCTTCACAATTCCATCCGGAGTTCATTTCACGTCCTAACCGTCCACAGCCACTTTTCCGTGACTTCATCGGTATGTCTTTAAAACACAATGAAAAATAATAAGATTAAAAAAACAGCCATTGGCTGTTTTTTTTATGCGTAAATGAGTCATTCTCCCGATTCATCTTCATATTCGTGGATGATTTCTTCCACTGTGAATTTAATCCCATAATAAGCAAAAAGAGCAGCGATGAGAGTGGGATAACCAAAACGATTTCCCGTTTCGTCGGGTATCAATCCACGTTGAATACGCAAATCAATATGGACATCCGCGAGCTCCACAAGTGTGTCTTTTTCAGATTGAACACCTGTGGATACGGCAACAAAAGGTATGTCCAACTGCAAAAGCCGGTGCCCGAGCTTAATGGCTTCCGGATCGTTTGAATGACGGCTGAATAAAAGAAGTCGATCTTCTCGGGATATTACAGCGTCATCGGTGTATCTTTTAGCTTTTGGAAAGGGTTCTTCGCCATCCATGCTTTCTGCCACAACCCCTTGCATTTCACCGAATCCATGGATGAAAACAGACCCATCTCCCACCACGGCCTGAGCTAACAGGCGTCCGGCGTCCTCCATTTCGAAAGAATCCATTTCCATGATTTTTTTGAATACACCACTTAACTGTGTAGAAAATATCTTCAACATATTTAGGAACTCCTTTAAAAATAGTATCCTTATTATAAAGGACTTTCTACTCCTTTAACAGGTTTCGTGATGTTTCAGATTATCATGGGGCAGGAAGGTTATCTGAAAATAAAAAATCAATTTACCCTTATAGCAGGAATTTTGTTACAATTATTGAATATGAACATAGAAGAAACAAACCTCTAGGAACTTTGTCATCTAGTTTTAATTAATCGCCCATTAAGAGGGGTAAATTATACTGTTTCATTTCCACAATACAAATAGAAGAACAGAGGTGGCTAAATGTCAGGGAAAATATTAATTGTCGATGACCAGTTTGGGATTCGCATTTTATTGAACGAGGTCTTACATAAAGCAGGATATGAAACGTTTCAAGCTGCAAATGGCATTCAAGCTTTAGAAGTTCTTAATAATGATTCACCTGATCTTGTTTTATTGGATATGAAGATTCCTGGAATGGATGGAATAGAGATTTTAAAGCGCATGAAAGCGGTCAATCCCGACATTCGTGTCATTATCATGACGGCATATGGAGAGCTAGATATGATACAAGAAGCAAAAGATTTAGGGGCCATGACACATTTTGCAAAGCCTTTTGACATCGATGATATCAGAAATGCTGTCCGTGAATATTTACCCATTCAATCTAGTTGACTAGCTTTTTGAATCTTTACTCTCAATAAAGAAGCGCCACGGCAATCTTCTACTAAGATATGCCGTTTTTTTAGTGATAAGCTTTGATGATATGGTGAATTTGTTGCTGTTTTTTTCATGTATTGATATGCTAAACAAGTAGAGATATTCTGGTTATCACGTGTATGATGCTTACGATTACGGGAATATCTAGATAGAAACCACTTTAAACAATACATTCATTATTAGGAGGAAATCAAATGCCTTTAGTTTCCATGAAAGATATGCTGAATAAAGCTCTTGATGAAAAGTATGCAGTAGGTCAATTTAACATTAACAACCTGGAGTGGACGCAGGCAATTCTTGCTGCTTCAGAAGAAGAAAAATCTCCGGTCATTCTTGGTGTCTCTGAAGGGGCTGCCCGTCACATGGGTGGATTCAAAACAACTGTGATGATGGTTCAAGGTTTAATGGAAGATATGAAAATCACAGTTCCTGTGGCTATCCACCTTGACCATGGTTCTAGTTTTGATAAGTGTAAAGAAGCTATCGAGGCTGGTTTCACTTCAGTAATGATCGATGCTTCCCATCACCCAATCGAAGAGAATATTGAAACGACTAAGAAGGTTGTGGAATATGCTCACGCACGTAATGTTTCAGTTGAGGCTGAAGTAGGAACAGTAGGTGGACAAGAAGACGACGTCATCGCCGACGGTGTTGTATATGCAGACCCGAAGGAATGTGAACTTCTTGTTAAGGAAACGGATGTAGACTGCTTTGCTCCAGCATTGGGTTCTGTTCATGGTCCTTATAAAGGAGAACCGAACCTTGGATATAAAGAAATGGAAGAGGTTCGTGATTTAACGAAAAAACCGCTTGTTTTGCATGGCGGTACAGGCATTCCGACAAAAGATATCCAAAAAGCAATTTCACTTGGGACATCAAAAATTAATGTGAATACAGAAAATCAAATTGTTTTCACGAAAGCTGTTCGTGAAGTTTTAAATAGCAATGCAGAAGTATACGATCCACGTAAATTCATAGGACCTGGCCGTGAAGCAATTAAGGCAACCGTCATTGGTAAAATTCGCGAATTTGGTTCAAATAATAAAGCTTAACTTGTTAAAAAGGGTCCTTTGTCCATCAGAGATTCATTCTCTGATGGCAATATAGGGATATGGCGGCATTGCTCTTCATTTTTAGAACAATTAGAATTTAGAGTGCGAGCACCCAAATTTATTACATATGGAGGAACTTATGAAATTCTTTATCGATACAGCTAATATGGAAGAAATTAGACAAGCTTATGAACTAGGTGTTTTAGGAGGGGTTACGACTAACCCATCCCTTGTTGCAAGAGAAAAAGGCGTTTCTTTTCATGACCGTTTAAAAGAAATTACAAGCCTTGTACAGGAATCTGTTTCTGCAGAAGTCATCGCACTTGATTTTGAGGGAATGATGGAAGAAGCGAAAGAACTTGTTGCGATTGCACCAAATATTACGATCAAGGTGCCGATGACTCCGGACGGTTTGAAAGCTGTTGCAGCTTTAACGAAACAAGGGGTTAAAACGAACGTCACTCTTATTTTCAGTGCGAACCAAGCGCTGTTAGCGGCTAGAGCAGGAGCAACCTATGTGTCTCCGTTCTTGGGACGTTTAGATGATATCGGTCAAAATGGATTGGACTTAATCTCCGACATAGCGGATATCTTTACGATTCATGGGATTCAATCAGAGATCATCGCGGCTTCAATTCGCCATCCAATGCACATTACACAAGCTGCGCTTAATGGAGCACATATTGCAACGATTCCTTACAAAGTATTGATGCAATTATTCCATCATCCTTTAACTGATAAAGGGATTGAAGCGTTCTTGAAGGACTGGAACTCTCGTACTGAAGCATAATGAACCCTGACGCTAAGGGCTTAACACTGCATGTATGGATTGAAAAAGAAAAAAATTAGAAATTTTTCTCATTTTTCTACATGACTTTTCTATTTTTGTGTAAACTAAGAAACTAGATAGTGAATGTTGTCGGATTACGCAATTTTCTTGTGGTAAATTATTACTTTTTTGAAATACTGCTTCTTGAGTGCTTAGCGTGGAAGGGAGTTCATTATGGAAAAACTTAAAATTGCCGGTGGCTATCCTTTAAAGGGGACCATTCGAGTCAGTGGTGCGAAAAACAGTGCAGTGGCTTTAATTCCTGCGACGATTCTGGCAGATTCTCCAGTAACGATAGAAGGCTTGCCGGATATCTCTGATGTAGAAATGCTAAAAGAGTTAATGGAGGAAATTGGCGGTGAGGTCGTTTTTAACGATGGGGAAATGACTGTAGACCCGAGCAAGATGATTTCTATGCCTCTGCCTAATGGTAAAGTAAAAAAATTACGTGCCTCCTATTATTTGATGGGCGCGATGCTCGGGAAATTTAAAAAGGCTGTGATTGGACTGCCTGGAGGCTGCCATTTAGGGCCACGTCCAATTGACCAGCATATTAAAGGGTTTGAAGCACTTGGGGCACAAGTGACGAATGAACAAGGTGCCATTTATTTAAGAGCAGACGAGCTACGTGGTGCCCGTATCTATTTGGATGTAGTCAGTGTCGGGGCTACGATTAATATCATGCTTGCCGCTGTCTTGGCAAAAGGGCGGACCGTTATTGAAAATGCCGCAAAAGAGCCGGAAATAATTGATGTGGCTACTTTGTTAACCAATATGGGAGCGAAGATCAAGGGTGCAGGAACCGATATCATCCGGATTGATGGTGTAGATAGCCTTCACGGGTGCAAACATACTATCATACCTGATCGTATAGAAGCGGGAACATTCATGATTTTAGCTGCAGCAGTTGGCGAGGGGATACTGATTGATAACGTCATTCCCCAACATTTAGAATCGCTGACTTCCAAACTGCGAGAGATGGGCGTCAGCATCGAGGCCGGAGATGACCAGGTGTTCGTGGCCCCGGGGCAGGAGTTGAAATCTGTGGATATCAAGACTTTGGTCTATCCTGGATTCCCGACAGACTTGCAACAGCCTTTTACATCCCTGTTAACGAAGGCGAGCGGTTCAAGCATGGTGACTGATACGATTTACGGAGCACGCTTTAAGCATATAGACGAATTACGACGCATGGATGCAAAGATTAAATCGGAAGGTAGGACGGGTATCGTTAATGGACCGGTCCAACTTCATGGGGCAAAGGTCAAGGCAAGTGATTTGCGTGCAGGAGCCGCTTTGGTTATTGCCGGTTTAATGGCAGAAGGAATAACGGAAGTGACGGGTCTTGAACATATAGATCGAGGATATAGTCATCTTGTAGAGAAACTTTCTGGTTTAGGTGCAACGATCTGGCGTGAAGAAATGACAGAAGAAGAAGTGGAGCAGCTGAAAAGCTGATCCATTTCTTCTTGTCTGACTGTGTTACATTATATGCTCTAATGTGCTATACTATTAGATAAATAAAACATGTGTGCACATTGAGGGGGAACGAGAAATGGAAAGAAGTTTGTCGATGGAGCTTGTCCGTGTAACTGAAGCGGCTGCTCTTGCATCTGCGCGTTGGATGGGTAGAGGAAAGAAAGAAGAAGCGGATGACGCGGCAACAACGGCGATGAGGGATGTTTTTAATAGCATACCCATGCAAGGTACGGTCGTTATCGGTGAAGGGGAAATGGACGAAGCACCCATGCTTTATATCGGTGAGAAACTTGGTACAGGCCTTGGGCCATTAGTGGATGTAGCGGTCGATCCTTTAGAAGGAACGAATATCGTTGCATCAGGCGGATGGAATGCACTAGCCGTTTTGGCTGTTGCCGATCAAGGGAACTTGTTGCATGCTCCTGATATGTATATGGATAAAATTGCCGTCGGCCCTGAAGCGGTAGGCCTGATCGATATCAATGCATCCGTATTAGATAACCTTAAGGCTGTTGCCAAAGCGAAAAATAAGGATATTCAAGACGTTGTAGCTACGGTCTTGAATCGTCAACGCCACGCTAAAATCATCGAAGAACTTCGTGATGCGGGTGCCCGTATCAAGTTGATCAACGATGGAGATGTAGCCGGTGCCATTAATACGGCTTTCGATCATACGGGTGTAGATATTTTATTCGGATCAGGTGGAGCTCCTGAGGGAGTTATTTCTGCTGTAGCTTTAAAGTGTCTTGGAGGAGAAATCCAAGGTAAGCTCCTTCCTCAAAGTGAAGAAGAAGTAAAACGCTGTGGGAAAATGGGACTTGATCTAGGGAAAGTCTTGAGAATGGAAGATCTTGTGCGTGGTGACGATGCAATTTTCGCTGCGACAGGCGTAACGGATGGAGAACTTCTTCGCGGTGTTCAATTTAAGGCGCACCATGGTGAAACTCAATCAGTGGTCATGCGTGCCAAGTCAGGAACGGTCCGTTTCATTGATGGACGACATGTTCTGAAAATGAAGCCAAACGGCTTAATCGGATAAGACTCACTTATTTTAAATAGCTACTGGGAAAGCGGGCGTGTGTCAATGCACGCTTTCTCTTTTAAAAAAATTAAGTTGAATAATTCATTTAAAAAAAGTAAAATAAAGCTTGTTCTACTAATGGACTTTAATCTGCCCTTTCACTCCAAACTTCAAGAAGCCTTCAAATAATTTTCTTCTTTACATGTAAAATGTATCATCCTTTCTACGAAAACTCTGGTCGGGTACATGGATTGTAGTTTCTCTTCCATCTAACAAACCAATCCTTTTTCAGTATGGGTGAAAACGTTTAATTAATAAAAGTGTGGTGTCATGATGAATTTAACGATCTCCAATTTAGAAAACATGAAATTAAAAGATCTCTATGAACATGCACGTGAATATAAAGTTTCTTATTACAGCAAGCTGTCAAAAAAAGAACTCATATTCGCGATATTAAAAGCACAAGCCGAGCAAGATGGCCTTCTATTCATGGAAGGTGTTTTAGAGATAATCCCTTCCGAGGGCTTTGGTTTCCTTCGTCCGATCAATTATTCTCCAAGCTCGGAAGATATCTATATTTCTGCTTCTCAAATCCGCAGATTTGATTTGCGTAATGGAGATAAGGTATCAGGAAAGGTTAGGCCACCGAAAGAAAACGAACGGTATTATGGATTACTGCATGTTGAAGCCGTTAATGGCGACAATCCGGAATCCGCTAAGGAACGAGTCCATTTCCCAGGATTAACACCATTGTATCCAAATAGGCAGATCAAATTGGAAACAACACCGAAGAACTTATCCACAAGAATTATGGATGTCCTTGCCCCTGTCGGCTTTGGGCAACGTGGTTTGATTGTGGCGCCTCCAAAAGCGGGTAAAACGATGTTGATTAAAGAAATGGCCAATGCCATTACAACCAATCACCCTGAAGCGGAATTAATTGTCTTACTAATTGATGAACGCCCTGAAGAAGTAACGGACATTGAACGTTCTGTGGCTGGTGACGTTGTCAGTTCGACATTCGATGAAGTGCCGGAAAACCACATCAAAGTGGCTGAACTGGTATTGGAACGGGCCATGCGTCTTGTTGAGCACAAACGGGATGTTATCATTCTAATGGATAGTATCACCCGTTTGGCACGTGCTTACAACCTGGTTATTCCCCCAAGTGGTAGAACATTATCGGGTGGGATAGATCCGGCTGCATTCCATCGGCCGAAACGGTTCTTTGGAGCAGCAAGGAACATTGAAGAAGGCGGTAGCTTAACTATTCTTGCTACAGCATTGGTAGATACAGGTTCGCGTATGGATGATGTCATTTATGAAGAATTTAAAGGTACGGGTAACATGGAGCTTCACTTAGATCGTTCTCTTGCTGAAAGACGCATATTCCCAGCCATTGATATACGTCGCTCGGGTACGCGTAAGGAAGAGTTGTTGATTCCGAAAGATCGCTTGGATAAACTTTGGGCCATTCGCAAAACTATGTCCGATTCCCCTGATTTTGCTGAGAAATTCCTTCGCCGTCTAAAACAGACAAAAAGCAATGAAGAATTTTTCAGTAAATTGGATGAAGAGATGTTAGAAATGAAAAAAGGCTCATCAAGTTTAAAGAGGTCTTGAAGAGATAAAAACAAAATGTTGCACAACGACTTTTAAATTGCTATAATGAGTTCATGTGTTTGTTTTTACAATAAATGTGAGGATGCATTTTCCTCATCTTGAAGTATATAACTCTGTTTCGAATGATTCAGGGCAGAAGGAGCTGAAAAGAATGAAAGCTGGAATTCACCCAAATTATAAACTATCAAAAGTGATTTGCTCTTGCGGAAATACTTTTGAAACTGGTTCAGTTAAAGAAGAAATCAAAGTTGAGACTTGTTCAGAATGCCATCCATTCTACACTGGTCGTCAAAAATTCGCTGAAGCTGGCGGACGTGTTGATCGCTTCAACAAAAAATACGGTATTAAATAAGCCGGACTTTCAAAAAACAGGCAAGTATTCTTCTTGCCTGTTTTTTCTTTTGAAAATTAATTAGATTTTATATATAAAACCGGGTCCAAAAAAATTATGGCCAAGGGATCGACAGGTGGAAGGAGTAGCTGTTTCCATGTATGTAATGAAACAAACAGGCTGGATCGAGGTTATTTGCGGAAGCATGTTTTCAGGTAAGTCTGAGGAATTGATTAAACGGGTCAGCCGTGCTCAATTTGCAAAAGAGAGTATAGCGGTTTTTAAACCGGCTATAGATAATCGCTATGCGGAAGAGGCTGTTGTATCACATAATGGTTCCTCCGTGATGGCAAAACCGATTGCCCATTCAACAGATATATTTAAGTATCTGGATCAGCCCTTGGATATTATTGCTATAGATGAAGTTCAATTTTTTGATCCTGAAATCATCGGGGTTGCCCAGCATCTTGCGGACAGCGGTTATCGAGTGATCATGGCTGGACTAGATCAAGATTTCCGGGGTGAACCATTCGGCCCTATGCCTACCTTGCTTTCGCTTGCTGAATCCGTTACAAAGCTACAGGCTGTATGCGAAGTATGTGGGTCACCTGCAAGCAGGACACAGCGGCTAATCGATGGATCACCGGCCTCTTATGATGAACCGGTCATTCTTGTTGGTGCATCGGAATCATATGAGCCACGTTGCCGCCATCATCACGAAGTTCCTGGTAAGCAAGCCGTAGAGGTAAAAGAAGAAATGTAAGGTTATGCAATGCCCTAAGAACCGATGAGGTCTTAGGGCATTTTTTATTGGTGTAAGCATGACCTGGAAGAGAATTGAAGAAAGATAAACCTCCATTTTGGGAATGCTGAAGAGGAAGCGTTTAAAGACATAACCAAATGGAGGTAAATTATGAAAAACACCTTACTTTTTTTGGCAGCTACTTTTCTTAGTATATTGACAGCTTGCGGCCAAAATGACAATGCGTTAAATAATGATTCAGAATACAGAGATCAAACCAGAGATGGGCATGAATTCGTGGGTAATCATCCGAAGAATGTATCTCGTGATTGGGATAATGAAGCGGAAAGGCCTTCCGATCAGCTCTTGAACACACCTCATCACACATCCAACAATTCTCCATCAATGGGGCAAGAAGTAGACAAAATCCGTGCCGCCATAAAATCGGAAACCGATTATGAAACTGGGATGGTATGGCATAACGGGAATACGATTCATGTGACGGTTCTCACCAAGGGGAAAATTAAGACGGATGAGGAGAGAAAAAGAGAAAAGAAAAGAGTGGAAGACATTATAATAAGGGCTGTGCCGCAATATAACATAGATGTGAAGTTAAAGAAATAACCACAAATTAGAATCCGCTTTGACGTTGTTTATTCACCTATACTATAATTAACCTTAGAAGTGGGCTCGAATGAGGCACTGAATTAATTATATGTAGTAAATAAAAAGATCCTTCCAATCTCATGTAAAGTAGAGATTGGAAAACTTAAGAGGTGAATGACTTGTTTGATCGATTGCAAGCGGTAGAAGATAGATATGAAAGACTGAATGAACTTTTGAGTGACCCGGAAGTTATTAATGATACAAATAAGCTAAGGGAATTTTCCAAGGAACAAGCTAGTATACAGGAAACGGCTTCAACGTATAAAGAATATAAAGAGGCCCGAGACCAACATAAGGAAGCAAAAGCGATGCTCGACGATAAACTAGATGCGGATATGCGCGAAATGGTGAAAGAGGAAATCAGTGAACTTGAATCCACAATCCAGGCACTTGAGGAAAAACTGAAGATATTGCTCATTCCCAAAGATCCTAACGATGATAAAAACGTTATTATGGAGATTCGTGGGGCTGCAGGTGGAGATGAAGCGGCTTTATTCGCCGGAAGCCTTTATCGGATGTACAGCCGTTTCGCTGAGGTGCAGGGCTGGAAAACGGAAGTAATCGAAGCAAGTCCTACGGGTCTGGGTGGTTACAAGGAAATCATCTTCATGATTAACGGAAATGGTGCCTATTCCAAATTGAAGTTTGAAAACGGGGCACATCGTGTTCAACGCGTACCTGAAACGGAATCCGGTGGACGCATTCATACATCCACTGCAACGGTTGCCGTTTTACCGGAAGCGGAAGAAGTGGAAATACAAATCCATGATAAGGATGTTCGTGTAGATACCTTTGCATCCAGTGGACCAGGAGGACAAAGTGTTAATACGACCATGTCGGCGGTCCGGTTAACCCATATCCCGACGAATACGGTAGTATCTTGTCAGGACGAAAAATCGCAAATCAAGAACAAGGAAAAGGCGATGAAAGTCTTACGGGCTCGCGTTTACGACAAAATCAATCGAGAAGTACAGGCAGAATATGACCAAAACCGGAAGCTTGCAGTGGGTACGGGGGATCGTTCTGAACGAATCCGTACGTATAATTTCCCTCAAAACCGTGTTACTGACCATCGTATTGGCTTAACGATTCAAAAGTTGGATCAAATAATGGAAGGTAAGTTAGATGATGTTGTGGACGCATTAATTATGGAAGATCAATCATCAAGGCTGGAAAATGCAGATGAATAAACCGGTTGTGAAAGTATATGAAGCCCTAAAGTGGGCTTCTTCTTTTTTAATGGACAATGATCGTGATGCCAATGCAGGAGAGCTTCTGCTACAACATTATTTAAAGCAAACACGTTCCCAGCTGCTGGCAAACCTTCATGATGAACTGAGTACAGAGGATTTTGAACTGTTTAAGGAAGGAGTTACCCAACATGTAAAAGGGAAACCGATTCAATATATAATGGGTAGCGAAGAGTTTTATGGGCGTACCTTTCTCGTGAATGAAGAGGTGTTGATTCCTAGGCCAGAGACGGAAGAATTGATTTATCATACAGTCCGAAAGCTTCCAAGCATTTTTAAGGGAGATCAGAAGCTGTATATGGCAGATATCGGGACGGGTAGTGGAGCCATTGCCATAACGATGAAGCTTGAGGAGCCGGGTTTAGAAGTGACGGCCACGGATATCGCGGCCCCTTCCCTTGAAGTGGCGAGGAAGAATGCTGAATTACTAGAGGCCGATGTGCAATTTCTCCAAGGCGACTTACTACTGCCCTTTATCCAGGGAAATAAGAAGTTGGACATCCTCTTATCCAATCCTCCATATATCCCGAATGAAGATGAAAAGATGATGTCCATGGTCGTAACTGAACATGAACCACATCGGGCTTTGTTTGCAGGTACAGATGGGTTGGATTTTTATCGACGTTTTATGGAGCAATTGCCCCAAGTACTGCAAGTGCCTGGGCTCATTGGTTTTGAAGTGGGTGTAGGGCAGGGCAAGGCTGTGGCGGGGCTTTTGAAAGAAACGTTTGTACAGGCTGAGGTTTCTATTGAAAATGATATTAATGGGAAAGATCGAATGGTCTTTGCTGTATTGAGTTGATTCGTCTCCGATGGGGACGGATTTTTTTGTGAAATTCTTTTTTAGAGAAGGAAATCTCACCCTCATTCATATTTACTAGTTTAAGATAGCCGGGAGTTGGCGAGACTATTTTGTATGAGGGGGCGAGAGTAATGAAAACTAAGAATTTAGCCATTATTTATCTATTAATCTTAACAATAGGAACGATTGTAAGTATATATTTGCCAAAAGTAGAGGCAGTCGGGACTGAAGCGACAAAGGTCATACCGGATGAAGCCATACGTCTTCGGATACTGGCTAACAGCGATAAGGAAGAAGACCAAGCTGTTAAACGCCTGATTCGTGATGAAGTGAATGCCGATATTACGGAATGGGTAAAAGAGCTTTCTTCATTGGATGAAGCGAGAGAAGTGATTCGATCCCATCTACCTGATATCCAGGAAACAGCCAGGAGAGTGATTCAGGAAAATGGTTTGGAACAGTCGGTGACCGTTGATTTTGGCCAAGCTAAGTTTCCGACCAAGCTTTACGGACAGTTCCTCTATCCTGCAGGTGAGTACGAAGCCGTGATCATTACACTTGGTGAAGGGGAAGGAGCTAATTGGTGGTGTGTCTTATTTCCTCCATTATGCTTCCTTGATTTTTCAAATGGTACGGCAGTAAGTCAAAGTCCCATCGTAGAGGAAGAACCAAAGGAAACGGTGACTGCCGAAAAAGTGGAGGTATCCGCAGTTGTAAAAGACACCAATGCACGAGCGAATGATGGGATAACCGAAAAAGAGACAGAAAAGGGTAGAGAAGAAGAGGACGAGGAAGTTGAGGATGAGGATTTGACTGCCTCTGCTAAGCCGGACAAACAAGTTTATGATGGGGAAAATGAACCTGAAGTTGAAGTGAAATCATTATTTGCGGAAATTTTCCACGAGATTTTTTGAACGCGGGGGCAATTGCCCCCGATTTTTAGTTTAGAAAAAGGAAATTCGTACATATCCACAGGCTTATTAACAAAATATCGAAAAAATCAGTCTTTAATGTCTAATATCCACAATATTATCCACAGTTTAACTGTAGTTACCCACAATTTGTGGATAACACTTGAATAATGTGTATACATCTTTTATACTTTCAAAGTATCTTTTCAGAAAAAACCAGATTATAAGGCTAAAAAACGTTTATACTAAAGCAATTACCTAAAATTAGAAAAGTAAAAAAGTGAAGGTGTTAATAATGGAAACGAAAGTTTGGTTAGTGGATAAAAATGTGGATAATTTACAAAGTTATCCCCAGATCATACAATCGGCCGAATTATTAGGGGCCAATCAAGTGGTTGCCTTTCCGACTGAAACCGTTTACGGGTTGGGAGCTAATGCCAAAAGTGATGAGGCGGTAAAAAAAGTGTTTGAAGCAAAGGGGCGACCAAGTGATAACCCATTAATCGTTCATGTAGCTTCTGAAGAACAATTGATCGAGATAGTTGAAGAGATTCCGGAGAAAGCAAGAAAATTGATGGCTGAATTTTGGCCGGGTCCATTGACTTTGATTATGAAAAGAAAACCAGGACAGCTGTCAAATATAGTGACAGCTGGCTTAAATACAGTTGCGGTAAGAATGCCAGATCACCCGATTGCCCTTGGTCTTATTAACGCGAGCGGTTTGCCCATAGCAGCACCAAGTGCGAATACTTCGGGGAAACCGAGCCCGACTTCCGCTAAGCATGTCGAAGATGACTTAGTCGGTCGAATTGCCGGTATCGTGGATGGTGGTGTAACCGGGGTAGGGGTTGAATCCACTGTGCTTGACTGTACCGTAGATGTCCCCGTTATATTAAGACCTGGTGGGGTGACGTTCGAACAAATCGAAGCGGTCATCGGTAGGGTTAGGCAGGATGTCGCTTTGAAACATAAGGACGCGGCGCCAAAAGCTCCGGGCATGAAATATACACACTACGCACCGAAAGCGCCTCTATATTTAGTGAAAGGAAATCAAGCCTTTCTTCAAAAACTTGTGAATGAAAAAAGAAGCGATGGATTAAAAGTCGGTGTAATTAGTTCTACTGAACATCAACATGAATATGAAGCGGACTATGTCATAGCACCTGGATCATTGGCAGATTTACACACGGTTGCAGCAGGGTTGTATGATACTTTAAGACAATTCGATGCACTTGATACGGATATCATCTTTAGTGAAATGTTTCCGGAGTCGGGAATTGGAGTTGCTGTTATGAACCGGCTAGTTAAAGCTGCAGGTCATCAAACCATCGAGGAAGACATGTAAGTACCCAACACATAGGATTCAAGATTTATCTTCTATTTCTTTTCGGACATGCATAACATGTAGTAGGCACGTCCGAGGGGGGTTGGAATGGATACAGTTACTGGAGAAATAATCACCTTATTGCTCATGGCGTTTGCATTAGGGATGGACGCTTTTTCAGTCGGACTTGGAATGGGTATGTTCAAGCTAAGGTTGAAGCAGATTTTCTTCATCGGGCTGACAGTCGGCTTTTTTCATGTTTGGATGCCCCTGCTTGGAATGGGGGCGGGTCGGTTCATTTCTGATAAATTTGGAACTTTTGCTACATATGCAGGCGGTCTTTTGTTAATTATTCTTGGCATCCAGATGTTCTTACCTGGAAAGGTGGGTGAATCAGGGGATAGAGAAAGCAACCTGCTAGCTCCGGTTGGAAAAGGGTTGTTCATTTTTGCATTAGGAGTGAGCCTGGATAGCTTTTCGGTAGGGTTGACACTGGGGATTTATGGGGCGAAAACAATCGTGACCATTCTATGCTTTGGATTGGCTGCCACTCTTTTAACATGGGCGGGACTTCTGCTTGGGAGAAAAATGCAGGGTTTGTTGGGAGTGTACAGTGAGATTCTTGGTGGGAGTATTCTATGTGCATTTGGCCTAAAGCTATTATTCTCCTTTTAGACAGTATTCATTTCCTATCTTTTTACCCTCTAACTGTTCCGATATACCGGAGCGGTTTTTATTTGTAATATACATAGGTCAAAAGGTTTATAAAATTGCCTTATTTTATTCGCATTAGTGGGAATTTTTATGTTATTTTAATTATGAGTAGGTTTATAGATGGACTATTCAAAATGGATCTATGCCTTATAATGAATAAAAAAGGAGGCGTTACTTATGATCCGAGTATTATTTGTATGTACCGGCAACACGTGCAGAAGCCCCATGGCAGAAGCGATTTTAAAAAGTAAGAACATATCAGGTATTGAAGTAAGGTCCGCAGGCGTATATGCTTCATCTGGTCAGGACGCTTCTATTCATGCCAAAAGAGTGTTAGAGGAAAATGACATGTGGAATCATCATCACTCAACACCATTATCCAAGCAGGATATAGACTGGGCCACACATATTTTGACGATGACGGAAGGACATAAATCAATCATTCTAAATACGTTCCCTACAATAAATCATAAAACTTTTACTTTAAAAGAATTTGTTCAGGACGATAAATATGATAGAGACATAATGGATCCGTTTGGAGGTCCGGAAGAGCTGTATCGGGAAACATTCAAGGAGCTTCATGGTTTAATTATAGAATTGGTTAAAAGGCTTAAAGAGTAAGTCTACAGGGGGAAAGAGAATGGCGGAAAGAACACATTATAAGTTTGGTTTGCGGAAGAAATTAGTTGTCTTTATTACAGTCCTTGCTTTAATCACTTATTCGACCTCGGCATTTTTTATTTTCGTTGTTCATCCAATGTTTTTCGAAAATATCAATTCGATAAGTTTTAGCATTGCTACTTTGTTACTAGGCATAATGTGGTCAGGTCTTCTTGCCTTTTTTGCAGCCGGTGTGATTACTAAGCCCCTACAAAGGCTGGAAAAAGTTGCTTTAAGTGCAGCGCAGGGGAGTATTAATGAAGAAGTGGTACTCTCGAAGACGGATGATGAAATCCGTTCTTTGGGAACGGCCTTTAACTTAATGCTGTTTAACCTGCGGGAAATGGTACAAAGCATTGAAGGGAATTTTCAAGAGACCAATAATAAAGTCATTCATATTTCCCAAGAGTCTTCGAGAGCTTCGGAACAAGCTGAAAACATCGCAAGAACCATTGAGGAAATATCCAAAGGGGCAGATAACTCAGCTGTCTCCATCATGAATACGGCAGAATCCATCGATGATGTCATCATGATTGCGCAACAGGTTCAAAGTAAAGCGAAGGCATCCGTTGGACTTTCCAGCAAAATGGCTGAAGAACTATTCCAGAGTAAGGAAGTCGTCAATTCCTTGGTTTCTGGGATTAAACAATTGGCTCAAGAAAACCAACAGTCTCTCAAAACGGTTAAGCGTTTAGAGGGAAATGCGAAAAAGGTGGAACAAATCATTGAACTTGTCGGTGATATAGCAGCCCAAACCAATCTTTTGGCATTGAATGCTTCCATTGAAGCGGCCCGTGCCGGAGAACATGGAAAAGGATTCGCTGTTGTGGCGGAGGAAGTCCGTCTCTTGGCGGATGAGAGCGCAAAAGCTGTTCAAGGTATTTCAAGCCTGATAAAGGATATTCAGGTTGAAGTTCAGGCTGTTGTGAAGCAAATCAGTGATCAGGTTGCATCGGCAAATAAAGAGGCACAAAAAGGTACTGATACAGATGTAGCAATCGAAGGCATGACCAAAACGGTACATAACGTTGTTGTGGCTGTAAAAGATATTACTGAGCTTGTCGACCGTCAGATGGAAAGCGTCGAGGAAACATCAAGGCAGTCGCAGGAAGTGGCTGCCATTGCAGAAGAAACATCTGCTGGAGCGGAAGAAGTAACGGCTGCAACCCATGAACAGGCCTCTGTTATGGAAAACGTAGATAAACTGGCCATGGAACTTAAAGGGCAAGCGGACAAACTAAAGCAGACCATCACTCGTTTTCATACGTAACACTACTTACAAGCAGGAAATCGGTCGCTGATTTCCTGCTTTTGTATATAGGAGACCTGCTTCACTTTATCTTTTAATAATTTTGTGACACAATAAAATAAATAAGAACATCTAGGAGGACTTTGTTATGAAAGTTGCCATCGCATCAGATCATGGAGGAATTCAAATCCGTGAAGAACTAAAGAATTTAATGACTGAATTGAATATCCAATTTGAAGATTTTGGCTGTGAATGCACTACATCCGTGGATTACCCGGACTATGCCTTGCCTGTTGCCGAAAAAGTGGCGAAAGGTGAGTTTGATCGGGGAATCTTAATCTGCGGTACTGGCATCGGAATGAGCATTGCTGCCAATAAAGTCAAAGGAATACGTTGCGCACTGGTACATGATGTGTACAGTGCAAAATTGACCCGTCAGCATAATGACAGTAATGTGTTAGCGATGGGTGAACGCGTCATCGGTCCGGGCCTTGCTAGGGAAATAGCCCAAACATGGTTGACTTCTGAATTTGAGGGTGGTCGTCACGAAAACCGGATTGGTAAGATTGCAGAGTATGAAGTAAAAGATAGCTAATACCGCTCAACGTTCGTAAAGAACATCTTGCGAGGTATCCATGATGAAAGGATGCGTTTTTCATGACAAGTGATACTTTGTTATCAGAAGATCTCGGGAAGTGGAAAAACCAGTTTCGAAAACTGTTACAGGAATTCCAGGCAACAGCTTTATTAAAGAAGCAACAGCTATTAGTAATTGGCTGCTCTACAAGTGAAGTGATAGGAAAACGAATTGGTACCGAGGGAACACTTGATGTGGCGGGAATGATTTTTGGCGTAGTGAAGGAGTTCCAAGAAGAAACGGGAGTCCAGGTTGCTTATCAATGTTGTGAACACTTGAATAGAGCTCTAGTCATTCCAAGGGAGTCAGCGGATTCACGAGGTTATGAAGAAGTGGCGGTTATTCCTGTGAGAACAGCGGGCGGATCGATGGCGACCCATGCCTTTGGGCAATGGGATGATGCCGTTGTTGTCGAACATATCAAGGCCGACGCGGGAATTGATATTGGTGATACCTTTATTGGCATGCACTTGAAGCACGTCGCTGTGCCGGTTAGAACGTCGATTAAAGAAATAGGTCATGCACATGTGACATTGGCAAAAACTCGTCCCAAATTGATTGGTGGAGAACGAGCCGTATATCAAAAAGCTCCTGAAAACAAAAGGTGTACTTAATAAGAAAAACAGCATCCATTAATTGGGATGCTGTTTTTAATGGTGGCAGATAAATAGTTCATGAAGTAAGCCTGGCTATTCATGGGAAGAGTTTTTTACTATTTATTTTTAACTATAAAGAATATTTTCCCTTAATATTCACACGAAATACGAACATTGTGTAATAAGAAAGAAAAAATATTCGACTAAAATAAACTACCACTTCTAAAATAGACATGTTAAAATAGAGTAGAATTTTCAAACAATTAAGGCTGAGGCTTTTTCATGTCTTTTTGAGGGCATGTTGTACATAATGGAAAAAGCGAATATCCCGCACACATGGAGGAGGAATTACGGAATGAATCGTTTAGCAAAACAAGATGAACAAGTATTTAACGCAATCCAACTGGAATTAGGGCGGCAAAGAAGTAAGATCGAACTTATTGCCTCTGAGAACTTCGTTAGTGAAGCTGTCATGGAAGCTCAAGGATCTGTTCTAACCAATAAATATGCTGAAGGGTATCCTGGCAAGCGCTATTATGGCGGCTGTGAATATGTCGATATTGTAGAAGATTTAGCACGCGATCGCGCCAAGGAAATTTTTGGTGGTGAGTATGTAAACGTCCAACCTCACTCAGGTGCTCAAGCGAATATGGCTGTTTACTTTACTATTCTTCAAACAGGCGACACGGTGCTTGGAATGAATCTTTCCCATGGCGGCCATTTAACGCATGGAAGTCCGGTTAACTTTAGTGGAGTTAACTACAATTTTGTTGAATATGGTGTAGACGAAAAAGATCACCGTATTGATTACAATGATGTATTGGAAAAAGCCCGTCAGCATAAACCGAAATTAATCGTTGCGGGCGCTAGTGCTTATCCGCGTGAAATCGATTTTAAACGGTTCCGTGAAATTGCGGATGAAGTGGGAGCATATTTAATGGTCGACATGGCGCATATTGCAGGTTTAGTAGCTGCAGGTTTGCATCCGAGTCCAGTCCCTTATGCAGATTTTGTAACGACAACTACCCATAAAACACTTCGCGGACCACGTGGCGGTATGATCATTTGTAAAGAAGAATTCGGCAAAAAGATCGATAAATCAATCTTCCCTGGCATTCAAGGTGGACCATTGATGCATGTTATTGCAGCTAAGGCCGTGGCTTTCGGTGAAGTTCTTCAAGATGACTTTAAAGGGTATGCTCAACAAATCATCGATAATGCTAAACGTTTGGGTGAAGGTCTAAAGAAAGAAGGATTTACCCTTGTCTCTGATGGCACGGACAATCACTTGATTTTACTTGATGTTCGTTCAACAGGATTGACAGGGAAAATTGCAGAAAAAGCATTGGATGAAATCGGGATCACCGTTAATAAAAATGCCATCCCATACGATCCGGAAAAACCATTCGTAACAAGTGGTATCCGTATTGGAACAGCGGCAGTGACTTCTCGTGGCTTCGGTTTAGAAGATATGGATGAGATTGCGGCAATCATTGGGCTTGTTTTGAAAAATAACGAAGATGAAGCGAAACTTGATGAAGCGAAACAACGTGTTGAAGCTTTAACGAATAAGTTCGATCTGTATCCTTCATTCTAAGCATTAAACCGCTTCCTTTTAGGAGCGGTTTTTTTATAAGGTGGAGACAAAGTGAATAATTGTTGAATACTGAAGAATCTTAATATTTGAAATAAGTCTGACATCTAAACCTTTATTGAAGATTGAGTCTTTTTTCTGTAAAATGGGTAGAAGTGAATTTTATAGGGCACAAAAAGAATTTGCATGTAGAGAAATAAACAAAATCACGCACTGGAATTGGAGAGATGAAAAATGGGAAAAGTTTATGTTTTTGACCACCCGTTAATTCAACACAAATTAGCTTATATACGCGATATAAATACTGGAACAAAAGAATTCCGTGAATTAGTAGATGAAGTGGCTTCATTAATGGCCTTTGAAATCACTAGAGATATGCAACTTGAAGAAGTGGAAATCCAAACGCCAGTCAGCAAGGCTAAAGTGAAGATGCTTTCCGGTAAGAAAGTGGGCATCGTTCCCATTCTACGTGCAGGTATAGGAATGGTTGATGGAATCATTAAATTGATACCAGCTGCAAAAGTAGGACATGTTGGTCTGTACCGTGACCCTGAAACACTACAACCGGTTGAATACTATGTAAAAATGCCAAGTGATTTAGCAGAGAGAGAATGCATTGTCGTTGACCCGATGTTAGCTACAGGCGGTTCAGCCATCGAAGCAATTCATTCTATTAAAAAACGTGGGGCAGTTAATATCAAATTCATGTGCCTCATTGCAGCTCCAGAAGGAGTAGAGGCATTGAAAGAAGCCCATCCGGATGTTGATATATACATTGCAGGGCTCGATGAAAAATTGGATGAACACGGATATATCGTTCCGGGTCTAGGAGACGCAGGAGATCGTTTATTCGGCACAAAATAGAAAGAAACTGAGGTGTCACGAATGAAACAACCGATTAAGGTCATGACGATTTTCGGAACGAGGCCTGAAGCTGTCAAAATGGCTCCCTTAGTACTCGAATTTCAAAAACACCCAGAATTTTTCAAACCGATTGTGGCTGTGACGGCCCAACATCGACAAATGCTAGATCAAGTCCTGGACTTGTTTTCCATAGTTCCTGATTACGATTTGAACATTATGAAGGAAAGGCAAACCCTGTCAGATATTACGACGAGAGCTTTAAGTGGGCTTGATTCCATAATGAAAGAAGCCAAGCCCGATATTGTTCTTGTGCATGGTGATACAACGACAACCTTTGTGGCGAGTTTAGCAGCCTTCTACAATCAAATTGTCATTGGGCATGTAGAAGCGGGGTTACGTACATGGAATAAATATTCCCCGTATCCCGAAGAAATGAATCGTCAACTAACGGGTACGATGGCCGACCTGCATTTTGCGCCGACTGCGAAAGCGGAAGAGAACTTATTGAATGAAAACAAGAAGGATAACATCTTCGTGACTGGGAATACGGCAACGGATGCTTTGAAAACGACCGTTCGCTCCACCTATTCACATCCGGTATTAACGGGGTTAGGTAATGATAGACTTATTTTGCTAACGGCTCATCGTAGGGAAAACCTAGGCGAACCGATGCGTAATATCTTCAGAGCTGTGAAAAGGATCGTCGCAGATCACGATGATGTCCAAGTGGTATATCCAGTCCACTTGAATCCTGCTGTACAAGAACTTGCAAATGAGATTCTCGGTGATGATCCACGTATCCATTTAATCGAACCCCTGGATGTATTGGATTTTCATAATTTTGCTTCCAGGGCCTACTTGATTTTAACAGACTCAGGAGGGATTCAAGAAGAGGCTCCTTCACTGGGAGTTCCTGTCCTTGTATTGCGCGATACGACTGAACGTCCGGAAGGAATCAAAGCGGGGACTTTGAAGCTTGCGGGAACGGATGAACAGACGATTGTTCATATGGCATATGAATTGCTGAACAATCCCGAAGAACATCAAAGAATGTCCAAGGCTTCAAACCCATATGGTGACGGAAACGCTTCAGTCCGTATTGCTGAAGCGGTCCGCTATTATTTCAAGCAAATAAATGTACCGCCAACAAGATTTGAATAATAAAAAAGGAAAAGCCAAATAAACGGCTTTTCCTTTTTTATTGCATACTCCTCTGTAATTGGAAAAAGATAATGGCTAAGGAGTGTGAGTAAATTGAGAGCGATTATTTTAACTTTTTCCATAATCTTATCTTCATACCTCCTTCCAATAGAAAAGGGATTTTCATCTGTCATCCTACCCCCACTACCCGACACGGGTGAATCCAAAAAAGTAACGGTTGTTGTGACGATGGATCAATCGATAGGGAAAGATAAGATTGTGAAATTGCTTGAAAAATACCCAACATTAAATTTACGTAATGTCTACTCGATTGCCCTTGATGGATTTTCAGTACAAGGGGAAAGAAGTGAAGTGGAAAGGCTTTGGAAGGAGAATAATATACAGGCAGTATCGGAAGTCTCGAATTACCACGCGGTGCTCGATGAAAGTGTACCTTATATTGGCGGGAACCGTGTAAGAAGTTTCTTTGATAAGAAGCACCGGCGAATTACTGGAAAAGGAGTGAAGGTCGGAATTATTGATACGGGTATCGATTACACCCATCCGGATCTCCAACATGCGTATAAGGGTGGCAAGGATTTGGTGGATGACGATGCTGACCCAATGGAAACAAAAAACCAGGGAGAGTTAGATACGCTTCATGGAACCCATGTAGCTGGCATCATTGCAGCGAACGGTAAATTGAGGGGAGTGGCCCCGGAAGCTGAAATATATGCTTATCGTGCTTTAGGACCTGGAGGGTCGGGGGATACCGAGCAAGTTTTAGCCGCTATCGAATCAGCGATAAAGGATGAAGTCGACGTGCTGAACCTATCCCTGGGCAATGATATCAATGGGCCCGATTTGCCTATCTCCCTTGCATTAAACAAAGCGGTGGAATCGGGAATCGTTGCGGTTACTTCCAACGGTAATTCAGGTCCGGCCGTTTGGACGGTAGGATCACCGGGAACCTCGGAGAAAGCTATATCGGTGGGAGCATCCACTCCTCCCTTAAAGGTACCTGTAATGATTTACGGGCTTGGTGCCGGTAAATATCAATCGAACCTATCCGTATTACAAGGCTCAACTAAGTGGAATTTTACTTTTTCGGAAGATATCACCTATGGAGGACTTGGAAAGGAAAATGAAATAAAAAATGCGAAGGATAAAATCGTTTTATTGGAGCGTGGTGTACTCACCTTTCAAGAAAAAGTAACCAACGCTGAAAGGGCGGGGGCAAAGGGGGTCATCATATTTAATAATACAAATGGATCTTTTACGGGTAGCCTGGAGAAAGAGATGAAGATTCCAGTTGCTTCTATTATAAGAAAAGATGGATTACGCCTTAAAAATGAATTGGTGGATGATGTATCCAAAAAGGTTCACTTTACCTATAAGAAGGAGCAGGATAGATTGGCTGACTTTAGCTCAAGGGGCCCTGTGACGGTTTCATGGAATATTAAACCTGATTTGCTTGCCCCGGGAGTTGAAATTAATAGCACGATCCCAAATGGATATATGGCCTTAGCGGGAACGAGTATGTCTGCCCCGCACGTGGCTGGGGCGTGCGCACTTATCTTGCAGAAACATCCGGACTGGACTCCGGACCAAGTAAAGTCGGCGCTGATGAGTACTTCCAAACCCTTGAATAAGTCTAATCAACAGTTATACCATACTTATGAACAAGGAGCAGGCCGAATTCAAATTGATGAGGCCTTGAAAGCAGACACAGTCTTACAACCAAGTTCCCTATCATTCGGAATGTACACTAAAAGGGATGGAATCGAAGAGCATCATCAAACGTTGATTCTTGAAAATACAGGAAATAGCAGAAGGCGTTATACGTTAGTCGTCCCTTTGCGAGAAAAGAGCCTCATATGGGACTTGCCTCAGTCCTTTATGTTAAAGCCTGGTGAAAAGAAAGAGGTGCGCGTGGGCCTTCAAGTAAGTCCGAAAAAACTTAATAAGGGAGTGTATGATGGTTACCTTGCCATAATGGAAGGCAGTAAAAAGATATCCCTCCCCTATCTATATGTAAAAGAAGAACCTAATTATCCAAGAGTGATGGGATTCGAGTTTGGTAAAGGAGATCAAGCGAGTACATACCGTTATGAAATGTATCTCCCAAGAGGGGCAGAAGAATTCGGGATTGCTCTCTATGATGTGGATAGTCTGAGGTTTGCGGGATTTCTGGATTGGTCCAGACCAGCGGCATCCGGCTTAACCAAAAAAACCATTATGAAGAAGGACTTGCCACCCAATGGAATATATAAGGCCATTATCTTTGCGAGAAGGGGAGGGAGGGAAGATCGAATAGAAAAGACGTTACTTATTGAGTAAACAATAGAAATATGTAAAATGAAATCTATGTCAATGGCTAAAAAAAGATATTCTGTGAACAATTCAGTAATATTTACAAACCTGTGACAAATTTCACTAACGACACATTGACAATGAAACTAGCCTATTGTATGCTAACTAAGGATGTAAAATGAGAGGGTTTTCAAATGCCCGACATGCAGAATTTTACAGCATGGATTTTTTTTCTATCCTCCACTAAATTCAACCGCGAGGATGCAACTTTTCATCAAAAAAATCGCCTTCCTTTATGGCTATGGCTGTTGCTTTGATGTTAGCGATTCTTTCTCAACTAGTCGGATCTTTTGTCAATCCGTTTCACTTTCTTAGGGAGATGTATGGACGCACTATGATTCGAACCGCTGCAATTAATAATTGGCCTTCTTTGTGGACTAGCGTTAGTTAGTTTACAAGCAATGCTCCATTCAGTACGAAAATATTTCTCAGGAGATTAAATGTAAATGCCAGAAATAAAAATCATGTTCAACAGGCAGAGTAAATATATAGTTTATCTTCTGGCGGTTTATGTTGTTGGATGGGGACTTACGAGTTACCAAGCCGTGTTTGCGGGGCTTATACTGGGTACGGTTTTGAGTTTGTATAATTTATGGCTGATTAACCAAAAAATCAAGAAATTCAGTCGAGCGCTTGATGAGGGCAAAAAAGTCAAATCTCTTGGTACATTGACACGAATGGCATCCGCAGGTTTTGCGGTACTCGTTGCATTGGAATATCCGGAGCATTTTCATCTGATTAGTGTTGTATGGGGATTAATGACAGCTTATATTGTCATTTTTATAGATTTTTTCATCCAATTAATACGTCGATAGCGGGGAAGAGAGGTGAATATAGTTGAATCATGAAGCACCCTTACATGAATTTATGGGTCTAACCTTTAACTTGAGTAATGTCCTAATGATAACGATAGCAAGCCTAGTTGTATTTATCCTTGCAGTGATTAGTACACGCAAGCTTGCAATGAAGCCAACTGGCATGCAGAATTTCATGGAATGGATTATGGATTTTGTTAAGGGTATTATCAATAGTAATATGGACTGGAGAACAGGTGGTCAGTTTCAACTGCTTGGTATGACTTTGCTGATGTACATTTTTGTGTCCAATATGCTCGGTCTTCCATTTGCAATTAGTTACGATGGTGTCCTTTGGTGGAAATCACCAACAGCCGACCCAGTTATCACATTGACTCTTGCGGTCATGGTCTTAGGTTTAACGCATTACTATGCTATAAAAATGAAAGGCGCGAAGGGTTACTTCAAAGCTTATAAAAACCCAATGACTTTCGTAGAGGAGTTTACCAATTCCTTGACACTTGGTCTGCGTCTATATGGTAATATTTATGCAGGTGAAGTTTTACTAAGCTTACTAGCCGGTACGCTGGCCATGAGTGGAGCCCTAGGATTTGTTGGAGCGATCGTTCCTACATTAGTATGGCAAGGCTATAGTATTTTCGTCGGCAGTATCCAAGCATTTATCTTTGTTACGTTAACAATGGTTTATCTGTCTCATAAAGTCAGTGACGACCATTAATTATAAGTTCATTTAGAACTGAAATAATAAAATTTTGATACAATTTTAAGGAGGATATTTATAATGACAGGTTCAGTAGGTCTTCTTGCAGCAGCAATCGCAATTGGTTTAGCAGCACTAGGTGCAGGTATTGGTAATGGTCTTATCGTTTCAAGAACAGTAGAAGGTATCGCTCGTCAACCAGAAGCTCGCGGTATGCTTCAAACAACAATGTTCATCGGTGTAGGTTTAGTTGAGGCAATGCCTATCATCGCAGTAGTTATCGCATTCATGGTATACGGTGGTTAATAGAACCTTTAAAAAGTTCAAAAATGGCGAAGTTCGTTCCATGTGAACCTTCGCCTTTCCTTTATGTCCACAATCCTGTTTTAATACATTTTAAGAGCACAGTTTTCTAAAAGTTCATTCATAAATGAACGCTTAAGAAGTGAAACTCGTGAAGGGAGTGAACCAAGCGTGTTAACAAGCAGCTTTGTACTTGGGTCATCAACTGCCGGCTTCAATGGCGGAGATATGATATTCCAATTAGTTATGTTTATAATTTTGTTAGCGTTGCTGAAGAAATTTGCATGGGGTCCTCTAATGGGCATCATGACTCAACGTGAAGAACACGTTGCAAATGAAATTCAAGCAGCTGAAGCTAGCAGACAAGAAGCACTTAAATATTTAGAAGAACAACGTGAGATCGTTAAGCAATCTCGCACTGAAGCTGGACAACTTATCGAAAACGCAAAACTTCAAGGTGAAGCACAGCGTGAAGATATCGTGAAACAAGCACGTCTGGAAGCTGATCGTGTGAAAGAATCAGCTAAGCGTGAAATCGTACAGGAAAAAGAAAAAGCCATCAATGCATTACGCGAGCAAGTGGCATCTCTATCCGTACTTATTGCTTCTAAAGTGATTGAAAAAGAATTGTCTGAAGCTGATCAAGAACAATTGATTAACGAATACATTCAAGAGGCAGGAGAAGGGAAATGAGCGATATAACAGTAGCAAAACGTTATGCCGTTGCCCTTTTCCAAATTGCAAAAGAGCAAAACCTCATTAACCAACTTGAAGCAGAACTTCGCGTAGTAAATGAAGTTTTTACAAATGATAATGAGCTATTAGGTTTTTTAGCTCATCCTAAAATGACTAAAGATGCAAAACGCACTGTAGTTGCCAATGCATTTACAAGCATTTCTCCATCCATTCTTAACACTGTATTGTTAATGGTAGAACGTCATCGTACAGATGAAGTACCTGCCATGGCAAAAGAGTTCATTGAACTTGCGAATGAAGAAAATTCAGTGGCGGATGCTACTGTTTATACAGTTCGTCCATTGACTGAAAACGAAATGGAAGCAGTGTCTTCATCTTTTGCTGCAAAAATCGGCAAAAAACATTTACGTATTACTAATGTTACGGATAGCAATATTCTTGGCGGCATCAAACTTCAAATCGGTAACCGCATTTATGACGGAACGATTAGCGGCAAGCTTGATCGCCTAAGCAAACAACTATTAGGTTAATATTCACAGATAGGGGTGAAATTCATGAGCATCAAAGCTGAAGAAATCAGTGCGCTGATTAAAAAGCAGATTGAAAACTATCAGTCGGAAATTAAAGTAAGCGATGTAGGTACAGTTATCACTGTTGGTGATGGTATCGCTCGCGTTCATGGTTTAGATAATGCAATGTCTGGGGAGCTCTTAGAATTTTCTAATGGTTCAATGGGATTAGCACAAAACCTTGAGCAAAATAACGTTGGTGTTGTTATTCTTGGACCTTTCAGAGACATTCAAGAAGGCAGCGAAGTGCGTCGTACAGGCAGAATCATGGAAGTACCAGTTGGAGAAGAATTAATCGGACGTGTAGTAAACCCACTTGGACAACCTATTGATGGTCTTGGCCCAATTGCTACTACAAAAACTCGCCCAATCGAAAGTCCTGCAACAGGTGTTATGGACCGTAAATCAGTTCATGAACCACTACAAACAGGAATTAAAGCAATCGATGCTCTTGTGCCAATCGGACGTGGACAACGTGAGTTAATCATCGGTGACCGTCAAACTGGTAAAACATCAGTTGCAATCGATACAATCTTGAACCAAGCTGACCAAGACATGATCTGTATCTACGTGGCTATCGGTCAGAAAGAATCAACAGTTCGTGGAACAGTTGAAACACTACGTAAGAATGGTGCTTTAGATTACACAATCGTGGTATCTGCATCAGCTTCTCAACCAGCTCCACTATTATACCTAGCACCTTATGCTGGTGTAACTATGGCTGAAGAATTCATGTTCTCAGGCAAGCATGTTCTAGTGGTTTATGATGATCTTTCTAAACAAGCATCTGCATACCGCGAACTTTCCTTGCTGCTTCGCCGTCCTCCAGGTCGTGAAGCATTCCCAGGGGATGTATTCTACTTGCATTCTCGTTTACTTGAGCGTGCTGCTAAATTGAATGACACTTTAGGTGCTGGTTCAATTACTGCACTTCCATTTGTTGAAACACAAGCAGGCGATATTTCTGCATACATTCCAACAAACGTTATTTCCATCACTGATGGACAAATCTTCCTACAATCTGATTTGTTCTTCTCAGGTGTACGTCCTGCGATTAACGCTGGTCTTTCCGTATCACGTGTTGGTGGATCTGCGCAAATCAAAGCGATGAAAAAAGTTGCCGGTACATTACGTCTTGACTTGGCTTCATACCGCGAATTAGAGGCATTCTCTCAATTCGGATCTGATCTAGATGCTGCTACTCAAGCTAAACTTAACCGTGGTGCTCGTACAGTTGAAGTTCTTAAACAAGATTTGAACAAACCAATTAAAGTAGAAAAACAAGTTATGATTTTCTACGCATTAACAAAAGGCTTCCTAGATGATATTCCAGTTTCGGATATCCTTCGTTTCGAAGAAGAATACTATGTGTTCCTAGATCGTTCTCATCCAGAATTATTAGATCACATTCGCACAACAAAAGGTCTTCCTGAAGACGCTGCTATCGTTGCTGCAATTAACGAATTCAAAAAGAACTTCGTTATTTCTGAATAATAAGGTCTAACTAATTTTTAAAGGGTGGTGAGAATGAATGGCCTCTTTACGCGATATAAAGTCTCGGATAACTTCAACGAAAAAGACGAGTCAAATTACAAAAGCGATGCAAATGGTATCCGCTTCAAAAATGAACCGTGCAGAAGCTAATGCTAAAGCATATGTTCCATATATGGAAAAAATTCAAGAAGTAGTATCTAGTATTGCGAACGGAAGCACGGATGCATCTCATCCAATGCTTGCCAAGCGTCCCGTGAAGAAAACCGGTTACCTGGTAATCACATCGGACCGTGGTTTGGCAGGGGCATACAACAGTAGCGTCCTTCGCCAAGTTCATAAAACAATTCTTGAACGCCATAAATCCAATGATGAGTTTGTCATTATCGCAATCGGAAGGGTTGGCCGTGATTTCTTTGTCAGCCGTGGTATGCACGTAGAGCTTGAAGTAATCGGTGTTCCTGATCAGCCTTCTTTCGCTGACATTAACACTCTTGCTAAATCGACAGTGAATTTGTATCTAAACGAACTGTGCGATGAGCTTTATATGTACTACAACCATTATGTCAGCCCAATCCAACAGGATGTAACGGAAAAGCAAGTTCTTCCGTTATCGGACTTTGATACTTCCAATGCTCAATTGACATCTTATGAATTTGAACCGAATGCGGAAGAAATTCTTGAGGTATTATTACCTCAGTACGCAGAAAGTTTAATTTATGGTGCTTTGTTAGATGGTAAAGCAAGTGAGCACTCTGCACGTATGACAGCTATGAAAAATGCAACCGACAATGCGAAAGAATTGATCGATTCACTTTCATTGCAATATAACCGTGCACGTCAAGCCGCAATCACTCAAGAAATCACGGAAATTGTCGGTGGCGCTGCTGCTTTAGAATAGATGTAATTATGGGGGCGGTCCAGCGGACGATGCTTGGCCGTTCCATGAATATGATAGTCGTTATAAGCAACGTAAGGAGGGAAAACGATGAATATAGGACGCGTTACTCAAGTTATGGGTCCGGTTGTTGACGTGAAATTCGAAGACGGACAACTTCCTAAGATCTATAACGCGTTAAGAATCGAAAATAAAGCGTCTGGTACAGGACTAACTCTTGAAGTAGCCCTTCAACTAGGTGATAATACAGTTCGTACTGTTGCAATGTCTTCCACGGATGGTTTAACTCGTGGTGCAGAAGCACTTGATACAGGAGCACCGATTTCCGTTCCTGTTGGTGATGTTACTTTAGGTCGCGTTTTCAACGTTTTAGGGGAAAACATCGATCTATTTGATCCACTTACAGCGGATGTACGTCGTGATCCAATTCACAGACAAGCACCAACTTTTGAGGAACTTTCAACACAAGTTGAAATCCTTGAAACTGGTATCAAAGTAGTAGATTTACTTGCACCTTACATCAAAGGTGGTAAAATCGGTCTTTTCGGTGGTGCCGGTGTTGGTAAAACTGTACTTATCCAAGAACTTATCAATAACATCGCACAAGAACATGGCGGTATCTCGGTATTCGCTGGTGTAGGTGAGCGTACTCGTGAAGGTAATGACCTTTTCTACGAGATGACTGATTCTGGTGTTATTAAGAAAACAGCGATGGTATTCGGACAAATGAACGAGCCACCAGGTGCACGTATGCGTGTAGCTCTAAGTGGATTGACAATGGCTGAATACTTCCGTGATGAACAAGGACAAGACGTTCTTTTCTTCATCGATAACATCTTCCGTTTCACACAAGCAGGTTCTGAGGTTTCTGCCCTTCTAGGACGTATGCCTTCAGCGGTTGGTTACCAACCAACTCTTGCTACAGAAATGGGTCAATTACAAGAGCGTATCACTTCAACTAATAAAGGTTCTGTTACATCTATCCAAGCAATTTATGTACCTGCCGATGACTATACGGATCCGGCTCCAGCTACAACTTTCGCTCACTTAGATGCAACAACTAACCTTGAACGTAAACTTTCTGAAATGGGTATCTACCCTGCGGTTGATCCATTGGCTTCTTCTTCTCGTGCACTTAGCCCCGAGATCGTTGGAGCAGAGCACTATAATGTTGCTCGTCAAGTACAATCAACTTTACAGAAGTATAAAGAACTTCAAGATATCATCGCAATCTTGGGTATGGATGAATTAAGCGAAGACGAGAAAGTAATCGTTGCTCGTGCTCGTAGAATCCAAAACTTCTTGTCACAAAACTTCCACGTGGCTGAACAATTTACTGGTCAAAAAGGTTCTTACGTACCAGTAAAAGAAACAGTTCAAGGATTCAAAGATATCCTAGCTGGAAAATATGACGAGCTTCCTGAAGATGCTTTCCGTTTAGTTGGCCGTATCGAAGAAGTTATTGCTAAAGCAAAAGAAATGGCTTAATTAAGGGAACTAGGAGGTAATGAAATGAAGACCATTAAAGTCAATGTTGTTACTCCCGATGGCCCAGTATATGAAGCAGAAGTTGAAATGGTAAGCACGAAAGCTAAAAGTGGTGAGCTAGGAATTATGGCTGGACACGTTCCAACTGTAGCTCCCCTTACAATCGGTGCTGTTCGTCTTAAAAATGGAAACAACACAGACTATGTAGCTGTAAATGGTGGCTTCTTAGAAGTTCGCCCTGATGTGGTAACCATTTTAGCTCAATCTGCTGAAAGAGCTGAAACTATCGATCTTGCACGTGCTCAAGCAGCAAAAACACGCGCAGAACAAAGATTGCAGAATAATGATGGATCTTATGACTCTAATAGAGCTGGCTTAGCTCTTAAACGAGCTGTAAATCGGATTCAAATTGCAGAAATGCGATAAACTTCAAAAGAAAAAGCACTCCGTGTAATCGGGGTGCTTTTTCTATGTTTTAAACACCTGCTGAAAGTTAGTTCTTGTCACATTGTGTAGGTTCATGTTGACCAGTAACATATAATATCGATTAAGAGAGGAAAGTATTTATCGTATAGACTCTCTGTTCGATGACACTCCGCTTTTTTGGATGGTATAATGTATACGCTTACATTTAATGCCTTTATTCTTCAAGTGGCAGTTTGCTTCTAAAAAAGGGTTACGTCGCATACTTTTTTTAAACGGGTTTTCTATATGAAAATGAAGACAAGCAAACTGTGAATGTACCTTTTAAACATGATTCCTTGTAAGGGAGATGGGACATGGAAGAGTTGCATATTTACCAAAATAATTATTTGATTGTTTTCGTATTCCTTAGCTTGGGGATCTTACTGCCAGTGGTAGCACTTTTTCTCGGAAAGCTTCTTAGACCTCATAAGCCGAATGAGATGAAATATACGACCTACGAAAGTGGAGTGGAGCCTTTCCAGGATTCCAGGGTTCAGTTCAATGTCAGGTATTATTTATTTGGTCTGATGTTCGTTATCTTTGATGTGGAAACAGTGTTTCTTTATCCTTGGGCAGTTGCATATGAAGAATTGGGTTTATTTGCTCTGATTGAGATGTTATTTTTTGTCCTTATCCTATTGTTAGGCCTAATTTACGCTTGGAAAAAGAAGGTGTTAAAGTGGAATTGAAATTAGATAACCTTACTCGCGAAGAAATGGAAGAAATGCGTCATAGTGTTTTTTTATCCACGCTTGAGCAAGTAAAGGCATGGGCTAGAAGCAATTCGTTATGGCCAATGACTTTCGGTCTCGCATGCTGTGCCATCGAAATGATGGGGGTGGGATCTTCCCATTATGACCTGGACCGCTTTGGCTCCTTTTTCCGTACTTCTCCGAGACAATCGGATGTCATGATCGTTTCAGGCACGGTAACGAAGAAAATGGCCCCTATATTAAGGCGCTTGTACGACCAAATGCCTGAACCCAAATGGGTCATAGCAATGGGTTCATGTGCAACGGCTGGAGGTCCATATGTTCATTCCTACTCTGTCGTCAAAGGGGTAGACCAGATTGTTCCGGTAGATGTTTATATTCCGGGGTGCCCACCGAATCCCGCTGCCCTTATCTATGGAATTAATAAATTGAAAGAGAAAATTAGGTCTGAAGCTAAAACTGGAGAGCGGGTGATATAAATGAGTGAAGAGATAGACCTAACGCAGCAGAAAAAGGAGGCCGCAGCGAAAGCAAAAGCAGCAGCACTGGCGCGAAAGCAGGCAAAAGAGAGCGGAGCGGAGGCAGCAGGAGAAGAACAAGATATAGCGAAGCAAAAGGCAGCCGCCGCAGCAAAGGCAAAAGCAGCAGCCCTGGCGCGAAAGCAGGCAAAAGAGAGTGGAGCGGAGGCAGCAGGAGAAGAACATGATATAGCGAAGCAAAAGGCAGCCGCCGCAGCGAAGGCAAAAGCAGCAGCCCTGGCGCGAAAGCAGGCAAAAGAGAGTGGAGCGGAGGCAGCAGGAGAAGAACAAGATATAGTGAAACAAAAGGCAGCTGCCGTAGCGAAGGCCAAGGCAGCTGCACTAGCGAAAAAGAAAGGGACAACAAATAAAGAAGAAGATCCTGAGAAGGCCAAAGCCATTGCTGTAGCAAAAGCAAAAGCCGCGGCAGCTGCGAAAGCAAGGAACACTGTAAAAGAGAGTCCGGAAGATGCGAGCCCAGAAGAACCTTCACCCAACCAACCTATCCTCGATCAACTTATTCAGGCCATTGAACGGCATTTGGGAGAAGATACCCTAGTAGATTACTATATTAATTCCCTTTCAAAAGATATTCCCACCTTGGTTGCTAAACCAGCTACATATTTTCAAATAGCAGATTTTTTACGTCACGATGAAACATTAAATTTTCAATATTTATCAGAGTTGCATGGTACTGACTATGAGACGCATATGGAAATGTATGTTCACCTTTATTCCTTTCTGACAAAACATCCTGTTGCCCTGAAGGTGAAGCTTGATAGGGATTCTCCTTCTATTCCTTCATTGGTGCCGTTATGGCCAGGCGCAAATTGGCCGGAATGCGAGGCTTACGATTTACTGGGTATCCAATTTCAAGGACATCCGGATTTAAAAAGGATCTTACTCGGGGAGGAATGGGTTGGATTTCCGCTTCGAAAAGATTATCAGCCCTTTGATGTGGAGGTGTAGCTCAATGTTACGGACGGAAGAGATGTTACTTAATGTCGGGCCACAACATCCAAGTACACATGGGGTGTTCCGGCTTGTCATCAAAATCGACGGTGAAATCATTAAAGAGGCGACCCCAGTGATCGGGTACCTGCACCGTGGAACGGAAAAGCTCGCAGAAAATCTTCAATATACGCAGATTATCCCCTACACCGACCGTCTGGATTACTTAGCGGCGATGACGAACAACTATGTCCTTTGTCACGCTGTTGAAAGCATGATGGGGGTGGAGGTACCTGACCGCGCAGAATACTTACGGATTATCGCGATGGAGTTGGGCCGTGTGGCAAGCCACCTTGTTTGGTGGGGGACATATTTGCTTGATATTGGAGCAACCAGTCCCTTTTTATATGCCTTTCGTGAACGGGAAATGATCATCAATCTATTAACCGAATTGTCGGGGGCACGGCTCACGTTCAATTACATGAGGGTAGGAGGCGTGAAGTGGGATGCGCCGGAGGATTGGATTGAAAAAGTGGCAGAGTTTATACCCTATATGAGGGAGCAGCTGGTTGGGTACCACGAGCTGGTTACAGGAAATGAGATTTTTGTGAACCGGGTCAAGGGTGTGGGTGTTTATTCGAAGGAGGAGGCACTTTCCTATTCGTTGAGTGGTGCTAACTTAAGGTGTACGGGCGTGAAATTTGATTTAAGGAAAGATGAGCCTTATTCAATTTATAACCGGTTCCAATTTGATGTGCCCACCCGTGAAGAAGGAGATGCTTTTTCCCGCTATCACTGCAGGATGGAGGAAATAGAAGAATCCTTGAAAATCCTAGAACAGGCAGTGGAGCAATTTCCAGCTGATGGACCGATTCTTGCCAAGGTCCCGAAGATCATCAAGGTGCCAAAAGGAGAAGCCTTCGTCCGGATTGAATCCCCAAGGGGTGAAATAGGCTGCTATATTGCGAGTGAAGGGAAAAAGGAGCCGTATCGCTTAAAATTTCGGCGCCCGTCCTTTTATAATCTGCAAATCCTGCCAAAACTGCTCGAGGGAGAAAACATGGCGAACTTGATAACGATATTAGGAGCGATTGATATCGTTTTAGGGGAGGTGGATGGATAAAATGATACTTAATCTGCTTCAATCAGCTCCTAGCCTACTCAATTTTGGTATCTTTTTTGGCTTGGCGGTTCTGCTCTTATTCGTCGTTTTAGGGTTTGTCACCTATGGCATCCTTTCGGAACGGAAAATCATGGGCTTCATGCAGATGAGGATTGGCCCGAACCAAATTGGGGGTAGATGGGGGCTTTTACAGACGGTCGCCGATGTGTTGAAGCTTTTGATCAAGGAAGATACGATACCGAAAAAAGCGGATAAACCGCTATATATACTAGCTCCTGTTATTGCCTTTGCTCCGGCCTTTATGGTATTGGCCACCTTGCCTTTCACCGATGCTTTTCAATTTGCGGATATCGGTGTCGGCCTCCTATATTATGTGGCCGTATCGGGCATAACGACGATAGGAATCGTCACTGCTGGATGGGCGTCCAACAATAAGTATTCCTTGATTGGTGGGATGCGCGCGGCGGCACAAATGATTTCCTATGAAATCCCCCTCGTCATGTCACTAGTGGGAGTCGTCCTGTTGACGGGGAGCTTAAACCTGAATGAAATCGTTGCCGCGCAGGATAAAGTTTGGTTCATTTTCCTTCAGCCACTTGCTTTCATCGTGTTCTTTATCGCTTCCGTGGCCGAGTTGAACAGGGTCCCTTTTGATCTTCCGGAAGCAGAATCAGAGCTCGTTTCTGGCTACCATGTCGAATACTCTGGATTCCGCTGGGCCTTCTTTATGCTATCGGAATATGTATATATGTTTGCAATGGCAACGTTAACCACTGTATTATTTTTAGGAGGATGGAATTCTATACCGTTTCTGGATTTTATTCCAGGAGCTATTTGGTTCGGCTTGAAGTTTAGTCTTGTCTTTTACGTCTTGGTTTGGATCCGTGTTACGTTCCCAAGGATAAGGGTTGACCAATTGATGGAGTTCGGTTGGAAGGTCCTGCTGCCAGTAGCGTTAGCCAATATTTTTCTTACAGCACTTTTTAAAGAATTATTTAATCTATTTTAAAAACGTTCTAGATTTCAGAAAGCGGGGGATCGATATGCTGGGGTTAGCAAAAGGTCTAACGTATACGCTGAAAAACTTGACCAGGAAAAAGGTGACGTATGACTATCCGAATGAACCACTGCCACTCCCTGATCGGTTCCGGGGAATTCAAAAATTCTATCCCGAAAAATGTATTGTTTGTAATCAGTGCGTGACGATTTGTCCGACGGATTGCATTCAGTTAACAGGAAAAAAACATCCGGATACAACGAAAAAAGGAAAAATCATCGATACGTATGACATCAATTTTGAAATATGCATTCTATGTGATCTATGTACAGAAGTTTGCCCGACGGAAGCAATCGTGATGACGAACGAATTTGAACTGGCCGAGTATAGTCGTGACCAGCTATTTAAAAATCTGGAGTGGTTGGATGAAAATGATGAAAATATCCGGAAGGTGAATAAAGTATGAGTTTGTCTGGTGAATTAATTGCTTTTATCGGCTTGGCGATCGTCGCAATAGTAGGCGGGTTGCTGCTGATTACGTTAACGAAAGTGGTGCACATGGTGATTGCGCTGGTCTTTACATTCCTCAGCATTGCCGGCATTTACTTGCTTTTGTCGGCGGAATTTGTGGCTGTCGTACAAATCCTCATCTATTCGGGGGCGATTACGATCGTAATGCTATTTGGGATCATGCTGACCCGCCATCATGAAACGGAAAAACCGGCTAAGGACGGTTGGCGGAAATTCTTTCTGATTTTAGGGATTGCCGGCTTTGCTTTAGTGGTTTATCTAGGCATTTACAATCTGGATATACCAGTTCAGCCAACAAATCTACATGAGGAAAATACGAAGCAAATCGGTATCGAGCTGTTTTCGAAATATGTGATTCCGTTTGAAGTGTTGTCAGTGCTCTTGCTCGTCGCATTAGTCGGTTCCATAGTGTTAGCAAAAAAAGAAGATGATGAAGAGGAGGAAGGACAATTATGACAGGTGTCCCCTTGTCTGCTTACCTCGTCTTGGCACTCGTTTTATTTTGTATCGGTCTATATGGTGCCTTGACCAAAAGAAATGCGGTTATTGTTTTGATATCGATTGAACTGATGCTGAACGCTGCGAATATAAACCTGGTCGCCTTCAGTAAATTCGGGGTCACTCCGTCTATCACGGGTCAAGTGTTTTCATTATTTACGATCACGATTGCTGCAGCTGAAGCGGCTGTTGGGCTAGCCATATTAATGGCACTTTACCGAAATCGAAAAACGGTCAATGTTGATGAAATGGATACGATGAAGCATTGATCGTTCATACAAATGAAGTGTATGAAGAAGGGGATTTGATAAGATGATGGAGAATGCTTGGGTCATACCGATCTTTCCACTCGTCTCGTTTGTGATGCTGCTTTTATACGGTAGACGATGGCGGGAAAAAGGCGCCTATATTGGAATATTATTTACACTCACATCGTTCATTTTATCTGTATTCGTCTTGGTGGAACGGCTGCAGGAGCCTACTTATAAGGTGACGTTGGATTGGCTATCTATCGGCGGGTTGCAGCTTACATCAGGCTTTGAGGTCAACCAACTCAATGCCATGATGCTTGTGATCGTTTCTTTCGTAAGCCTGCTTGTTCAGATTTATTCCGTGGGATACATGAAAGGCGAAGAGCGCTTTTCCACTTTTTATGCTTACCTTGGTTTCTTTACCTTTGCCATGCTTGGGCTTGTGATGGCACCGAATTTATTACAGCTTTATTTTTTCTGGGAGCTTGTAGGAGCCGGATCTTTCCTATTAATTGGCTTTTATTATTATAAACAGGAAGCAAAGCTCGCTGCGAAAAAGGCATTTATCATGACCCGGATTGGTGATGTGGGGCTTCTGATTGGAATCATTCTGTTATTCTGGGAAACTGGAAGCTTTGAATATGGGGATATATTCTCGGCTGTTCAAACGGGTGAGATCTCAAGTGGGAGGTTGACCCTGATTGCAATATTGATTTTTATCGGGGCAGTCGGGAAATCCGGACAGTTCCCGCTCCATACATGGCTTCCTGACGCGATGGAAGGACCTACTCCGGTATCTGCCTTGATTCATGCTGCGACTATGGTAGCCGCCGGCGTTTACTTGGTAGCCACGATGTTTCCTTTGTTTCTGGCAAGCTCGTCAGCCATGCAGGTCGTCGCGGTAATCGGGGGACTTACAGCCATCTTCGCTGCAAGCATCGCCCTAGTCCAAAAAGATGTGAAGCGGGTGCTTGCCTATTCCACTATCAGTCAGCTTGGCTTTATGATGCTAGCGTTGGGTACAGCAGGATATGTCGCAGGAGTGTTTCACTTAATGACACATGCTTTCTTTAAAGCCTTGCTGTTTTTGGCAGCGGGTAGTGTCATTCATGCTTTACATACACAGGATGCCGAAAAAATGGGAGGGGTATGGAAGAAGTTAAAGATAACGGGCCCGTTGTTCTTAATTGGTACGCTCTCGATATCGGGATTTCCCCTTTTGTCTGGGTTTTTCAGTAAGGATGAAATCCTGATGGCAACCTGGGGGAATGGGAGCTATTTTCTATTCACGCTCGCTTTGATCACCTCTTTTTTAACGGCGTTTTATATGTTCCGCTTATTTTTCATGATCTTTGCGGGAGAATCGAGAGGAGCTGTCAATCCCGTTCAAGAGTCCTCTCGCTACATGTTGCTTCCGATGGTGGTCCTTGCGGTGCTTTCCATAGTCAGTGGATATATACAAACTCCGTGGTTCGGTTCCTTCCTGGGTAATTGGCTCGTCGAGGGAGATGAGTCGCTGCTTGGCGTCGGTCACCATGAGGGACCGATATGGATCATGCTGCTGGCTGTGGCCGTTTCCCTTGGTGGTATGTTCCTAGCTTATCTCATCTACGCAAAAAAGGGGCTATCACGCCACTGGCTCATAGGAGAGGACTCCATTCTATATAGAGTTTTGGATAATAAGTACTTCATAGATGAAGCGTACTATTTTACTGTAGGCTATCTTACTAGAGGCTTTAGCTTGTTCCTATCTTATATGGAAAAGTTCATTGTCGGGGGATTGGTGTCTACCGTGACTAGCTCAATAGAAGGGTTAGGGAAAATAGGGGCTAAGCTTCAAACGGGACAGGTACAGCAGTATGGCGTGATTGCCTTTCTCGGACTTGCGGTACTGATGGTCATCTTTGCGTTCACGGGGGGGTATTTGAGATGAACGGATACTTGCTTACGCTATTGGTGTTTTCGCCACTGCTTGGTATGGCAATGGTGGCCATCATGCCTCGAACGGAGGAAAGGACCATTAAGCAATTCGGTTTCTTCGGGACATTGCCACCCCTGATACTGACGTTATTTTTATTTGTGCAGTATCATTCAGGAACAGCAATCTCGTCTTTTGACACCAAGGTGAATTGGATTCGATTTGGGAATCTATCGATGTACGACCCAAACTTATTCGCCGTTAACTTTGAATTGGGTCTGGATGGATTAGCCCTCGTCTTCCTCTTGCTGACGACGATTATCTCCTCGTTGGCGTCCTTGGCCTCATTTTATATAAAGCGGGAGTGGAAGGGATATTACTTATTATTTTTACTTTTAGAGATTGGTATGCTGGGCGTCTTTACAGCGGAAAACCTTATTTTGTTTTTTATCTTTTTTGAAATGACACTGATACCAACATTCTTCTTGATTGGCAAGTGGGGATATTTCGAGAAAGAAAAAGCTTCCTACCAATTTTTAATCTATAACGGAATTGGGTCGGCCATTTTATTGGTGGTGATTCTGATTTTATTTGCCCGGACAGGGACAACGAATATTGCGGCACTGTCCCAGATGATGACAATGGGCGGTGTTTCACTTTTTGCCCCCATTTCCGCTTCGATGAAGTATGGGCTATGCTTGGCCCTTCTTATTGCTTTTGCCATTAAGTTGCCCGTGTTTCCTTTCCATACCTGGATGGTGCGGGTTCATGGCGAGGCACCACCATCGGTCGTCATGATTCATGCAGGAATCCTCTTGAAAATTGGTGCTTACGGAATCATAAGGTTTGGAATGGGGATCTTTCCAGACCAATATCGAAGCCTTGCCTTCGTCCTTGTTCTATTTGGGGTCATCAGCTTGCTGTATGGTGCCTTCTTAGCTTTGGTGCAGACGGATTTCAAGCTCGTTTTAGCCTACTCGTCCGTTTCACATATGGGAATTGTGATGATGGGGCTTGGTGCGTTGAATGAAGTGGGCTTGCAGGGTGCTATTTTTCAGGTGGTCTCACATGGTTTGATTGCTGCTTTACTATTCTTCTTGGTTGCTGTGCTGTATGAGCGAACAGGTACAATGGTGCTTACTAAGCTGGGGGGCCTAGCCAAGTCAATGCCACGCTTTTCGGGGCTGCTATTAGCGGGTGGAATGGCCTCTCTTGGGTTACCGGGCATGTCTGGGTTCATCAGCGAATTCATGGTCTTTCTCGGCTTGTTTAAGAGTCAGCCTGTCCTCGCGGCAATTGGCTCCATCGGCCTCATTTTAACGGCTGTCTATGTGCTGAGAGCTGTACTCATGATGACGTTTGGCAAGGATAATAGTTTGATAGAGAATGAGAAATATGATCTTAAGGGTGCGGAATTTGTATCGACGGCAGTTCTTCTTGGCCTAATAATAGCTGTCGGTGTATATCCTAATCTAATTGGCAGGCCTCTTCAAGGAACGATTGATGCGATCATGCTAGCCGTAGGGGGGCGATGAAGGTGGATTGGAACACGATGCTTTCATATCATTGGGGAGCGATGATGCCGGAGTTCATCATCCTTGGAACGGCGATGGCACTTTCCATATTGGATATATTCTGGCCGAAGCATTTTAATCGGAGGAAGCTTGCCTGGCTGGCTGTGACGGGAATCATACTAGCCTTTTTCTCTCTGATTAGTTTGTTGTCTTTTGAAACGGTAAGCATTTTATCCGATACGTTTCGTTTAGATTCATTTGCAAAAGCGTTTAAGCTAATTTTACTGCTCGGAGGGGGGCTTATCATCCTGCTTGCAGAAAGCTATGAGCCCAAGGAAGGCTTGAAGGAACATCGCGGGGAATTTTATTATCTATTCCTTGCGGCATTGCTTGGTGCGATGATCATGACTTCAAGTGGAGATTTGATAACGTTGTTTATCGGTCTGGAGTTACTCTCACTTTCTTCCTATATATTAGCGGGCGTACGGAAACAAAATCGTAAGTCCAATGAAGCGGCCATGAAATATGTAATAAACGGGGGGATTTCCACCGCTATCACTCTGTTTGGCATGAGTTATTTGTATGGTGTGACCGGATCGGTCAATTTGGGGGAAATGAGTCGAACGATGGCAGGCATGACAGATGGGCAGCTCCTATACATTACGGGAATTGCTTTTTTCATGGTTTTCATCGGATTAGCCTTTAAACTTGCCGCTGCTCCATTTCATATGTGGGCCCCGGATGTTTACGAGGGGGCACCTACACCGGTTACAGCCTTTTTAAGCGTCATATCGAAAACAGCGGGATTTGTCATCCTCCTGCGTATTTTCCTTTCATTGTTCCTATCTGCACCCGGGGATACTATCGGGGCGCTCGACTTTTTTGAGAAAAACAATGGATATGTTGCTTTTGTATCAGGGGTGACGATCATAGTAGGTAATGTGGTGGCGTTAAGGCAACAAAATTTAAAACGATTATTCGCTTATTCGAGCATCGCACATGCAGGTTACCTTCTGGTAGCCGTGACCACATTGGGTGGCGGATATTTCTTGATGGATACAGTCTGGTTTTACTTACTTGCCTATTTACTTATGAACTTGGGTGCTTTCGCGATCATTCAAGTGCTCTCGAGCCAAAGTGGTTCAGAGGATATCAGTATCCTTGCAGGCTTAGGTAGGAAATCGCCATATCTTGGCATAGCCTTTACCGTGTTTATTCTCTCATTAGCAGGCATTCCCGGAACGGCTGGCTTTATAGGGAAACTGAATATCTTTCTCGGTACTTTCATTACGGAACCTGGACATTATGTCCTTGCCGGGATCATGATAGCGGGGACGATCGTGTCTTATGTCTATTATTTTGGCTTATTGGTCCAAGTCTTTTTCCGTCCGGCCCATTCAGACAAGTTAATAAAGGTGCGCACAGGTTTGTCCATCGTTATAATGGTTTGTATAGGAGGCACGATTCTCTTTGGATTAGCTCCTAACCTGGCCTTTGATTTCCTGCATAACCATTTTGGTGATTTTAAAGACTTTATATCAAGTGAATGATATAATGCCTTTATCAGAGGCTGGTATTCAGTCTCTGTCTTTCAATTCTGAAATATTTCTTGCGGTTTTTCCTTTTTAATTCCAAATTTCAAGGGAATCTGTGATAGAATGGAAGACGGGTGTCTTTTAGGAGGTATGTACATGTTTTCACCAATGGGACAGCAAGCCTTGCTGGGGATAGTTTCCCACTTATTTTTCATTGCAGTTACATGGTGGGCTCTACAGGCCTTACATTTTGATAAGATATTAAGATCTAATTCGGTCCTTAAGGCCAGGGTATTATATATTTTATTAACGGTGGCGATAGGTTCTGTTGTGAGTAACTTCTTCCTTGACTACCTTGGGTTTGCTAACCAACTTCCTTATATGTTTAGTGAGGATTAAAAAGGCTATAAGGTTTCATTTATAGCAAAATATGATTCTACTCTTGTATTCGCCATTATTCTACTGATTTTTATAGCATTAGAAGAAAGCATCACCAATTGTCGGGAAATGCGAAGTATGAACTTCCCTTTTATGGAAATAATGCATAAAAGGGGAGGGATTTAACATGTTTGTAGTGAAGAAAAAAATGTTATCATACATAGTAATTCTTGGTTTGACGGTGATTTTAATTGGGAATAGTACAATTGCGGCAAAGGGTAAAGCCGATGTAGTCAAAATGGTGGAACTGCTGCAACAAGATAATTCAGTAAACATAGGAAATTGGTCTGTGTATGCACGAGAGATAAATGAAGAGATCACGAATAAACAAGAGTTTGAAAGAGAAGTGGTCGCTTTAAAACAACAGTATCCTCAATTTAATTGGTACCGGGAAGATGGCGCATCCGCCTTGAAGGCTGAGGCGTTCTTTTACCATGTCGATTCGGGTCTGACGGAATCTATTAAATTAATGACAACCGGAGATGAATCTGATAAAGTTACCTATGTTATTTACGAAGTGAAGGGACAAGAATGGAGGGAAGGCTATCCAGCCTACTTTACCAGCACGTACCAAAACAGAGTGGATGACATATTTAGGGGAACTCCTTCAATTTTTTCTTGTATTACAGGGTCTATCAATGATAATATGGATTCGATTTTAAACTCTAAAACCGAGAGCCTATTAGATAAATTCGAAGCGAGGGAAATTGAGAGTGTGCATGAAACAAACTTTACATCTATATCTGCACATTCAACTTTGTTTAAACAACCTTTGACTAAAGAAAAATTAAATTTGCAGTTTGGGCTACGGACAGAAGGATTGGGTGACCGGACGAACTTTGTAGTTGGCACACCAATCATAACGTTTGAATATTAATATAGAGAAAATGGACGCGGAGGGGAATACTTTTGGAAAAAATCATCGTTCGCGGCGGAAACAGGCTTAGCGGAACAGTAAAAGTAGAAGGTGCTAAAAACGCCGTTTTGCCAGTAATCGCTGCAACATTATTAGCAAGTGATGGGAAAAGTATCATTAAAGACGTTCCTACGCTCTCCGATGTATATACAATCAACGAAGTATTGCGCAACTTAAACACTGATGTTGCCTTTCAAGATAATCAAGTAACTGTAGATGCATCAAGAGAGTTATTAGACGAAGCACCATTTGAGTATGTACGTAAAATGAGAGCTTCCGTTTTAGTAATGGGGTCATTATTAGCAAGGAATGGCCGGGCCCGTGTCGCTTTACCGGGTGGCTGTGCCATCGGTTCCCGTCCTATCGATCAACATTTAAAAGGTTTTGAAGCGATGGGAGCAAAAGTGAAGGTCGGCAACGGCTTCATTGACGCTGAAGTAGAAGGCAGACTTAAGGGAGCAAGAGTGTACCTTGATTTCCCAAGTGTAGGTGCCACAGAAAACATTATGATGGCAGCGACACTTGCTGAAGGTACGACAATACTGGAAAACGTGGCGAAAGAGCCTGAAATCGTGGATCTAGCTAACTTCCTTAATAAAATGGGTGCCAAGGTTAAAGGCGCTGGTACGGGTACAATGAAAATTGAAGGTGTCCATAAATTATATGGGGCTGAACATTCAATTATACCTGACCGCATCGAGGCTGGAACATTTATGACAGCTGCCGCACTTACCGGTGGTAACGTACTTGTTCAAGGTGCGGTTCCTGAGCATCTAACTTCCCTTATTGCGAAAATGGAAGAGATGGGTATTACAATCATTGAAGAACAAGATGGATTGCGCGTAATTGGTCCAAAAACCTTGAAGGCCATCGATATTAAAACAATGCCACATCCTGGTTTCCCGACTGATATGCAATCCCAAATGATGGCTTTGTTATTGCGTGCTGAAGGAACAAGTATGATTACGGAAACAGTCTTTGAGAACCGTTTCATGCATGTTGAAGAATTCCGCCGCATGAATGCCAACGTTAAAATAGAAGGTCGTTCTGTTATCGTTAACGGTCCAACTAATCTTCAAGGGGCAGAAGTATCTGCCACTGACTTGCGTGCTGCTGCTGCGCTTATCCTGACTGGGTTGGTTGCAGAGGGAGTTACGCGTGTTACAGAATTGAAGCATCTTGACAGAGGATACGTGAATTTCCATGGTAAATTAGCATCTTTGGGTGCTGATGTGGAACGTATCAATGAAGAGGTCCCAGTAGAAACAAAAACGATAGCTGATTTGAACGCATAAGATTACCTATAAACCCATTCGGTTTCAGTCATTGAAACCGGATGGGTTTTTTGTTGTGCCCTGTAATAAGATCACTAACCTACCTTCCTGCCACTTTTCTATTCATAAAAGCTTGTCCTTCGACATACATTTATCATGTAGAGAAACCTGCTGCCTAAAAGTGCATGCAGCAGAGAACAAGTGTAGGGAGGCCCAGGAATTTGAAAGCAATGAAACCTGTGATTATACTATCCATAGCCGTAGCATTCGTCATAATCATGATTCCAGCAGTGCTTGTGCTTCCGTTTTCCAATGATGCTACAAGTGGAAAGTTAGCTGAACAAGTAGAGAAAAAAGAGAAGGAAGAAGGAAAAGAAGTGACTGCAAATGAAATGAGTTCCATTGATGTGGCTGTCTATAGATCAGTTACCAAAGAGATTCAAAAGCTCCCACTTGAGACATATCTATCTGGTGTAGTGGCAGCAGAAATGCCTGCAGATTTCGAGGAAGAGGCGTTGAAGGCGCAAGCGTTGACGGCAAGGACCTACATCGTGAATCAGTTGATGAGCAATAATCGCCGGGGGTTGCCAAAAGGAGCTGATGTAGGGGATACGGTCATGCACCAAGTTTATAAAAATGATAATGAGCTGAAGAAGCAGTGGGGCTCTGATTATAAATGGAAGATGAAGAAAATAGATAAAGCCATTAAGGAAACGGAAGGTAAGATACTAACTTATAAAGGAAATCCCATTACTGCTACCTTCTTTTCCACTAGTAATGGCTACACAGAGAATTCCGAGGAGTATTGGCAGGCAGAGTTCCCCTATTTGAAAAGCGTGTCCAGTCCATGGGATAAAGAATCGCCGAAATTCTATAATAAGATGGTGGTCGATGCGGGGGATTTCGAGAGGAAGTTAGGCGTAAGTTTATCATCGGGGACGACAATCGGTACAGTCGTTCAAAGGACAACCGGAAATCGAGTGGCTCTAGTTGAAATTGGAGGGAAGAAATTGACGGGTATGCAAATCCGGGAAAAACTCGGGTTGAATTCCTCCGACTTTGACTGGGAGCGTCAAGGCAATCAAATCGTCATTACGACAAAAGGATATGGTCATGGAGTGGGAATGAGCCAGTATGGTGCTAATGGAATGGCTCGTGAAGGAAAAAACTATGAGGATATCGTGAAGTACTATTACAAAGGTGTTAAAGTGCAGTCATCAAGTAAGTGGATCAATACCATGACCGCAAAAAAATGAGAGAAGGGATTACCCATCTCTCATTTTTTTTTGCCGAATTTTTCTATAAGGGTCAAGAAGCCACGTTTGTGTTTGAAGTAATGATATTGCACATGAAAATAGACGGCTAGCACTCCGATGATGTCCTTTGCCACATCAATCAAGGATGCAGAGCGGTATGGGATGAATGACTGGTGATATTCATCAACGATACCGTAAAGACCGGCAACGATTGCGGCTACCAAACTAAATCCAGGCTTCAACTTTTGATTTACAGCAAGTGCAGAAACGAATAATATATACAAAATCGCAAATTCAACTAAATGGAGGGCCTCTTTAATAAACCGGTCAATGGATGATGAAGGAAGGTCGAGAATGATATCATCGGGTTGACTGGACATAGTCCAAATGGCAATCATATATAGAAAAGGTAGAATCGTTACTAAGATCTTAAGGGTTTTTTTCATCAATCAAACATCCTTCAACAGTGAGATACCAAACATTTTACCATTCTACGAATAAAATCGGATTCTTTTTCATAAAATAAATCTAAAATTTTTTTACCTAAGATGTATATATTCTTGGCAAAATGTTCAGAATGGTTGCTGAGGTGATTAATATGAGAGAGGAAGAAAAAAGACCAACTTCCAAAATCCAACGTATACTTAAAAAGCGTTGGGCATTATCAGCAATCTACATCGCAAGTGCAGCCATAATCTTAGCCGCGGCCTTTTTATTACAAAATAGTTTTGATGATTCAGCTAAGGATGAGAAAAAGGATTTAGCTGAAACCGGAAAAAACTATGATCAGCCTTCAGTCGAAGTCAATAGTGATCTGGAAACCGTTAAGATGCCTGTAGCCAATGCCGCTAAAACAGTCATCAAAAAACAATTCTATGATGTGAATGCAGATGAAAAGGCACAAGAAGACGCGTTAGTTTTCTACAACAATAGATATGAGCAGAACAAAGGGATCGACATCGCCATGGAAGATGGAAAATCTTTCGATGTAAAAGCATCATTAAGCGGAAATGTAGCGAAAGTGCAAGAAGACGCCCTTCTTGGCAATTTAATTGAAGTTGAGCATGAAGATGGTGTGGTCACACGTTATCAATCCGTTAAGGACATCAAGGTTGCCGTTGGGGACAAAGTGAAACAGGGACAAGCTATCGCTACTTCAGGTAAAAGCCAGATCAATGAAGAGGCAGGCGTCCACGTTCATTTCGAAATCAGAAAAGATGGCATCGCGTTGAACCCAGTTGATTTCATTGAAAAACAAGCATCCGCTATTCAAACAGCAACTGAAGAAACAAAAGATAGCACGGATGACTCAGCTGACAAAGAAGAAGCACCAGCCGTCGAGGATTCTGAAAAAGGTGCGGAGGAATCTCCAGCCGTTGATGAATCAGATGCAGGTACTGAGTTAGAAAAGGGCACAGAAGATGGAAACGCCATTCCGGATGAAGACTCTTCCGAGAAAAGCGACACTGTAGAGGATTCGTTAAAAGAAGCAAATTAATAAAAAATACAAGCAAAACATAAACCATGTTAAGATGTACAACAACTGAAAAATTGGTAAAGGGGGAGCCGTTCTACATGAACGGCTCCTTCTTTTGGTGAATAAGCAAAGGCCATGCATGCGATTTTTAATTCGAGAAAATAGTGGTATTTACAAGAAGAAATCTGAACTTCTGACAAATTTCTCGGGAAATAATGTGGTTTTTAGAAAGGTAACTGGTTGAATACGATAAATAAAGCGAAAAGCTCTGTCCCATTAGGCATATATTCTTAACCAAGCTAATAAGATGTTATAAACCATGCAAAGAGAGTGTTTGAGGTGAGGAATCGTTTATTACAAAAAACCTAATAGTTGATCATTCTATCTTTCATTGTTTATAAGACAGGGGTATTCGATTCGAAAAATACGAATCTCATTTCACACTTCTCACATCCAATTTGGGGAGGTCGAGTGGTGTGCACGATTACATCAAAGAAAGAACTATCAAGATAGGCAAGTATATCGTGGAAACTAGAAAAACGGTCCGCGTCATTGCTAAAGAATTCGGTGTCTCTAAGAGTACAGTCCATAAAGACTTAACGGAGAGACTTCCGGAAATTAATCCTGAATTGGCTAACGAAGTGAAGGATATATTGGATTACCATAAATCCATTCGTCACCTTCGGGGTGGAGAAGCGACAAAGCTAAAATATAAACGAACAGAACAAGAAGAGGAAATAGCTAAGTAAATCATTTAAAAAAAGATTCCGGAAATTGGAAATGATTCTGAAGATTTGGGGTATGGACAAAGGACTGCATAAATTTGTGATTCCTTTTTTCATCCTTACTTAAGAATCTCCAACCCGGAATTTTTTAATGGATTAATTTTGTTAATATGGAAATCCTTAATATACCTATGTTTAATTAAATAATCAGTAGAGGTTTTGAATTTATTTATATTTCATACTACTTTGTGAACTGGCGATATGGTAAAATAAACAATTAGGACAGAAGTAGGTTTTATGTGAGGATATTCAAGGAGGATTTAAGAAATGTTTGCTAGAGATATTGGGATAGATCTTGGAACAGCCAATGTTCTAATACATGTCAAAGGTAAAGGAATCGTGTTAAATGAGCCTTCGGTAGTAGCGATTGATAAGAATTCAAATCGAGTTCTTGCCGTCGGTGAAGAGGCTCGTAAAATGGTAGGCCGGACACCTGGAAATATTGTTGCAATTCGCCCTCTAAAAGATGGTGTCATTGCTGATTTCGATGTAACGGAAATGATGCTTAAGCATTTTATAAATAAGTTAAATGTGAAAGGCTTTCTTTCTAAGCCAAGAATTTTGATTTGCTGTCCAACAAACATTACAAGTGTTGAACAGAAAGCAATCAAAGAGGCTGCAGAAAAAAGCGGTGGAAAGAAAGTATTCCTTGAAGAAGAGCCTAAAGTGGCAGCTATCGGCGCCGGCATGGATATTTTCCAACCAAGCGGTAACATGGTCGTAGATATTGGTGGTGGAACAACGGACATCGCGGTTCTTTCAATGGGCGATATCGTCACATCTTCTTCCATCAAAATGGCTGGTGACAAATTCGATAATGAAATCTTAAATTACGTTAAACGTAAGTATAAGCTCCTAATCGGGGAACGTACAGCGGAAAATATCAAAATGCAGGTTGCAACGGTCTTCCCTGGTTCACGCAACGAAGAAATTGATATACGTGGACGTGATATGGTTTCAGGATTACCAAGGACCATCTCCGTTAATTCGGAAGAAATCGAGGAAGCGCTGAGGGAACAAGTTTCCATTATCGTACAAGCTGCGAAAGCTGTGCTTGAACGGACACCACCAGAACTTTCTGCCGATATCATTGACCGTGGCGTCATTTTAACGGGCGGAGGGGCCTTGCTTCATGGAATCGACCTGCTTTTAGCAGAAGAACTTAAAGTCCCTGTACTAGTGGCAGAACGGCCAATGGATTGCGTAGCGATTGGAACGGGAATCATGCTAGATAATATGGACAAATTGCCACGACGCAAATTCAATTAAAAAGCGGACGTAAAAATCTGCATTATAAGATAAGGGTCTAAGGTTCAGACACACAGAAGCATAGTGAAAGTCCGTGCAGTTCTCGTACTTATGAGCAATAGACCCTCTTCTTTTATTTGAACATTTAACACTATTCCTTTAAATCTGACCTAGCCTAAAATAATAGATGAATCCTTCTGCTCCAACGCATTTTCTTTTTCGCTTAAATATAGACGTTTATATCCGATAAGATAGATATAAGAAATGAACGGAATATATTTGTAGAATGAGGAGTGAAAAAATGTTAAGAGGTTTTTATACAGCGGCTTCTGGAATGCTTACACAGCAAAGACGGACAGAGATGCTGACAAATAATATATCCAATGCGAATACTACAGGGTATAAAGCCGATCAAACGAGCGTACGATCTTTTCCGGAATTGTTACTAGGTAATATGCAAAGTAATGCAATTCCTACTGATAATAAATTAAGTATGCCTAAGATGTCTCAAGTGGGCAGCCTTAGTACAGGCGTTTACGTACAAGAAGCGAATCCTTTATTCACACAGGGTACGCTTGAAGAAACGGAGCTTAATACGGATATTGCCTTAGCAGACGAAAATCTTCCGATCAATGAAGAAACGGGGAAGACCGGGTCGGTCCTTTTTACCGTTCAAGATAATGACGGCCAATTACGTTATACGAGAGACGGCAGTTTTACACTGGATGGACAAGGTTATTTAACGACTCCTAGAGGCTATTATGTACTGGATGAGAATAATGAACGGATCCAACTTGAGAGTGATCGATTCACGGTGACCGATAACGGCGCTATTTTAGAAGGGAATATTCAAACGGCCCGCCTTGGCGTTGGGTATTCAGACAATCCATCTAATCAGCTTGTGAAAGATGGCGAAGGACTATACCGAGCTGTTGATGATCCTTTACCGAGTGCTTATGCTACTGAAGAGCTGGACTTCTCGACGAAACAAGGTTTCCTGGAGGGTTCAAATGTCGACCAATCAAGGACAATGACGGAAATGATGTCAGCGTACCGCTCCTTTGAAGCGAATCAAAAAGTCCTTCAAGCCTATGATAAGAGTCTGGACAAAGCGGTTAATGAAGTGGGTAAGCTCTAATTCATTGATGTGTAGAAGAGGTCTTCGGAAATTTGAACAGGTAGGGGAATGTCCATGAATCGAACTATGCTAACAGCGACGAATACACTTAATCAAATTCAAAGTCAAATCGATCAAATCAGTAATAATATTGCCAATGTGGATACGACGGCCTATAAAAAGACACAAACCAGCTTTAGTGATTTGTTAACTCAAAGCTTTAACAACCAGCCGAGCGAGACGAAGGAAATTGGACGGTTGACAACGCCTGGAATTCGACAAGGAACGGGTGCCAGACTGAACCCATCCCAAATCGTGCTGACACAAGGGTCTTTGAAGAATACCGACCGCAACCTGGATGTGGCATTGACGAAGGAAGATTTATTCTTCACGATAAATGTACAGGATGAAGAAGGGACCAATACCCGTTTAACGAGGGATGGAGCTTTTTACTTATCCCCTAATGAGGGGAATCCAGACCAAATGATGCTCGTTACCTCTGCAGGGAATCAAGTACTTGATGAATATGGAGACCCGATTCTTATTGATGGAAGCATCAAAGATATAAAAGTATCAGAAGAAGGTATAATGACGGTGGATACAGAAGAATATGGAGAGCAAAGCTATGGTCTTGGTGTGGTTTCTGTAAACAAACCGCAATTCCTTGAACAGTTAGGCGGCAATCTACTTGGACTTCCCGCCAACCTTGAAGGAATGGACGTTACGGAAGAGGGTATCATGACGTTATTGACGGGTGATGATCGTAGAGAAATCGCAGTTAAACAAGGCTCACTGGAGTCTTCAAACGTCGATCTTTCTAAAGAGATGACGGATTTAATTACTGCCCAACGTCAATATCAATTTCAATCGAGGGCAATTACGATGGCCGATCAAATGGGTGGACTCATTAATGGGATTCGGTGAGCGGGATAGGATTAAATCATGACTTTAGGTTTCATATTGAAGCGTTTTTCATTTATACTTTAGCAAAGAGGATCGTTGACGCTCATACATTTTGATATAACATGTGATGGAATGTAAGCTAGAGACCCTTATTATTCGGCGAGTTTTCTGAGAAAAAGGAGCTTTTGTATCTGTATGGAACAAAAAAGTGTAATGAGACAAGAAGTGAATGAAGAAGTCAAAGAAGTCAAAGGAACACAACCAAACCAGAGAATCAGGGTCCGGTTTTTGCCGATTTGGCTTCGTTTGCTTATTATCATGGGATTGATTATCATTGCTTTAATAGCTGGTTCGCTTATAGGGTATAGTGTGATTGGTGGAGGGCAAGCAACGGATGTTTTTAAAAAATCCACGTGGACCCATATTATCGATATTGTAAATGAGGGCGCATAGAAACAGTCCGTCGTCATAGGGCCTATTGTTTAATATTCCAATTGTACGTGCCTCTTCCTCATTACGGGAGGGGCGAATTTTCGTTAAAGACCAGCAAACATTATTAGGAGGAATCGAAATGTTAGACATTACTGAAATAAAGGACATCATTCCCCATCGGTACCCTTTTTTATTGGTGGACCGAATTATTGAAGTTGAAGAAGGAAAAAGAGCTGTAGGGTTGAAAAATGTTTCAGCCAATGAAGAATTTTTTAATGGGCACTTTCCGGATTACCCTGTTATGCCTGGTGTATTAATTGTAGAGGCTTTGGCGCAAGTAGGTGCTGTAGCCGTTTTGAAACAAGAGGAATTCAAAGGGCGTTTGGCCTTTTTTGCGGGAATTGATAATTGCCGATTCAAGCGTCAGGTAAGACCCGGCGATCAACTTCGACTCGAAGTGGAAATATTACGTCTAAGAGGAACGGTTGGTAAGGGAAAAGCGGTTGCGACAGTAGACGGCGAGGTTGCTTGTGAAACGGAAATCATGTTTGCTTTTGGAGATAAATAAGCAAAAGGATTAATGGAATTCACCGTTTTAGCATAAAATGCTTAAGTTTACCCAATTAAGTGTAAATAATACATATACGATGCAGATGTTAGCTACATTAATTGCAGTTGGTTTTTTTAAACCATTTCTTTTATTCTCCCTTTGATGCCGGGCATATATGTCCGGCATCTTTTATTTGTGTTTTAAGGTACATGCATTTTTTACTAATTTAAAATAAGGCGCAAGTTATTTTTACATTCGGGCAAAATACCTAATGATTAAGAAAGAAGGGAGGTTGCCAAACATGATGAAGAAAAAACTTTTTGCGCTAATCGGGGGAACTTTGATGTCTGCTATGTTCCTTGCCGGTTGTGGAACGAATGATGATGATAACAATCCAGCACCTGAAAATGATAACATGATCGAAGAAAATCAAAACGGTAACGATGGAAATAACCTGGATACAGATAATGACGGAATGATTGAAAACGATGATACGATTAATGAAGATGAAAACAAAACAGATGGAATGATTGAAGACGCTGAGAGAAAAGGCGAAGATGAAATGAAATAATTTGGAACAGTAAAGAAGACTGGCTTAGCGAAGGAGGGAGAAAATCCCTTCAGCTAAAGCCAGTTTTTTCTTTTAAGGACTAATTATAAGTGGCCAGTTTAGGCCTGGATTTGATCTTTTCCTTGAACTCTTTAATCAACTCTTCGCCTTCTAACCCTTTGTGAACTAAATCCTCAAGAAGAAGTTCTGCATATTTTGTGCGATTTTTTTTGATATGACCGACAAAAAGGAGGCTATAGTGATCGCCGACTTTTTTTACGGTACGCAAGTTGGTATTGAATAGAGCGGGTTCATTGTCTTTTTTAGTAATAACGGCCTGAATCGTCACTTCTCCATCTATAGCGGGAAGAGAGGACGCAAACTCGTTATACTGGCTTTCTGCCACAAAGGCTTCAAGGAGCCAAGTGCTGACCTCATTTTCTTTATTAATAATGAGTCCATCGGCTAATGGTATATCAATTAATCGTGAATCCTCTGTAACTATTTGTAGATAGATTAATTTGAAAGATTTCATTAAATACCTCCATTCCTTTGCCATATGAAGCAGAGACAATCAAATGTATAGTTTCTACCTGTATACCCTTTTACAGGTAATTATATCATACTAGAATATTGTGAATTTTAAAATTAAAAACCTAATTGATGGTAAAAGTAAAAAAAGTTGGATTCTGTTCATTTTTTCATTTTCTTAGTATTACTTCCCTGAAAACGACTTTTAGGATATGTGAAAACGGTTTTATTGGAGCCGAAATGTGTATGAATCAATATTTTATCGATTTCCCCTTTTGAAAAGAAGTCATTATGATAAGAGCATGAAAGGGAAAGGAGGAAAAAGATGATCAATCAAGTAACCCTTGTCGGACGATTAACGAAGGACCCCGATTTAAGGTACACACCGGATGGCAAGGCGGTATCCAATATCACGCTAGCTGTGAACCGTAACTTTCGAAATAACGAAGGGGACTACGAGGCTGACTTTGTACATTGCACCATTTGGAAAAAAACAGCTGAAAACACAGCACAGTATTGCAAGAAAGGCTCGATTATTGGCGTTACTGGCAGAATCCAAACGAGGAGGTATGACAACCAAGAAGGTAAAAAAGTGTATGTCACGGAAGTCGTTGCCGAGTTGGTTCAATTCATAGGGACTAAACAGCAAAAAGAAGAAAAGACAAAGGACTTCGAGCATATTGGCTTATAGTTACTTGGAGGTGAAACATGAGTGAAGGAAATAAAAAGCTTCCCGGTGGACAGGCAAGAATCCCTCTCCTTTTCAGCTCGGTACAGGACAAGCAGCGGCTGGAAGAACTCATCGGTGATTTAATTCGTCATGTTGCGAAGACGCATGTGCAGACAAAAGTGAATGAAGATGAACTGCATCACCTTAAGATGAAGGTGGCCCAATTAGAATCGCATAACAAGTATTTATATGAGCATAATGAAAAATTAGAAAAAAGGATTAAACATTTAGAACATAACAGTAAATTTACAGAAAATAGTTATCTTCAAAAAGCATAATATTGAACAGGTCCTTATATGTCTCACGTTCCCCAAAGCCGACCTGGCTTTTGCCCCGGATTACCTCCGTCTCTTCCCCTAAATGGAATCAATTAGGCTTGATTCCCCTCTTAAAAAATGACTGTAACCTTACAGTCATTTTTTATTTTTTAAGTTAATACCAAAGAACTAATTTGAAATATTATTCTGTTAAGTTAGAATTTTAAGAAAATATATTGTAAAATTTTAAGTTTGATGTAATAATAAACCAAATAATATTAAAAAATGTAAACTAAAGATATATAGGAAGTGATGTTATGAGCGTTCCAATTATTGAGGTCAATGGGTTACGGACCAGCTTTCTTACTGACGACGGAGAAATACCTGTCGTGAATTCCATCGATTTTCATGTTAATCCTGGTGAGGTGTTAGGGATTGTCGGGGAGTCGGGCTGTGGGAAAAGTGTAACCTCCTTGTCCATTATGGGACTTGTTCCTTCGCCTACCGGGAAGGTAGAGGGAGAAATAAAGTTTAAAGGAAGTAATATAGCCAACGCATCTGAAGCCAAAATGCGAAAGATTCGTGGAAATGAAATCGCAATGATTTTTCAGGAACCGATGACAAGCTTGAATCCCGTCTTTACAATCGGAGAACAATTGGTAGAGACACTCCGAATACATAGAAAATGGAATAAAAAACAGGCCCGCCAAAGAGCGGTGGATATGTTGAAATTGGTTGGACTTGGACGAGCTGAAGAATTGATTGATGAATACCCACATCAACTTTCGGGTGGGATGAGACAGCGTGTCATGATTGCCATGGCTATGATTTGTGAACCAAAGCTTCTCATAGCAGACGAACCGACTACAGCCTTGGATGTCACGATACAAGCCCAGATCCTAGAATTGATGAAGAATTTGAATAAAGAAACAGATACAGCCATCATGATGATTACTCATGACCTTGGCGTAGTGGCACAAATGTGTCAGCGTGTCATTGTGATGTATGCCGGGAGGGTAGTCGAAGAAGGAAAAGTGCAAACGGTTTTTCAAAATCCTAAGCACCCGTATACAATCGGCCTTCTGCAATCAATCCCCGATATGCGCATAAAGAAGGATCGGCTATATTCAATCCCCGGAAATGTGCCTAAACCAGGTTCTAGCAAGCTGGGCTGTCAGTTTGCCCCTCGCTGTTCTCATGCGATGGAGCAATGCTTGAGTGAAACCCCGTCTCTGCGGACATTTGAAGAAGGGCAACAAGTGCGTTGTTGGCTGTATGAAGATGCGAAAGGAGCACCATTGCATGACTCAACCGTTAGTTAAGGTAGAAAACCTAAAGAAGCATTTCCCAATCAAAGGGGGGGTGCTTGGGAAAACGATAGGTGAAGTGAAGGCTGTTGATGGCTTGTCATTCTCCATTCACAAAGGGGAGACGCTGGGCCTTGTTGGTGAAAGCGGATGCGGTAAGTCTACGACGGGAAGGCTTTTGCTTCGATTACTTGAGCCTAGTGAAGGCAATGTTTATTTCGAAGGCAAGGACCTGACGAAACTATCCACCCGTGAAATGAGGAGGATGCGCCGTGAAATGCAAATGGTCTTTCAAGACCCATTCGCTTCGCTTAATCCGAGGCACACAGTCGAAAAGATACTGGAAGAACCGCTAATCGTTCATGGTGTCAAAGATAAGAAAGAACGAAAAAAGCGTGTGCAGGAGCTACTCAAAGTTGTGGGTTTAAGCAGTTACCACGCCAAGCGGTACCCACATCAGTTCAGTGGTGGTCAAAGGCAACGTATAGGCATCGCCAGGGCGCTAGCCGTTAATCCGAAGCTGATAATCGCGGATGAGCCTGTTTCGGCATTGGATGTATCCATTCAAGCGCAGGTGTTGAATCTCCTTCAAGATTTGCAAAAGGATTTTGACCTCACCTATCTATTCATTGCACATGATCTTGGCGTCGTGAGGCATATCTCAGATCGTGTTGGCGTCATGTATCTTGGACATATTGTTGAGCTGACAGAAAGCGAAGGACTTTATGAAGACCCGCTGCACCCCTATACACAGGCCTTATTATCGGCAGTACCGATTCCGGATGTTGAGTATAAGGGAGATAGGGTCATATTGCAGGGAGATGTCCCTAGTCCATCCAATCCACCGAGTGGCTGCCCATTCCATACAAGATGTCCAAAAGCGATGGCAGAATGCAGTACAGTAAAACCGGTTTTACAGGAACATAAACCAGGTCACTACGTCTCTTGTCATTTATATAATTGATTTGACTGGACGTATATATATATTCATAGAAAACAAGGGGGAAGAATATGAAGAAGACAATGGCTTTATTGTTAACCAGTATTTTAGCAATTTCACTTGCTCTTGCTGGCTGTTCATCATCGACATCGAAAGATAAAGATGATAAAGGCGGCTCAGGAGAAGCAAAAGGTGGCGGGGTTTTAATCTACGGTAAAGGCGGAGATGCAGTTTCACTTGATCCCGCTATCGTAACGGATGGCGAGTCTTACATCGTCACACAGCAAATCTATGAAACACTTGTGAAATACGGAGAAGATAATACAGAAATCGAACCAGGACTTGCAGAGTCATGGGAAGTTTCCAAAGATGCGAAAACGTACACGTTCAAGTTGAAAACAGGCATCAAGTTCCATGATGGCACTGACTTCAACGCTGAAGCGGTCGTCAAGAACTTCCAGCGCTGGGCAAAAAGTAAGGATGAAGCGAAGTTTGCTTATTATGCTTCCATGTTCGGTGGTTTTGAAGGCGACGAAGGCCACGTTATCAAAGAAGTAAAAGCTCTTGATGATAGCACAGTGGAATTCACGCTAGTACGTCCGCAAGCACCATTCTTGAAAAACGTGGCGATGTCACCATTTGCCATTGCAAGTCCGACTGCCGTTGAAAAAGGCGGAGACAATTTTGGCAAGAATCCGTCTGGAACAGGTCCTTTCAAATTTAAATCATGGAAACCAGGCGACACGATTGAAGTCGTGAAAAATGAAGACTATTGGCAAGAAGGATTACCAAAACTTGATGGCATCACTTTTAAAGTCATCAAAGATAACTCTGCTCGTTTGAATGCGGCAATCAAAGGTGAAGTTGACCTAATGGACGGATTGAACCCAAGTGACATCAGCAAAGTGACAGGGGACAAAAACCTTCAAATCTTTGAACGTCCATCCATGAACGTTGGCTACTTTGGATTCAATGTTGAAAAAGCGCCATTTGATAAAAAAGAAGTGCGTCAAGCCATTTCCCATTTGATCAACAAACAGGAAATCATCGATAACTTCTTTGAAGGAACGGCTGAGCCTGCGAAGAATCCGATGCCACCATCCGTTTCTGGATACAACGACAACATCAAAGATTATGAATACGACGTTGAAAAAGCAAAAGAACTATTGAAAAAGGCTGGACTTGAAAAAGGATTCAAAATGGATCTATGGGCCATGCCGGTACCACGTCCATATATGCCTGATGGACAAAAAGTCGCTGAAGCCATTCAAGCAAGTCTGAAACAAGTCAATATTGAAGCCAATATCATGACGTATGAGTGGGCTGCATACTTGGAAAAAGTACAAGCCGGTGAAGCTCCATCGTTCATGCTTGGCTGGACTGGCGATAATGGAGATGCCGATAACTTCCTGTATACATTATTGGATAAAGATACGATCGGCTCGAACAACTACTCTCGCTATGCAAACGAAGAAGTCCATAAATTATTGATTGAAGCTCAATCTACTGCAGATGAAGCGAAACGTAATGAGCTATACGGAAAAGCACAGGAAATCATACATGAAGAAGCACCTTGGGTACCACTTGTACATTCATTGCCACAATTAGCTGGTACTAAGACAATCAAAGGATTCGTTCCGCATCCTACAGGTTCTCAGTCTCTAATTAACGTGTCAATCGAAAATTAATTGTACGGACCGGGGGGTATGAAGGTATGCTCCCCGGTTTTGTCATGCGAAGTTTAAAGAGGTAAAGAATGAAGGGCGATTAAAAAGCCCATGTGTAAAAAAGGCAGGTGACTATTTTGTTTTCCTATACCATAAGACGTTTAGGTTCACTTATTCCGGTGCTTCTCGGAATGGCGTTTATTGTATTCATGATGATTCGGGCGATACCGGGAAACCCCGCCCAGGTTATATTAGGGCAGCAGGCAACGAAAGAAGCCGTCGCTGCCATGACAAAGGAGCTTGGTTTGGACCAACCTTGGTTCATTCAGTTCTGGGATTACTTAATTGGCCTGTTAACAGGCAATCTAGGGGTTTCTCTAAAAACGAATACCCCTGTTTCAGAGGAAATATGGCCTTACTTGACGGCCACGATGGAATTGGCGCTGGTTGCCATGATCATTGCGGTCATCATCGGCGTAAATGCTGGGATTATCTCGGCATGGTTCCAGAATTCCTGGTTTGATTATACGGCTATGATCATTGCCTTGGTTGGAGTATCGATGCCGATATTCTGGCTTGGCCTTATGGAACAGTATTTAGTCGCAATTCAGTGGGATCTGCTCCCAACGACAGGTCGGGATAATATCAGAGACCCTGTAGCAGCGATGACGGGCTTTTATTTAATAGATACTCTTGTTTCTGGTAGATTCGATCAATTCATAGAAGTAGTGAAACATCTTATCTTACCGGGAATTGCACTTGCAACCATCCCAATGGCGATCATTGCGAGAATGACACGCTCATCTATGCTTGAAATCATGAGGGCCGATTTCATCCGGACGGCTCGCGCGAAGGGCATGAAAATGTTCTGGGTGGTTTATAAGCACTCCTTGAAAAATGCTTTAATTCCAGTGGTCACCGTTATCGGTCTGCAAACGGGTCTACTATTGGGCGGGGCGATTTTAACGGAAACCATCTTTGGATGGCCAGGTATTGGAACATATATCTATGAAGCTATCCTTTACCGGGATTATCCGGTCATTCAATCGGGAATTCTCGTCATCGCCTTTTTGTTCGTCATGATTAACTTGATTGTGGACCTTTTGTATGCAGCGATTGATCCTAGGATTAAATATAAATAGGGAGGATATCTCATGGCTGAAATTGCAACGAATACACCGCCGATCATTCCTCCTCAAGAGGTAGAGGAAAAAGCCATTTCTCCCTGGAAGGAAGGTTGGAAAAGCTTCAAGAAAAATAAGGTTGCCCTGGTTGGCCTGGGGATTGTCCTATTTTTCATTATACTGGCTATTTTCGCCCCGCTCATTGCCCCCTATTCATTTGAAGGGCAGAAGCTAAGTGACAAACATTTGGCTCCTTCGGCTGATCATTGGTTCGGCACCGACGAGTTTGGCCGTGATATCTTGAGCCGGATCATCTATGGCTCGCGATTATCGCTATGGGTAGGCTTTTTATCAGTGGCTGGTTCTGTAGTGGTCGGGTCTTTCCTCGGCATCATTGCCGGGTATTACGGTAAGTGGATTGATACGATTATTTCGAGACTGTTTGACATTGTACTGGCGTTTCCGAGCATTCTGCTAGCGATAGCGGTTGTAGCGGTATTGGGACCGTCCCTACGCAATGCACTCATCGCGATTGCAATCGTCAATGTCCCAACGTTCGGAAGACTTTTGCGCTCACGAGTTTTGACCGTAAAAGAAGAGGAATACGTAACGGCTGCTAAGGCGATTGGAATGGGGGATGTCAGGATATTACTTCATCACGTCCTTCCGAACAGCCTCGCGCCAATCATTGTCCAAGGGACTTTAGCGATAGCGACGGCCATCATTGAGTGTGCGGCGCTCGGGTTCCTTGGTCTCGGTGCACAACCACCATCACCAGAATGGGGTAAGATGCTTGCGGATTCACGCCAGTTCATCATTCAGGCTCCTTGGACCGTGCTTTTCCCAGGAATCGCCATTATGTTGACGGTACTTGGTTTCAACCTAATGGGAGATGGTTTGCGTGATGCATTGGATCCAAGAATGAAAAACTAGAGGAAAAAGGCGATGGTTTCTTTCGAAAACCATTGCCTTTTTTCCGTTTTTATATATTTTACATATAAGTAGTAATTATTGCTTTTATTGAAAATAAACCTATTATACTAGATTGCTATAGGAAAAAAGTGACTATTATCTCTTAAAATCACGCTAAAATTTATGATACTTTTATACCTATAAGGAAAATTATAGAAATTTACTATTTTAGAGGAGGAATCGTTCATTGATAAAACGTATCTTGCCCATTCTAGCAATCTTTTTATTGGTCTTTACAGCAACTGTTTCCGCTGCTAATCTTCCTGATCCCTCAATCGGAACGAACAAGGGAAAGAAAAATCAGGAAAGCATATTGAAGTTGAACAAAGAAGAGAAGGAAAAGAAATACAAAAGCAATGACAAGGTCAGGGTAATCGTAGAGATGAAGGAAGCCCCAGCCATAGAATATGCATCTAAGGAAGGCAAACGCTTTAAAGAGCTAACTAAAAGTAAAAGGGCCGAATTGAAGTCTAACAAACTATCTGCACAGAAGAACGTGAAAAAGAAAGTAAAAGACAAAAAGATAGATTTCAAGGAACTTGAAAGTTTTACGACGGTTCTGAATGGGTTCAGTGCAGAGCTGCAATATGGTGAGGTCGAAAAAGTGGCGGCAATGCCTGAAGTGGCTGACGTACATATTGTGAATGAATATGAACGACCTGTTGAAAAGCCGGATATGGTATATAGCAAGGAACTGATCCAAGCCCAGGAAGCTTGGCGGGAATATGGATATACGGGAGAGGGAATGGTCGTCGGAATCATTGATACCGGGATTGACCCGTCTCATCGTGACATGATTCTTAGTGATGCTTCAAAGGGGGAACTGACGAAAACGGAAGTCAGTGAAATGATAGAAGCCAATCATTTACTTGGAAAGTATTATACGGAAAAGGTCCCTTACGGATATAACTATATGGATGATAATCAAGAGATCCTCGACCTCGCTGAGGGAGCTTCGATGCATGGGATGCACGTTGCCGGGACCGCAGCGGCTAATGGGGATGAAGAGAATGGCGGCATTAAAGGGGTGGCTCCTGAAGCGCAGCTGCTAGCGTTGAAGGTGTTTGGGAATGACCCTGATGTGAAGACGACCTGGGGGGATATTTATATCAAGGCGATTGATGATGCCATTATTCTCGGTGCAGATGTCTTGAACATGAGCCTTGGTTCGACAGCAGGCTTTGTCTCAGAGGAAGACCCTGAGCAGCAGGCCGTTTCAAGAGCCGTACAAAATGGGATCGTGATGTCGATTTCAGCAGGGAACTCGGCCCATTTCGGAAACGGGTTCGCCAACCCGCGGGCATCGAATCCTGATATCGGTATCGCCGGTGCACCTGGACTTGCTTATGATTCTCTTCAAGTGGCATCGATTGAAAATAACTATCTGGATTTAGATGCAGCTACCTATAAGATTAACGAGCAGGAAGGGAAAGCGCCGTTCATGTCGGCTTCGAGCGTACATCCTAACGATTTAAAGGAAAAAACGCATCAGTTAGTCGATGCAGGCCTTGGAACCCCCGAGGAGCTGGCTAAGGTGGATGTAAAAGGCAAGTTTGCCCTCATCGAGCGCGGAGGAATAACCTTTATTGAAAAAACGCAAAACGCCCAGAGTGCTGGAGCGGCAGGCGTCATTATTTATAACAATGCCGATGGATATATATCCATGGCTACGGAACCAAGCATAACGATTCCCCAGCTATTCATGCTTAAATCGGATGGTGCGAAGTTGCAGGCTGCCTTATCGGAAGGGGAAGAAGTGACGATCACTTTCAATAGGGATAAGTTGAAATCAGCCAATCCCGAGGCTGGGAAAATGAGTGCTTTCACTTCTTGGGGCGTCGCACCGAATCTCGATTTCAAACCAGAGATCACAGCACCAGGGGGACAGATTTATTCTACGTTGAACAATGATGAATATGGCATGATGAGCGGGACGTCGATGGCAGCGCCCCATGTATCAGGCGGATCTGCCCTCGTCCTGGAAAGAGTCGATAAAGACTTGAATGCGAATGGTTTTGAGAGGGCAAACTTGGCCAAAAACCTGATGATGAATACTTCTCAGCCTGTAATCGATCAAGGCATGGTCAATCATGCTTATGGATGGGATATTCCCTACTCGCCGCGTAGGCAAGGAGCTGGAATCATGCAATTGAATTCAGCGTTGGCTACACCCGTGGTGGTGACCGAGGCGTTCACCAATGTGGCAAAAGTTGCGTTGAAAGAGGTGGGAAATACATTTGCCTTTACTTTAAAGGTTGAAAATTTGAGTGATGAAGCAGTTATATATGATGTATTGGGGAATATCCAAACAGACTATGCCATCCAAGGACAACTTGGTTATGCAGCAAATCAATTAGAAGCACAGGAAATACAGGATGCTTCAATAAAAATTAATAACCATAATCAAGAAGAAATTACCGTCCCAGCTAAGAAATCGGTTAATGTTGAAGTGAAGGTCGACCTTTCCAAAGCTAAGGTGCTCGGCGATGACCTCGAAACACCAGTTGCCATCGATAAGGTCTTCCCGAACGGCTACTTTGTCGAAGGGTTCGTGACACTAAAAAATCCTGCTGACAAGCATCCGAAATTAAGTGTCCCCTACGTAGGTTTCAAAGGGGAATGGGACAAGGCACCGATCCTGGACGGAACGAAATATGATGAAGATTCATACTACGGCATGGCTGGGGCTGTGACAACTGCAGGGGAAGAATATACCTACTTGGGCTATGAACCAGTTGGAAAGACCTTCGATGAAAAATATATCGCGATATCCCCGAATGGCGATGGGGCCCAGGATGATCTGATCCCGATGCTATCATTCTTGAGGAATGCGAAAAATGTGGAGTTCAATATATTGAATGCTTCGAGTGAGCCCGTCCGGAAAATCCGTACAGAAAATCAGGTTCAAAAAGACTATTACGACAGCGGGCAAGGGACGACCTATACGCTAGATCCAGCCCGTAAATGGGATGGCAAAATCAAAAATGCGCTTGCTAAAGATGGTGTCTATTTCTATGAAATAAAAGCAGTGATAGATTATGAGGGTGCTAAGTGGCAGACATATAAAATCCCTGTCAAAGTCGATACGGTGGCACCAACAGTCAAGATTTCAAAAACCGACAAGGTGATTAGCATTCAAGGATCGGACAATGCCGATGGATCAGGTTTAGCGTATTATGACGTGCAAATCGATGGAAAGTCGCTCATAACAGATCCATTAGCAGCGGATACAAAGGAATATACATTGCCGGATGTGAAGGGTGAAAAAGTACAGGTTGTTGCTGTAGACTTCGCTGGGAATAAAAAGATAGCTGAAGCAGACTTGAACGAAGATACGGTGCCGGTTGAAAAAGATAAAGTGGCGCCATCCGTATATATCACGAGTCCTGAAGCATTGAGCGTGAACAACACGAAGAATATGATAATTACCGGATTTATTAAAGAATCGTCGGGAATCAAGGAATTCAAGATAGACAATCAAAATGTTCCGGTGAAATATAATACAGAAAAGAAACAATACGAATTCTCGTTTAAAAAGAAATACAACGACGGCGTCCAGAGTTTCATGGTTAAAGCAACAGATACAGTCGGGAACACGATTTCCTTTAAACGGATGTTCATGGTGGATACAAAGAAACCGAGTTTGAAGGTTAAAGGTGCGTCACTGATTGTGGGGGCAAAAAGCCCGAATCCAAAAGTGGATGTGACAGTCGAAGACAACTTCGATGAAATCCGCCTTTACTTGAACGGAAGCGAAGTATTCTTCCATGAATTTAAGGAACCATACAAAATGCGTTCATTCAAAGAAACGATAGAGGATGTGGAACTGCCACTTGATGTGGGCAACAATACATTCGAATGGAAGGTCACGGATCTTGCCGGAAACGAGACGAAAAAAACCATCTACGTTTATAAAGCAAAAAGATAAAGAAAAGGGGCTGTCCCCAAAAGGGTAGGTAAGCCTAAATTGAATAAATAGAGAGAGGCAGAAATGTTGATTTAACAACATTTCTGCTTCTTCAATTTTGCGTTATTTTACTCGAAAAAGGAATTATGAGACCCCACTTTTCTCATTTTTTAAGCAATATGTACCTTTTAGTCATACATGCTTTAAGTAGTTATCACGTTGTTTATAACGAAATCTCTGTGAGGGGTCCTTTTTTTGGAAATTCAAGAAGGAAAATAAAAGATGGTAACGAAATAGGTATATGGAACTAAACTGGAGGAGGAAATCCATGAATATTAAAAAGGATTTGATTAAGAAGGATTATGGACGTGGTATAACGGTTAAATATGAAACATATGATATGTCACTAGCAAAAACGAGTTTCTTTGATGCACTTCAACTGGCTAACTCTCCATTTAAAAAGGAACCCCGGAAAGATTCATCCTATCAAGAATATCCGCTTATCCCGGGTGTGACCCTTTCGCTATTTGAAAAGGATACAGCTAAGACTTCCATAACCTATGATCCCCGTAGAGAAAAAATAATCCTTGAAGAACGTTCAGAGAAATATTTGTCCAATAAAGGTGAAGCGCTTACAAAAGCATTGGAACATATTTTGATTAATCATGGAGAATATCAATCTTTTTTTATCGTCAATCCGAAAGACTGGAACACAAAAAGAAAAACCACCCATAGCATAAAGCCCCAATGATCAGGGCTGCTATGAGTGGTTATCAGAGAGGCTTAGTGAAGAGATACTAGATCTTTGATTTCATCAGTGGATAGGTCTGTGATCCAGTTATCACTGCTGATGATTTCGTCGTTTAAGGCCTGTTTTTTATCAAGCATTTGGTCAATTTTTTCTTCAAGCGTCCCGGTACATATTAATTTATGAACGTGAACGAACCGTTGCTGTCCAATGCGATAGGCCCGGTCAGTGGCTTGGTTTTCCACTGCAGGATTCCACCAGCGATCATAGTGAATGACGTGGTTGGCAGCCGTTAAATTCAGCCCTGTTCCCCCAGCCTTCAGCGAGAGGATGAAGATGGGGAAATCACCATTTTGGAAGCGGGTAATCATATCATCACGCTGTTTCTTGTTCGCACTTCCGTTCAGGAAGGGAACTTCGAAACCATAGCGCTTTTCAAGCAGCTTTTTCATCATATTACCCATTCCGATATATTGGGTGAAAATGAGGCAGCTTTCATCCTGCTCGCGGACAGCGTCAATGATCTCAGTTAGTTTTTCAAGCTTTCCGGAGCGGCTAGCCGCCATCGTGATATTTTCTTTTTCCGTTTCCTTTAAGTAAAGGGCAGGGTGATTGCAAAGCTGCTTTAATTTATTTAGCATCGCCAGAATGATTCCTTTACGTTCAAAGCTGGACAACTGCTCGATATCGGCAAAGGTATCCTTGATTAGCTGTTCATATAGTGAAGCCTGCTCAGTGGTAAGTGGAACAAATTCTTTTTGCTCCTGCTTATCCGGAAGGTTCAAAGCGACCTCTTTATCGCGTTTTGTCCGGCGGAGCAAGAAGGGCTGAATTAAGCGTTGCAGTTCTTTAATTTTATCTTTTTGTTCTTCTCGTTCAATGGTCGTCACGTATTTTTCTTGGAATTGACCAAGCGATCCCAGGTACCCTTTGTTAATGAAATCAAAGATGGCCCATAACTCGCTTAAGCGGTTTTCCATCGGGGTGCCCGTTAAGGCAATGTGATGACGCCCATCGAGCTTGCGGACAGCCCTTGATTGCTTCGTCTGGGCGTTCTTGATATTCTGTGCTTCATCAAGGATGACACTGCTCCAATGGATGGAGGACAATTCCTCCACATCCTGATGAGTCAGGCCATATGAAGTCAAGATGATGTCGTGAGCGGCAGCTTTCTTGATGAACGCCTCACCCTTAGCCCGACTCGAGCCATAATGAAGATGGACCTTGAGTGTCGGAGCGAACTTTTCCAACTCTTTTTGCCAATTGCCTAACACGGAAGTCGGACAGACAATCAGCGCGGCCTGAACAGGAACTGAAACGGGTGAGGAGGTGATGACTTCGACCTCATCGCTACTTTCCTTCTCACTTTCTTCATCGACAATGATCGGTTCGCTCGTTTGTGCATTCTCTTCCTGGGTAGGGAGCTCCTTGGCTGTCGCTTCGGCATTCTTGACGTAAAGGAGGTAGGCAATCATCTGAACCGTTTTCCCAAGTCCCATATCGTCTGCGAGACATGCGCCAAAACCATGCTCTCTTAAAAACAGGAGCCAGCTCATGCCAAGTTCCTGATAGGGACGCAAATCACCTTCCAGCGTCCGGGGGACCGGCCTGATCGAAATGTTCTTGGTTTCCCGCAATCGCCCTACCATTTTTTTAAGCTCCTGGTTCAATTCAAATTGAATTCGGAGCATTTCGCCGTTTTCTGAATCATCCTCGACCATTTCGCCCTCGTTATTCAAAAGCTCCTGTTGCAACAAATCGGTCAGCTGTATGCCCTTTTCATTGGCTGTTTCCATTAGGGTCTGGATTTGCTTAATGAACGCGGGGTCGAGCTTGACCCATTGACCGCGGATATAGACAAGTCTGCGTTTTTCATTGACGAGCTCCTCGAATTCCGACTCAGTGAGCTCTTTGCCGTTCAGTGAGAACCGCCAGTCGAAGTCCATCAATGCTTTCAGCCCCACGTAAGAAGGTCCGCGGTTCGATTGGCTTTTCACTTTTGCCTTCACTTTGAGGGAGGATTCCTTCAAAGCAAGCCACCAGGATGGAAGGAGGATTTCAACGCCGAGAAAGAGCAGCTTTTCACTCGCATCGGTCAAAAACTCCCAGGCATCGGTTTCGGAAAGCTCACTTTTCAAACGTCCTTTTTCCCCGATCCATGGAACGACGAGCTGCCAGCGTTTGGTGGCCTTTACTACTTCACTTGCATACTTATTCCAGCCACGAGGCAACTTTTTACCTGTATATGTTTCAATGATGCTTTCATCTCTTTTGGAGCGGAGTGTGACCTCCAGCTTCCATGGTCCATCCCCTTCAGGCGGCTCGGTCAATCGCAGACCGATGGTGAAGGGTTTTGGATCCGGTTTAACGCCAAGCCATTCCTGCCAGCTGTCTTGATCAAAAAAGGCCTGCAATTCTTCCGGAGAAAGCCTTGAATCCTTTAATGCCCCGACAGCTTCGCTCCACTTATTGTGCATGGGCGAATAGGTTTTCAAATACATATTAGCGGCGCCGTTATACCATTTCTCAATGAAGGTACGATTAGTTTCCAGTTCGGGTGAAGGGAGATCCAAAGGGATTTCCTCTTCCCAGAAGGAAGGGAGAAATTCTTCCTCGACCTCTTCCGGTAGTTTCCATCCGATGGAATCCAACTGTAAATTCGTGAAATCCGGAACGGGAATCCCCGCTTCGATGGATTCATGAAGAACGGGGGCCGCTGACAGACAAAGGGAGGAGAGCTCGGACCATTCCCACTCTATGAAGGAGTTAAAGCTCTCCTTCGCGAAAAAGTTCAGCAGGCCCCAGGCGTCTAGAATGAAAACAGGGCTTTCGTTAATCGTATCTGTCATCATTTTTGTACCATAAAAACTGGCGTCATCCCAATTGAATAACAGTCTTCGAATATAATTCGTGCTGACGAAGCTGTTTTCTTCATTGACGACACCAAGGGCGTAGGACCCGTTTTCGAGAGCCGCTATTTTGATTTTTAATTTCCCTGTATTAAACATCGATTAGCTTACCCCTTTTTAGTTCTTCTTGAAAAGCGCGCAGTCGTTTCGTTGAATCGACTACATACTGCATATAACGTTCGAACACGTCTTCCTTTTTCGTCTTTTTATAGATGGTTCGCATTTTTTTCAAATAGCGGACCGCCTGTTTATAGGCCGGTCTATTTTTTAACGACACTTTTTCCTGTACCGCATGATAATAGAGGGGAAGCATCACTTCCGGGTCCTTGGAAACGACTTCCTTGATGGATTCATTGCTTATTAAGTCAATGCTGATCTCGGAGTATATATGCATCTCCACCCACTTTTTATATTGGCCTTGCTCAAAAAGGAAATTAGCATAGTTCCAATAGCTGTGGGGAAGGGTAGCCCGAAAGAATTTCTCAAGCAAGTCGTTTCGCTTCAATTTAAAGCAACAGCTGCTGATCAAAGTCGTAAAGGTCCGCACGAAATCCACCCGTTGATAATAATCGGAAAGATCATTCAAGAATTCCTGGACATGGGCGTTGATGAATTCTATGAAAGGAATGGCACGGGACCGGTCGTCCGATTCAGAAAGGAGCTCCAGCCAATAAAAAATATACGGACAGGCTTCTTTCTTCAATTCATGGAGAAGTCCGATTGCTTGTTGATCTTGATTTTCCATCAGAGAAAGGTGAATCGTAGCCAGGGTATAGGAAATACGCTCAGTCGTACCTTCATATTGCTTGGGCAGTTCCTCCTGAACTCGTTTCAGTTCCTCTTTACGCCAAGCAGCTGTGGTGAAGAGGTAGCTCCAGATTTCCCGGTAGAGATCGATTTTTTCATATTCTAACCCTTCACTGCCATCCAGTAGCTTCGCTACATCTTCTTTAATGCTGAAGACGAAGGGATCAAAGGCAAAGGGGCGTGCCTGTCGACTGAGTGGCTGTACCGTATCATGAAGTTCCTCGGCCAGATCAGCTGCAAGTGCATAAAAGACACGGACCGCTTGGGTGTGACTTTTATGTAGCTGAATCATCCTCATGGTCAGTTGCAACGTACAAAAATGGGTCACAAAATGATAAAGCAGCTTCCATTCCCGTTCCATCGGGGTTTTGGAGCTTAGACGTTTAAAGTAGGTCTGTATATGATTTTCAATCATGTAAGGTGGTTCCTCTATATATGGCTCCACTTGCTCCGTGAACGTATCATGCACGAATTGCTTCCATGATGGATAGCTTTTATCTAGAATAATGGATTTCTCCTTTGTATGTTTAAATATTTCACTTGCCCGCTTTACTTGCTGTAAAGCCTGGGTGGGTGTGGCTTTCGGCGCATTCCATTCGCTAACCCAATCGGAGACGCTGGCGTACTCGGAATATCCAGAGAAGAATACGGCCATTTGGTGTCGGCATATAAACCTGGAGTCACAGGTGCAGCTTCCATCCTGAGGAAAAAGCAAATTCAACCTTGCCTTATAGCGAGTGACATCTTGCACTTCAGCCGTAATCGAATCCTCCGCTTCCTCTTTCAGATCAACAAGCCCCTGTCGGTACAAATGAAGGCCCTGATTCACAACCTCCAAATCCTCCGAATCACCGGCATTCAACAACTCCGCCATCCGCTCCCCAACAAACAACAACTCCCGCTCCATACTCTCCTCCTTTTTAGGGTCACCTTTAGGGGGTCAGACCCCATTTCCCAAAATTATATTTTTGTATTATCATTGATCTATCAGTACTTTAACGACACCGGACGGGGGTCAGACCCTATTTCCCGGCATAGGAAAGGATGATGTTTTATGCCTCGTAAACCGAGGATATGGTACCCTGGTGCCATGTACCATATTACTAGCCGCGGCAACCGCCGCAGTGATATTTTTTTAGACGACAAGGATCGTTCTCGTTACCTGCATTATCTAGAGGAAACGAAAGAAAGGTATTCCTTCGAACTCCACAGCTATTGCCTCATGACGAATCACGTGCATTTACTCCTCGAAACGAAACAACACCCGATCAGTGATATTATGCATAAGCTGAATTCTCGCTATGCCATCTCCTTCAATAAGCGACATGACCATGATGGTCACCTCTTTCAAGGCCGTTACCATTCCGTCTTAATCGAATCGATCGAGCAATTCACTGCCACAAGCCGTTATATTCATTTAAACCCTGTACAAGCCAATATCGTCAAAAACCCCGCCGAATATAAGTGGAGCAGCTACAAAGCCTTCCATATAGGAAAACCAAGCAAATACGTCAACCCCACACACATCCTTCAGTACTTCCAAACCCCACAAAACTACGAAATTTACGTAATGCGGGGGTCAGACCCTATTTCCCAACTCCATTTCGAGGTCATCTCTTTATTATACTTCATTTGGGCTTGGAATTTGAAATGTTGTATACAGGTTTTGGAATATGTTTGCTGTTTGATTGTGAAAAGCCATTCCCGGATTGGGAATGGCTTTGTCTTAATTGGATTCTATGAGAGCTTCCCAGACCTTGAATTTGTCTTCGATAAAGGTGACAAAACGTTGTTGTTTTTGTAAATCGAAGATGAGGCGGGCACGTTCCATATATTTTCTTGCTTGCTTATAGTTATTTTGCAATTCATAGTTATATCCAAGATGGTAATGGAGATCAGCTAAAAGGTACATATGGTATTCTTCCAAACTCCATTTAATCGCTTTTGTACAATACATAATGGAGGCTTCATAGTCTTCTAAACGTGTGGAAACCCGTGCTGAATTGTAGAAAAGCCTAGTTTTTATCTTTTTATCATTTAAATATGGTAAATGATTCATATGGTGTAGAGCCAATTTATATGTACATAATGCTTTTTCATAGAGTCTCTCTTCGAAATAGATAACACCCATGCTTAGCAGATATTCAATTTCCCGTTCCGAATACACCTTATCGGTTATATCAGATAAAGAAATGGCTTCCTCTAGGTGCTGTATCGCTTTATTCATGTTTTTGTTCATCATGTATTCATAAATCCCTTTATGCCACAATAACAATTGATAATTTTGCTTGTTTTGAGTGAATAGGGGATTATTTTCTTCTGTTTTAACGATATCCCTCATATCGTGATAGTTCAATGTTCTACGCGTTAGTTCCAATTGGTGGGCGACTTCCTGTACATAATCTAACCGAGGTGTCATTCCTATATCAAAAAAGTAATTGACGTCTACCCCTAGTCTTCTCGAAATCATATATAGAGTGGTGGCGTAAGGATACACCACACCTTTTTCGATTTTGCTGATCTGTGCCTGAGTACAAATACCTTCTGCAAGTTCCTCTTGCGAAAGTCCGATTTGTTTTCTTAGTTCTTTTATTTTCTTCCCAACTGCTGAAAAATCCATGTTAACTCTCCTTAAATATGCCTAGAGTTATATTTTTAGTGAAAAATAGAAGAATAAATAAGAATGATTTATTTTCTTTATATAATGAGTATCATCATGACGAAAACGTTATTCATGAAACTATGGTTAAATACAACTATAGAATTTATTTCTATTAAATCCAATATTTTTATTGAAAATAAGGAGGAATTACCCATGAAAAAAAGTCTTAAAGGGATGGCGGTATCCTTTCTTCTAGTAGCTGTAGTCGTGGTTGGTGGTTTAGTATCAACAAGTGAATTACCAAGTGTTCACGAGTTACCATCAGTTCATCAAAAAGCTTAACTGATAAATATAAATGAACGAATTTTGATTTACACCTCTTATGGGGTGTCTTTTTTTGTGTCCTCATATACAAATTATTCTTTCACGCATATGCCTCTAGTTATATTTAGCTAGCGTTTTACAATATAAGGAGGTGTAGGGGGATGTGGATGAAACGTGAGGGTGGATATGAACACATGGATGCATGTAGAAAGTTTGTTATAGTAAGAATAACAAAACAGAGAGAGGTGGAAGGATAATGATTGATATTAATATGAAAGTTCAACCCTCTTTTTATGATGATGAATGTGCCATTGTATTTTCTTTTTATTTTGATAGGGCTGCCAAAAAGGTCGGGGAAGCTGTGGTTTACACATGCAAGAAATCAAATGAAAAAAAATACAACCAAGATAATATAGATACAGATGAACTCCTTGACTCGACTAGTCAAGAAAAAATCGCTTATATAAAAGAATTTTCCATCGTAGATGAATACCAAGCAAGCTCGATGAAAAAGATTCAGCATTTTTTGGACGTAATCGGCATTGAAAATTGCATCGGACAAGATCATCAGAAAAAAGTAGCATATTGAAACGTAAAAAACTCATGACACCTCATATGTCATGAGTTTTTGCTCGTTAATTGAGAGTTCTCTGCATTTGTTTTCATTTTTTTTATGAATTCGCCCATGCGCTTTCGATCGCTTGATTCCGACGGCTTGACTCGTTCTAATAATCCGAAGTGATGTTTTTTCTTATCAGGACTCACGAGGTCGCTCCTTTACTAGTTATTCTTAATATTTTTGTACCCGTTTTCGTGCTATTTAAACCCCTTCTTTTCAATACGCGAGGAGGTAAGAAACGTAAGCTTGTCTGCTTGCTTTCCATAATATGCTTCGTGTTTATTTGTTAGAACTGGGGTAAATGAATAGTAGCACAATGAATGAGAACCAGGATGGAGGAAAAAATTATGGAAAAGGGTAATGTAAAGGACCAGACAAAGCGCTCCTTCCAACAGTTTATTTTTCCTTTTATGCTTGAAGAAGATAGAATTGAGGGATTTGTAAAACGCTTGCTTAAGGACGACTACGTCTTTCTGAAAATAGATGACCTGGATCTGCAGGACGATTTTTACGGGGATCATAAAGTTTCACATCGTAATTTAGAGCAATACTTTATGCCAAACCTCGTTCCTGTTCTGTTTCCAAATAGCTATAAGAAAAAAGAGGGAATGCGCCGTTTCTCTAAAAAAATGGATCTTGGTTGTACCTTCCGAACGCCGTTTTTAAACACTGGTTTTATCATCAATTCAATCGATATTATCATTTGCCCATTTCATATTGGCATGATCAATATCAGGGTCACGCTGCCTGAACGTTTGTCCTATAACGATGTCCTTTATTTCACGGATACATTTCGGGTTCTTGAACCCATAACGGATGATGAAAAGGAGATGAAAGTCGGCTGTCGGAATAATGAGTATGATCTCGTGAAAGACTTCATCTTCAAGGAATTGATACCGCCGGCTGAGAAATTCATTGATCACGAGGAAGACCATCCTTCCTACTTCGGAAGCTTGCCTTTCTTCGTGGATGAACGAATGTTTGCCTTAAGTTATATAGCGCTTCCGGAAGATCGCGATATAACAAAAACCGACTTATACAGACTCAGTCAGTTAAATGGGTATGATAATGATGGAGAACCCTATGTCGGAGCCCTGAATCCGAAATACATTGATCGGCATTATCAGGAGAGGGTCTATGACAGGTGGGGCGAGGAAACGTATTTTGTCACGAGCGAGGGGCATTTTGCCTGTGTTACAAGAGCAACAGGCAAGCTTGAAGCCCAACTTGCGAGTGAAATGTACGGTCAGTATTTTTATTCAGTACTGATTTATTTCTTCTATAAAATAGTTTTATTGAAGCTTGCTCATGAACATTCCCTAATCGATGTGGAAAAAGACCAATCGGAAACGGAATTGTTAATCTTCATGATCACCGAATTTTCGGCGAAATACTTATTTGCCGAAGTGAACAGCACCTCCACAGGGAAAGAGCTCTTTCATATAACGAAAGAAATCTTCAAGATTGAACCGCTCTACCAAGAAGTGAAAGAAACCCTTTCTTACTTATATCAAAATCAAGATAAGCTTTCCGGGAAAAGCAGTAATTACCTGCTGCAAATCTTAACCATCTATACAGTCATCTCCGGGATACTCGGGATGAACCTGCATATAGAAGATTTGAAAGAGAAATTGACGTTGAAAGATTATATGAATTACAATTTTATAGAGTGGGTGGCCGTCCTCGTGACGATCTCCGGCCTAATCATTTCGTTTATCATGGGCTTCTTATTCTTGAAAAGCTGGCTCCGTGAACAAAAGAGCCGAAAAAAGAAAGTACTGTAATATCAGTCCTGCGCAATTGTGCAGGACTTTTGTTTGTGCTAATAAGCTAAAATAGCAAAAAGAGGGAAAGTCGCATTACAAATTCCCCCTTTTCCTCCCAGAGTTTGATAAACTATATATATCATTCTTACTGTTCATTAGGAGGAGATTATGAAAAAGTTAGCTTTAGTTTTCGGCTGTTTGTTGATGAGTGTGTTATTTTTGGCGGGGTGCTCGGAAGAACCTAGCCCAGAAGAACGCTTTGCGGCATATACGAAACTATGGAATAAACAAGATTTCACGAAAATGTATGACTATCTGTCAGCGGACACGAAGAAAAAAGTCAGTGCAGATGAATTCGCAGAGCGGTATAAAAAAATCTATAAAGGAATTGAAGCCGACCAAATAAAAGTGGGCTATACAAAGCCAAAAGAAGAAAAGGAACATAAAGATGACGAAAAGGTGAACTTGGCCTATACCGTCAATATGGAAACACTAGCCGGAGCTGTCAGTTCGGACCATAAGGCAATTCTGGTTAAAGAAGAGAAAGACAAGGAAGAGAATTGGTATATAAAATGGGACGAGAGCTATATCTTCCCGGACCTCAAAGCAGGGGAAAAGATATCGGTCGAAAGCTATCCAGCCATTCGTGGGGAGATTGTCGACCGGAATGAACGTGGCTTGGCCATGAATGGCATGGTTGCTGAAATCGGGATAGTCCCAGAGAAAATGGGCAACGAAAAAGCAACGATCAATGAAGTCGCTGGCATACTGAACATGACAAGTGATGAAGTGGAAAAGAAATTGAACCAATCATGGGTACAGCCTAGCTATTTCGTGCCCATCAAGCAAATGTCCTCAGATGACACCGCTACCTTGAATAAGCTGGTAAGCATTCCAGGGGTTTCGGTGAATAATGCGGACGAACGCATCTACCCTTATAACAAAGCCACTGCCCATTTAATCGGATATGTGGGCGAGGCGTCAGCGGAAGATCTGGAGAAATTGAAAGGCAAGGGATATACCGCAAATGACGTCATTGGTAAACGTGGCCTCGAACAAATATTAGAAGAACGCCTAAAAGGGAAGCCAGGCGGCAAGATCTTCATCAAGACAGAAGAAGGCCAGGAAAAAGTCATTGCCGAGAAACCGGCTGAAGAAGGAGAAACGATTACGTTAACCATCGATGCTGAACTTCAAAAGGATATCTTTACGCAATACGATAACGAAGTAGGATCAGCAACAGCACTTGATCCGAATACCGGCGAGGCACTGGCGCTCGTTTCAAGCCCTTCTTTTGATCCGAACAAATATGTCCTCGGCATCACCAACGCCGAACAAAAGGCATTGGAAGAAGATCCGGACAAGCCACTTCTGAACCGGTTCAGTTCAACTTTTGCACCAGGATCGACGATTAAAGCATTGACAGCGGCCATTGAACTCAAAAATGGAGTGGACCCTAAAGTTGCTATTAATATAGAAGGAACAAAGTGGGCAAAATCAGGTTGGAAAGACCATTCCATCACACGGGTCTCCAATCCAGGGGTGCCGATTGATATGGAAAAAGCCCTCATCTATTCCGATAATATTTACTTTGCACAACAAGCACTGAAGCTTGGCAAAGATAAATTTTCAAAAGGGCTCCAAGACTTCGGCTTTGATGAATCCCTGAACTTTGACTACCCGGTTAAAGCATCAAGCATCGGGAAGCTCGATAGCGAAGGGCGCCTAGCGGACGCAAGCTACGGACAAGCTCAAGTCCAAATGAGCACCCTTCATTTGGCGATGACATACTCCGCGTTCCTTAATGAAGGAAACATCATCGCGCCTTCATTAGTGACAGGCGATAAAACAGAAAAGAAACAATGGAAAGAAAACATCGTCTCAGCAGATCAAGCGAGTACGATCACAAAGATGCTCACGCAAGTCGTGGAACATCCCAAAGGAACCGCACATGACTTAAACGATCTTAAGATTAAGTTAGCGGCCAAAACAGGCACAGCCGAAACAAAAGCATCCAAGAACTCCACTGGTACCGAAAATGGCTGGTTAGTCGCCATGGATACCGAAGACCCAGAGCTTATCATGGCCTGGATGATGGAAGACGTAAAAGGACGAGGCGGCAGCCATTTGGTCAGCGATAAAATGAAGCCGGTCTTGAAAAAATATTTGAAGTGACACAAAAAGACACCCATTGGAAATGGGTGTCTTTTTTGTGAATCCAAATGCCTGGTTAACAGACGAAAACCAATAAAGTGGATATTTAAAAATCAATACTTTCTATCCGTTTAACTTTTTAAATAAAGATTTTAGCTAACGAATATATTGATGAAATTACATATCATAACAATTAATAGTTCTTTGGTATTTGTTATTTCCAAAAAGTCTTCAGTATTTATTTTATTAACTTTTATGGAAGATAAAACTATTATTTGTAATCTAAGTTACAGTAAAATCTATATAAAAGTAAAATTGGAAACAATTACTAATATATTTAACAAAAAATATTAGCAAAAAGGTAGAAATTCCAAAATACTTGTATTATTATAGATTAAGTAGAACGGATTGGTAATTAACCCAATTATAGTTCTCTAGTTTAATAGAACTAGTTAGTGATATTATTACTTGTCGTAGGAATTATGAATTGGTCATTTAGTAATGAATTTGTTTTTTTGTAAGTCGTTAGTTATTTTGCTCTATAAAGAGCTTGCGTGCCTAACGCACTACTTTAGATATTGAAAGGGAGTTTTTTCTAACATGGGAAAAAAGAAAGCAATTAAATTAGCAACGGCAACTGCAATTGCCGCATCAGCGTTCGTAGCAGTAGCACCAACACAATCAGAGGCAGCTACTAGCTCAGTTGACAAAGCGATTACAAAAGCATCATCATCAATGGTAAAAGCATTTAACACTTATAACAAAACGGCTAGAGAAGACCAAAAACTACCTGCGTTATCAACAATCAAAAAAGACGTGAAAGCAGCTCAAGATGCTTATAAAGCAGCTACAAAAGAAATCGCTTCAAAAGGCGGCACTAAAGCTCAAAAAGCGAAACTTACAGTAAAACTAGATACTAACAAAAAATATCTAGACCGCGCTGAATTATACTTGAAAGCAGTTACTACAAACCTTAACCCTACTAAAACAGCATTCACAGAAGCTGTAGCTAGTGGAACACAATCTAAAGTATTGTCTACTCAAAAAGCATACCAAGCAAAAATTGCTGAATTCGAAGCTAACGTTAAAAAAGTCTACGGACCAGATGCTCGTAACCTTCTAACCGCTAAATATGCAGATGCAGCAAACAAACTTGCTAACTCTGTAAACGAAGAAATGACAGTTTACAAAGCTTACAAAGAAATTTCAGTTCTTGTTGATAAAAAAGACCTTGAAGCAGCTGAAAAATTAATCGCTGATACAAAAGACTCAGCAGACAAAGTAGCTAAGTTAGATACTAAATTAGCTAAAAACATCACAAGTGCTGTTGTTAAAATCAACAAAAAACTCGAAGATGCAAAAGTTCCTACAGTTAAAGAAGTAAGTGCGGTTAACGCAAAAACAATTGAAGTTAAATTCAGCAAAGCTGTTGATACTGAAAAAGCTACTATTGAAGTATTACGAGGTGCTTTCAAACAAAACGTTACTGCGACTTGGTCAACTGACAAAAAATCAGTACAGTTAGTAGCTGCAACAAACTTCCAAGCAGCTGACTACACAGTAAACGTTTCTGGATTAACTAAAGAAGTAATGACTGGTTCAGTTAAATTTGAAGCTCAAAAAGTTGCTTCAATCGCAATTTTAGACGAAATTGCAGTAGTGTCTAGTGCTATTGCTCCTGCAACAGGTGTATTCCCTGCTAATACAACTGCAACAGTTGGTTATGTAGTAAAGGACCAATATGGTACTGATATTACAAAAACAACTGATTTAACTACAAATGACAGTACTAATATTACTTTTAATAAAGCTAATGGTGTAATTACATTAGGTTCATCTTTAGTTGCTGGTAAAAGAATTAATGACTTAGTTCCAGTTGTATTAATCGACCAAAATACTGGTACATCGACTACTAAAACTTTAAAATTATCTGCTACTTCTGCAGTATCTTCAATTGCTGTAACAGGTATTTTCAATGCTAAAGGTGAAGCAGTTTCATTAACTGATAAATCTAAAGCAAATGAAGCATTCATCGTTTTAGACCTTAAAGATCAATACGGTAAAGCAATTACAAACGCTGGTCTGGCTTCTGGTTTAGTACTCACTAATACTAATCCATTTAACTTAACATTAGCGACTACTCCTGCTGTTTACGAACAAACAATTGGCGGAAAAAACCAGTTAGTACTTAAAATTTCAGAAATTAAAAAAGCTGGTAATACTGACATCTTATTAATTTCTACAACTAATGGTCAATCTACTAAATATACTGTTAATGTTTCTGAAACTTCAGCAACTGACGGAATTTCTGCTTCTCAACCAGAGATAGCTGTTGCTAATGAAGCAACTTTAATCCCATTAACTGTGACTGACAAAGACGGTAATGTAATTACTGATAAAGCTTTATTATCAAATGCTACTAAAGGTATCAAAGTAGGTACTACACCAGTAACTCCTACTGATTTAGAAGTTAAAGATGGCCAAGTGTTCTATAAAAAGACTTTCACTACTGAAGGTACTCAAGCACTAGTTTTCCAATCTTCAACTTACAAAGTAGCTACACTTACTGTTAATGTAAAAGCAGCAGCTATTCCAACAGTAGTTCGTGGTCTTAAAAATCCATTAGTACTATCAACTGAAAAAGGACCTGTTACTCTTACTGCAGAAGATCACTTAATCATTGAAGACCAATATGGCCGTGTATTGAAAGATTCTTCAGCACCTGTAAGAGTTACTTTAGTAGGAACTACTGATGTTGTAACAGTTGCTGGTAATAGTATCACTCCTGTTAAAAATGGTTCAGCAACATTAAATATTGCACTAACAACGGAAAACGGAACAATTGATTCTGATGTAGAAGTGAAAGTACAAGTAACTGATGGTACAGAATACACTGGTTACGAGATTGCTGAAATCGGAAAAACACAAGTTGCCACTGATAAAGCATTTACAGTTAATGGTTTACTGAATAATGGTAAAGTAGCACTTACGAAAAATGAATATACAGCAACAATCACTGGTGGTAAATTATCAGCAGACTCATTAACAGATGGTAAATTCAATGTTGCAGCATCTGCCTTAGATACTAATGCAGCAGGTACACCAATTGATACTGAGTTCACTTTAAAAGTGACTATCAATGCAACTGGTAAAGTACTTGAGCGAAAATTTGTGATCTCTCCAGCTGCGCCAACAGTATCTGATTTCTTCTTTACAACAACAGAAGCAACAGGTAATTATGCAACAGCAAAAGCTGTTACAGAAGCAACATTACTTTCAGGTAGCACAGTAGCTAATCTAAAAGCAGACGAAGCAAAGTTAACTGTAAATACAGCAACTGTTGATCAATATGGTAATAAAAAGGTTGTACCAACTAGTGCAACAACAGTAACTATCGTACCTGAAAAAGTTGCCGATGTAAAAATCACAAATAACGGTAAAGCTAATGCAAGTGTAGAATTAAAATCAGGAGTTCAAGAATCAACAGTAACTTTCAAAGTAACAGTTGGTGCGGCAACTAAAGAAATTAAAGTTAAAGTTGTACCAGCAACATAATAAAAATTTCTTAACCCTATACCAGTTTAAATAGCTGAAGTGTTAAAAAGTTGCTATTTAAATTCTGTAATTGAATGGCGCGTAAAAGAAAAACAGAGAGTATTTAGCTCTCTGTTTTTCTTTGTATATAAGGATTTATAATTGTGATCTGCTTCCGAATTAAATAAACTATAATGTTCTATTAGAAACAACTTATAAAAAGCTAAACAATAAAATCAGGGTTATCGCAGCCAATAGCGATAGCTCTTTTCCCCACGCTTAAGTTTAAATATGGAATAGTAATAACAATGTTACTATCAAATCCATGGCGGAGAAAAACAAAAGTAAAAAGAAAAGAAGGAATTTAATAATTGAGCAAATCGGCAAAGCAATAGTGAGGAAATTCGAATACAAATCCAGATTGTTGCTAGTGCTACCTCTGGGTTTAACAGAAAAAAAGATTTCTATTAAGTAATAATGAAAGTCTTTAAAAAAGCTATCCCCAATAAATAATAGCGTACTCCAGAAGGATAATCAGGATATTAACGAGAAATTAAAAGATAAGCTGCAAATTCCAAATAATTATATAAAGAGGTTATAAGCTAGCCTAGAAATTTTTTTTGCGACTAATTTACTATATACCTCTTAGAATTCTACTAACCTTGCCGATATTACTAATATAGTAATCTTTTTAATATTTACCTAGAAACTAAATAGGGATGAGGCTGAAGTAAGATGAGAAGTTTGAGGAATATGTGTTTAGCTTTTTTCATTATTTTTTCTACATTTCCTGCTTATGAAGCAGTTGCTGCAGAAGAGTCGACAGAGATGAAAGTAAAATTAAAGAACTTTTTGGGTAATCAAACATCTGTGACGATATCGGCAACAGGTGACTATCAAACGTCCGGTGAAGTCTTTATCAAGAGCGGCGAAGAACTGACGGTTAAAGTGGAGGCCGGAAGTCTTGCGGTATACAAGAATACAAAGAAGCTGGAGACATTTGCTTCGTTTACCGCTACACCTGTTAAGGAAGATTCATTATTCTCTATCAATAACCGCCCATACGCGGGATCACTGGAGTTTACGGTTGAAGGCGGTTATATAAGACCAATCAACCACGTTCACATAGAGGAATATGTAAAGGGAGTCGTTCCAAGGGAAATGCCGGCACTATGGCATATCGAGGCTTTGAAAGCCCAAACCATCGCAGCCCGAACGTACGCACTTCGTTTTCAGTCTAAGGTGATTGATGATACGGTTTCTTACCAAGTATATGGAGGAGCCGATGGACATGATCGCTCTAATTTGGCGGTGGAAGAAACAAAGGGGCTTGTTATCAAACATGATGGAAAGTTGATAGAAGCGCTTTTTTCTTCGAGCAATGGAGGCATGACGGAATTGAATTCTAATGTCTGGACTAGCGGTAAACCACTAGCTTATCTGGACATTAAAGAAGATCCGTTTGATTCGAAAACAAAATGGTCGATTGCACTGGCAAAACAGCAAATGGATCTTTCCAAAAAAGATTTATCAAAGCCGGGAGATTGGTGGACAAGCGTGAAGGAGAAGGATACGACGATTGTTCCTAATCTGAAAAATTGGCTCCAAAGCAACGGGTATAACAAAAAGGATATTAAAATTACGGATATTCCTGTTTTAGCCTTAACGGATAAAACTTCTGGAGGCCGGGTCACGAAGGGCTCCATTCAATTGAACTTTTATGTGAAGGATATGGTCGATGAAAAAGGGCAATTAGTGCAGCAAACGGTCACGGAAATGAATGTTGCGGCATCAAAAATCCGTGCTATGGTGGGTACGGATAAGATGAAGAGCTATTTAGTGGTGGATTCTAAACCAACCAATTCGGAGAACATTTCCATTGAGGGACTGGGTTTTGGGCACGGAGTCGGGATGAGCCAATATGGCGCGAAATTTAGAGCTGAATTCGGACAAACCTATCAAGAGATTTTAGGATTTTATTACCCGAACACTACTATTGTGAAGGAATATGCCGATACTGAGCCTGAACTGGAGCCTGTGGTGAATAGGGATACAACAGCACCGAGTATTACAGCTATAAAAGCGAAGGCTGATTATCCCAATAATCTAATCGGCATTACGTATAGCCTGAATGAAGATGCGATCGTTTCCTTAACGATTAAAGATGGCGAGGGAAATGTTTTAGACACTCCTGTTCGTGAACGATCCTTGAATCAGGGGAGTCAGTCCGCTACATGGAACATAAAAGATGTCAGTAGTGGAACGTATAACGCAGAAATTATCGCAACAGATCGAGGTGGAAATAGAAGTAGGGTAACAAAGAAGATTAAAGTAAGCAAAGATACGATAGCACCCCAAATTACAAGTATTGATACATCAGGGAACTACAGCACTGAAAAGGCGAGCATTTCGTATCATATAAACGAAGATGCCAAAGTTACGATGCAAATCAAAAATAGCAAGGGGAAAGTGATTGCTACGCCTGCTAATGAACAATCATTGAAGATGGGAAATCAATCGGCTACATGGGATTTTAAAAATGTAACCAATGGCATGTATACAGCCTTCATTACTGCGAAGGATAGTAGTGATAATCAAGGAACCGGTACAATGAAAATTACGATTAAGAAAACGACAGGAAAAGTGACAGCTACCGTTTTAAATATAAGAGAAAAAGCCAGCACAACCTCCAAAATCGTGGGTCAACTTAAGAAAGGTCAAACCGTTACGATCTTAGCCCAACAAGGAAACTGGTATAAAGTTAAGTACGGTACTAAAATCGGGTATGTATCAAAAGCCTATGTGAAAAAATAACGATTCGAGACGCCATTTCATTGAGAGATGGCGTTTTTGTATTATCTTATAGAAAATAATGGGTATTTTATAGCTAAAACGACTCATTATGCAACGAATTAATGATATTATAGGAAAGTATGTTAAAGAATGACGTAAATGATTATACGGAAAAAAGGAGAGTTTGCTACATGAAGAAGAGGATTGGATTTTTATGGGTGTCGGCTATGTTATTGGTCAGCATGTTTTTGCCTACGTATTCAGCAGAGGCAGCGACAAAACCAACTTATACAATATCACCATCCAGCAAAACCTATAAGAATAATATGATGAATTTTTCTACATATAACTCGCATACGAAGCATTATTATTTATTGCGTTCATACCTTGAAGAGTTGGAGAAAAATGGGGGCGGTACGCTTGTCCTGAAAAAAGGCACGTATACAATAAGTAATACGCTCTATGTTCCTTCGAACGTTACAATCAAGATGAAGAACGGCGTGAAGCTAGTTAAAGGAAGTAAAACGGGTACGAACCAGTTCGATGCAGCCAAATCCATGTTCCAGCTTATAAGAGCAACAAAGTCCTCTAAGAAGGGGGTATATGGAAAATATAATGGAGAGAAGAATATCTCCTTTATCGGCGAAGGTAATGTGACAATCGATTTGAAGTATATAGAAGACAGCATCGCCATCATTATGGGTCATAATAAAAACGTCAAAGTGGAGAATATCCATTTTAAAAATATGTTCTCCGGACATTTTATTGAAATGGATGCTTCAGATACTGTCATGATACGAAAAAATACGTTCATGGATTCGAAAGTATCCAAAAATGTTAATAAAGAAGCGATTAATATTGATACACCAGACAAGACCACGCTAGGTTGGAGCCAAACTTGGAGTAAATTTGATAAAACGGCAAATAAAAATGTAACCATTGAAAATAATACGTTCAAAAATCTTGATCGTTCGGTAGGGACTCATAAATATTCCGGATCTAAATTCCATGATAAAGTCGTTATCCAAAATAATACAATAGAAAAAACACGTAGCGATGCAATTCGGGTTATGAACTGGTCTAATGCACGGATCATAAACAATACAATTAAAAATGTAGAAAACGGTGAGCCCGGGACACGAGGGATTTTAGCCAGTGGTGCGAAAAACCCGACATTCAAAAATAATACATTTCAAAAAGTTAGCCGACCCGTTCAATTTACCACCTGGAAGAATACAGGACCAGGTTCTCAATACGATATTACCTACAATGTATTGAGTAAGAAAAACAAACAGGATCTTACGAACAATATAGCGATAAATACCGCTGAAGATTTTATCCGAATCAATAACAAATATAACGAATATGTCTTATATACCGAAAAAATCTATCTTGTCTCAAAGTAGGTTAGCAAAATAGGTAGAATTCTTAGTCAGCAAAAACCGCCAGATGAACGAACTGGCGGTTTTTTTTGATTACACTTCTTCTGATTTGGTTGTTTCTATTTTCTCTTGTGAATGCAATAGACGTTTTGTAATCGTTAATGTAGGAACAACTTTGTAAACAATTAGTGAGGAGGCGACACTGATCAATGCTCCGACAAGAATATCAGCAGGATAATGGACACCTACTCCTACACGAGAAATTCCCACTAGTACGGCTACGATTAACCATAAGAAACGAAAAGAGCTTTTACTGAATAACCAGAAAGTCATACAAAAAGAAAAGAAAAGGATGGTGTGATCGCTAGGGAAAGAATTATTGATATCCTTCTCTATCAATTTATTCACATCATTTAGTACGGAAAATGGTTGATAATTTGTATGAAGGTTGCTCACTAGCTTGCCCACTACCTCTGCCAATATAAACGTAAGACCAGCACAAACAACCATCATCCGGTTTCTACCACTACGTGTAAAAAAGAAAAGAACAACAGCCAATGCTAAGAAGTACAATGAATACTCAGCGAGAAAAACAAACAGAGGATTCAGATAGGCGTGCTCTTTGCCCAAATCATTAATTATCCTAAATAACGTGATATTCAATTCCAAAATGGTCTTTTTCCTTTCTACTAAAAACTTATATGAATCATTATAATATATGTTCAATCATTTTTCTCTAAATCGTGAAAGGCAAAAAAACTAGGGCTGACTATGTGTCAACTCTAGTTTTGTGAATGATGTTGTCCTGGCGTAAAGGGTACTCGGGCCACTTTCGTAATAATTTGTGAAATGTCCGTATTATCAAGAACTCCATCGAACGCTTCACTCCCTGGTCCAGTTGCAAAGACAGGAATCATATTGGCGGTGTGCCCGCCTGTGGAACTGGCAGCACGTATACTGCGGTCGGATCCCCCTGCATTATGATGATGCGCAATCGTACTTCCAATTTCCCAATCAATACGATGCTTAGGATACACAAGGGTTCTATTACTTTTTACGTTATGGATGAATTGTTGAGCTTCTTCAGTTGTAAGAGAGATATGGGCATGGTTCTTGAATACAGAGATGACGCTTTTCAATTCGATCTCATTATTTTTATCAAAGGTAAGCTGTTTGGCCATGTATTCGGTAGATACATTGATTTTCTTCAATGCTGGAATATCCATGGTCTCTGAAGCGGAGATTCCCATCGTTTCATGGTCAGCTAGCACGACAATCAAGGTATCCTTCCTTTTTTTCGCCCACTCTACAGCTTTTTTCACCGTCTGGTCAAACTCAATCGTTTCCTTCCAAATCCCCGTATAATCTGCGGCATGTTCCATCGAATCAATACGTGCCCCTTCAGCCATCAGGAAGAATCCATTATCACTCTGAGATAAGACATCAAGTGCCTTTGCTGTCATCACGGGTAGCGTGGGCTCTTGTGAGTGTACTTCTTCTTTATCAAGCTTGAAATTCATATAGGTAGGGTGGAATAACCCCAGCAATTTTTTTGGATGTTTGACGGAAGCGAGTTCTTGTTCATTTGTAGCACATGCATAACCGACTTCTTTAAATTTGGAAACTAAATCAATACCATTTTGTTTTTCCTTCTCAAAATAGGCAGCGCCTCCGCCAAGGATGACGTCAATTCGATGATCAAAGAGCTGCCGGGCAATCTCGGAACCACCCGTCCAGCGGTTTTTGACACTGGCACCGAAAGCGGCCGGGGTGGCATCGACGACCATATTAGTGGAAATGAGCCCGACTTTCTTTCCCTTCGCTTGAAAGGCATCAAGAATACTGTCTACCTCTGTACCATTCGGGTCAACACCGATCGATTCGTTGTTGGTTTTGATACCTGTGGCAATGGCTGACCCTCCTGCCGCTGAATCGGTGACATAATTATTAGCGGAGTAGGTGCGCATCAGGGCGACATGTTCCAATCTTTCCATATGAAGGACTCCTGATTTTCCATATTCGAATTGGCGGGCTATTTCGATGGCACCTACACCCATGCCATCGCCAATTAGCAGGATTACATTTTTGGGAGGTTTTTTTGCTAGGGCTTGAACAGGGCAGTCTAGACAAATAAGCAAGAGGAGAGTTACGAGTCCTATTCGATACGAGTTCCTGATATTTCTGGTTGTTTTAGTCATATAGAAACCTCCATTGGATATATGTCCTTCTATTATTTGTTGAAATTCATAAAAAAAACCTTCCTGAATTTCAGGAAGGTATGAATCTTTTAGGCTACATCTGAACGTTCAAGATTTTTACCGGACTTGAACCAAATAACAGCTAGGGAAAGGGCAGCGAACAGGACAAGGAAGATGGCGAGAACGCTGACACTTGACCAGAAAAGATCATAATTATTAAGAGTTATAATTGATTTAAAGCCGTTAATCGTATACGTAAGTGGTAAGAAATTACTTAATGTTTGTAAACCTTCTGGAAGCATGTGGACCGGTAAGCTTGAACCGGTTGTAGATAGCTGTAAGACTAAGAAAGCAAAAGCTATAAAGCGTCCAATGTTTCCTGCTAAAGCCACCAGGAAGAATACGATGGCCAAGAAGGTTAAAGAGATGAATACTGCGAATAGGATTAGCATGATCCCATTTGTAAAAGTTGACTTTAAATAGAAGGAAGCGAAAACAGATGCTATGAGCGCCTGGGCTATTGCTAGGACTGCCATGTTTCTGAATTGAAGTGCGTACCATCTAAATGCGGAAACCTCGATCACCGCTGGTAATTGTAAATTGAAAAGACAAGCCATGACCAACACACCTACGAAAAGAGCCAAGGAAAGAATATATGGTGCATTCGCATAACGATAACCAGGGAATGTATTAATGGCTTTCCCATTCAACTCCACTGGTGCTGCGAACATGGCAATGTTCTTTTCATCCGTGTTAATGGCACTTAATTTATCAGCACCGCCAGATAAGCCGGTTGTCAATGTCTTACTGCCATCTTTGATTTGTCCGACACCACCGTCTACTTGTTTGACACCATCGGATAAGGTAACCCAGCCTGTTTTCACAGTTTTCGTACCGTCACTCACTTGGGTCATTCCATTATCCAGTTTGCTTGCGCCTATTGTAAGTTCGTTCCATCCGGCTTTCACCGTTTGGTTACCAGCAGATAACGTACCAGTTCCAGAGGCAAGCTTACCAGCGCCTTCTGCTAGAGTACTTGTTCCAGAGGCAAGAGTCTTTGTACCATTAGCAAGAGTACCCGCTCCGGCTGCAAGATCCTTACTACCTTTAGCAAGAGAGCCGGTTCCAGCAGCTAGATCTTGACTACCTTTGGCAAGCGTGCCGGTTCCAGCAGCAAGGTCGTTACTGCCTTTGACAAGCGTGCCTGCCCCGGCAGCAAGATCTTTACTGCCCTTGGCAAGCGAACCAGTTCCAGCTACAAGGTCGTTACTGCCTTTGGCTAATGAATCTGTCCCTGTTGCAAGCTGGCTAGCTCCAGTAGAAAGGTCACTAGCACCTTTAGCTAAACTTTGTGATCCTCCGTAAACCAGTTTTTGCCCGGCAATTAAACTAGTAAGGCCCGTGTCTAAATCACTAGCACCCGTTGAAGCACTGGCTAGCCCTCCTGAAACCTGAGCTGCACCCGAACTTAGTACCGGTGTTTTTTGTGCTAATACTCCTAAATTGCCAGCAACCTGTTTACTACCCGCCAATAACTTCTGGTAATCAGGGCTTGCTTTAAGGGCGGGGACTTTTTCCCCTAGTTGAGCAATACCATCAGCAACATCCTGAGCTCCTGGTGCTAATTTGGATACGGCATCGTTTACGTCAGCCACACCCGAGGATACATTTTTGCTACCATCAGCAAGTGTAGATAGTCCAGCTTTTAAACCCTTACTACCTGTTTGGGCACTTGTTAACCCATCTAATACTTGCTTGGCACCACCCTGTAAAGTAGAGGCTCCATTTTTCAATTCTTTTGTTCCGTTATTCAATTGCTGCGCTCCATCATTGACCTGATTGGCCCCGCCATTCAGTTTTCGAGCGCCATCATTGACTTGATTAGCGCCGCCATTTAGAGCTTGAGCCCCATCATTCAAAGAATTGGCACCCGTATTCAATTTTTGAGCGCCGTTATTAACCTGACTAACACCGCCATTCAGTTTTAGTGCTCCGTCATTAACTTGCTTGGCGCCGCTATTCAGAGCTTGAGCCCCGTTAGTAAGCTTGCCTGCTCCAGAGTTCAATTCATTGGCACCCGCATTTAACTTTCTAGCGCCTCCGTTAAGAGTCTGCGCTCCAGTGTCTACTTGTTTAGCGCCGTCTGCTAATCTTCCGATATCCCCTTGTTTACCGGCAAGTGAGCTATACATGACACTTGTTCCGGCTTTTAATTCCGCAGCGCCAGTTGCAAGCCTTGCAATGTCTGGTGCCTTCTGTTGCAAGGAATCAAGGATTTGAGCCGTACCATTTTTCAGCTCTCCGGCCCCGTCATTGATTTTTTGTGAGCCATCAGCTCCATCTTTGAAACCGTTTTCAATTTCGCCCAATTGAGTGAGCAAGCTTGTTGTATAAGTGGCGGTCACCTTATCGGCTAAGCTTTCACGAATACGTTCTGTAGCACTTTTTGTTACTTGGGCAGCCATAAAGTGCAACCCTTCATTTTGGGTATAGATCAATTCAGGTTTAACCGGGTTTTCATCTAAAACCGTTGTTACATTCTGTGAGAAGTTTTCTGGAATTTCAACGACCATATAGTAATCGGTATTCTCTAAACCTTTTTGAGCAGTTTTAGCATCGACAAAATCCCAGCCGAGAGTGTCTCCGGACCGTAACTCAGCCACTAAGTCATTGCCGACATTAATGGGTTTACCTCCGGAAGTGCCACCTAGATCCTTATTGACTACAGCGACAGGTAGTTTGGATAAATTGTCGTAGGGCCCCCATTTTGCAGTTAGAATAAGTGCTGCGTAAATGAATGGGATTAATAAGACAGCGATGATGGCAATAATCCATCCCGTCCTATTTTGGGAGCCGCCAAACTGAAAACCTGAATCTTTCATACATAACCCCCTATTATACTTTTTATAAAAGTTGACTGGGAGTCGTCCAACCAACTTTTATAAGTATATTCTGACTAATTATTCTGATTCCTTCTTATTTATGATAAATAGTAACAGGGCTTTTGGACATTTTTAGGATGAAAGTTTCATGAAATAGTAATATTTTTAACAAGAAAAGGATTCTAAAGTCTGATTTATATTTTAATCTTGTCGAGAAGTGAACAATGAATGGGTATTCATTCATTATATATGCAAATACATTTATTCCAAAAGTGATAATCATTTATAAATCGTAAAAAAATGTTACTGTAAAAAAATAAATAAATTTAAAAATATTTATCATTAAAAGTATAAAAACGATGGTTAGAAGCAAAAAACTAGGCATCCCAAAAGGTAGAGATTGGTAAAAATAAAGTTTGAAAAGTACTTTATAACGGATGATTCATAAAGAGTGTTTTATTAATAAATCGTTTGATTAATAGGTAAAAGTATAAAATCTGGCTCCCCGGAATGGAGAGCCAGATTTTATCATATTATAGGGTTTTCGACCCGAGGAATTTCGGCTTCCAGTAGGTGTTGTCCATGCTTGAGATACTGACTCCTCTTGAAGAGGCAGAATGAATGAACTGATTATCGCCTATGTAAATCCCAACGTGTGTCACACGTTTGCCGCTTTTGAAGAAGACAAGATCCCCAGCTTCAGGTTCGGATGTTTTCAAGCCTACTTGGGAATATAATTGTGCTGCCGTACGGGGCAAGACAACATCCTGTGATTTCTCAAAAACGTAATAGATGAAGCCAGAGCAGTCGAAACCTTTAGGTGAGGTTCCTCCCCATCTATAAGGTACACCCATATATTGCTTAGCTTTTTCTATTAATTTATCATTATCTATGTTGTAAACGCCCAAGGCATTAAAGGTCGATCGGTTAGATATCCCGTTTTTCTTCAACTTGTGGTCTTTTTGAAAAGCTTTTACTGCCTTTGTAGTAGATTCATTATAATTATTTGAGTAGGAGTTTGACGGATTATAGTATCCTTTGAACTTCAGAAGCTTTTGAAGTTGACGGACGTCAGAATGTTTCATTTTCGGTTCTAAAGTTTGATCACCAATATTAGCAGATGCTTGATGTTGTAAAGGTGAAAGTAATAATACGGCAGCGACGGCTAGACTACTAAACAACTTTTTCAATGAATTTTCCTCCTGAAACAAATATTGGTTCTTACATAGTAATATAGTCGTGTTACAGTAAACGACATTTTACATTACATTTCTGTTACAAAAGTCAAATTATGCAAAATATAGTGGTAATCAACCTTTTGATTCTATTAATTTCTTAATATAGGTAATTATTGCTAACACTCCATTTTATAACTATATATGATATAATTTCTATAAGTGTTTAATTGAAATTATAGGAGAGAAAACCCTATGTTAACTGGTATGAAAAAGATATTTAATGAGAGTTCTAAAGACTTAAAGCGAATTTATAAGCTTGTAGATAATGTAAATCAATTAGAGGACAAGTTTGAAAAATATACGGATCATGAATTAAGAGGGATGAAGGATACGTTTAAAAGTTTGCTAGCTTCAGGTAAAACGTTAATGGATATCCAAGCTGAGGCTTTTGCCGTGGTACGAGAAGCATCAAAACGTGTGCTGGGACTACGGCACTATGATGTTCAGCTCGTTGGTGGATTCGTTTTAAATGAGGGTGCCATAGCTCAAATGAATACAGGAGAAGGGAAAACCCTTGTTGCGACGCTACCGAGTTATTTACACGCCTTGGAAGGAAAAGGTGTCCATATTATCACCGCAAATGAATATCTCGCCAGCCGGGATAAAGAATTGATGGGGCAGGTTCATGAATTTTTAGGTCTGACCGTCGGATTGAATGTTTCACAAATGGAGCCTTCTGCCAAACGGGAAGCCTATGCGGCTGACATCACTTATGGAACAGGAACGGAATTTGGTTTCGATTACCTTCGGGACAATATGGTGTTTCAAAAAGATGAGAAAGTGCAAAAAGGCCATCGCTTTGCCATTGTCGACGAAATTGACAGCATCTTGATTGACGAAGCAAGGACACCGTTAATCATTGCAGGCAAATCGAGTGATGGAACTGAGCTTTTTCATATAACTGCTCAAATCATGAAGTCTTTTAAAGAGGATGAAGATTTTGAGGTGGCTAACGAATCAAGAGCTACCTTTTTAACGGATCAAGGTGCGTCCAAGATTGAAATGGCATTTGGTGTGGATAACTTGTATGACATAGAGCACCAAGAGCTATTGCATAATGTGACCCAAGCGCTTAAAGCACATGCCATCATGAAGTTGGATGTGGATTATATCGTGAAGGATGGACAGATATCGTTGATAGATAAATTCACTGGAAGGGTGATGGAAGGTCGAAGCTTTAGCGAAGGTCTTCATCAAGCAATTGAAGCAAAAGAAGGCTTGGAGATTTCTGAAGAGAATGAAACGCAGGCTACGATTACCATCCAGAACTATTTCCGTTTATATCATTCGCTTTCAGGGATGACGGGAAGTGCGATGCCATCGAAAAAGGAATTTTGGGAAACCTATCAGTTGCCTGTTATTGAAATTCCAACGAATAAGCCAATTCAACGTCAGGATAAACCTGATTTAATCTTTAAAGATGAAATTAGTAAAATCAAAAAAATCGTGTCAGATGTTACACGTATCCATAATGAAGGAAGACCCATCCTGATTGGAACGACTTCCATTGAACAATCGGAGAAACTATCCATCCATTTGAAGAAAGAAAAAATCCACCATCAAATCCTTAATGCGAAAACGGAAGAAGGTGAAGCGGATATTATCTCCAAGGCCGGACAAAAGGGTCAAGTGATGCTCGCTACGAACATGGCTGGAAGAGGAACGGACATTTTGCTGGATGAGAATGTTAAGGAGTTGGGTGGGCTTCATATTATTGGTACGGAGCGACATGAAAGTAATCGAATCGATATGCAGCTTCGCGGTCGCTCGGGCCGTCAAGGTGACCCGGGCTCAACACAATTCATCATTTCTTTGGATGATGATTTGTTTGTCTACTACGAAGAAGAAGAGATTGAACGGTACATCAAGAAAATCAAAACAGATGATTCAGGCTTGGTTGTAAGCCCTGCTCCAGAAAAATTCGTGAAAATGGTACAGGAAACAATCGAGCAGACGCATCAATCTAGCCGTAATCATTTATTGAAACTGGAACACCCATTAAATGAGCAAAGTAAAATTATCTACGCGATGAGAGATCGGATTTTGGAAATGGACACGGACCAAATGTTTAAGATTCTCTTCGAATATATCGAAAATTACATCCGTAAACTTGTGGCGAAATATTATTCTGAATATATAGAGGAGCCGAATTCGGAGGACTTTATCAAGGAATTATCCCTCGTCTATTTATCATTGGACTGGAATGAAATCGATCTGCGAGATCTTAATCGCTCTGAAGTGGAAGCAAAAGCACTGAGTGCATTCGCTGAAATGGAGCCTGTGATGTTAACGTTACAAGAGGATGCTGAGTGGGGGAGCCGCCTGCGGGCCTTTATGTTGAAGCAAATTGATACGAATTGGATGAGTCATTTAGACGAAATGAATCGAGTGAAGGAAGGCATCGGATTAAGCGGATACGGTCAACAAGATCCTTATATCTTATTCGAAAAAGAAGCGTTATCGCAGTTCAAACAAATGTTAGACCATATTGAATCAGGCATTAGTATTCACTTTATGGAGTATGTAAAAAGCCAGAGGGACGAAGAAGAGGAAGAGCTTGATGAGAAGGAGGAAGATGAGTGATGGGTCTGTTTAGTAAGAGTGGTAAAGCAAAAGAAAAAACCAAAATCAATACAGCGACGGCAGAAGAGTCCATCTCCCATGCAGAGGACGCAGTCTATACTACCTTGGTTTTTCACGATGAATCTGATTTTTCCAAGCAAGAAAAATATGTATATCAGTTCCATCATCAGCAATTGCCGTCATTAAAACCGAATCAAATTTCCATCTCGGGAGTAAAGTTATCAAGGTTTGAAGAGGAAGTCATGATTATGGCATTCATTCGTAATACGTTGGATAAAGCGGTCCGCTTTGAAGTAGTGGATTTGTTATTATTGAATGAAAATGGCCAGGCTTTGGCGAAGAAATCATTTGATTTATCGGAAATGGGTGAAATCCCGGCTGTTTCTTGTATGCCATGGAGTTTCTTATTTGAAGAAGAAGATATCATGGCCAAAATCCCGGACAATGGTTGGAAGATCGCCTTTGAACTGAAAAATCAAGCACCACAAGAACATGAGTTGGACTTGGCACCGACATGGAAAGAGCAGCTTTCAAATGCTCAACGGGAGAATCTACAGCAACTTGTTGCCGGGTTACCCAAGCTCAACCAAGGTGAAGTGAATTTCATGGGGCTAGAGGCTGCGTTTAAAGAAAATGATCAATTAGCCATCACTATATTAATCCGGAATGGTAGTGACAAGGGGATTAAGATTGAAAAATTACCGTTGATTGTAGAAGATGCAGATGGAGATCAAGTTTGCCAAGGTGGGTTTTCTCTTGACAACTTCGAAGTGAAAGCAAATTCAAGTAAGCCATGGACATTTATTTTTCCAGGAGATCTAGTGAAAAAGAAGAATCCTGATTTATCACGTTGGAAAGTATATCCACCTAGTTCTATATAAATATACTGAAGCCCTCATAATTTGAGGGCTTTTTTGTCCTATATATGTATGAGAGATAAATAGTAATGGGGGTTAGCATCTTTTGTTTTTAAGTTTGGAAGGTGCTTTATGTAATATCAAGAAAATTCCGGCCAGTTTTTTTGAAATTGATCTCCGTCAATTTTAACTAGGGTACGATAGTTTAAGGGTAATAAATCATTTTCTTCCTTACCAGTATGAGGTAGGGCTAATTCAAAAGGGATTAAAGTGAATTCTTCATCCGTTTCGGAAATAAGGTACACGCCCGTAATTTGTCCATATTTCTCCATGTCCAGAGTCAAGAATGCAGGATAGTAGGTTTCATCATTAGCCATAAGTATAGCTTTAGCGGTAATAAGGTTACTTTCTTCCTTTTCCACTTCTGGATTACTTATTTTCTCGAGAGTTTTAACAGCCCATCCTTGCTTCTTATAACCACCAATGATTTTAGGAGGATTCTCCTGCAATCTCTTTAATAGATCATTCATTTCGTCATGATTCTTCATTTATGCTTTGTTCCCTCCAATGATATTCGTTGTTATGGCAGCTATGTTAAATGCTTCTAATAATTCAATCATTTAATATTATACCTATCTTTTTCTATTAGGTAAAATATCTATCTGACACTATATTGTATTGTGGGTGGATTACATAATAAATCGTGTTTATGTAATCGTTTTCTTAGTGAAGTAATATCTTAATCAATTTTTTGATTAAGATAGGAAAGGTCTATGATGAGTGTATTAAGTGGAAAAATGAGGGTAGAATGCTCCCTCATTTTATATTCCAAGATGAGTTTTCAATCGCTTTTGGGCTTCAAGTTTTGTTTCATCAGATACGATGTTATACCAGAGTCCTTCAATTCGTTGATTTTCTCCTGTAAGCGTATATTGTTCGACATGGTTGAGTGAGGATTTGTAATTTTTTTGTATGCTTACTATTTCATTAAACGTTAAATTTGTTTCTACATTTTTCCCGATGGCTTCGAGGATATCGTCATAGTTGGTTAATGTGGACAAGCTTGATCCTTTTTTTATGACAGCTTGTATAACTTGTCGCTGTCTCAGTTGCCGGCCATAGTCACCGCGAGGATCCTCTTTTCGGATGCGGGAATAAATCAAGGCTTCTTCACCATCTAATTCAATTGTCCCTTTTGCGAAACTGTAATTCTTATAGACGAGGTCCATATCATTATCAACTGTGATGCCACCGACAGCATTCACAATGTCTTGAAAGCCTTCCATGTTCATCTTAACGTAATAATCAATGGGCGTATCCAAATAGGTTTCAACGGTGTCAATGGACATGGTCACACCGCCGTAAGCATAGGCATGATTCATTTTCTCTGTCGTGCCTCTACCGATAATCTCCGTACGTGTATCTCGAGGAAGGCTCAATAATTGAATCGATTCCTTTTTCGGGTTTACTGTCATGACAATCATAGTATCCGAACGGCCACTATCATTTTTCCTTTCATCTACCCCAAGTATAAGTAATGAAAAAGGATCCTGCCTTTTAAATGTTATATCTTCGACACGTTTATCGGTTTTGTGTTCTGTTCCCTTCATGGTGTCGATTGCACCTACCACGGATTGATATACAGATGCTAAATAAGCACCTCCGCCAATTAATAGGATAAGAAAGAGTAACCCGAATATTTTTAACGATTTTCGTTTCTTCATCTTTTTTTTACGGTCAGATCTCACGTTTGTTCCTCCTTAATCCATTCCACTTAAATGGAAATATGTTAAAAAATACCTAGTTAATATGTCTAATATACCTTTTTTTTACTAAAAATAGAATAGTTTCTTTTTGTACATAGAGTAGATTTTTACCTATTTCCATTCGAAAAAGCGAAGGTATCAAAATGACAAAGATTCCTTCGCTCTTTTGTATTTCCTATTAAGCAGCTGTGCCATCTTCTGGTACTTCAGGGTTTGGTTCTGGAGTTGGTTCCGGAACTTCTGGTTCTAGCAGAAGAAGCTCATCTTCAATTGCTTTTAACATGTTTTTGAACTTAATTTCTAATTTTGTGTGTATGTTAGTAGATTTTAGTTTTTTGTATTTAGTGATATTTTTCTTCACTTTATCGTATTGTTCATGATCTAATTGCTCTTCCATGTCCAATAATAGTTCATATCTGGCTATATCATAGTCTGTATTTTTCTTATTGGTTTTAGCAGGGATGATATATTTGGCTGTGGCCAGTTTTTGAATGTTCTTACTGTACATTTTTTTGACTTTACTTTCGGTAGTAGTGGTCTGTTTGACCATTTTTTCATAGGTGGTTAACGTTGTGTTATTTATTTTGCCTGCTGTTAGGTATTCCGTTAGTTTCTTATTTGTTTTGATAAGATCATCACCAGCTTGAGTAGCAATCATATAGGCTATGGAGTTATCACGGTATGTTTTAGTTCTTTTTAAGGCTGCATTTGGCTTCGTCCGGTATTTAGCGGGAAGCTTGGCAATGGCCTTTTCTTGTTTTTTTATTTCTTTACTTGTTTTGTCGTACAGGGACTTATGAGCACTAGTCACTTTCAATTTGCTTTCGTTTTTAATGTCAGTAGAATAATAGTTTTTCAGTTTGGCTGCTGTCTTATTGTATGTTTTGATTTGCTTGGTCACTTTATCACCGGCTGCAGAGTTGCGGGTATCGAAAAGCTTGTACCCTTCTTGTGCTGTATATAGACCGATACTTGCATTTTGACTCCATATTTTTGCGTAATTTCTAAGTGGGACATGCGTTTCTCCGACTGCTGGAGACACCTCGATGGTGAAGGCTGGTTTCTTTTCTACATTGGAAAACCAGTCACTGAAACCTCCACCAAACGATTTCGATTTGACCAAGCTATAGCCGGTTATTGTACTCAGCTTGCCTGCATACTTAGCGTCTTGTGTATAGCGGCTTCCTGTTTGCTGATACTTCCAGAAAATGATTTGTCCGCTAGAGTGGTAGGAAATGGCCATTTCCGGATCGATTTTATCTACGAATGAGAGAACGGTTTTCGTTTCAGATGATGAGGCCACTTTTGGTCCATTGTAATTTTTATAGTAGGGGCTCTTAGGTCCGCCAAGGGAATTCCAATTTGGACTATATTGTCGGTTTAAATCAACGCCTTTCGCGTTGGCTTTCCAGCGCTTGAAGTTCTTGCTGCCACCGTTCATTTTAATGATTTTTGCATGGTCCATTGCTGGGAAGTTTTTCAGGCCGGATTGTTGTAAGGTGACTCCGTCCGGGTTGACCATCGGGACGAACCAAATCGTCGTGTTGTTGAGAAGCTTTTTGACATTATAGCCGTTGATGTTGGTGCTGCTTTTATAGGCAGCGGCGTATTGGTCTATCATATTCATAGTCAGGTTGGTTGTAATCCATTCACGGGCATGGTGAGATCCATTAATGAAGACTGTGGATTCCCCTTTTCCAAGAGAGAGTGCGTAAATATTCCGGCCGTATTCGGACTTTCCGATGACTTCCTTTTTGACGAGGCCCGGATAAGCTTTTTCTATTTTATTTATATCCTTTTGCATGTTGGCATAAGAGTAGGTTTGGTTAGGGTTTACAATGGATGATTGCGCATAAGTAGATTCCGAGAATAGGAACGTTCCAATGAGGAAGAGAAAAGAAAGTAAAAATATATGAGATTTGGACATGGTGTGCCACCTTTTCTAGTTAATAATAACCATATTACCATACATAACTAGAAAATTTATGTAATATAATATAAAAAATACCAGACTTTCAAATATGAAGTCTGGTAAAAGGAATTATAAACTTCTATAGCCTACGATTTTGCTTTTGTAATAAGAATTGGCCACGTTGTTAATCTCAATACCATTGCTTGATGAGGCATGGATGAATTGGCCACTTCCTAAATAGATGCCCATATGACTGACAACGGATTTACTCGAACCAGTGGCAAAGAAGACGAGATCGCCGGATTTGGGAGAAGACACTTTTTTGCCCATATCATAATAGGTGGACGAAGATAGTCTGGCCACATCATAACCCGCTTTTTTAAACGTATAGTAAATGAATCCACTGCAGTCAAATCCGGAAGGGGAAGCTCCCGCCCAAGAATAGGGGGTGCCAATTAACTTTTTCGCTTCAGAAATGAGTGTATCTAATTTATTACCCGAAACAACTTCTTTGTCGTCGCTTGTATCTGTAGAAGCTGGATTAGCTGATTTAACCAAGGATAATTTTTGGCCTACTCTAATTAAGTCGGAACTCAATGAATTTAATGATTTGAGATTTGCTACTGTTATGTTTGTCTTTTTAGCGATTTTAGATAGAGTGTCGCCCTTTACAACAATATATGTATTCGTAGTGGCATCAGGTTTAGGCGTTGTGACATTCGCTGGTTTGGCACTGCTCGGTAAATCGATGGTAGTGGTAGTTTTGGTGCTGGAAACGATCAGTTTTTTACCGGCATAAATCGTATCGGACGTTAAGTTATTTAACTTCTTTAATTCGGCAAGTGTGAGGTCATGTTTGTTTGCTATTTTAGTTAACGTATCCCCAGGTACGATGGTATAGGTGGAGTTTTGAGTTTTTTCCACGGAAACTGAAGCTGTTTTAGTTTCCGTTTTGGTTGTTGTCGTTTTGGATTTTGATGTTATGATTTTTTGATTGACCTTGATCATATCTGTTTTTAAGTTATTGAGTAGTTTTAACTCATTCACGGTCGTTTTATGTTTATGGGCGATCTTGCTTAAGGTATCCCCGCTTTTTACTGTATATGAATTGGCAAGTGCAGGAGAAACGAAAGTCGAAGAAAGAACAGCAATTGTCGAAAATGCAACGATACTCTTTTTCACGGTTGGTCACCTCTGACATGTCTTTTTCCCTATTCTAACAAATTAAATGGAAAATACTATATTACATTTATGTTACATGGTTAAAATGGGTTTATTTTACTGGTTTATTTTGTTGAAAGATGACTATTGTATATCTCCATTTTTCTTCTATAATTGGAGCTTTATCTCCTCCATTCTTATAAGGGGAAACTGTGTCAGTTATATTCATTTTCTTTTGTCGAGAACAGTAAATGGGGCACTTTTAATCGTGCTGGTATTCCCAGCACTGTCTACCAGTTTTCCTTTAAACTGGTAGGTTCCTTCCTTTGCATAAACATTGTTGGATAGAATTCCGTCCCAGGTAACCGTATGGCTCCCTTTTGAATAGGTTTGTGCGGATTCCAGGTTTTTTACGGTATCTCCTTTTGAATCAATAATAGAAATAGTAGAGGCAACCTTTTCATTTATGGTGATCTTCGTACCGATTGTAGAGGTACCCGTCATTTTAAGGACAGTGCCTGAATTTTTCATGGTTGCTTGCGGGGATTTAGTATCTACGACTATCGGTAACATTTTCTTTTTCCCTTGACGTTTTGCCGTATCATTTAGAGAAATTTTGAGAGAATAGGTTCCGTCCTTTACTTGCTTATTGCTGCTGTCTTTTCCATCCCAGATAAGAGTATTTTTCCCGCCTTTAAAGGTCTTTGCTTTTGATAATGTATCTATTTTCTTGCCTTTACTGTCAACCAGGGTTGCCGTTATTGCCGCACTTTTATTCAGGTGGAAAGGAATGCTCAACTGAGCTCCTCCAAGTGGGGAATAGCGGGACGATGTCAGCTTGAGATCAAGGTCTGGTGTTACTTCATCTTTTATGGTGACATAAGTGCTCTTAGAGATACTGTGTTTCTTATTGGAAATTTTCACAGTGACCTTCACTTTTCCAGCGTTCGCATAGGATCCATCATCCATTTTCCCATCCCATTTCGTTGAAAAGACATTCCCATCTGATGGTTTATTCGTGACAAGACTCCTAGTGGATTTATTGGTGGCATCAAGAATAGTAACGGATATATTCGTACCCTTTTTCGCCCTGAATGAGAGGGAAAGGGTATTGGTTCCATTTTCAATCAGGTTGGTGCCGGATTTCGTCAACTCAGATACAGGCGCCGGAGTGTGTGTTAATGCATTATGGGCATCAACTCGGCCATATCCATAAAAATCATCCCGGCCTATTGCTCCAAGGTCCTTGCTGGATGTTTGTAAGATTTTCGTTACTTCTGAAGGAGTAAGAAACGGATTTTTGGATAATATCAACGCGGAAATGCCACTGACTACTGGTGCAGACATGGATGTCCCGCTCATTAAATCATACGAATTCCAAGGAATGGTAGAATAGATGTCAACCCCAGGTGCAGCTAAGTCGATATATGTACCATAATTCGAAAAATCGGCTTTCTTATCTTGTTTTGTTGTAGCACTGACACCCAAGACATGGTTTAAGGCTGCCGGGTACTGTTCTGTCTCTATATCTTCATTTCCAGCCGCAGCAACGATAAGAATGCCTTTCTTCCATGCACTTTGTATAGAATAGTCCAATACTTCTGTGTAATCTTCCATTGTCAGGCTTAAATTAATGATATCTGCCCCTGATTTAACCGCATAATCAATCCCATCAACGATTGTGAAAATATCCGCTTCATTGCCACTAAAAACATTGATTGGCATTATTTTAACTTCAGGAGCAATCCCTGCAGTTCCTTTATTGTTAAGGGAAGCACCGATAATGCCAGCAACGTGTGTGCCGTGATCATTCGCGGGCAGCGTTTTGTTGCTTCCATCGACGGCGTTGAATGGCATGATAATGTGGCCCTGCAGTTCGGGGTGAGTTGCTTGAATGCCTGCATCAACGACTGCCACTTTAATGTCCGGTGATCCTTTTGATAGATCCCAGGCTGTATCCATATTGATTTTCTTTGCATACCATTGTTTAGAATATCCGGAATCTGTTGGAGTATAGCTCGTTCTCACTTTGTAATTGGGCTCTACTGATTCGACCTCATCCCATTTCTTAAGAGAGGCAGCCGCTTCTTGCAAATCCGTTCCCTTATGAAGGGAGACGAGCGTGAAATGCCCATTTTGGATGGTTTGAATTTCTTTTGCTTGTATGGATTCTAAAATCGATTCTTTTGTATTATAGGTTGTCCTCCCATTGAACTGGATAATTAATTGTTCTGTTTCATGGCTTATGGTTGAAGGAATAAATTTGTACTGACTATTCGAATTCGTATCCGTTTCAGCACCATAGGCATGTGACAAGTCCAACGAACAAAATACAAGTATAAATAGCAACGGAATTAATTTTTTCATTTATATATTCCCCCTCGTTGTTGGTTCTAGAAGATTCATATTATCTAAATAGTAACATGCATTAATACACAACCTAGTATTTACCTGCTTGGAATTATATTAAGTAGTGCTCTATTACCTTGTATGAGCGAAATAACCTAGGTTTTTAGTACCCTATTTATGCTATAATTACTCATTTATCTTAACAATTTATGTATATATACGATATTATTAACAGTATATAGATAAAATTGAACTAGGAGTGAGTTAATTATCAAAACAAAGTGGTTATTGGTTGGCGTAGTTACCTTAGGATTAGTGTTATTTGCAAGTGGAGGGTTTCCAGGCTCGACTGCTGAAGCAAGCAGTAGTAAATGGAGTGTGAATTATTATCCAAAACTTGACTTCAGGGGAACAGCTGTCAAAAAGACGGCTAGTGATATCAATTTTGCTTGGGGCGCTAAATCTCCAGCGACGAAGATTCCTATCGATAAGTTTTCGGCTAAATTGACGAAAACACTTACGGTTAAAGAGGGAGCGAAATATCGTATCTCCGGAAAAGCGAATGACGGTGTCAGAATCTATGTAAATGGTAAGAAACAGGTAGATTACTGGAAGGATGGATCGCATTCTTTTAAGAAGGATCTTATGTTGGCAAAGGGAGACCATAAGATTGAAGTTCAGTATTATGATCAAAATGGCAGTGCCTACTTGAATGCTGACGTTAAGAAAGTATCGGAGACTATCCCTACTGACAAATGGACTGGATTGTTTTTCCCAAGTTCTAACTTCACGGGAACGCCAGTAAGTACCACGGCTAGTAATCTGAAATTCTCTTGGGGCTCGAATGCTCCGATTGATAAAGTGGCAAAAGGTACATATTCGGCTATCTATCAAAAGCAGGTAGTCGTGAAAAATGACACGAAATACGTGTTAATGGGGAAAGTGAATGATGGCATCCGAATTTATGTGGATGGTGTAAGGCAAGTGAACTATTGGAAAGATGGAACGCGCAATTTCGAAAAGAACATTACGTTGAAAAAAGGGACTCATACGATAAAAGTAGAATACTATAATAAAAGTGAAAGTGCGCAATTAACTGTTAACCTGAAGGAATCCAAAGATGTTACGCCGCTTGAGAGATGGGCAGTGACCTTATATGATAAGCAGAATTTGACAGGGAACAAGGTCTATCAAAGTGCTGCTACACTGGATTATGATTGGGGCACGAAAAAACCAGCCGATGGAATCCCGGTCAATCATTTTTCAGCGATATTCGAAAAACGGACAAACCTGACAAGCTCGGGTACGTATATCCTATCAGGCGGTGCCAATGATGGGGTACGTGTGTATGTCGATGGAACGAAAAAGATAGACCAATGGAAAAATGGAACGCATCCTTTTAACATAGAAATGAATTTGGATGCAGGCATTCACATCATCAAAGTGGAGTACTATGATAATACGGGTTTTGCTAAAGTTAAGGTCGATCTAAAAGAAAAATCAAATATAACCAGGGCAGCGAAGACAGGGTATGACGTGTCCTTGGATACAGCTTTGTCGAAGCAAATGTCGACTAATCCACAAACGGATAAAAAGTACGCAGCCTATATCCCTGCCAGCAGTGTGAAGTTAGCCTCTACCAAGACGAGCGGGACAACGAAGGAAAAGGTAAACATCATTACTACGGACTCCAGGAAGTTAGGCACGTTATCCAAGAATTCGAAGGTAATGATTCAAGATGATAAAACGATTAACAAAAAGAAATACTATAAGATTGCAACGGGATGGGTCAGTGCCTCCCCAACCGATACGAAGTATTATATGGATCCGGAAAACTTCTTAAAAACGGATGAATCCTATTACCAATTTGCTAAACTATCAACTTTTTCCGCTTTAAGTGAAGATGAAATCAACCAAAAAATTCTTTATAATCGGGGAATCTTGAAAGACCAGGCAAGTTCTTTCCTACAAGCTGGTTTCAAGTATGGCGTGAACGAAATTTATCTTATTTCTCATGCTAACCTTGAAACGGGTAGAGGGGGATCCAAATTGGCGAATGGAATTAAAGTGAAAACGAAAAAAGATAGCAAGGGCAACATCATCTATGCAGCCAATAAGGAAAAAGAGATTGTCATACTGCCGGATACTGCAAAGGACTATGAAGAGAAGGTATACAATATGTACGGGATTGGTGCCTATGACAGCTGTGCCATTGAATGCGGTGCGAGAAGGGCTTTCAATGAAGGCTGGACAACTCCAAGCAAGGCCATTGTAGAAGGCGCGCAATTTGCTGCTGAAAACTATATTTATGCAGGTCAAGATACACTGTATAAAATGAGGTGGAATCCAGAGCAGCTAGCGGCGAAGGGATATGCAACCCATCAATATGCCAGTGACATTGGCTGGGCTGTGAAGCAGACAAGAAACTATGCAGAGCTTTATTCTCTACTCAATAGTTATACGATCGTGTATGATGTGCCAAGTTATAATTAACGTAAAAAAGGGTCACCTTAGAGGGTGACCCTTTTTTTACCTTATTGAACATTGGAAGAGGCGACATACCAAATCGTTTTTGAACCTGATGCTTGAATCTTGTACCAATTGAATAAGTTGGCGGCATTGTTGTCTTCTATCGAACTTTCTACAATCTTGAAATTCGTTCCTTTTTTAAAGATTTGCTTTTTGGAGCTGGTTGTCGAAGGCTCATTTCTGAAAGAAGTATCCTTATTTAATGTGAGCGATGTCCCTTTTTTATATAATTGGGTTGATTGTGTTTGCTTAGGTGTCTGGTAAGACATCTTGTTTTGAAAGCTGAGGATACTGTTGTCTTTAATTTCTATTTTCACATCATTTTTGTTGAAGACATAAGGATTAACAAAGGCTTGCCCACTAATCAATTGATAGACCTTCGCCTGATAGGGAGCTTTTGCAGCTGGATGGTTCCGTTCGGATAAACCATTATAGGCCATGATGGCGAAATACCAGTTTTCGAGAATCTCTGTATTGTATTCGTTGACCTTAGGCAGTACAGGCTTCTTAGCATTGGCATAATCCCATTTTTTCAACAGGATCTCTACACCAGCCTGAATATTATATTCCGAATCATACTTCACTTTATCCCATTCATAGCTTTTATCTTCTTTGGATTGGGGGGTGATTTGCATGATTCCGTACCCACCATCCGAGCTTTCGAATGCTTCGCCGTCATTTGTGAATTGATGCCACTGTCCATTCTCCGTTTTGGCGATGGCTTTAACTACCTCTGGGGGAATGTTTTTTTCAATCGCCTTCTTCGTTAGCAAGGTTTTTAATTCTTTCGTACTTAGAAACATATCGGACATGATTGTTGTTAGTTTTTGCTCCAATAAGTTTTTCTCGGTTGAAGGTAGGGAGCTGATCTTCGTATTAATAGTTTTATGGAATGTAGGGACCATTGCGTCAGACTTCCCTGGTGAGATGAGGCCATCTAACTGATCATAATTCGTTTGAAGGGCCACCCATTCGCCAAGCTTATCTTTCTTCGGGAGCTCCTTATTGGCAAGTTTCTTTTGAATCGCTGCGAATTCTTTCTTTAGCTGGGCTTTTTGTTCTGCATTAGGAATCGTGTCGATATGGAGAATGACACTTTTGTAATGCGGCAGGATCTTTTCGCTAGAAGCATTCATATTATTCTTCGTTTCGCTTATGGCTTGTTTCACGGCCGAAACCGTTTTTAACTGACTTTTATGCTTTTCGACTGGGTTGATATATAGCGATGTCATCTTTTCTTTTGTCTTGGTTCCTTTTACTTTGGCGACCTTCGAAGCTTGTTTACCAAAGGTGGCTGTAAGGGAGAGGTAGGCATTATGTGCTGATTCTGTGTATGGGCCGGTTTTCAAAGCCTTTTCAAGTGCCACTCGTTTATTGTCTATTTCTTTTCCCGCTTTAACTGCCGTGATATAGGTCTTTCCGGTGTCTATTTTTGTCTTCACTTTTTTGAGGCGATCGTTATACTTGGTTTTCGCCTTGCCGTTTGATAGCTTTTTTACTTCCTTTTGAGCAGTTGTATATTTACTGTTTGCCGCTTTATATTCTTTTTCAGGCAGGTTTTTCCCGGTAGCTTTACCAGGGAGGTAACTCAAATTATATAAAGTGGAGGCTGCTTTTTCCGCATTAGTGACCGTGGCCTCTGTTTTGGAAACGGCGTGCGTCGAACTTGGCTGTAGAAGGACAACTAAGAGAAAGAGGGTAGAGAGGGTAAGAAATAGTTTTTTAATTTGTATCAAGAAAGGGTACCTCCTAGTGAAATAGTCTCTGATACTATTATTCTACCAGAAAATATACCAATTAACATAAAAAACCACCCCTGTATTTATGTGGGGTGGCGAAAGAATCTACTATAATAATGAAATGAATATCTATCTACTTTTGCGGAAAAAGAAACTCGACTAGCTTCTTGCTAGAATCTCCGTCGGAATACTGATTCCATTTTTGATTAAAGAGATCAACTTTTTCTAATTGATAATCTGCTGCGCGAATTTTTTCAAGAAGTTCTTCTGTTGTCGTGGCAATGGGCCCGGGCATGGAAGACGGGTAATCTTCCCAAAAGCCGCGTTCTTCTTCATATTCTTGCAGGTCATAAGCAAAGAATATCATGGGCTTTTGCAAGATAGAAAACTCAAACGGAATCGATGAGTAGTCGGTTATGAGAAGATCTGTGCTTATGAGAAGCTCGTTCACGTGAAAATCGCCGGTAACGGGATACACGAATCCAGGAAACTTATGCTCTAAATCATGTTCTGTTTTAACCGCCGGATGGAGCTTAAGCAATATGGCGTAATCTTCACTTTGTAATTCTTTGAAAAGCAAGGCTAAATCGAGCGCAATGTTCCCTGAGTTTAAGTCTGCATTTCGAAAAGTCGGGGCATACAGGATGATTTTCTTATTCTTAAGTTCTGGATATTTCGTTAATAACGCCTGCCTTGCGTCCTGTTTCGCTTCTTCATTAAAAAAGAAGTCTGTGCGTGGTATCCCTGTTCTGAGTATACGAGAATCCGGCAACTGAAAACTTTCCTGGTATATCTCGGCCATCTTCTCAGACCCTGTGGTAACATAATCAAATTGCTGATAGACGTTTAAAAAACGTTTCCTGGCCCTGGTTGAACGGGCTTGGACGGAAGGGTCCTTGGCGCCGAATTTCTTGACTGCACCAGCCGCATGCCAGACTTGTACACAGATGACGGGCTTTTTAAATGTTACTGCCGAGAGAAATCCAAAGTAGTTATCCATGATGATCCACTTGGATGTGGCGAGATGATAAATGGAACGGATCATGGCTATGATATGTTTCGTTTCAAACGGAAGGACGATGGTTTTCCCATCGTCCTTTACTTGTATATGACTACTCGATTTTATTAAGAAAATCTTTTGAATAGCAAGGTCCTGCTCGTCCATTTCCTCTGCAATGTGTTGACAGTTATCTCCGAAAGAAGTGACAAAGGTCGTTTTATCTCTTAATGGAAAGAGCTTGAAAATGGAGAATAAGATTTTAAAACATACCAAATAGATATTTATCGCGAGTTCCCTAGCCATTCGTAACTTTTAAAAGATCATCTTTAATCTGTGAAGTGGATATTCCGATTGTTCTTGGCAAGTATACGACTTCACAAACTTCAGCTAATTCATCGAATTTGCCTTTCCAGTCATCGCCCATGACAAAAACATCTACACCTTCACGAATGATATCTTCCCTTTTTTGTTCCCAAGTGTTTTCCGGGATAACTTCATCCACATATCGAATGGATTCAAGAATCATTTTTCTGTTTTCAAAGCTATGGTATGATTTTTTATCTTTTAATGCATTAAATTCATCCGTGGAAATAGCAACGATTAAATAATCTCCTAAATCTTTAGCGCGTTTAAGTAGATTAATATGTCCCCAATGAAGTAAATCAAAGGTTCCGTATGTTATAACTTTTTTCATGCTTTTCTCCTCCTGTACAAGTGAAATTTATATACTTAGTCTGAATGGTCAAATATTAAGGATGCAATAGTAAAGCACTACTTTAAAGTTTTGAATATTAAGCAGTACACTTAATTATACCTTATTAAATTTACAATTGAACCACAAAATTTTTACAGTCTTATTGAATTTATAACATATGTTTAATCAATTTGGATATAATTTTACATTTTTATATGGAGTAATTCAAGAATTTATATCCATATCATGAAGTATGCACATATGGTCTATTATGTTGAAGAGAATTTGAGGTTATTTAAGAGTGAATAAAGTGCGGGGGGCTATAACACAGGCAAGAAGCCGGTTCTATTTAATGGAAAGCTAATGTTAAAACAATCATGAGGCTGACAAACGGTTAGGCTAAGGGTTATTAAAGTGGGGATACTTTCTAAATTCTTCTTTATTATGTCCAAATTTACTTGATTATTCACTTTAAAAGTCTGTCTCAGTATTTTACATTATATAATGTACTCACGCATCAAATGTTTTTACATGAAGTCCAACCTTTCTAATTGGACCATAATATCATCAACATTGAGAAAAATATGAAAAAAGTTTATGATTTTAAAGTGTATATTTTAAAATCGACTTTTTAAATAATAAATTATAGGTGGTCCGAAATGATAAATAAGCTTTTTAGAAATAGAAAAGCAAGTAAATTTCCCAAAACTAAGTTAAAACAGAGTCTGACCATTACCCAAGATAACGATATTGTATCGATAAAAGGAAATTTTTCTAAAGAATATTATTGTGCAAAAGAACTGTGGCTTTTTTCTAGGGAAGACGAGGAAAAGAAAGTTAAAATAGCTGAAACCGTTATTTCACCTGTTTTTAATTTTGAATTGAACTTAAAAAGTTTAATCCAAAGCTTACAGGAGGAGGAAGCAGCGGTTTATGACTTTTATATAAAGGTTACCGTTCCTGTTGAAACGGTTAGCGAAAAGACATTATTCAAAGTGCAGCATGAAGCCGAATGTGTAGAAGTAGGCGGTCATTTACATATTGAATATCTTATTCGACTTGGCCGTTTCCAGGAGACGAACATCGGTCAATTAGGTTTTTATCATGTTCAAGATAAGAAATGTATTTTCTCTTTAACTAAAAAAGGGAATTTGTCTCTTTATATGAATTTTACACCTAATACTTCGATAAAATCTCAAATTGAAAAAATAACCAATGAGCCGAAAACCATGCTTATCGATGGTCAAATTTTCACGAGAAATTCGAAAATCTTATCTGGTGAAGGTGTAATTAAAGGAAGACAAAGTGATAAAGAATATAAGGCAGATCTTTCTTTTATACACAATCAGGAAATGAATAGAAAGAAATTTGGTCTGAACCGTTATTTATATAATATTAAATTGGACTTGGAACAGCTAGTAAGTGAAAACTTAGAAGATGATGTATTTGATATTTATATGAAGTTGCAACTGCATGATCAAGAAGAACCGACAATGGTCCGTATCGGTAGACCGACTACTAGAGCTAAATTATTTACGAAACAGACCAATGTTAGTCGAAATAGCACGGTTGCCATCATCAATCCATACTATACTTTTAAAGCTTCGAATCTATCGTTAGAAGTATATAACTTCCCTAGAGATACGTATCAATATCTAAGAAGGCAAATGGGATGGAGAAGATTCCTGAATGCATTTAAGAAGAAGAAAGATGTCTGGCTCATTGGTGAAAGAACTTATAAAGCACAGGATACGGGATATCATTTCTTTAAATATATGAGAGAGAATCACCCCGAAAAGGAAGCGTATTATGTAATTGAAGAAAGTTCGGTGGAAGCTAAGAACGTTGAGCCTCTTGGGAATGTTCTCTACTTCAAATCCAAGGAACATATTAAGAAGACTTTAGAATCGACACGTGTAATTTCTTCACATCACCCAGATTATTTATATCCTTTAAGAACGTCTAGCTTTAAAAAGAGGGTTAAGTCGATTAAAGTCTTTCTTCAACATGGTGTAATGGGAACTAAAAATATGGTAGCTAATTATGGAAAAAACTCAACTTCTGGGTTCAAAACGGATGTTTTTCTAGTAAGTTCAGATTTTGAGAAGAATATGATTGTGACAGATTTTGGCTACAATGAAAAAGAAGTATTTGCTACTGGTTTATCTAGGTTTGACTCCCTTTTCAATAATGATGTTTTAGTAAAACGACAGTTGTTAATCATTCCAACGTGGAGAGATTGGATTACATCTGATGAAATCTTTTTGGAAAGTGAGTATTTTGAGCGTTATCAGGAATTGGTTAATCATCCATTTTTACATGCGCTTTCTAAGAACTACGGATTTGAAATCATTTTTTGTTTACACCCTAATATGCAGAAATTCACGTCTTATTTCAAAGATGCCCCGGTAAGGGTAATTAGCCAGGGAGAAGTGGATGTTCAAAGGTTAATTAAGGAAAGTGCGATGATGATAACGGATTATTCAAGTGTAGCTTTCGACTTTAGCTTCCTGCATAAGCCTGTAATCTACTATCAATTTGATAGAAGCCGCTTCATAGGGAGAAGACCATCGCACTTGGATTTAGATAATGATCTTCCAGGTGAAATCAGTGATGATTTGGATGAACTGCTTGCTATACTTGATAAGTATGTCCAAAATGGTTTTGTTATGGAAAACAAGTACATCGAAAGAGCAAATCGCTTTATTAAATATCGTGATGTTCATTCTAATGAGAGAATCTTTGAAGTGATTCAAAATGTTGGGAAAGATGAAAAGACGGCCGCGAGAGTCTACAATCATCCAATCATGAAGCTCTTAATGAATCGTTTTAGAAAGAGCAAATATTACTTCCCTGTTATGAAGAAGGTATATAAAATCATGTCTAAGGTCATTCCAGTTGACAGAAATCTTATCCTTTTTGAGAGTGGAATCGGGAAACAATATTCGGATAGTCCCAAGTATATTTTTGAAGAACTTGTCAAAAGGGATAATAACTTTAAAAAAGTTTGGGTATATAACAGTAATTTACCGGTGAAAGATAAGAATACAAAACGGATAAAACGGTTAAGCCCGGAATATTATTACTATTTAGCGAAAGCAGGTTATTGGGTAAACAATCAAAACTTCCCTACCTATTTAAGCAAAAGAAAAGAAACGACCTATATACAGACATGGCATGGTACACCTTTGAAGAAGATGCAATTTGACATCGAGAATATTCAAGGCAGAGATGATGGGTATTTAAACCGAGTGCATAGTGCCACAAAGACTTGGGATTACTTAGTGTCACCAAGCCCATATGCCTCTAAAGCCTTCAGGAGCGCTTTCCGTTATGAAGGAGAAATATTAGAAACCGGTTATCCAAGGAACGATCTGTTTTATAGAGAAGATGTTTCAGCGATTGCTAATGTTGTGACGGATAGACTGAAGATACCGGAAGGGAAAAAAGTTATCCTGTATGCTCCGACTTTCCGGGATAATCAAACCTCAAAAAATAATAAGTTTACATTTGATCTAAATTTAGACTTGGAGAGAATGAAAGAAGCTCTTGGAGATGAATATGTTCTGTTATTAAGAATGCATGTCGTCATTAGTAACAAGCTCAAGATTCCCGAAGGATATGAAGATTTCGTTATAAATGTTTCCAAATATTCGGATATACAGGAGCTTTACCTGATTAGTGATATATTGATTACTGACTATTCCTCAGTCATGTTTGATTTCGCTAATACAGCTCGTCCAATCTTGTATTACACATATGATTTGGAAGATTACAGAGATAATCTCCGTGGCTTCTATATCGACTTTGAGGGAGAGGCACCAGGACCCTTCTTAAAAACGACTGAGGATATTATTGATTCTATTACTAATATTGAAGAAATTAATAGGCAGTACGAAAAAAGATACCGTTTATTTAAAGAGAAGTATTGTGGAATAGAGGATGGTCAAGCAGCGAAGAGAATCGTTGATAAATTCTTTGATAATTGATCCCTCAAAATGGTGTTGATTTCAAGCGATGGGTACATTAGCTGTCTGATTGAAACCTATAGAATTAAAAGGAGTGGAATCGGATGAACTTTTTGGTGCGTCAAAAAGCGAGGGAACTTCTAAAGAGCGGTAATATTCTAATTAAAAATAACCCTTCAAGCTTAAGAAATAAATTCTTAGGAAGAATTAGAAAAGTTACTGTAGTTACTGCTGCTTATAATGCCGAAAAATTCATAAGAAAAACAATCGATTCGGTAATAAACCAAACTATAGGTATAGATCAGATCGAATATATCATTATTGATGATTGTTCGACAGATGGCACCAATGAAATCATTCAAGAGTATACAGCTAAGTATAAAAATATCTGTTCAGTTACCTTGCAAGAAAATATTGGTTCACCTGGGACTCCCCGAAACATCGGAATAGAATTGGGGACATCCAAATATATAACTTTTTTAGACGCGGATGACTGGCTTGTTCATGATGGATTGGAAGCCCTCTATAACATCCTGGAGGAAACAGGTGACGATTATGTAGTGGGCAAAACGGTCAAAGTCGAATCTGAGTCAGAGAGTGTTATCGGTGAGTTTGCTTCCATCAAAGAAAGAAGAAGCATTACTCCACTGGATGTTCCACACTTTTTTTATCATATGGGTCCTACGGCCAGGATGATGAACCTGCCTATGGTGAAAGAAAATGAAATTGGTTTCCCGAATATGAAATTCGGTGAAGATAAATGGTTTTTTATGGATGTATTCTTTAAAGTGAGAGCAGTATCTACTACTACAAAACCTATTTATTATGTCAATAGAACTTCTGAGAATCCATCTTCCTTAACACGTGCCACAAATGTGTTGGACAAAAGAAAAGCGGATCTTAGAGTAATAAGATATATTCAATCCAAGGACATTTCCACGGAATTGAAAAGGGTGGCTCTTAACCGTATTTATGAGTACGATATTGTAAAATCATTCGACAGCCAAATTTTTGTGAAATCCAAAGATAAAAATGGTTTTATTGAAGTATTAAGAGAAGTTGTCGAAACTACGAAAAACCTGTCCTATGACTTTAAGAATGAATTTAAAGAACCTATATATAAATGTGCGATTGAATTATTTATGGAGAATCGTTTGGACGATTTCGTAAAGCTATTTGAATGGTTAAAGCAAGATTCCAATAAAAAATATCATATTCTAGATGGTTTACCTTATTATGAACTTCCATTTCTGGAAGAGGAATATCGCTATGTAAGAATACCGATGCTTGCTAGGGCCATTGATTCTTATGTTATGGATAATGTGTACCACCAAAGTTTTGAAATTTATGGTGATGATCTAGACAACATAAATTCTGTATTGATACGTGATAGGAAAAGAATTGACAATGAGCTCAATTGTGAAGTTCAGATAGAAGGTAATAGAGGCCATTTTACTGTTTCTTTAGATGAAATTGATCTAATGGAAAAGTCATTATTTACAGTGTTCATTCGCTATAATGATTATCAATTGGTGAATATTAAAAGGATCCTTAAAAATAAGATGACGTATAATAATAAAAATGTGGAGTTTTACACAACAGTGGCAAATAATCTGGGACTAGCAATAAAGTCTTTAGAGTAACTGTTACGTGTAGACGAGAATAAGCTCCCCTGATCTGGGCGAGCTTATTTTAGTTTTTGAATATTTTATGGAAGTAGTATGTGTCCTCTGGGATAAAACATTCAACCACCACTACTACACAATAAACAGGGAGATAAGATATGTTTAATGAAAAAGTACAAATCCCAAGTAAACCTTCCTTGCTATCAATAGTGAAAAAAAGAGTGAAATCCATCTTTTTCAGAGCATATAAAATGGCATTCAGCACGGCTGGAAAAGTGTTGCCCGTCGATCAAAAGCTTGTTATTTTCGAAAGCTTTTTAGGAAAGCAATACAGCTGTAATCCCCGTGCGATATATGAATACTTGCAGAAGAACCATCCTGAATATAAAATGTATTGGAGCGTAGATAAAAGGTATACCGCCACATTTGAAGAGGCGGGCATTCCTCATCTCAACCGATTTTCGGTAGGGTGGCTGCTCAAGATGACGCGTGCTCATTATTGGGTGACGAATAGCAGGATGCCGCTTTGGATTCCAAAGCCGAAGCATACCGTATATTTGCAAACCTGGCATGGTACGCCATTGAAAAAGCTTGCGTCAGATATGAAGGAAGTTCATATGCCTGGGACGACGACAGAGAGCTATAAAGAGAATTTCCATGCTGAATCAAGTAAATGGGATTATTTAATATCTCCGAATGCTTACTCAAGTGAGATTTTTGCGCGTGCTTTCAATGTGGATCCATCCAAAATTCTTGAAACCGGTTATCCGCGAAATGATTTACTGTATAATGGGAATAATCGTGATACAATCGACTCATTAAAACAGAAGATAGGTGTACCGGTAGAGAAAAAGGTCATTTTATATGCCCCTACGTGGAGAGACGATGAGTTTTATAGTAAAGGTAAATATAAGTTTGAAATAAAACTGGATTTGGATCAGATGAGACGGGAATTAGGGGATGAGTATGTCATTCTACTCCGCCTTCACTATTTAATTTCCGAGAACTTGGATTTGTCGGCCTATCAAGGCTTCGCCTATGATTTATCGAGTTACGAAGATATTAGTCATTTGTACCTTATTTCAGATTTATTAATAACGGATTATTCATCGGTTTTCTTTGATTACGCAAATTTACAACGCCCGATGTTGTTCTATGTATATGATATTGAAAAATACAGGGACAAGCTTCGCGGGTTTTACTTTGATTTTGAAGGGACGGCACCAGGTCCGTTAGTAAGGTCGTCAGATGCTGTCATTGCAAGCATCAAGGCGATGGAATTGGAGAAGCCCGTAGAGTTGGATCAGTTCCATGAGAAGTTTTGTGCACTCGAGGATGGTCAAGCTTCACGCCGTATCGTAGAAAAAGTGTTTTTAGGAAGGTCTGTGTAATATATGATTTCAGCTTTGACCGTTTTAAAAGAGCAAATCAATAATTTTTATTTGGTTAGACGCTTGTCGGCCTATGAAATGAAAAGTGCCAACAGCAATAACTACCTGGGTATCCTCTGGGAAATCATCAACCCGATGATCCAGATTGCGATTTATTGGTTCGTATTTGGGTTTGGAATTTTAGACCGTGGTAAAGAGTTCCTTCCATGGCTGATGGCGGGAATTGTTGTTTGGTTCTTTGTAAATCCAGCGATAACCCAGACATCCAAATCCATTTATTCGAGATTGAATATGGTGTCCAAGATGAATTTTCCCATGAGTGTCATTCCTTCTTATGTCATTTTTGCGAAATTGTATCAACATTTAATGTTATTAGCCGTTATCATCGTACTTTTAGCATTCACGGGGTATGTCCCAACATTTTACATTATTCAACTCCCATATTACATCATTGCGACGGTAGCGTTTCTGTTTTCGTTCGGTTTAATTACATCGACGTTATCAACCGTCATTCGTGACGTACACAATTTGATCCAGTCATTTATGAAAATCTTGTTTTATTTAACACCCATCCTTTGGATACTAGATGCAACCGAGCATCCGACAATCGCCAGTATTATGAAGCTAAATCCGCTATACTATATAGTGGAAGGGTATCGTGCTTCGTTATTGGGGGAATCATGGTACTTCATCGGGCATTGGGAATACACACTTTATTTCTGGGCAGTCGTACTCGTCTTCTTTTTGATAGGTTCCTCGCTGCATGTTAGATTTAGAGATCGCTTTGTTGACTTTAAGTAAACTGGAAGTGAGATATTGGAAAAATCGGTAATTGTCAAAAACGTAACGAAGAAATATAAATTATATAATAAAAACTCGGAAAAGCTTCTCGACCTCCTTTTACCCAAAAGCTACGGGGAAGAGTATTATGCGCTGAGGAATGTCAGCTTTGAAGCGGAAAAAGGCGACGTCATCGGTTTTGTCGGGGTCAATGGCTCCGGTAAATCGACGTTGTCGAATATCATTGCTGGAATCGTACCGCCAACGGATGGAAATGTTGTGACGAATGGTAAAACGGCGTTGATTGCCGTTTCATCGGGTCTTAACAATCAATTGACCGGGAAAGAAAACATCGAATTGAAAATGCTGATGCTCGGATTTGATAAAAAGCAGATTCGTGAGCTGGAGCCTGAAATCATCGAGTTTTCGGAACTTGGCAAGTTCATCAACCAGCCGGTGAAATCTTACTCAAGTGGGATGAAATCCAGACTTGGATTCTCGATTTCAGTTCATATCGATCCGGATATCCTGATCATTGATGAGGCCTTATCGGTCGGTGATAAAAACTTCGCTGAAAAGTGCCTGGAAAAGATGAATGAATTCAAGGAAAAAGGCAAGACAATGTTCTTTGTCAGCCATTCGATCGGTCAGATGAAGAAATTCTGTTCGAAGGCGTTATGGCTCGAATACGGGGAAGTAAAAGCATATGGCTCCATGGATGAAGTCATGCCGCAATATGAAACGTTCTTGAAGGAATATAAAGCGATGTCCAAAAAGGAACAAAAAAAATACCGCGAAGAACAAATGGAGAAACGCAGTCAAGCAACAGTATAAAGAACAGGCAGACCCAAAGCTTTGGGTCTGCCTGTTTTGGCTCTCAGGGATGAGTATCGTGCATGTAAAATGTGAATGCAAAAAGGAAGGTCACCCTTAAAAAAGAATGATATCCTTTCTTTCTAGATGCTGTTCACCGATAATGTAAACAAGCAAGAAGGTCTCGGTTAATGAGAAGAGGAGACGTACAATCAGAATGGGTACCGGATATTTCTAAAGGAGCTTCAACTACTAAACAACCTTTGCATGGAATTTTCTTAATTAGGTTGTGTATGAAAAAAATCTTGAATAGTACTCGCCCACCCGGGTGGTATAGTACATACGAAAGGCTGAATAATGATGAATGAGAAATTTGTGGAAATCTTATCGATTCCCTTTATAGATACAAATATGGATGAATTCATCAATCAAATGATTCTTCCAAGAATAAGAAATCAAGAAAAAACGTTCGTCGTAACGGCGAATCCTGAAATTGTGGAATATGCAAATGAACATCAGGTGTATAAGGACATCATTACGAAAGCGGATTACATTACGCCAGACGGAATCGGGATTATCATGGCTTCTAAATGGTTGAACCAACCGCTACAGGAAAGAATCACAGGATTTGACCTGATGAATCAGCTTTTTGCTATTGCTAATGAGCAATCACTCAAGGTGTATTTATTGGGAGCGGAAGAATCCGTGATTGAAAAAGCTGCCTCGGAGGTCCGTCAAAAGTTTCCAAGTATCAATCTGGTCGGGTATCACCACGGTTATGTGGATATAGAGGACGAAACCTTGGCGAAATCAATAGCGGAACTTGAGCCGGATATCATTTTGACGGCCTTGGGTTTTCCAAGGCAGGAAAAGTGGACATCGCTCCACTATCCCTTGTTTAAGAAAGGACTTTTCATGGGAGTAGGAGGAAGCTTCGATGTTCTTGCAGGAAAGGTGAATCGCGCACCCGTTCTATGGCAAAAGATGCGCCTTGAATGGCTCTATCGTCTGATTCAGGAGCCTTCGCGATGGAAGCGAATGCTCGTGTTGCCCAAATTCGTAATCAAGGTTAGACGTAGAAGGAGAAGGCTTCAGCGTTCCTAAATATAAGGAGTCGACGTTATTATCCACGTATGAAGCGGTTGCTTGCTTGAGATGGCAGCAGAGGGCGCACATTAGAACACATGGTTTGGGATAAGGAATTATCTAACCATGTGTTCTTTTTAGGTTACGGAAAAGATATACCCCCTAGCGGAGATTACCAAGCTGACATTTATAATTCATTTTGTAGAGAAGTGGGTTGATTTCCACCAAATTCTCTAGGCATGTAAAAGGACGGAAAGTTGACAAAGATAGGAATTAATTTACAAAAACTTGCAAAAAACAACTTTCCTATAGAGATTTCGGCTAAAAACATATATAATATTTATTTGAGGGTGAATAATAAATAAGTAATATCATATAAAGTTTGTATTATAGATAATTAGGGTACTAGATTTTAAGTTGAATAGAGGTGGTTCTTGATGTTAATAGGGGCCTTATTGGTAGCATTCTTTTTATCTATTCTTTTGACTCCATTTGTCGGGAAACTCGCCTTTAAACTTGGAGCAACCGATAAACCGAATGAGCGGAAAGTTCACATAAAAATTATGCCACGTATGGGTGGATTAGCAATATTCTTAAGTTTCTTAATTACGTTAATCATTTTCACGGATGACTTTCTAGGACTGTTACCGCTTATAGTCGGCGCTATAGTCATCATACTGATTGGTGTATTGGATGATATATACGAATTAAAGGCTGCGCCTAAATTTTTAGGTCAGATTTTAGCCGCTCTCATCATTGTGTTATGGGGCGGTCTTGAAGTGGAATTTATCAATTTGCCATTCTTTACCGATACGCTTGAGTTTGGTATTTTTAGTATTCCCATCACGATTCTATGGATTGTCGGCATCATCAATGCCATCAATTTAATTGATGGCCTAGACGGGCTTGCAGGTGGGGTCTCGACAATCGCTTTAGTGACCATCGCGACAATGGCCCTTATTAAAGGGGATTTATTTGTTGCATCGATCGCCTTGATTGTCATTGGAAGTACACTTGGGTTCTTGAAATACAATTTCCATCCGGCAAAAATCTTCATGGGTGATACAGGTGCACTATTCCTTGGTTACATCATTGCGGTTCTATCCTTACTTGGATTCAAAAACGTAACGATGATTTCCTTGATTGTACCGATCATCATTTTGGGTGTGCCGATTTCGGATACATTCTTTGCAATCATTCGCCGGCTTGTCAATAAACAACCAATTTCGGCCGCCGACAAATCGCATCTACATCATTGCTTATTGAACTTAGGTTTCACTCATAAGCAGACGGTTATACTCATTTATGCATTAGCAGCATGCTTTGGACTTGCTGCCATCATTTTTTCCTTCGCTACACTCTGGGGAGCGCTAATTCTTGTAGCAGGTATCCTCGTGCTCATAGAGATTTTAGTGGAGAAAATCGGTCTGGTCGGTTCAGACTATCAACCGCTGTTAAAAATGCTAAATGCACGCAATATGAAAAAATAAACAAAAGGCTGTTCCTAAATTTCTTTAGGGCAGCCTTTTGCTTTTTATATTATCCTTGTGAACGGGGAGTTACCAAAAGGAAGTGTCTCGTTTCTTCAAAAGTAGTAAGGGAAGTTTCCGATAACTAATCAAATGAAAAAGGGACTCAAGGCGAGTCCCTTTTTTATTCAATCTGTGATTCAACAGTTTCCGCTTGACTGGTAGTCTTAGTCGGTCCCAAATTCAAATGGGATTGTAACTGCTGTTTAATATTTTCGACGGAGGTTTCATTTAATTGATAGTAGTAGGTTCCGTTAATGGTCGAATCAGTTCCCTCGAGCTTGACCGTTTCAAGATTAAGGCCATTGTCTGTGGTCACGTATTTGATGAACCCTTTAATTTGTGAAAATTGAAGGTTCGTAGTCATGTTGTCGCCTACAGCTTCCATAACATTGGTATACTTCGTTAAAGCTCCGACAGTAGTTGCTTTGGAGATAATGGCTTTCAAGACTTCCTGTTGACGTTCGCCACGTTGGATATCGCTGTCCTTCTTACGCGTCCGGGCAAAGGCCAATGCTTCTTCCCCATTGACTGTCTGTAATCCTTCTTCTAGATGAATGGCATTCTTTTTATCATGGGAATCCATTTCGTTCATTTCATAAGGAACATCCACTTCGATGCCATCTAAAGAATCCACGACATCGATGAATGCGTTAAAGTTCATTCTGACATAGTAATCAACCGGTATGTCGAACAAATTCTCAATCGTGTCCATCGTAGCTTTCGGACCACCCGCAGCGTGTGCTGCATTGATTTTCGTGGTCACGCCTTTTTCTGGCACGTACACATATGAATCACGTGGAATACTTAAGAGTTTAATCGATTTCTGATCTTTGTTGAAAGTGGCCAGAATCAAAGCATCTGAGCGGGAATTTCCTTGATAGTCACGTTCATCGCTGTCATCGATACCAATGAACAGGATTGAGAAGTTATCTTCGAGCGGGTCTACCGCTTCATCACGCTTTGCTGAAGCTTCAACAGGGTCGTAGGAACCATTGAAAACGTTCTGTGCTTTCACATATAACGTTGCGAAATACGTAGTAGCTCCTAAAGCGAGAACCAACAGGGGAACTAGAAATAACCAAAGTCTCTTACGTCTTTTCTTCTTCGTTTTTTTAATTTTATAAACACGTCTAGTAGTAGACATCTTTTCTTCTCCTTTTAAATAGCAGGAATAAATTGCTATTCTTCGAATCCTTCAAATATATATCGTCATGCATTACAGTTAATTTTACATGGATTCCATGAATTCGTAAAATAAATATTTCTTTTTCAAGTGAGAAATAGTAAAAAAAGGAAATATGGTACTTAAGTAAGCGCCTCTTCCAAGTACAGCATTTCGCCTTCTGTTATGCGGCCTTGGCCATTCGTCAGCTCAGTCATCCAGTTTATATACGCTTCTTTTTGTCCTTCTTCCACATAAACAAGGAGAACGACTTGTTCTAGATATTGGATATCTTTCAATTGGTAAATCGAGGATCGTAAAGCATTTTCCACTTTTCCGAGCCATGTATATTCGATGTTTGTGGAGATGATGCGCATTAATTTACGGACGACAACACCTGTTGTGTTGATTCCTTCCGAAGTGGCTTTGCTATAAGCGCGGATGAGGCCGCCTGCACCAAGCTTGATGCCCCCGAAATAACGCGTAACTACGACGGCTGTATCTTTCAGATCTTTTTTCTTAAGCACTTCAAGGATTGGAACGCCCGCTGTGCCGCTTGGTTCACCATCATCCAGGGCTTTTTGAATTTGATTTTGTTCGCCAATCATATAAGCTGAACAATTATGGGTGGCATCTTTATGCCTTTTCTTTATTTCCTGAATAAAGGCCTGTGCTGCTTCTTCTGTTTCGACTCGGGCGACGTGGGAAATGAACCGGGATTTTTCAATGACGATTTCATGTTCCCCACGTCCTTTTACCGTTAAATAATGAGGGAGCATGGGTATTTCACCTTCGTTCTTTCTATATAATTGATTAATTATAAGTCTTAGCTCAAAAAGTGGCAACGAGGATTGATATAAATTCGACATGTGTAAAGAAACTTTAATATAAGAAAAATATGTACGTGTTATAATTAAATTTATTGAATGTGCATCTTTCATATTCGGATATTTATGCTTAAAAGAATATCTTTATGGCAAAATCAATGCGTTTGGCCCAATAATCTCAACTATTCCTGATAGAGTTCTCGCATTTAAGGAATTATGCCATTTTAGTAATTGTTCTGTTTCGTATAATAATTAAAGAAGTAGAATAATGATTTTGTTGATCAGGATAACCATACAAGTGGGCCGTTCATCCTCATTTATGTAGAGGTCCAAAAGCTCGATAGTGTGCTATATTATGTATATTTTGTGAAATTCCATTCTGTAAGGTGACGTATTTTTCTTCTTTTTTTGGTACAATATGTTCATGAAGGTTTCTACTAATAAGTTTCCTGCTGTAATTTAAACATTCATGAATTGGGGAAAAGGATTTTTTCCGTATACATAGTCTAAATGACAACAACATGGTTAAAAGTGTGTTGATTTAAGTGGAGGGATCTTGATGTCCATACACAAGGTTGATGCTAAAGCATTGGACATGATCTTAGAAACAATGGTAAGCACCGTTAGTGAAAGCCGAGATGAAGTCTTTGATATCGAAGAACAATGTCGAAAAGATTTTGAGTCACTAACAAAAGAGCTTGAAGATGTGAAAATTAGAGTGGCGATTATGATAAACGACAGCGATTCACTGGATGCTAAAGCAAGATTTGCTCGAAAAAGGCTTTCGGAAGTCAGTATGCACTTCAACCAGTTTTCCGAGGAACAGGTGCGCGATGCTTATGAAAGGGCTCATAAGTTGCAAGTCGATTTACAAATGAACAGGCAGCTGGAAAAAGAGCTTCGTAATAGACGGGATGAACTTGAACTCAGGTTAAAAGGGTTGCAGCAGACGATTGATAAAGCCGCACATCTTGTCTCGCAGATTTCCGTTGTACAGAACTATTTAACACAAGACTTGAAATTTGTAGGGGAAGCCCTGCAAGAAGCGAAGCGTAAGCAGGACTTCGGATTGAAAATCATCGAAGCCCAGGAGCAGGAACGTAAAAAACTCTCACGGGAAATTCATGACGGTCCGGCTCAAATGCTGGCCAATGTCATGATGCGTTCGGATTTAATTGAACGTGTACAACGGGAGAGAGGCCCTGAAGAAGCGCTTGTGGAAATACGCAGCTTAAAAGTCATGGTACGAAATGCATTATATGAGGTGCGTCGAATCATCTATGATCTTCGCCCTATGGCTCTTGATGATTTGGGGCTCGTTCCTACTCTCAGGAAATATCTGCAAACGACCGAGGATTATAATATCAATAGTGGCGTACGTTTGAATTTTGTGAATATCGGCCAGGTCATAAGGTTGCCCTCCGATATGGAGGTCGCTTTGTTCCGATTGGTCCAAGAGGCTGTGCAAAATTCCCTAAAACATGCCCAGCCCAAACAAATCCAGGTCAAATTGTCCATTTCCAAAGAGTTGGTGACCGTCGTCATTAAAGATGACGGAAAAGGGTTCGATGCGGCCATCCAAAAAGAAGGTTCTTTCGGCTTGGTCGGAATGAGGGAAAGAGTCGAGCTCCTTGAAGGAAGCATGACGATAGACTCGCAATCAGGGGCAGGAACGATGGTATTGATCCAAGTCCCTTATGAATTAAAATAGACAACCAAATGCAGAAGCATTTAAATAGAAATTAGGAGGAAGAAGCCGTTGAAGACTAGTATCATCATTATCGATGACCATCAGCTTTTCCGCGAAGGCGTTAAGCGTATTTTAGATTTTGAATCATCCTTTGACGTTATCGCCGAGGGCGATGACGGAAGCGAGGCTATGGACCTCGTCGAAGAACACAAACCAGATGTTGTAATCATGGATATTAACATGCCGAATATGAACGGGGTAGAAGCAACGAGATTGCTTGTACAACGTTATCCTGACACGAAGGTCATCATTTTATCGATTCATGATGATGAAAACTATGTACAGCATGCATTGAAGACAGGAGCACAAGGCTATCTGTTGAAAGAAATGGACGCAGATGCGTTAATCGATGCGGTTCGTGTTGTGGCAGAAGGCGGTTCATACCTGCATCCGAAAGTGACACATAACCTGGTCAAGGAATATCGTCGTTTAGCCGCTGAAGAAGGCGCTGATCGCGACTCCCTACATGCTGTGGAAATCAGAAGGCCCCTTCACTTATTGACTCGACGTGAGTGTGAAGTCCTTCAACTTCTAGCTGACGGAAAAAGCAACCGTGCCATCGGCGAAACGCTTTATATCAGCGAAAAGACCGTCAAGAACCATGTAAGTAACATTCTTCAGAAAATGAATGTGAACGACCGCACGCAAGCTGTTGTCATGGCTATTAAAAACGGCTGGGTCGAAGTGAAATAAATGTATGAATAGGCTATCCGGTTCTTCCGTTTACGCATTGCGTAAGGAGGGGCCGGACTTTTTTAATTTTACTTATTATCACATGAATAAGAAAAGGTATTAATGCAAATGAAGGCATTTTCCTATAGAATGTTGAATAAGTATATAGAGTAAATATATATAAGGATGGTACTTCACTATGAAAACGGCAGTCGTAACAGACAGCACTGTATATATACCTAAAGAAACGCGCGAACGATTACATATACATATGTTGCCGCTTAATGTGATTTTCTCGAACGAAGCATACCGAGAAGAAGTGGATATTACAGCGGATGAGTTTTATGAGGAAGTTAAAAAGCAGGACAAGCTTCCGACCACCTCGCAGCCTCCCATTGGTTTGTTTGTCGAGAAGTTTGAAGAACTGGAAAAAGAATATGATGATGTCATCTCGATTCATCTATCGAGTGGGATAAGCGGAACGTACCAAGGAGCAATATCTGCCGGTGAGATGGTGGAGGGGATACGGGTCCATGCCTTTGATTCCGAGATTAGCTGCAGGGTCCAAGGGTTTTATGTACTTGAAGCCGCGCAGATGGCGCTTGAAGGTAAATCGGCAGAGGAAATCCTGGCGAGACTTCAGGAAATGAAGCAGTCCATTCGGGCTTACTTCATGGCAGACGACTTATCTCATCTGCAACGTGGCGGACGCCTAAGCAGTGCTCAAGCTTTGATCGGCAGCCTGCTTCAAGTTAAGCCTGTTCTTCACTTCGTTGACAAGGTCATTGTCCCGTTCGAGAAAATCCGCACGAGAAAAAAAGCGATGAAACGGATTGCGGACTTACTCGGGGAAGACGCGGCAAGCGGTCTCCCATATAGAGCGGTCATCATTCATGCCAAGCGTGAAAAGGAAGCGAAGGAATGGCAAGCGGAACTGGAAACAAGATTCCCGAATGTTGAGTTTGACCTTAGCTACTTTGGTCCGGTAATCGGCACGCACTTAGGTGAAGGCTCGATGGGTATGGGCTGGTATAAAATATAAGTGAAGAACGTCTTTCCATAGGGAGAGGCGTTTTTTGTCGGATAAAAAAAGGAATTACCATAGAAAAAGCGAATTTTAATCAGGAGTTTATCATTTTAAGAAAGAAGGTCGAAATGTGAATACTCCCCCCTATTCAAAAGAACTTCAGAACCACCTCGCAGGACGGCTGCTGTTGGCAGCGGAAATCCCCTTTCCTCCAGAATTACTTACTGAACAAATCACGAAAGGCCATATCTCGGAAATACGTGGAGTACACCGCGAAAATGGGCGCTTCGCATGCATAAGGTGTGGAAACAAGGATTCCACCTTGTTTTATACGTTTCCTTGCAAAATATGCAATCAAGATTGTACCTATTGCCGGTCCTGCATCATGATGGGGCGTGTCAGTGAATGTACCAAATTATACAGCTGGACCGGCCCTCCCCTCAGTTTCTCCATTCCCGATAAAGTCAAGGAATGGGAGGGGACACTTTCAGCTGGTCAGCAAACGGCCTCGGACTGTGTCGTTCAAGCGATTAAAGAGAAGGGGGAATTCCTCGTATGGGCTGTGTGCGGCGCCGGGAAGACGGAGGTTCTGTTTGCAGGCATTGAAGCGGGCTTACTTGCTGGTAAGCGCATCTGCATCGCAACGCCCCGTACCGATGTCGTTCTTGAACTAGCACCTCGGTTAAAAAGAGCTTTCCCTGGAATAGAAGTATCCGCCCTCTATGGGGGGAGTGAAAACCGTCATAAAGCATCACCCCTTACCGTATCCACGACCCATCAGCTTTTTCGCTTCTCTGAAGCCTTCGATGTCATCATCATTGATGAAGTCGATGCCTTTCCCTACTCTATGGATCAATCGCTGCATTATGCAGTCCTTAAATCAAAAAAACCTACTGCTACAACCATATACCTAACGGCGACTCCCTCCAAAAAAATGAAAAGATCTTACCTAACAGGGAAACTTCAAGCGGTGACGATTCCGGCACGGTATCACCGGCAACCTATTCCTGTCCCTGAAATGAAATGGAGTGGCAATTGGCAAAAGCAGTTTCTCCAAAAAAGGATTCCCCCGATGATCAAGAAGTGGGTAAGTGAACGCCTAGAGAAAAAGATCCCACTTTTATTGTTTTTCCCGAGCATCCAAGTGATGGAGCAGGTGCTTCCTCTGTTTCAAGAGTTGAATCCAAAATTAGAAGCTGTTCACTCCCAGCATCCAAATCGAAAAGAAAGGGTGCAGGCATTACGGAATGGTGAGGTACCAGGATTACTGACGACGACCATATTAGAACGAGGCGTCACGATCGAACGGCTCGAAGTTGCGGTGATTGGTGCTGAACACGAGGTCTTTTCGGAAAGTGCCCTCGTCCAGATTGCCGGACGCGTCGGTAGAAGCTTTGCATACCCGAGGGGAACGGTCACGTTTTTCCATTATGGAAAAAGCAGGGCGATGCTAGAGAGCGTTCGTCATATTTTCATGATGAATCAAGAAGCCAGGAAAAGGGGGCTGCTTGATGCGTAGATGTTTATTTTGCGACGAAAAGATGAATGAAATCCTGACTTGGAGAAGTTTACTGCTGAAGGTTGAAGCGAAAATGATATGTGAAAACTGTGAATCAAGACTAGAAAAGATAGGTGGTGAGACCTGTCAGGTATGCTCAAGAGAGCTGGAAGAGGAGTTCCGGAAGGGAGATCGATGTTTGGATTGTGTAAGGTGGGAAAAAGATGAGAAGTGGAAGGGTTCTATAACGAAGAACGTATCGATCTTTCATTATAATGAATACTTGAAAGACATCATTGCGAAATATAAGTATCGTGGAGATTATGCACTGGCCGAAGCCTTCGTCCCCTTCTTACGAGAGAAAATGAAGGAGATGGACTTTGAAATCATAACGGTCATCCCGCTTAGTGAAGAGCGTTTAAAGGAGCGGGGATTCAATCAGGCTCAAGCTTTTACGGATCTATTAGGTCTTGAAGCGATGCATTTGTTAACGCGGGTTCATACCGAAAAACAATCGAAAAAGTCACGAAAAGAGAGGATATCATTGCCGCAGGTTTTTCAAGTGACCGGAACGGACGTGATACAGAACAAATCGATTTTGATTTTGGATGACATTTACACGACTGGCTCAACGCTCAGGCAGGCTGCTAAAATCTTGAAAATCGCTGGTGCAAGAGAAGTATCATCCATCACGCTAGCTAGGTAAAAGTAAGTATTTTTAAAAACCTTCTAAAGTATCGCTCTTAATACTCGATATATAAAGTACAAGAATATAGTCGAGGGGGACACCCAAATGGATTTATACAACTGTCCAAACTGCAATTCGTTATTCGTTAAAACAAAATTCCGTGATGTTTGTGATGCTTGCTATAAAGAAGAAGAAGAGCAATTCGATATGGTGTATGAATACATCCGTAAGAAAAGTAACCGAACGGCGTCCATGGTACAGGTAGTTGAAGCGACAGGTGTTGAGGAAGAATTAATCATTAAATTCGTGAAAACGGGGAAACTGAGAATTGCCCAATTTCCGAACCTGGGCGTTCCCTGTGAAAAATGCGGGACAATCATCCGAAGTGGAAGACTATGTGGCACTTGTAGCGACTCCATTCGTTCCGGGTTGGAGACGTATGAAAATGAAGAAAAGCGCCGTCTCGAAATTCAAGGACGTGATAAAAAAAGTACATACTTTATGAAAGATCAATAAAGTGTAAATCTTAGCTTCTCTGCTGATACTTTGTTAGAATATTCTGTATTGAGAACAGAATTCGACATTCGATGTCGAAGGAAAAATTCCCAGAAATCTTAAAATAAATCTATTCCTTGTCGATAATACTAGTATAGAGAATAAACGCAGTCATGAGCAGATCATCGTCTGTTAAAGGAATCATAAATATGTGGATGTTGATAAGAATAGATAAACGAAATCGACCGAAGGAGAGGATCTGGAATATGAAAATCAATAACGTCGGTGTAACGGGTGTGAACCCATATAATACTTCAATCAATAAAGTAGGGACTGTCAAAGAATCCAAGGTCAACCCTTCAGATAAAGTGGAAATATCTTCGGCAGCAAAGGAGATGCAACAACTATCTCCAATACCAGCTGCAAGACAGGCGAAGGTGGATGAACTGAAGATCCAAGTGGAAAATGGAACATATAAAATGAATGCACAGGAAACAGCCAAGGGACTTATCGATTTTTACCGAAAATAACCCTTAATCAAACGTTTGATTAAAATGGACGGAACCGTATTCCGTCCATCATCTATGAGCAGAGGAGGCAGCGAACATGTCTGCACGACAGATTATCGACTCGCTTGAAAAATTGGTTACCCTTCATAAAAGCTTCAATCAGTTAGCGCAAAGTAAAACAAACATCTTGAAAGCCGGCGACACGGAGGCTATCTCCGTCCTGCTGATTGATGAACAAAAGCATATTAAAGCAATCAGTCAAACGGATCAAGAAAGAGAAGCCGCCGTCGAGAGATTTCTCACAGCCAATGGTGCCGAAAATCAGGACGCTTCCATTTCCACTGTAATGGAATTTACTGATCCGATTGAAACGGATGCCCTTGAAGATCTTAAAACGGAATTGATACAAGAGGTGACCAAGCTGAAAGAGCAAAACAGCTTAAACCAGCAATTAATCTACCAATCTCTTCAATTCATAAATGTCTCCCTAAATATGCTACGGCCACAAAACCAGAATATGAACTATGGCAAGACGGCCAAGAAGGCTGCGAAAAGCGGCTTAGGCATGTTTGATTCGAAAGCGTAAGCAACAAAACAGGAAACAGTAAATAGATGGAGGTTTGATCATATGATTTCAAGCTTTATGGGGCTCGAAACAGCAAAGCGTGGAATGACTACCTCGCAAGGCGCCTTATATACGACGGGAAATAACGTTTCCAATGCCAACACGGTAGGCTATTCAAGGCAACGGGTCAACCTGGAGCAAACATCCGGTTTTCCTACCGTCGGGATGAACAGCCCGCGTGTAGCCGGTCAAATCGGGACGGGTGTCGAGGCAGAAACCGTGCAACGCATCCGCGACAGCTTTTTGGATGCGCAATACAGGACACAAAGTAATAAAATCGGCTATTACGGTGCCATGAGCGAATCGCTATCGAAAATGGAAGGCATCATGAACGAGCCAACCGAAAGTGGCCTGGCCGCAACGATGGAGAAGTTCTGGAATTCGATCCAAGGGTTAACGGCCAATACTGAAAACTCCGGTGCCCGTGAAGTCGTTGCTTCCACAGGCGTTATGGTTGCTGATACATTGAACTACTACTATAACTCGTTAACAAGCGTGAAAACGGACATCGGCAATCAAATTAATGTCAAAGCGAACGAAATCAACACGATCATCAGTAGCATCGATCAGCTGAATCAGCAAATCAGTAAAGTGGAACCACACGGTTTGGTTCCGAACGAACTTTATGATAAACGGGATGTACTCGTGGATAACCTATCGCAGCTTGTCAGCATCAACGTGAAAAACGTGATTCCAAGCGATTATGGAAAAGCAAGTGACGTTGCAACAGGGTTATACAACATCGAGCTAATGAAAGAAGATGGTTCCTCTTATGTACCCCCTGTCAATCTAGTCAGCGTAAACAAAACGGGGATGCTCGGGACGGCCAAAGTGGAAGTTAACTATGACAAAGAGAGTGGTATGGTTAGCGACGTGACTTTTGGTTCGAAAAAGTTGACGGAGTTTAAATTTTCAGGAGAACTAGCTGGATTAATTGAGAATTTTGGATATAAAAAGAGTGATGGGACAACGGCGGGCAAGTATCCTGACATGCTGCAAAAGCTCGATAACATGACGAAGGCTTATGTGAATGAATTTAATGCGATTCATAAAAGTGGATATGCATTAGGTGCCAATGTTAAATCAGAACACAACTTTTTCGAAATCAGTGCTAATGGGAGTGCTGCCCAAAGTATTACGGTTAATGACAAGATTTTAAAAGATTCTTCATTAATTGCTGCAGCTGGGAAAACGAGTGGGGCATCTGGGGATAATGAAAATGCTAAGCTATTGGCTGATTTAAAAAAGAAGGCATTTAGTGACTATGAAACATTCAAAACTCCCGCTGGAATAGAAGAATTGAAGAAAATGAATCTAACAGGCAGCTTTGATACAAATTATTCCGGAATTATCGGAAACTTGGGTGTTGATTCACAAAGTGCGCAAAAGAACCTTTCTAACTCGACTGTGCTTGCGGCATCCGTTGACCAAAATAGGGCATCTGTCAGTTCTGTATCCTTGGATGAAGAAATGACAGACATGATCAAATTCCAGCAGGCTTACAATGCATCGGCTAGAATGGTGACGATGGTCGACGAAATGCTTGATAAAATCATTAACGGAATGGGAACTGTAGGCCGATAATAGGAGTGAAAATAGATGCGCGTAACGCAATCGATGCTAACCAATAATATGTTGACCAACCTAAGCAGCAGCTATGAAAAGTTGGGAAAACTTCAGGAACAAGTCTCATCGCAAAAGAAGTTCTCGAAGCCTTCGGATGATCCCGTCGCAGCGATGATGGGAATGGGGTACCGGACTAATCTTAACCAAATCCAGCAGTATAAGAGTAACATCTCGGAAGCGGAAAACTGGATTAATAGTACGGATGATGCGATTACAGAAGCCGTTTCTGCACTACAAAGGATCCGGGAGATAACCGTGCAAGGCAGTAATGGGACCTATGAGGGTGGACAGCTAAAGAATATTTCGGAAGAAATCAAGCAGTTAAAAGAACATCTTGTGAGTATCGGTGATACACAGATTGGCGGGAAGTATATTTTTAATGGGAAGAATACGAATGTGAAACCTTCTGATAGTTTAGAAGAAGCTACCGGAAAAATCACATACGGAACGGACCCTATCAACCTTGAAGTGTTTTCAGGGGTATCCATTCAGGTCAATACGGATGGATCTAAGATGTTTGGCGATGCGCTCGCAAAAGATGGTAGCATTCAAAAAACGATTGATGCACTAGAAAATAATGGTGATGTGGGTGCGATGTTGGCAGAGCTTGATAAAACGATTGACAGCTTCTTGGCAACGCAGGCTCAAGTGGGTGCGAGACAGAATCGAATCGAGTTGATGACAGACCGTCTAGGCCAACAAGAATTGTTTGCGACAGAAATCCTTTCGAAAAATGAGGATGTCGATATTGAAAAAGCGATCATGAATTTAACGACCCAAGAAAGTGTCCATAGTGCTTCATTGAGTATCGGTGCAAAAATCATGCAACCGAGTTTACTAGATTTTCTTCGCTAAGCTATTCGTAACCGGATAGCTTTTTTCTATAACGAGAGGAGTGATGAAGATGCAAATGCCGCAAATCCGTATGCAGTCTACATCGATGCAAATTGGATTGAATATCGAACAACCGGTACAGCAACTGGAACAGAAGCCAGCGGACTTATCCATCGAACAACCGAAGGCGATTTTAGAAATTCAGACCACCCCTGGGAAACTGACCATCGATCAATCGAAAGCCAGGGAAGACATGGATTTGAAAAGCTTATCCAAACGGGTGGAGGAATTTGCTCAGCAGGGTTACCAAGATTGGCTGGCTGGTATGGCAAGAAGATCACAGCAGGGGACGGAATTAAGGCATATTGAAAACGGGGGTAATGCACTTGCTTCTCAAGCGAAACAAAACGGACAAGGGCCAGAGAAGCAATTCAATCTCGGGTGGATTCCCTCCCATTTCAGTGTGAAGCTAGACTATCAACCGGCTCTAGTTGACATTGAAGTAACTCCACAAAAACCAAATATGGATGTGCAAATTAATCGACCGACTCATGAATATACGCCAGGTAACACAGAAGTGGAAGTTATACAAAAAAATTCTCTGGATATAGATTTCATTAATTTATTTCCAGATGAGATTGGGGAGTGAAGGCATAGATGATCAGATCAACAAAATTTCATGGTGAAATAGATATAGCAGAGGAAGATATCTATCGATTTGAAAGCGGTATACCGGGGTTTCTGGAGGAAAAGCAATTTTGTCTCTTACCATTAGAAGAAACACCATTTTTCGTTCTCCAATCTATGGAAACAAAAGAGGTGGCTTTCATCGTAACGAATCCTTTTGATACTTTTCGTGATTATGAAGTAAAGCTGACGGATGAAGTCCTTTCTACCTTACAAATAGAAACAGAAAAAGAAGTGATCACACTTGTCATCTTAACCATTCATGATCCTTTCAATCAAACAACTGCTAACCTTCAAGCTCCTATTATTTTAAATAGTCATAAAAAAACTGGAAAGCAGTTCATCATGAACGGCAGTAGCTATATGAATAAGCATTTGCTTATTGAACCTCTAGAAGTAGAACAGGGGGAAGACTAATGCTTGTATTAACTAGAAAGCCAAATGAATCTATTATTATAGGTAATGATATAGAAATTACTGTTCTCGCAATAGAAGGTGAACAGATAAAACTAGGTATTCATGCTCCGAAGAATGTGGATATTCACAGAAAAGAAGTCTATCTCTCCATACAAGAGGAAAATAATGAGGCATCAAAAATTGAAACCAATATTCTGGAAAATTTAAATGCGTTTTTTAAGAAAAAATCTTAAATACTACTAAATATGCTTCCGTGCCTGCCGATATTATATATAGAACGACGGTTAGTGAAATAGGCGGCCGACTTATTCACTACTCATCGTAAAAAAACCACATGGATGTGGGAACTTACAAATTCAAGGAGGAAACAAAAATGATTATCAATCACAATATTGCAGCACTTAACACACATCGTCAGTTGAACAGTGCTTCAAATGCACAAGGTAAATCAATGGAGAAACTTTCTTCAGGATTACGTATTAACAAAGCTGGTGACGATGCGGCAGGCCTTTCAATTTCTGAAAAAATGCGTGGACAGATTCGTGGTCTTGACCAAGCTTCTCGTAACGCTCAAGACGGAATCTCTATGATTCAAACTGCAGAAGGTGCTTTGAACGAGGTACATGATATTCTCCAACGTATGCGTGAACTTTCCGTTCAATCTGCTAATGGAACGAATACTGCTGATGACTTAGCAGCTATCAAAGCAGAAGGCGTAGAACTTATTGATGAAGTTGACAGAATTTCTAAGACATCTAAGTTCAACGGTATCGAGTTAATCGGTGCTACAGCAGCAGACAAAGACTTACAAATCGGTGCTAATAATGGTGAAAAGATGACTCTTAAACTATCTACTACAAAAGCTGATACTGGTACTTTAGCTATCGCGGCACTAGACGTTTCCGCAGGTGGAGCTTCTACTGCTACTCTAGACACAGCAATTAAAACTGTAAGTACAGCTCGTTCTTACCTCGGTGCTAACCAAAACCGCCTAGAACATACTATTAATAACTTGAATACTTCTTCTGAAAACTTAACAGCGGCTGAATCTCGTATTCGTGACGTTGACATGGCTAAAGAAATGATGACGCAGACTAAGAATTCAATTCTTGCTCAAGCTTCTCAAGCTATGCTTGCACAAGCTAACCAACAGCCACAAGGCGTACTTCAACTTCTACGCTAATAAAATTCATAAAGAGAGGATGGGGAAAACCATCCTCTTTTTCGTGGGACGATTTTTACATCTAATTTCATTAGTTAGGTAAACGTTAATAATAAAGAAGGAGTAATACAAATGAAAACAAAGGTAGTAAACGGATTAATCCCCCTCTATGTAAAAGAGTTTTCCTGTATAGGTTCTTCCTGCGAAGATACTTGTTGTTCGGGTTGGAAAGTACCGATTGATAATACAGCCTATAAAAAATATAATAATGTGAAAGATAAAGAACTGAAAACAAAGATAAAAGAGAATATTACACGAAACAGAAATAATCCGACGAAAGATTATATGGCGAGTTTTATAATGGGTAGTAAAGGTTGCTCTTTACAAGATGAGAAAGGGTTATGTGAAATCCATTCGAAACTAGGCGAGTCTTTCCTATGTAATACGTGTGCGGTTTATCCGAGGGTAAATAACTTAGTGAACGGAGTAACGGAACAGACTTTGACCGTTTCATGCCCCGAAGCAGCAAGACTAGTATTGTTAAATAAGAATGGAATTGAATTTGAGCAAACAAAACTAGAAATGAAACGTGATGTTTACGTGTACGTTGCTAGAACTAATAAAGAAGAAATAAAAGATTGGACTGACCTATTTGACGAATATCGGTATGTGACGATATTGATACTACAACATCGCCAATATTCATTAGAGGAACGTTTGCTTCTCTTAGGGTTGATGTATAATGAAATTGATGAAAATGTAAAGAGTGGTAATTTAAATAATATACCGACCGTTCTAGGTGAGTACCTAGAAGCATTAGACAAAAAGGATTTAAAGGAAGCGTTAAAGACTGTAAATCATAGAAAAGATATTCAGTTACGTATCTGTCGAGAACTGCTTCTTGTTCGAATGTCTAGTGGTATTTATGCGGACCGCTATATAGAATGTTTGAGAGAAATGTCGGAAGGGTTAAATATATCTAAGACAACTACTGACGATGAAGTGCTTGAAAGCTATGAGTCTGCTTATGAGTTATACTATAAACCATTTATGGTAGAAAACGAGTACTTGTTGGAAAATTACCTCGTAAACTATGTATTTAAGAACTGTATGCCGATTGAAGAGAAGAACCCTTTCGACAGTTACTCAAAGATGGTTTTACATTACGCTCTATTGAAAATTCACTTAATCGGAATGTCAAATTTTCATAAAGGTTTATCTAGCGAATTAGTAGTCAAGCTAGTTCAATCTTTATCTAAAACTTATGAGCATTCTACATTTTTCTTAGATGAAATCAAAAAATCTCTGCAAGACGGTAATATGATGAATTTAACTTATATGTCTATTTTAATTAATAATTAGTAGAAGGAGGGTGTCCCAAAATCGGAGAACGAAACAGCTTTTCCAAAACCGATTCGAATGCCTCTTTCATGTGAATGAAAGAGGACCAGATTAACGGCCAATTGAAGCCCGGTTATAATGTACAAGTTCGGACGAAAATTCAATTTGTGGTGATTTTCAGTCTTCATTAACGAGCCCGTGATCCAGACAAACGGAATTTTCATCAATTGTCGCTGCGGGGCCACTCAAAAAACATCACAGACTGGGCCTTATTTGTGTAGCCCACTACCTAAAGAAGTGGGATTCCAAGATTTATCATTCACCAGAAACAGCAAAAACGAAATCTCCTCTTAATTTACCTCTAATACTTCCTAGAACATCTAAATACGTGCTCGAAAGAAAAAACTGACTCAAGAAATCGTCATTCAACGACCTTTTGAGTCAGCGTCTTCATAAAATAATGCATAGAGTACAGATTTGTAATGTATGTTATGAAGAAGGGGGGAGTCGATTAATTTAGTTTTTTACAAAATACTCTCTTTTTAAAGGAGAATAAAGCTTTATTTCAATCTGGTAAATTTGCAGGAATAGGTATAGAACTAATTTTACGAAATGTCACTGAAGGACTTAGGACTATTATAGTGTGCATGTGTATTGCGTCAATTATAAATTACTTGAAAAGACTCTAGTTTACTAGGGTCTCTTTTACATATAGAGGTAATGAAATAGAACGAAAGCATATATTATATACAAGAACATGTATTCATCTGATGTTCACAAAAACTAGGCTTCTCTCTTCGGAGGGAAGTCCTTTTTCAATTGATAAGGAGGAAATTAAATGAAGATACTGGACGAATATAGTGATTTACATCAGCTAAGTGAAAAAAGAATTCCGCATGAAGTGAGACGGTACATTGTGCAAGAATGGATACAATTTTACAATGCCCTTTCGGTTGACGAGCATGTGGAGGATTTTGACATGAGTAGGCACTGCCGAATGGTTCTCCTAGAAACATCGGAGGATGATATCGAGTTGATTGGATTGCCTAGCAGCTTGCTTGATTGCACAGTGGAGTTCGTGGAGTTAGTGACCATTGAAGAAAGTATTTCGATGTACCGAACCTTCATCCTAAATGACAATGAAAGTGGAATCATGTTGTACTCCATTGTTGGAACATTAGGTGATGAAACAGAAAGCTTTTTAGCTGAACAAGCAGAACATGTAGAATAGCGCATCAATCTCAGAAATGGGATTGGGGTATTTTTATTTTGACAATCTATCAAGCGAATAACAGTAAATAATTAGAGTTACTAGTAGGAGGAGAAAAGATGATGTATGTGGACTGGTTTGTAGGAACAATGCAAAAGACGTTTAATATCGAAGTCAAAAGAGAAGATATCAACTTTACCACTGATAATCATTGTCTTGTTACACAGTCATTCCTTATGGCACAAGGTGTAAACTTTTTACTTGAAAAGTTGATTGACACCACAATTGGGGAGGGGGATGAAGAAATAGAATTAGGGAATCTGGAGGGTATGTGCTGCGGGATTAAAGTTGAACACAAATTCTGGAATGACAGAGTTTTTGCAAATGTTGTAGATGTTTGCTCGGTAGATGAACTTCAAAAGTCTAGGAGCAACAAATCAGCTATACCGACTAAGGTAATCAAGGACCTGGATGATTTAGACATTATTTAAAAAGGGGTCTTCCCACCACACCCTAACGAAGCAACAGTACCGACTATAGTGACAAAGGTTGCTATAGTCCCTACTTACGCTACATGAGACAAACACAAATAAGGAGTCGATACGATAATGGCATATACAGAAGTAAAAACAACAGAAGAAATGATTATGGAATCTCTTTCTATACTGAAAAGAGATGGAGAGGTAACAGAATTACGTATAATGAAAACGACTAAAGGAACGGTTAGTGGCTATTTTAGCAATGACAAAAAGCTAGCAGATATTGCAGCGGCATACGATGGAAAAGTTCCAGCAATCTATTTAACACTAAATCCAGTGAAGCCTGATTTGCTTTCCAGAGCGGCAAACCGTGCTGTCCGACCAAAAAATACAACATCTGATGCGGACATTAAATGCAGACGTTGGTTTCCGATTGATTTTGACCCAGTACGTCCAACAGGTATTTCATCAACGGAAGAAGAACATCAAGCTGCTATTACAAGGGCAAAAGAAGTGAAACAGTTTTTGAAAGAAAAGGGATGGAATGAACCAATTTTGGCGGATAGTGGGAATGGTGCTCATCTATTATACGCTGTTGACCTTCCGAACGATGATGAAAGTAAGATGCTCATCAAAACAGCATTAGAAGCATTGGACTTTCAATTCAGTAATGAAGCAGTCAATGTTGATAAAGGGGTATTTAATGCCGCTCGAATTTGGAAGCTTTATGGGACGATGGCAGGTAAAGGAGACCATACAGATGAACGACCACATCGATTGTCTCAAATACTGTCGTATCCAAAAGAACTGAAAGAGGTATCGAAGGAACAACTGCAGGTATTAGCCTCTATTTGTCCAACCATTTCCCTCAAAGGAAAATCAACTTCCAAAAAGAGCAATACTGAAGCAGGGTTCAATCTAGAAGAATTCATTGAAGAACATGAACTGGATGTAGTATTTACCGCTCCATGGCAAAAAGGAGCAACAAAGTATGTATTGTCAACTTGTCCTTGGAATGAAAGCCACACAAATAAAAGTGCTTATGTTATCCAATTTGAAAACGGAGGTATTGCTGCAGGATGCCATCATAATAGCTGTTCGGAAGAAAACTGGCAGACATTACGGAAGAAATTTGACCCCAGCTGGAATCCTTCATCCCAAGAAGAATCAAAAAAGGAATCGCAAGCAGACATTTTGATTCGGGTATGTGATGAAGCTAAGTTTTTCCAAAGTGATTTGGGAGAAGCTTATGCAGCGGTGATTCTCAATGGTCACAAGGAAGTCTTGAAAGTGAAAAGTAAGAAATTCAAAATGTGGCTAACCAAGCAATATTATGACACAACGAAAAGAGCACCAACCAGTGATGCAATGAATCAAGCACTTGGTGTTATGGAAATGAAAGCCGCTTTTGATGGGGATGAACATAGTTTGCAGTTACGAGTGGCAGAAAAAGACGGTGATTTTTATTATGACCTAGCGAATGATGATTGGAGTGTTGTAAAGATAGAGCCTAGTGCTTGTCGTGTATTAAAAGACCCTCCCATCCTATTTACCCGTAATAAGAATACTAAAGGACAAGTTTTTCCTGACTTTGGCGGGGACTTAAAGCAATTACTAAACCATGTACGCATTAAAAATGAAGATGACCAAATTCTTTATCTTGCTTATGTTGTAACATGCTTTATTCCGAACATACCGCATGCTGTCTTAGTGTTTAGCGGTGAAAAGGGAGCATCGAAGTCCACTTCTATGCGATTAACTAGACAAATCGTTGACCCAGCTGTTCAAGAATTATTATCCATGCCTAATAGTTTGCAAGACTTAGCACTATCATTAGCTAACAACTATATGCCATCTTTCGATAATTTGGATGGCCTATCAGCTGAAAAAAGTGACCTCTTATGTATTGCTTCTACAGGTGGCGGGTTTAGCAAAAGGACATTATTTACAGATGATGATGAAACACTTCTTGACCTTCGCCGATGTGTTGGATTAACAGGTATCAATGTAGTGGTTACAAGGGCGGATTTAATTGACCGTTCTATCATTATTGAATTGGACCGTATTCCTGAAGACGAACGGAAAGAGGAGCGGGAAGTGTGGGAAGCTTTCGAAGTAGATAGGGCAGGTATTGTGGGTGGAGCATTGCAGACTTTAGCAAATGCAATGGCAATTTTCCCTGATGTAAAGTTAGACAAGCTTCCAAGGATGGCAGATTTCACTCGCTGGGGTTATGCCATTGCGGAAGTATTAGGATATGGAGGCGAGCGATTCCTACAAGCATACCGTAATAATCGTAATCAATCGAATGAAGAAGCTATCTCTTCACATCCAGTTGCTGCGTCAGTTGTTGCTTTGATGAAAGACAATCAAACATGGTCGGGTTCCGTTGCTAGTTTGCTAAATGAACTTGAACGAGTAGCCTTCCAAGAAAAAATCAATACGAATGTCAAGACATTCCCAAAAGCGGCTCACATTTTAAGCAGAAGGCTAAAAGAAGTGAAGTCTAATCTTGAAGATGTGGGAATTACATTTGACATCCGACATGCAGGGGACTCAAAAAAGATATCCATCAAAAAGTCTGGAAGCAAGGTTATTCCAATTCGTCCTCAACAAGAAACATTGAAACTTACAGGGACTGATTCAAATGTAGCCATAGATGCTGAACTATCGGAGGACTACAACGAATTTGAGGGATGGGAATCATCCACTTGTACCAACCGTAGTGTCAGTAGCGAAGGATAGGGTTGCTACTGACGCTATGTGAGGTAACACCTACCCGAATCAAAAGAAGAATCTAAAATTATATTATTACTTTGAACTAATTGGAAAGGGGATGTTTACATGTTATTTGTAGAATCACTTGAACGGTTTGGGAAATATCAAGCAAACATTGAGCGAAGTCCAGTCACTATACGAGCCTATTTTGAAGATTTAACACTTTTAAATCGTTTTCTTGAAGAGAAATACAACAGTCCAGTTTACTTGGAGGACATTACACAAGAAGATGTGGAAGAGTATCTTTATTATCTTAAAGAGGTTAAGGGTAACCAGCCGATTAGTAGGAAACGTGTGTTAGGATGCATGCGGTCATTCTTCGGCTATGCTTACAAAAGCGAGTGGTGTGACAAGAATGTTACAGCAAAATTGGAGTCAATCAAATGTCAGCAAAAAGAACGGCATTATCTATCTGAGGAAGAGGTCAATCACTTTGTGAATGCCATCCAACATGACCTCGTTCGTTTAGTCGCACAAACTCTTTATTACACTGGTATGCGTATTTCCGAATGTCTGTGTCTTCAGGTAGAAGATGTCAATTTGGAAGACAATCTGATTTATATTAGACACGGGAAGGGGAACAAAGACCGCTTTGTGCCAATCAATTCAAAATTGAAGGAATTGCTAGTGGATTACAACGAGAACTGGAGAGTTGTTTCAGACAATTTCTTTGCCACAAGAATTTCAGGTGCTCTTTCACCTACAAGAGTTGCAAAGGTGTTTAGTGATACAAGGAAGTCACTAGGATGGAAAAAACAAGTGACCGCACATATCCTACGCCATTCTTTTGCATCCAAGCTAGTCAAAAACGATGTTCATTTAGTTAAGATTTCAAAACTATTAGGACACAGTAGTCTAAAAACAACGAGTATATACGTCCACAGCAACATGGATGATTTGAAAGATGCTGTTAATACGCTGTAAAAGGAGGAGTAACCAATGACTAATGCAGAAGCATTGCAACCTATTTATGATGATAAGGTTAAAGGAATCTTAAAACTACTAGGGGAAGGTTTTTCAAGGGATGAGGTGGCTGAACAGTATCGCTATTCAACCTATCGTTCGATGGATAGCTATATGAGTCGCAAGAATTTTGTTTGGGACAAGCGAAAAGAAACCTATGTACCAGCGGATGCAATCAAGGCTACGTTGGAAACAATGGTGAACTTTGCATCCGACAAGGTTCGAAGAGTAGTGATGGAACTAAACAAGGAAGGAGCGGATTTGAAGGAGGTTGCATTGAAGGTAGGATTCGAAAATCATTTTGAAATGGCTCGTTACATGAAATCGAAAGGATTTGAATGGTCACAGGAAGCAGGGAATTATCTCTCTACTTCCCCTACAAAGCCTAAAAATGAGGAAAATGTTGCTCTTGCAAGTAGTGAAGGTACTTTGGAGAGTTCTCTTTCTATCGGAAATGGTGATGTTGAACAATTTACAGCTTTACTAGAATGGTTAGCATCGAACAAGGATGGCTTGCAAAGTCTGTTAGGAGCGTCAGTAGCGACAGGACAGATTCCCCGTTTCACTCTACAAGGATTATTTGCGACAAAATCAGTCCACATGACGAACGTTTTAGACCAAATGGTTCGGGATTTTAGCAAGGAAAAGAACATCAATCAGCGGGAGATTTTTGAGGTAGCATTGATTGAGTTCTTTCAGAAGTATGGATATGCTCGTGAAGTCGAGATTTTGTTGCAAAAAAATGCCTAGCAAATGGATTACTAATGGAAGAGATGATGAACAGGTCTAATGGTTTCCTACTGAATCCCTGTTTTTCACTCTTCCATTTTCTTATGCTTACCTAATGTTTTGGAACGAGTTCTTTCCATTATACTTAGTTTACCTAATGATGGACCTTCACTTTCTGCAAATACCTTGAGTCACATGGGTTTCTCGTTTAGGAAGAATTTTGATTTTCAAGGTTGCTTTTCGTCAGTTATCAAGTGCAACTGGTGCACAATCTAAATCTATGGAGAAATTAGCTTCAGGTCTTCGTATTAACCGTGCTGGAGATGACGCAGCAGGATTAGCAATTTCTGAAAAAATGCGTGGACAGATTCGCGGTCTGGATCAAGCTTCTCGTAACGCTCAAGATGGTATCTCATTAATTCAAACTGCAGAAGGCGCATTGAATGAAACTCATTCAATTCTTCAAAGAATGAGAGAACTAGTAGTACAGGGTGGAAACGGATTTTTAGGTACCGAAGATTTATCTTCAATAAATGATGAAATAACACAGCTTAATTCAGAACTTACTGGTATTTCAGATCGTACTGAATTTAACGGTAAAAAATTGCTTGATGGTAGCCTAGATATCGATGTACAAATTGGTGCTAACAAAACTCAACAAATAAACATTAAACTTGCTACAGATATGGACGCTACTGGTTTAGCTGTAAATGGTGTTAAGCCGGATGGAACAAAAAATACATTTGATACTGATATCGCTGCTGTTGATGCTGCTATTAAAACAGTTTCTGAAAAAAGGTCCACTTTCGGTTCTATTCAAAATAGATTAGAACATACAATCAACAATTTGAATAATGCATCTGAGAATTTGACAGCAGCAGAGTCGCGTGTACGTGACGTAGATATGGCTAAAGAAATGATGCAGCAAACCAAAAACTCTATCTTGGCGCAAGCTTCTCAAGCTATGCTGGCTCAAGCTAATCAACAACCACAAGGTGTTCTTCAATTATTACGTTAATAAAAGGCTAAGGGATTGGGGGTATCCTCAATTCCTTTTTACATTACATGATTAACATAGATTTCTTTCATTTGTGGGAAATCTATGTTAATCATGTATCATCAAGAGGAGGAGAGAAATGAATGACTGAAAAAACAAGGCATATGTTAATACCACAATATGTTAAGGAATTTTCATGTATTGGTTCTGCGTGTGAAGATTCATGTTGTGCAGGTTGGCGAGTAAATATAGATGAAGCAACTTATAAGAAATATAGAAAAACTCAAGATAAAGAACTAAAACCATTATTCGAAAAGAATATAAAACGAAACAGATCTAATCCTTCATCGGATAATTTTGCTAAGATTAAAATGATAGATGGAGGCAGATGCTCTTTTTTAACTGAAGAGAATTTGTGTAAGGTACAATTAAATTTGGGAGAAGAATAGTTATCAAATACTTGTACAACCTATCCTCGCTCTATAAATAGAATTAACGGAGTAGTTGAGAAATCATTAACGATGTCATGTCCCGAGGCGGCAAGATTAGCATTATTGAATCAAAATGGAATTGAATTTGATGAGACAGAAGAATTCGATAATACGCATGGTTTTATCGCAAAGGAATTAGATACTAATAATCCAAATTCAATAAATAAACCAGTAAAGTATTTCTGGGAACTTCGTATTTTTACCATTCAAGTACTGCAGGATAGAACATACTCATTGAATGAACGTCTAATTTTGCTAGGCTTATTCTTTAGAAAAGTGCAAGAAGCTTTAGATCATGGTAAATTACACTCTATACAAGACATCATTGCGCATTATGCAAAGATGATGGCAAATGGAGGAACGAAATCTGTTCTTTCTAATGACCCGACACACTTAGTAATTCAAATGGAGTTATGCAAAGAGTTGCTTGACTATCGGGTAGCGCACGGGATAGGAAGCGAAAGATACATGAAATGCTTATCAGAGACATTACAAGGGATTGAATATACGAACGAATCAAATATTGAAGAAGTTGCAGAAAAGTATAAAGAGGCTTTTGAGGAGTATTATAAGCCTTTTATGAATGAACAAGAATATATTCTTGAAAACTATTTAGTAAACTATGTCTTCAAGAATCTCTTCCCGTTTGGGAATAAAACTATTTTCGAAGATTATGTAATGCTTATCCTACATTATTCAATGATTAAACTTCATCTAATCGGTATGGCTGGTTTCCACAAGTGTCTTACAACTGAATTAGTTATTACACTAATCCAATCATTTTCTAAATCAGTTGAACATAACAATGTTTATTTGAAAAGGGCTTTTAATTTATTGAGAGATAACGGATATACAACAATGGCATATATGGCTATTTTAATTAAGAATTAAGGTCACTCTTCGAAGTTGTTGAGCATTGGGGCATGTGGATGAAGATATAGTCTAGTCATTTATGAAAGTAAATGTTCTCACGGCTGCTAAAGAAATGATAAATCAAACTAAGAATTATATTCTTTCTCAAGTAGCACAAGCTATGTGGCTCAAGCAAATCAACAATCACAACGAGTTTTACAACTTCTTCGTTAATTTTAGATTATTTGGAAGGGACTATAGTTTTACTAGGGTTCCTTTTATATATATATACTGAAAGGAATGAATGATTATTGAGAGGATTGATTGGATGTATGACGAAAAAAGAGTAGAAAATATCAGAAATTTGCTTAAAAGGGATTGGAACTTCAAAAAGGTTATCTTTCAAAAAGAAGTTGCTGGAGATTTGTACTTTACTGCATATGATAGCAAAGATACCGAAGATAGAATTAGGGTAAAACCACAATTAGGGACAGTATTTACATTGGTACAAGGGGATTGGAGACAACTTAAAGGCTATAAATTTGTTTAAAACTTTTTCTTTTCCTGGGCAGATAGGGAAAATTGAATGGGCCCCTAAAGTCCACTTTTTAGTAGTCAATGCACCGAAAGATGAGAAATGTTGAAAACAAATTCCCTGTGTCTAACAGTAATGATTGTGTATTCAGATATATATTATTATCATAGAATGTACGTTTGTTCAAAGGGCACTATGTGTTCAAGAACAAGCTTCTAGCCTCTACTTAGATTGTCGGAGTAAGGGCTATTTCTATTATTAGGAGGAGAAAAGATGAAGCATTTAGACTGGTTGCTGGAACGATGAAAAAAATACTTAACATTGAGGTCAAAAGGGAAGATGTAGGTTATTAAGCTTATGATGCTATCATGAAGAAATTGATGGTTTGCTCATCCTAACGGAACAATTGGTAAAGCTACCTGATCCATTGCTAATTGAAACCCTTTCCTTTGTGGATGTTAAGGACTATGAGTGGATAGCAGGTTTTGTATTGGATGAGAAAACGAAAAAGAAACTGTATCAAGTTTGCATTAGGAATGGGGGACAAATTGCATATGAGTTCTATGTCGATTAAGCCGCACTTACAAGCGAGATTCACGATATTTCTTTCTGCAATCTTACGACAAAACTTTTAGGACTTGTATCCCGTTTCGCAGAATGCATGAATTGCAAAGAAATGGAATGATTTCTGTATAAAAAAACTGCTGACATTATTATATAACTGTCGTGAGCGGTTAAGAAAGGAACTGAAAAAATGAATACAAAGAAAAAGTAAAAGGCTACTGGTGTAGAACTACATAAATCAATAGCCTTTTTTCACTTTTGGAGGGGAATCATTCTTGGGGATAGATGAGTTTAGTCAATGGCTATTTACAGAGGGCAAAGCAGCCAAAACAATCGAATCTTATGTGAACGATGTCAAAGGGTTCCAATCATATTTGCAAGAGAAATTGAAGGATGTTCCAGTTCTATCCCGCTTCTCATTTGTTAGGTACAAGGAACGTTTGATGAAGGAGGGCTATGCTGTTTCAACCATTAACAAAAAGGTTAATAGTCTAAAGGTTTACAACAATTTTCTAAGAACTAAAGACATCGTACATGAATCATTTATTCAGTTGAAACGGGATAGAATCAGAATTGCCGCTGGAAGTGAGGACAACGTGCAGCTACTCATGCTACTCATTTACCGCCTATTCTTCTTAAACAGTTCTTCTAAAGCAATCTCTAGAATAGGATGCATTTTGAACCCTAGCTCCACTGAAACCTTTGATAACCAATCCCTCACGGCATCACGATGCATTTTTTCCGCCCTCTGACTCACTAATAGATAGTCGCTATGGCTGAACATAGACCCAAAACGCTCTTGCTTCATGTAGTCGGCAGCACATCTTGTTCGATAAAAAACAGGTAAAAGTGCTAATGAATTCCAAATTTATACCGATGTATGAATAGAAGTAATCTATATGAAAATAGTAGGGAAGGGAGGAAAATAAGTACATAGATTTAAATATTCAAAAAATAATTAAGAGGCGGTATAAATAATGATTTTGACCAAAAGGAAATTATCCTTTAATAAAACTCTTGCACTTGGAATAGTAGTAACACTGTTTTCTTCTGTATTCTTTTTAATGGATAAAGTGGTTGAAGCGGCGACTGTAAAACCATTAACAGGTTCAATCGATTATAGTTTGTTAGATGATGATGGAAAAACATTTGTGCAATCTGATAAGGTAGTATTCCAGAATCTAACTGAATTTAAGGGAGGGATTGTTAATTATAAATCAATTTGGGGATTCGAATATAATAGTGGAGTAAATAATGGTACTGCGGCGTTAAAATCAGAACCTCTTAATCCAGGCAAATATGCCATCACTGCAAAAGTAACTAAAGATTTAAGCGTGACAAGTTTTGTAACGATTAAAGCGAGTACCAAAGCAACAAAGGTTAAAGCAATTGCTCTGCCTGACTCCGAAAGTGTCGATCCAAAGAAATCCGGAAAAATCAGTGGTCATGTTTCAAAAAATGCAAAGGTCATAATAAAAAACAAAACTACAGCATGGACTACACAAGCTAACGATAAGGGTGTTTTTAAAGCATATGTCCCTGCTAGTACCTACGATATCATTGTTGATCCAGACGGGAAAAATAAAAACACCAAATACTCGGTAAAAGTCCTAGCAGGCCAGAATAACTTTCCCTTTATGTATGTAGAGTTGGGTTCCCCGGTAGATTTAGGTTATGCGATGGAGAAAGACAAATTGGGGCTTGACTCCATTAATCCTGCTTCGAAGGAATACAAAGGAAAAGCCATTCCGAATTCAACGGTGAAAGCTTATAGTGTAGATAATGACGACAAGTATACATTGATTGGAGAAACGGTAACTAAAAAAGCAACTAAAGGTTCCACAACGGGTAACTTTTCTATTAAGTTAAAAGAAGCTCAGCCGGGGAAAAATATTAAGATTGTTGTAGAAGATGATGCTTTAAATAGCTACTCTCCTGGTATTATTAAACTTGGGACAATTGACCCTGGCTTTACAGATATGAAAAATGCAGCCGTTGGAAAAGACGTTAGCATCCCTTTTGCCGATAAATCAGGAGCATTACTTACGGCAACCTACCTAGAAGTGACATTAAAAATAAAAAATCTTGAAGATAATTACGAAAAAGCTAAAAGATTAAAGAAAATTTCAAAAGGTGCAGATGGAAAGATTTCAGGGGATTATAAGGTTGCAAGCGGGAAAATTACCATCAGTAATCAAACTATCTTGACATTCTTAAAAGAGAATCAAGAAAATTTCGAAAGTGATATAAATTTCACGATTATTGTTAAAGCTACAGGCTTTAAAGATTCAATTGTTGTTCAAGCTATTAAGGCCACTAATGCACCAGCATTAACTGCTTCAGTAGCAAAAGCCTCAATAGAGGGCACTCAATTGAAAGCATCACCAACTAAAAAAACAGAGAATAAAATTTACTATAAAGTTTCTTCAGTTTCAATAGATCCCCCTAAGTTATATTCTAAGGTGTACTTAACAAATTTACGCTCATTACCAACAAGTCCAATTGATATTACAGGTGTAGATGCAACCACCAATAAATACTTAGGTGTTTATGAATTAGACGGTGATAGAGTGGTTAAGTTCAAACAACTAACACTAACTGAAAAGAATATCAAACCGCCAACCAAAGTTATTCTTTCAAATGACTCCCTAACTGGTCTAATTGCTGGTGATGGAAAAATTTTAGGGTTAACGAATACAAAGAAATACAAGGTAGTGGTTGATAGTAAAAGTTACGGTGTGAAAGCTGACGGAACATTAGGTGTGGACATTTCCGAGACAGCACCATTATCGGTAACTGAGATTACTGGATTGATAAATGGGAAAATATATAAGGTTGAGTTAGTGGAAGAACCATAAATAATAAAATAATTAAACATTAGCAATAGAAGTATTCATTAATTAGAAGTAGCTACTTAATATTTTGGTATGGTGCAGATCCTAGATTTTAGCTAGGGTCTTTTTCAACCTAATCTGATAATCGCTAAATCTACATAACCCCATTTCAATCACTAAATATAAACCGGCAAATACCGATATAAAAAGTAAAGATATCTTATTGGGGGAAAAAGTGATGTTGGAGAGTTTATCGACGAATATTCTTTCCTCGCAACTTAGAACAGCAATTTCAGAGGGAATCAGTACGTATTATCAGAGAGAGCTCAATACAGTCGCATATTCAGAACAAAGCGTAGAGACGAATGACAAGCCAACAAAGGAAAAGGTTCAGGAGGTAACTGAGAGTCTAAATACCTTTCTAAACCCGGCACATACAGCTGTTCGGTTTGAATATCATGAAAAACTGGACGAGTATTATGTCAAGGTCGTTGATGACGTTACGAATGAAACAATTAGAGAAATTCCTCCAAAAAAGCTTCTGGACTTTTATGCGGCAATGACGGAATTTGTCGGGATAATGGTCGACGAAAAAATATAAGCGGGTGATGAATGATGGTACGTGTCAGTGGATTAGCGAGTGGAATGGATATAGATGAAATAGTGAAAAGTATGATGCAGGCAGAACGAGTGCCTTTGGATAAATTAACGCAGAAGAAACAATATTCTGAGTGGCAACGGGATGATTATCGATCGGTCAATACAGCCTTATCTGAATTGGATACACTAATACGCGATGGAGTGGGGAAACAATCTTCATTTATAAAAAAGACGGTAACAATTTCTAACCAGAATGCGATTGGCATTAAAAATATAAATTCAACTACAGATTTTGCTGGAACGATAGAAGTACAGAATTTAGCGGTTGCGGCTACTATGAAAAACCATACTTCACTTTCCCTTGATCCTAAAGCCAAGGTTTTAGCTGAAGGAGAAGCCGAAAAAGATATTTATATCCAGGCAATTGATAAAAATGGGGAACTAGGCGAGAAAAAAAAAATCACCATTGCTGCTGAAGATACTCTAGATAGCCTAATTTCTAAAATTAATTCTAATACTGAGGTTACTGCTTTCTATGATAAGCAATCCGGTCAAATGTCATTCACAGCAAAAAATACCGGCGATATTGTGAGTAATGCAGAAATCATATTAACCGGAGACTTTTTTACGGAGACTCTAAAGATGGATGCAGATAATGACAAAGCAAAAGAAAAATCAAACGGAACGAGTGGGATAAATGCGACCCTTACCTACAATGGACTAGAAATCACAAGAAGTTCGAATGTTTTCAATCTTAATGGTGCTGAATTCACTTTGAAAGATAAGACGGATGGCCCGGTCACTTTCTCTTCCAAACCTGATGTGGACACCATTTTAGATACGGTCACTCAGTTCGTGAACAAATACAATGAAATCATCAAAAAAGTCCAAGACAAGACTAGTGAAACGAAATATCGCTCGTACACGCCCCTTACAACGGAGCAAAAGAAGGCCATGACCGAGGATGAAGTGAAGCTTTGGGAGGAAAAGGCGAAGAGTGGGACGTTGAAAAATGATTCAACGCTAAAAAGTCTTCTGACGACGATGCGGTCTTCCCTTTATACGTCAGTAGACGGTGTAACAGGAAACAACAATTTAAGTAAGCTAGGGATCACCACAACTAAGAATTACTTAGAAGGTGGTAAATTAACCATTGACGAGGATAATTTGCGTAAGGCCATTTCTGAAGATCCGAATGCGATTTATAATTTGTTCATGAAAGAGGGGAATGGTGTCGATAAAAGTTCACAAGGTCTGGCACGTCGTCTGCGTACTGATATCCAATCATCCATGAAGGTGATTACAGAAAAAGCCGGTAAGGCTGGGTATGTAAATAATAATTTCACCATCGGGAAATCAATCAATGGATTGGATACAAGAATCTCCGCATTCGAGGCAAAGTTAATCAAACTTGAAACTCGTTACTATAATCAGTTCACAGCCATGGAGAAAGCGATATCGAAAGCTAATAGTCAAAGTTCCAGTTTATCGCAATATTTTAGTTAAGTAAGAAAGGAAGAATAAAAGAAATGGCCATTAATAATCCATACCAGTCCTATCAACAAAATTCAGTGAATACAGCGTCTCCGGGAGAGCTTACACTTATGCTTTATAACGGATGCCTGAAGTTCATTCTACTTGGTAAAAAAGCCATTGAAGCGGGTAAAATCGAAGAGAAGAATATGAATCTCATAAAGGCGCAAAACATCATTCATGAATTGATGGTGACCTTGAACATGGATGTTGCTGTCTCGAAAGATTTGATGAGCCTCTATGATTATATGAACCGACGCCTGATTGACGCGAATTTGAAGAATGACATTGTTGCTCTAGAAGAAGTCGAAGGTCTTGTTACCGACTTCCGTAACACGTGGAAAGAAGCGATTCAGTTGAACCGTCAAAAACAATTCGTCCAAAGTGGTCAAGTCTGATGATGCTTCAACATTTTCATGATGTAACTAGAGAACTGCTAACCGTATTGCAAGACAAGAAGATTGTCGAACGCGATGACCGAATCACTAGAATAACAGAGTTGCTTGAGCGGCGTGAAGAGTTCCTTTCGCACATCAAGCCGCCTTTTTCTGATGAAGAGCTCCAACTGGGGCGTCAATCCATGCTTCTGAATCAGCAGGTCGATCAATTGTTGGTGCTCCAAAAGCAAGAGATACAGCGAGATATAAAGGAACTGAATCAGAAGAAGAAATCTTCGAATAAATATACGAATCCTTACGAGAACCTTGCCACTGATGGCATGTTCTATGATAAAAAGAATTAATCCGTTACCCTAACCGTTTGAATTTCAAACGGTTTTTGTGTATATTTTTTTCTAAAAATTATGTAAATTGCGATGGCTAATTTTTTCATTATTGGGGAGTGTTTGTTATAATAGAACTAAGGTAGACATCAACCTTTTTCAAACCTTCCGACAATTGTTTCATAATTTCGACATATTTCATGATGTGTTTCTAAAGGAGACCGGAGGGGTATTGTAGAATCTAACTGTATAGTCTTAATTTAAGGAGGACTCACTTTATGAATTACAACGTACGCGGTGAAAACATTGAGGTAACTCCAGCAATTCGAGAATACGTCGAAAAGAAAATTGGCAAGTTAGAAAGATATTTTAACAATACGCCAGATGCAAATGTGCTAGTGAATTTGAAAGTGAACAACAATACGTCTAAGGTCGAAGTGACGATTCCCATGCAGAATTTGGTTCTTCGCGCTGAAGAGGAAAATGCGGACATGTATGCCGCAATTGATTTGATTAATGACAAGCTTGAACGCCAAATTCGTAAACATAAAACGAAGGTCAATCGTAAATTCCGCAATAACTTATCAAATACTCCAGAGGCATTCGCTTTTGCTACAGAACTAGATGAAGTGGATGAATTCGAGGATGACAGTGATATTGAAGTGGTCCGTAACAAGCGCTTTGATTTGAAGCCGATGGACAGTGAAGAGGCGATTCTGCAAATGAATATGCTTGGTCACAGCTTTTTCGTCTACACGAATGCGGATACTAATACAACCAATGTCGTGTATCGCCGTAAAGATGGACGATACGGATTAATAGAACCAAGTTAATTGAATAGTAGAATTAACCAAGCGCCGCCCACATTTCTGGGCGGTGCTTTTTAGTGTATCTATCTTTTTTCTATTTATCAATATCAGTATAGGTATAAGGTTACATAGTTAATTACCAAAAGCGAAACTAAATCAATGAATCAGCCCTTGTCATCCTAGGTGTTCTCAATAAAATAATAGGCAAAGTAAATATAGCTTATTTTCTTAATAATGAACATTTATTGTTCTTTTTCAAGAAAAATAGCATTTTGTACCCATTTCTCTACTCCCTTAATTTGTCATATAATTGGCTTATAGGTTCTTTAAAACGAACGGTTATTAAATTTAGGTGCAGAGGGGATGGAAGGTTGTTTCGGAAAAATTGCCATACATGTAATAGGGCTTCGTTTAGTAGTTCGGAAAGTGGTAACTGGCTTTGTCCGACCTGCGGCGAAGATTTGACCGTGCTAAAAGCCTTTGATGCGTTATCGATGGAGCGGATTAATATGTCTCATCGCCTGAATGAAAAGAGCAAGGTCTTTTATTTTATAAATAAACGAACTTGATATTACTATGCACTTAATTTTCTAAATATTGTTACTATTTGTCGATAAAAATTTCATTATTTTAGTTAGGTGGCGACATAAACTAGCAACATATGTAGGGTGTATTCCCTATAATAAGATTGTAAACCATGTATTTAGTAATATTTATCCTGACAAAGGCAAACTTATCGAAAGGTGGGGGCGCAAAGGCACAGGTCTAAGGCTGTAAGTGGCTATGATGGCTGGTCTGCCTGAAATACAAGGTAGTATTTTAGGAGGTTAATAAAATGATTACAGCTGAAATGGATCAAGAGTGGATGACGTTGATTTTAGAGGCAAAAAGCTTGGGATTGACGAAAGAGGAGATTCGTGATTATTTTGCGCAGGAATCATTGAAGGAGAATCACGAAAAATGAAAAAGATGTGGAAAGCATCCCCATAAACAGTAAAGGATCATCGCTGTTTATGGGGATGCTTTTGTTCTGCTTAAATAGATTGGTATTATGCTATTCGTTATTCTTTTTCCATTTGTTAAATTCAATGAATTCTCGGAATTGTTGTTTTGAAACGCCTGAATGCATGGCATCTTCAACGATTTTTATCCAGTCGGTATCCAGGATTTCCTTGTTGGGGGCATCGTAAAGAAGGGCATCAACAGGAACATGAAGCACTGCAGAAATCTTTTCCAGAAATTGAATGGAAGGATTCGTTTGTAAGTTCCGTTCGAGCGAACTTAAGTAAGACTTGGCTACGCCGGCTTTTTCGGCTAGTTCAGTCATCGACATTTTCTTTTCTTCCCGCAGCTTTTTAACACGCTCACCGATCATCATTACCACCTCGAAACTAGTTCTATTTATCCCGCAGAATGAGCTTTTCTAACCCACTTACCATGTCTTCTATTACCAGGTTTATTGGCTAAAGGCATCAATTGTCTATTAAAGAATCTACTAAATTAGTAGTTGAGATATATAGCCTTTTATAAAGACTAGCAGTGTAAACATGGGTTCTTACACTATGTATTTTAAATCTTCCCTCTATTTTAACAGTTTTTGCCCTGTTTTATCCATTGTTTTTCGCAAGAAGTGATTTCTGACCCATAAGGGATTGAGTGACATGAAGTTGTACCTCAAGAATAGAAGTGGTAAAATTAACACTAGACTATCATCGGCAGAAGGTGTGTTCCTTCTTACTTATATGAATGAACGATATTGAATGATCATTTTCCCAATAGAGGAGCGTTAATGAATGCTTAATATATTAAATAAAGTTTTTGATCCGAATAAGCGAGAACTTAAGCGGTTAGAGAAAGTGGCAGATCAGGTAGAAGCGCTGGCGGATGAAATGGCTGGGTTGTCGGACGAGAAGCTGGCTGCCAAAACGGAAGAGTTCAAGACACGTTATCAAAACGGGGAAACCGTGGATGATTTGTTGGTGGAGGCTTTTGCGGTTGTACGTGAAGGAGCAAAACGGGCCCTTGGCATGTATCCATTCCGCGTTCAAATCATGGGTGGTGCGTCCCTTCATGATGGTAATATATCTGAAATGAAAACAGGTGAAGGTAAAACGTTGACTTCAACCCTGCCTGTTTATTTAAATGCGATTACTGGTAAAGGCGTACATGTCGTGACCGTCAATGAATACCTGGCGCAACGTGATGCGAATGAAATGGGCGTTTTATACAATTTCCTCGGGTTGTCTGTCGGCTTGAATTTGAACAGTCATTCTAAAGAAGAGAAACAAGAAGCGTACAATGCGGATATTACGTATAGCACGAATAATGAATTAGGTTTCGATTACTTGCGTGACAATATGGTGTTATATAAAGAACAAATGGTACAGCGACCTTTGCATTATGCGGTCATCGATGAAGTCGATTCTATCTTGGTCGATGAAGCGAGAACGCCATTGATCATTTCGGGTGCGGCACAAAAATCAGCCCAGCTCTATATCCAGGCGAATGCGTTCGTACGTACCCTGAAAAAAGATACGGATTACACATATGATGAGAAAACGAAAGGCGTTCAGTTGACTGAAGAAGGCATGAACAGGGCGGAAAGAGCGTTCAATATCGATAATTTATTCGATATCACGCATGTGACCTTGAACCATCATATCAATCAGGCATTGAAAGCACATGTTGCCATGCACCTGGATGTGGATTATGTGGTCCAAGACGGTGAGATTGTCATCGTTGACCAGTTTACGGGCCGTTTAATGAAAGGTCGCCGTTACAGTGAAGGTCTTCATCAGGCCATTGAAGCAAAAGAAGGGCTTGAAATTCAGAATGAAAGCATGACCCTTGCGACGATCACCTTCCAGAACTACTTCAGGATGTATGAAAAGCTGTCTGGTATGACGGGGACGGCTAAGACGGAAGAAGAGGAATTCCGTAACATCTATAATATGAATGTTATCGCGATTCCTACTAACCGGGATATCGTCCGGGATGACCGCCCAGATCTTATTTATGCGTCAATGGACGGGAAATTCAAAGCAGTCGTGGAAGATATTGCGGAGCGTCATGAAAAAGGACAGCCAGTACTAGTTGGTACAGTCGCCATTGAGACTTCGGAAATCATCTCCAATTATTTAACGAAAAAAGGCATTCCTCATAACGTGTTGAATGCGAAGAACCATGAGCGTGAAGCAGAAATCATCTTGAATGCGGGGAATAAAGGCGCGGTTACGATCGCTACGAATATGGCCGGACGTGGTACGGATATCAAGCTAGGCGAAGGTGTCAAAGAAGTGGGCGGACTTGCTGTCATCGGTACGGAGCGTCATGAAAGTCGCCGAATCGATAACCAGCTTCGTGGTCGTTCCGGACGTCAAGGAGATCCAGGGGTCACTCAGTTCTATCTTTCCATGGAAGATGAATTGATGCGTCGCTTTGGTTCGGATAATATGAAGAGCATGATGGCGCGTCTTGGCATGGATGATTCCCAGCCTATTCAAAGCAAAATGGTGTCAAGAGCCGTTGAATCCGCTCAGAAACGGGTAGAAGGCAATAACTTCGATTCTCGTAAACAATTGCTGCAGTATGATGATGTTCTTCGTCAGCAACGTGAAATCATCTACAAACAGCGTTTCGATGTAATGGAAAGTGAAAACTTACGTGAAATTGTCGAAACGATGATCACGGCATCCATCCAGCGTAATGTCGCAGCTTTTGCTCCTATGGGCGATGAAGAGGGCTGGAATCTACAAGGGCTTGTCGATTACTTGAACGGTAATCTGTTCCAAGAAGGTGAGATCACCATCGCCGATTTGGAAGGCAAAGATGAATCGGAATTGGTTGAGTTCGTTTTAGGAAAAGTCAAAGATAATTATGACCAAAAAGAAGCTGAGCTTGCTGAAGACCAAATGCGTGAGTTTGAAAAAGTTATCGTACTTCGTGCGGTGGACAGCAAGTGGATGGACCATATCGATGCGATGGAGCAATTGCGTCAAGGGATTCACTTACGTGCATATGGTCAAATCGATCCTCTTCGTGAATACCAATCTGAAGGATTTACGATGTTTGAAAGCATGATTGCTTCGATGGAAGATGAAGTCACTAAGTACATCATGAAAGCTGAAATCCGCAACAACTTGGAGCGGAAGGAAGTCATAAAAGGACAAGCGGTTAATCCGAAAGAAAATGAAGGCGGCAAAGTGAAGAAGGCACCGGCTCGTAAGTCGGAAGATGTCGGGCGAAATGCATTATGTCCATGTGGCAGCGGGAAAAAATATAAGAATTGTCATGGCAACTTAGCCTGACATTAGGTGTATAATGGAGGAGAGACGGATAAGTTATAAGAACTTACCGCCTCTTTTCATGTTCCGTTTACGTAAAGTGGATGGTTGTATATAGTTTTCAAGAAGTATATTGGCAGTGAAACATATCCCGTTTCGGGATTTTTTTAACATACTAATGAGGTGAATAGAAATGGAAATGGCAGAAATCAGAAACGAATTAGAAAGAACAGCGCAACGATTAACGGACTTTAGGGGGTCTCTTTGACTTAGATGAAAAAGAGGCACGCATAGCAGAACTGGAAAATGAGATGACACACCCTGACTTTTGGAATGATCAGCAGACAGCTCAAGGGGTCATCAATGAAACGAATGCATTAAAAGAACAAGTTGACCAATTGTCTGAGTTGAATGCTTCGTATGAAAATCTGGATTTGACGTATGAGTTGGTTAAAGAAGAAAATGACGAAGACCTTATGACCGAGTTGGTGGAAGAGATCACGGTTCTTTCACAAAAGATGAATGACTTTGAACTACAACTTTTACTAAGCGAAGAGTATGATTCGAAAAATGCGATTTTGGAACTGCATCCTGGTGCAGGCGGAACGGAGTCTCAAGATTGGGGTTCCATGTTGCTTCGCATGTACACTAGATGGGGCGAAAAACGCGGATTCAAGGTGGAAACCCTTGATTATCTTCCGGGTGATGAGGCAGGAATCAAGAGTGTAACGCTACTATTCAAAGGTCATAACGCATATGGCTATTTGAAAGCGGAAAAAGGCGTTCATCGTCTTGTCCGGATTTCTCCTTTCGATTCATCAGGTCGCCGACATACTTCGTTTGTATCATGTGAAGTCATGCCGGAATTCGATGAAACGATCAATATAGAAATCCGCACGGAAGATTTGAAAATCGATACGTACCGGGCAAGTGGAGCCGGCGGACAGCATATTAACACGACTGACTCAGCTGTTCGGATTACCCATTTACCTACGAATACGGTCGTAACGTGTCAAAATGAGAGATCGCAAATCAAAAATAAGGCCCAAGCGATGAATATGCTGAAAGCTAAATTATATCAACGTGAAATTGAACAACAGCAAGCCGATTTGGATGAAATCCGTGGCGAACAAAAGGAAATTGGCTGGGGAAGCCAAATCCGTTCGTACGTCTTCCATCCTTATTCCATGGTGAAGGATCACCGTACAAGTGCGGAGACCGGAAACCTTGGATCAGTGATGGATGGGGATATCGATATGTTCATCGATGCTTACTTACGTTCTAAATTATAAGATGTACCAATCGAACCGGATTTTATTCGGTTCGTTTTTTTGCATCCTTTTCTTCCATTAATCCTTTACCACGTCATCTGGCTGTTATTTACAGGGAATGAATGGGGATGCTATACTACTTTCGGTTAAGACTAACTTAAAAGAAGGATTATGAGGAGACAACAAGAATGAGAAAGAGATATCGGGAGCCAAAGCACCCTTTGATACGAATTTTGACGGAGTATGGATTGGTGTTGGTAGGCTCTGCCATCATTGCACTTGGATTTAATGTATTTTTACTACCGAACCAGGTTGCTTCAGGCGGGGTCAGCGGGATCAGTACAATCCTGGACGCGACGCTAGGATGGGAACCAGCTTATGTTCAGTGGGCTTTTAATATCCCTTTATTTATTGCCGGGCTTATTGTCCTTGGAAGGAATTTTGGCGCAAAAACGTTTATCGGTACATTGTTTCTGCCTTTTGTCGTTTACCTGACAAAGGATTGGGAAGCATGGACGAACGATGCTTTACTCGGTTCGCTATGCGGCGGTATCATGGTCGGTCTTGGATTGGGTATTGTTTTTCGCGGGAAGGCATCCACAGGGGGAACCGATCTAGCGGCTCAGATCGTACATAAGTATACGAATTTGTCCTTGGGTACGTGTGTTGCCGTCATGGATGGATTAATCGTGCTAAGTGCAGCCATTGTTTTTGATATTGAAAAAGGGCTGTATGCTTTGATTGGTTTATATGTGACGAGCAAGACAATCAACCTTGTCCAAGTTGGATTGAACCGTTCCAAGATGGCATTAATTATCACGGTTAATGAACCTGAGGTGAGGGATGCTATTATACATGAACTGGACCGTGGTGTAACCCGGATTTCAGGACATGGTGGTTATACGGATGATTCCCGTCCGATTTTAATGTGTGTCATCGATCAGTCGGAATTCACCAAATTGAAACAATTGGTTAAACTCGTTGACCCTAAAGCATTCGTGATTGTAATGGACGCATCAGAAGTATTAGGGGAGGGTTTTAAACTCGATTGAAATTGGTATAATGTTTCTGTACTGGTAGACTTAAGAAGGGGGCATGTGCATTGAAAAAGAAATGGTTAGCTTTACTATTAGGTACGTCTCTTGCACTTACAGCTTGCGGGGGCAATGACGATAATAACGCAGATAAAGAGCCGGCAGAGAATAACGAAACGACCACTGCTGGTGCTGGTGACGCAGCAAAGATTTATGAAAACAAATGTTCAAGCTGTCATGCTGTGAATCTTGAAGGCGGCGTAGGTCCGAATATAACGGAAGTCGGTTCTCGTTTGTCGAAAGATGAAATTGAAGAAATCATCCTGAAGGGTCAAGGTGGAATGCCAAAAGGGATCATCCTTGGCGATGAAGCATCAAAAGTAGCCGAGTGGCTTTCAGAACACAAGTAAAAATCCACTGAAACGTCCTTCTTTAGGCTGGGCGTTTCATCTATCCTCCTCCGAATATCCTCAGTTATTTCCATTAAAATCCTTGTTACTAGATAGAAAGTCTTTATCACCCTCAATGAAATGAAACTGTAATATTTTTATTCTTAATTTGACAAACTTTGATGTTATAATGTTCCTGTGCTTAAAACGAAATGATTCCTGTCGTTATTTAAAAAATGCTGTCGAAAAAAACGCTTTTAATAGATAAGTTAACAAGCAAATTAGGTGGTTTTAGAATGATAGAGATGATAGATGTCAAAAAGACTTATCCGAATGGCGTCATTGCCATCAACGGATTAAATGTAAAAATACAACCAGGCGAATTTGTATATGTAGTGGGTCCCAGTGGAGCCGGCAAATCGACCTTCATCAAAATGATGTATCGGGAAGAAAAGCCGACAAGTGGAAATATCTTGGTTAATGGTGTTAGCCTTCCAAAAATCCGCAATTCGAAAGTTCCTCTATTTCGCCGTAATATCGGAATGGTATTCCAAGATTTCAAACTCCTTCAAACTTTCACAGTCTATGAAAATGTAGCATTTGCAATGGAAGTTATTGAAAAAGAACCTGAAGTCATTAAAAAGAGAGTCATGGAAGTGCTTGATTTAGTAGGGATCAAACATAAAGCAAGAATGCGCCCTGAAGAGTTATCAGGTGGGGAACAACAGAGGGTTGCGATTGCCCGTTCGATTGTCAATGACCCTAAGGTGGTCATTGCCGATGAACCTACAGGGAACCTGGATCCTGAAACATCGTGGGAAATCATGAGTATTTTTGAAGAAATAAACAAGCGCGGAACGACGCTCATCATGGCTACACATAATAAAGATATCGTTAATAACTTTAAACGACGTGTAATTGCCATCGAGGGTGGAAAAATAGTTCGCGATGAACATAGAGGTGAATACGGATATGAAATTTAGAACACTCGTCCGTCACTTCCGTGAAAGCTTTAAAAGCATTGGACGTAATGGTTGGATGACGTTTGCATCAGTAAGTGCTGTAACGGTCACGCTAACATTGGTTGGCGTATTTTTAGTGATCATGATGAATTTGAATCATATCGCAGGTAATGTCGAAAACGATGTCGAAATTCGTGCACATATAGATAATGCAGCGGATAAAGCTGATATGCAATCTATCAGCAAGCAAATCATGGCAATTGGTGGAATTGATAGTGTCATTTTCTCCCCTAAGGATGAAGAGCTCACCAATTTAATCGATGATTTAGGTGATAATGGAGATGCCTTTAAGCCATTTGAACAAGACAACCCTTTGCGGGATGTTTATATCATCAAGACGAAAACACCTCAAGATGTTATTAAGGTAGCTAACAAAATTGAAGACATCGAGTATATTCAAAGCGTTAAATATGGACAAGGCTATGTCGAGAATTTATTCAGCTTTGTCAAAATTGCTAGGAATATAGGAATTGTTCTTATTTTAGGATTGCTATTCACAGCAATGTTCCTAATTTCGAATACTATTAAAATTACGATTGTCGCTAGGAAAAAAGAAATCGAGATCATGAGATTGGTGGGAGCAACAAACAACTTCATTCGTTGGCCATTCTTCTTAGAGGGCCTCTGGTTGGGAGTCCTTGGATCTGTTGTACCAATCGCTCTGATTTCAGTACTCTACTACAATCTGTTCAATTATATATCACCACAAATTACGTTTAAATTCGTTGACTTTTTACCGGCAAGCCCATTCATGTACCAAGTGTCGGCGATTCTTATCATCATGGGTGCCGTAATCGGAATCTGGGGAAGCTTAATGTCCGTCAGAAAATTCCTAAAAGCGTAAACGTACAAACTGACAATTCTTTTACACTCGAAATAGAAGATGTTCATTCAAAATAGAGAGACGTTGCAAAGCACGAGTTGTGACGGGATTGAAAGGGGAAATAGAACGTTGAAAAAAAATATTATCGCGATGAACGCGACAATCATGATCGGCTTGGGGAGCATTTTGGCTGCTCCTTCAGCTTTTGCTGAATCCATTTCGGACTTAGAACAAAAGAAGGCTTCTATTCAGGAGAAACGTTCCGGCGTTGAAGCGGACATTTCCACTACTTCGGAAAAAATCAATAATTTGCAGAATAAACAATTGACGGCAGAGGAACAAATCGCTGCCATTGATGCGGAAATTGCAGCGTCCACAAAGAAAATCGACGCGAAAAATGCTGAAATTGCTCAAACAAAAGAGGAAATTGAAGCATTGAAAGCAGAGATTAAAGTATTGCAAGATCGTATCGCTAAACGTAACGATGTTCTGAAGGAACGTGCCCTATCCTTCCAGGAGTCCGGCGGGGATTTAAACTATGTTGAAGTATTGTTCGGTTCATCTAGTTTCAGCGATTTAATTGACCGTGTAGGGGCTGTGGCAGCCATTGCCGAAGCCGATCGCGAGATTTTAAAACAGCATGAACTGGATAAAAAAGAGCTGGAAGAAAAGCGTAAATCCGTTGAAACGAAGCTTGCTAGTTTAGAAGTGGCTAAAGCGGAACTGTTACAAATCAAAAAACAGCAAAAACAGCAGAAAGAACAAAAAGCTGCGTTAGTTAAGAAATTAAAGAAACAGACTAAAAAAGAAGAAGAAAACAAAATGGGCTTAGAGGAAGAAAAAGCGAACCTTGCTGCTCAAGAAACAGCAATCAAGTCTGCTATCGACTTAGAGAAAAATCGTTTGGCTGAATTAGAAGCAGCTCGTAAAAAAGCAGCCGCTGAAGCGAAAAAACGTGCAGAACAAGAAGCGGCAGCACAAGCAGCTCAGGCAGCACAAGCGAAGAAACAGCAGTCTTCTTCCAATTCCAACTCTAGTTCAAGTCAAAGTTCTTCATCACCATCATCACAAGCTCCAGCCAGTGTAAGTTCTGCGCCAGCTGTATCGTCAGGAACATTTACAAGACCAAGTGCGGGTTATGTTTCTTCGACAATGGGTGAACGCTGGAATAAACAACATGCCGGCATTGATATAGCCGCAAGCGGTACCGTTCCTGTTGTTGCTGCTGCAGACGGAGTTGTAAGCCGTTCGTATCTATCATCTACATATGGCAATGTCGTTTTTGTTACCCATAATATAAGTGGACAAACTTGGACAACGGTTTATGCACATTTAAGTTCAAGACAAGCTAGCAATGGTGCAGTCGTTGCCAAAGGTCAACAAATTGGCATCATGGGAAATACTGGACATTCTTATGGACAGCATTTACACTTCGAGCTTCACAAAGGAACTTGGAATTACGGCAAGTCTAATGCTGTTAATCCATTAGACTACATACCTAATTAATATCCCATATATGAACAGTAAAACAGACTAGATCACGTTCTAGTCTGTTTTTTGCTATGTTCAAAAGCATATTTACCCGAAGCGGCTCATATAGTGAAATACATATCGAGGTAGAAAAGGGGATAAATATGGTCAAAAAATGGGTAGTTCCTCTAGCAATCATTATGTCATTAGTAATTGGGGCGGCAGGGGGCATATATTGGACAAGCTCTCAAGGTAAGAACGGGACGAAACAGGAAAAAAAAGAGGTCATAGAAGATCAGGAATGGGCAAAAGTGGAACAAGCTTATGGATTGATCGTGAATCAGTATGTCGAACAGGTGGACGGCTCACAGTTAATCGAAGGTGCCATCCAAGGCATGCTGAGCACATTGAAGGATCCTTACTCGGTCTATATGGACAAGGAGACCGCCAAGCAATTCAATGAAACCCTGGATTCCTCTTTTGAAGGAATCGGTACGGAAATCGGGATGGATGATGGAAAGGTCATCATTGTCTCTCCCTACAAGGACTCCCCGGCTGAGAAGGCTGGATTGAAGCCGAAGGATCAAATCCTTAAGGTGAATGGTGAAAGTGTCGAAGGGTTGGATCTGTATGAAACACGATTAAAGATACGGGGGAAGAAGGGTTCTGCAGTCAAGATGGAGATAAAGCGTACTGGCGTTTCTAATCCGCTTGAATTCAATATGGTTCGTGCTGAAATTCCCTTGGACACGGTTTTTTCTTCGACCAAGGAAGTAGCTGGAGAAGATATCGGATACATTGAGTTAACCACATTCTCGGAAAATACCGCAGCCGATTTTAAAAAGCAGCTGAAAGAACTTGAGAAAGAAGGGATTGAAGGGCTGGTGATTGACGTCCGAGGCAATCCAGGCGGTCTCCTTTCTAGTGTGGAAACAATTCTAGGAGAGTTCATTACAAAAGACAAACCATACTTGAAAATAGCCGAAAGAACGGGTGAGACACAATCCTTTTTTACCGATTTGAAGAAAAAGAAGGACTATCCCATTGCCGTCCTGACGGATAAAGGCAGTGCCTCTGCTTCGGAGATCCTTGCCGGTGCCATGGAGGAAGCCGGGGGATACCCTCTGATCGGCGAGAAGACATTTGGCAAAGGGACAGTGCAACAGGCAGTCCCGATGGGTGATGGAAGCAATATTAAGCTTACGCTGTATAAGTGGCTGACACCTTCTGGCAACTGGATTCATAAAAAGGGGATTGAGCCGACGATTGAAGTGAAGCAACCGGTCTACTTCAATGCACATCAGCTAACAATTGAAAATGTATTGAAGCGGGATATGACGGACGATCAAATTCAATATGCCCAAACGATCCTGAAAGGCATTGGCTTTGAAACAGGGCGTGAGGATGGCTATTATGATTGGAATACCGAGATTGCGGTTAAGGCCTTTCAAAAGCAGTATGGGATGAAAGCGACCGGTAGATTGGACGCGAAAACAGCAGCACGGCTAGAAACCGTTATTCTGGAAAAAATTCAAGATGAAGAGAATGATATTCAGCTACGCACGGCATTGAATTATTTGGTCAAATAGGAACAAAAGGCAACGTTCACTGGAGCGTTGCCTTTTCCTTTGCAGAAATGGAGAGCAATCCATTGATTTCATAAGAACTAATAGAGTTTTTTCTGTATCTTAATAGGCAGGAAGCTGACATATTTGATAGAATGGAAGTAACTGACCAGAACGAATTATACATACTTTTAACTACTTATAGGGATGGTGGAGAGAAATTGACAACGGATTGGCTTCTTGCATGCTTAATAGGATTGGGAAAACTCTTTCTTCATCCATTGCTTTACGTTTCTATTGCTTATTGTTTATTCATCGGCTATCTTCGGGTCAAGCGGGAACGCCATGATTTCAATACCAAGATTTACAGGAAAACCATGGAGTTGCGTGCACTGCTATTACAGGGAATCATCACCGGATTGATTCTATCAATCATTGCGTTAGTATCAGGCCTTGTCATACCGATGGCGGCTATAGTCGTCATGACGGCAGTTACGATTCTTGCCATTTTGACGATGAAACGGAGACTGATATCACCAGCATATACGATGGGCGTGACGTTCTTTATCCTTTTCTTTTTAAATGGGAGGGATATACCACTTCCATTTTTCCAGGACGCTTTTGACCAGCTGAACCAATCGGTATACCCTACACTGGTGATATTGATTGGGCTTTTATTGATTGCGGAAGGCTTTCTTATCGTTAGGAAGGGCAGTGAAAAGGCATCACCACAGCTAGAGGTTTCCAAGCGGGGACAGCCGATTGGCACCTATGTCTCGCAACGTGTTTGGTTGATTCCGATGTTCGTATTAATTCCTGGAGGCGAACTGCCTGTTCCATTTGACTGGTACCCGATATTCTCAATCGGCGAAGTGTACCTATCTCCAATCGTTCTGCCATTTTTAATTGGCTTTAGGCAGAAGGTGCATGGATCGCTTCCTGAACAGGCCATAAAGGCCCAGGGTAAGCAGGTAGGGACCTTGGGAGTTTTAATTACAGCGTTGGCCGTCGTTAGTTATTGGTATCCATTATTGGCGATCATAACAGTCGTTTTAGCGATTCTTGGTCGTGAATTTGTCCATTATACGCAAAAGAGTTTGGATGAAAAGCAGCCATTTTATTTTTCAAAAAGCAAGCTTGGTGTTCAGATTCTTGGCGTGATCCCTGAATCCCCGGCGGACAAAATGGGATTGGTGAAGGGTGAGGTCATCTCAAAAATCAATGGTGTTGCCGTAAGGGAAGAAGAAGAGTTGTACCGGGCGTTGCAAAAGAACCGGGCCTATTGTAAGCTCGAGGTCATCGGTATCAATGAGCAAATGCGTTTTGTGCAACGAGCCTTATTTGAAGGGGAACATTACGAATTGGGCATTCTCTTTGTGGATGACCAATTGAAAGAGAGCGGTCAAGCAGGATAGGATCATTCGGAAGTAAAAGAAGGGGCTGTCCCAAAAAGGGTAGTTAAGCCTAAATTGAATAAATAAAGAGAGGCAGAAATGTTGATTTAACAACATTTCTGCCTCTTCAATTTTGCGTTATTTTACTCGAAAAAGGACTTATGAGACAGCCCCTTCTGGCAATGGGAAATTATATTGATTTTTTACGCTTCCTTGGCAGCTTCGATATCTATGGAAAGCGTGATTTGATCTCCAATCAGCACGCCGCCTGTTTCCAGGGCTGCATTATAGGTTAATCCATAGTCGCTGCGTTTCACTTTCCCTTTACCACTGAAGCCTGCTTTTTCCGTACCCCATGGATCTTTTCCTTGGCCCTCGAATGTGATATCGAACGTTTCTTCTTTTGTTACGCCATTAAGTGTGACGTCACCTGTTATGGCATACGTGTCATCATTCGTTTTCTTGATGTTCGTAGCTTTAAACGTAAGGGTCGGGTTCTTTTCAACATCAAAGAAATCAGCAGAACGCAGGTGGTTATCACGGTCAGTATTACGTGTGTCGATGCTGGCCAAATCGACGGTGAAATCAATTTCGGCTGTTGTTAAATCTGCAGGGTCGGCAGTAATGGTAGCATCAAACTTGTTGAAGCTTCCCTTTACTTTTGCAATCATCATATGTTTAACGGAAAATTCAATAGCGCTGTGTGTAGGGTCGACGGTCCATTTTGTTTTGGTCATTTTTCATTCCTCCTACTAAATCTTGAAAGTATATATCTTTAATTTGAGATATTTTAAACATAATGTAATTATATGAGCATGTGATTCGAGAGTCAATGTTTTTCTTCTATATTTTGGAAAACAAAAAACCTGTGCTGACTGTAAACAGACACAGGTTTTTAGAATAAAAGCTCTTAGTTTGCTTGTTCTTTTTCTTCGTGAATCGGGGCTTTACTTGGCCAGAAAGCATGGCGACCAAGCAGAGCGGTAATCGCTGGCACTAGGAATGGACGAACGATGAATGTGTCCATCAGTACACCGAGTGCGGTAATGAGTCCGAATTGGACAAGCACTTGAATTGGCAATGTAGCAAGCACAGAGAATGTAGCTGCCAAGATGATACCGGCTGAAGTGATGACTCCACTTGTTTCGGTGACACCTTCTCTTATTGCTTGCTTGATTGGCATCGTCTTTTTCTTGCGCCATATACTGGACACCATAAAGATGTTGTAATCTTCGCCAAGGGCGACAAGGAATACGAATGAATACAACGGGATTGTGCCTTCAATGGCATCCACACCCATGAAGTGGTGAAGGATGATCCACCCTAAGCCCATAGCGGCAAAAAAGGATAGGATAACCGTTCCCATTAAATAAGCCATGGCTGTTACGGAACGCAGGTAGGCTAACAGTAGCAATGAAATCAAGACGATGATGATTGGGAAAACCAAGAATTCATCTGCCTTGACCGTTTCACGTTTATCGAACTGTTCGGCCGTCTGTCCGCCAATCCATACTTTTTCATCAGCGGATGAGATATTCTCATCTTTCAGTTCTTTTTCAACAGTGCTGCGTATATCTGTAATGGAGTCTATGGCCTTTGTATCGTAAGGGTTGATATTGAATTTGACTTCATAAGATAGTAAATCCTTATTGGATTCACTCTTTACAGGTTTAGAGACACTACCAATCAGGCTCATATCCTTCAGGGAATCCGTTAAATCAATATCTTTACCATCTGTATCGATGACGACTGTTACCGGTGCGAGTTCACCAGGTGAGTAAGCATCGGATATGACGGTAAACCCTTCACGCGAGTTAATATCTTCTGGGAACGAAGATAAAATATCATAGGAATATTTAATTTGCGATGAATAGCCAGCCAAAAGGCCGAAAAGAATCAGGCAGGTTAGGATGACTGTCCATGGCTTGGTTGTGACGATATTCCCAATCCATTTTCCAATACGTCCACCTTCTTTGTGTTTCTTGACGGGTTTGCCTTTTTTCTTCGCACGTGCTTCTTCCATTTCCGGTGTACGTGGCACAATCGGGAAGAAAGAGGCCCGGCCGAAAACGGAAAGTAGTGCGGGAACGAGAGTCAGGGCAGCAATCATCATGATTAAAATCGATAAGCTGAAAGGTACGGCGAAACGATGATAAGCACCGTATTGAGCAACAAGCAATGTTAATAGAGAGACGACGATTGTCAGACCGCTCATCGCAATGGCGCCTGAAGAATCTTTAAACGCAGCCATCATGGCTTTTCGTTTGCTTTCGTGTCTTCTCAATTCAGTTCTGTAGTGGGAAATCAAAAATAAACAATAATCGGTTCCCGCTCCGAATAGCAGCACGGTCATAATCGAAATGGCTTGCGCATCGACTGTAATCCAGCCGTGGTCTGCCATGAATCCAAGGATCGGACTTGTGACAAGGTAAGCGAAACCAACTCCGATCAATGGAATGATCGCTAAAAGTGGTGAGCGGTAAATCAGTAATAAGACGACAAGGACGAGAATAACGGTCGCTAGAAGTAATTGAATATCAGCACCCGCAAATAATCCAGTCGCATCAACGGAGATCCCGACAGGACCCGTTACACGAAGAGACAGATCTTCAGAGTCAATTTTAACTTTTGAAGGATCGGTACCGACGCGTTCGGTCACCAATTTATTGATGCTTTCGATATTTTTTTCTAAAACGGCTGTCCCAGCAGTTTCCTCAAAGAAGAGGGGCTGTACGAAAGTCGTACCATCTTCAGAAACAGAGCCCTTTAGTGCAGGCAGTGGAGCATTATGAAGAGGAGGTAAGAAGGATTGCTGCTTTAAGGGACTCTCTGTAAGCTCCTTGGAAAGGTTTTGAATCTCTGCTAAATCAGCATCAGTCAGTCCACCCTCCCGATGCCATGTAAGCAAGGCAGGTATCCCAGAAGAATTAGGGAATTCTTTTTTTATCAGTTCATCGGCTACGACGGAATCTGAGTCTGCAGGTAAATCAGTAGGGACATTTTCCGTTTTATCGTTCACTGCCGGTAATAAGAAGGTTAATAGCACAGTCGCAATAACCCAGATGGCGATGACTACCCAGCGGCTAATTTTTCCGGTCATCACTTTGCTTAGTCTTCCTAATATGTCCAATGAAGGCACCTCACTTTTTAATTTTTTTATTATAATCCACTCTCAATTATAAAGGGGAACAATTCATATTTGCAAAATTGAGTATGCAATTTTCTGAATATGGGTAAAAAAAAGCTTTGGATGAGAAAATCCATCCAAAGCCTTTTGCCTCATTAAAATAAATTAAAATATTTTTTCAATCCATTAAAGATTCCGGTAACAGCAGTATCTTGATAAGCACTTGTGGCGATAAGCTTTTCTTCTTCTAGATTGGAGATGAATCCTAACTCTAGCAAAATAGCAGCTTGTTTGTTATCACGGATGACCTGGAAGTTACCTGGTTTTGTGCCGCGGTCCCTCAATTTTGTTTCTTTAATGATTTCTGCTTGTACGGTTTGTGCCAGCTCTTTTTCATTGACATTCGTTGCTAGATAAAATGTTTCAATGCCGTTGGCTGTGCTGGGACCAGCATTATAGTGAATGCTGATAAAGACGTCGGGTTTGTTAGCTTGGCTGATTTCCACCCGCTTACTTAAAGAGGGATACGTATCGCCTGTTCGTGTCATGACGACTTTTGCACCCGCCGTTTCTAATTTAGCTTTCAGCTTTTTAGCCGTGGAAAGAGTTAAATCTTTTTCACGATTATATTTCCCGGATGCCCCAGGGTCAGTCCCGCCATGACCTGGGTCAAGGACGATTACTTTGCCTTTAAAGCCATCACTTGGTTTGGTCTTCGATAGATACGTGAGGGAGGCCCATCCCACCAAACCGGATTGGGTTTCGACTTTACCCCAATCTCCTTGTTTTTCAGTCACTATCACACTATCACTTCTATCGACGGCCCCAAGTACTTTGTGCGTTGCAGAAGGACCATTACGAATGTTCAAACTATCGGAAATGACATAGTATTTGGTTGGTTCCACTTTGATTGGTTCTTCTTTCGTCGGTGCCTCTTCTTTAGGTGGTGTGGTGGCTACTGGTTTTGTTTCTTTTGGCTTGGTTTTTGATAGATAGGTAAGGGAAGCCCAACCTGTTTTACCGGAAGCCGTTTTGATTCTTCCCCATTTATCTTTTTCTTCATAAAGTGTGACAGCCTCCCCTTTTTTTAAGGTGGTGACTTTGTCCGCTTTTGAGTTTCCAGATTTTCTGACATATAACTCGCCAGCTGTTACATAATAGGTCGTTTCTTTCACCGCTGACGTGGATGCAGTAGGTTTTTTCGTAGATAAATAGGTTAATGAAGCCCATCCGTTAACACCGGAAGTCGTTTTCACATTTGCCCAGTTACCTGTTTTTTTCATAAAGGTAACAGCATCGCCCTTTTTGATAGTTGCCAATTTCTTTGATGTTGTATTGGCAGACTTACGGACATATAACGAACTGGCTGTCACATAATATTTGGTCGTTGTAATGGTTGCTGGTTTAGCTGTGGCATTCGGCTTGGAACTTGATATGTATGTTTTAGAAACCCAACCGGTTTTCTTTTTGGAAGATACATAGACTTGTAGCCAATTGCCTTTAGTCGATTTTATTTCGACAAAGGTTCCTTTAGACAAAGTGGCCAGTGACTGGCTGCTGGTATTATTTGATTTTCTCAATATTAATGAAGAAGCTGTAACATACCCTAACTCGTCTAAATACGTGCTAGAAACCCAACCAGTTAGTTTTCCATATTTGATTTTCGACCATCCAGACTGTTGGGAAGAGATGGTGACTTCTTTACCTTTATTAATTAATCCTAGAGACTTTGCTGTTGTTTTAGGATTTTCTCTTATATGGAGGGAACTAGCTGTAATTTTGGCTGTCTTTGAAGCAGCCTGTACTTGATCGGTGGCGTAAGGAAAAGAGAAAGTCGTCAAAAAAACCAAGGTTGCTACAAATAAAGTGATCATTCTTTTTTTCATAAAGCTCGCTCCTTTAAATAATGCTGCATAATCGAATGGTTATAGCTGATCCAGAGGTTGGGTGGATTAATTACATATGAATATTCTTTTATAGCGGAGAAGCCTTTATATTGAGTGTTCTCCATGATTTTTATCGGTAGCATGTGGGTTATATGAAGAGAATTCACTAATAATAGTACAATATACTCACCTTAATTAGTAGTGGTTTTATGGTATTTTTTGTAGGTATATAGAACTTAATTTACATATTTTGATGTAAATTGAATGAATATGGGTGAAGACTGTGTAATGGGGCATATGTAGGTTGGATAATGGACGATATTTACAAGGGAGGAAGTTTCGTGTTTGATGAATCAAAATACCTTGCAGGATATTGGTTGGCAAAAAACTATGTAATCATTTAAACTATAACTACTCCAGTTTGTCGACAAAAGGCATCGCCTGTTTTTTAAAAAAGTCCCTTAAAGTAATCCAAACCATACTCTTTTGCCAATATATAAATTTTACTTGATGATAACGAAAAGTTGATTGGAACGGAAGGTACGAGACTCCTGCGGGACATGCGCTTCTAGCGGAGACACCGCAGGGAAGCCGAGGATGCTCCCTGACCGCCTGAGGAAAGCGAGTGCCTGAAGTGGAAATCAATTCACATTTTTCATCGAGTTTGTCTACAGTCTAACTACTCTATTTTTCTCTTATAAGGAGATGGAAAAATGATTAAATTTCTTTCAGCCCTTCTATTTCCTGGTCTTCTTGTCATGTTATTTTCAAGAGTCACCTATAACTATATTGTAGGTCTTATTTTAACGGTTGCATTGATTGCGGCTTCGGCATATAAAGGTTATACACACACGAACTTATTGATTATCGTTGACGCATTGTCACTGACGGTGGGTTTCTGGTTATCAAAAAGAATGATGAAGCGAACAGCCAAGAGCGCCTAAATTATAAAGGTGCTTTTTTTTATCTTAATTTCTATGAAAAGGGTTCATCTAGCTTGCTAGGTTATTAAACGAAAAAAACAGAATGCTTGTTCGCTTTTTGATGGTTTGTTTTGAGGTTATTGTGGTAGAATGTGTATATATAGTTCTTTAAACGGAATAAATAGAAGGAATAAAACTTAACCCTTTTTCATATAAAACTAATTCATTAGGAGGCTATGCTTGGTGAAGGAAACGTTTGAGTTAGTCTCAAAATATACTCCCCAGGGAGATCAGCCAGCGGCAATAGAAGAGCTTGTAACTGGCCTAAAAGAAGGAAAGAAAATGCAGACGTTGCTTGGAGCAACGGGAACGGGGAAAACATTCACGGTCTCCAATGTCATCCAACAAATCAATAAACCCACCCTTGTCATTGCTCATAACAAAACATTGGCAGGGCAACTTTACAGTGAGTTCAAAGAGTTTTTTCCTAATAACGCTGTTGAGTACTTTGTCAGTTATTACGATTATTATCAACCAGAAGCCTATGTGCCTTCCACTGATACATTCATTGAGAAAGATGCCAGTATCAATGATGAAATCGATAAATTGCGTCACTCGGCAACATCCTCTTTGTTTGAACGAAAAGATGTCATCATCATTGCCAGTGTATCCTGTATTTATGGGTTAGGTTCTCCGGAAGAATACCGAGAGATGGTTGTATCACTGCGTACAGGCATGGAGATCGAACGAAATGCACTGCTACATAAACTTGTTGATATTCAATATGAGAGAAATGATATTGCGTTTCAACGTGGAACGTTCAGGGTTCGTGGCGACGTAGTTGAAATATTCCCGGCCTCTAGGGACGAACACTGTGTACGGATCGAGTTTTTCGGAGATGAGATTGACCGGATTCGTGAAGTGGATGCCCTGACCGGTGAGATTACTGGTGAACGGGAACATATCGCCATTTTTCCAGCGTCCCATTTCGTGACGCGTGAAGAGAAAATGAGGGTAGCCATTCAAAATATTGAAATCGAACTCGAAGAACGCTTGGCAGAGCTTCGGGAGGATGAAAAGCTCCTTGAAGCACAGCGCTTGGAGCAAAGGACACGTTACGATTTGGAAATGATGCGGGAGATGGGTTTCTGTTCGGGTATCGAGAACTATTCCCGTCATTTGACACTGCGCCCCGCAGGCGCAACTCCTTATACCTTGATTGATTACTTCCCGGAAGACTTCCTATTAGTCGTCGATGAATCGCATGTGACGCTTTCGCAAATCCGTGGCATGTTCAATGGAGATCAGGCACGTAAGCAGGTTCTGGTGGATCATGGATTCCGCCTGCCTTCTGCTAAAGACAACCGGCCACTCAGGTTCGAGGAATTCGAAAAGAAAGTTCATCAATCGATATTCGTTTCGGCAACTCCAGGTCCATATGAATTGGAACATACACCGGAAATGGTCGAGCAGATCATTCGGCCTACTGGATTGCTTGACCCTACGATTGAAGTCCGACCGATTGAAGGACAGATTGATGATCTTATAGGTGAAATCCAGGAACGGGTTAAGAAGGATGAACGTGTTTTAATTACGACCCTGACGAAAAAGATGTCCGAAGATTTAACGGATTACCTGAAGGATATTGGAATTAAGGTTCAATATCTTCATTCTGAGGTAAAAACATTAGAAAGAATCGAAATCATCCGGGAATTGAGGATGGGGAAATATGATGTCCTTGTCGGAATCAATCTTTTACGGGAAGGCTTGGATATTCCCGAAGTGTCCTTGGTGACGATTCTCGATGCGGATAAAGAAGGGTTCCTCCGCTCGGAGCGTTCCCTCATTCAAACGATGGGTCGTGCCGCTAGGAATGCTAACGGGCACGTTATCATGTATGCGGACCGGATCACGAATTCGATGGAATTGGCCATTAGTGAAACATCACGTCGTCGGGAAATCCAGGAAAGCTTCAACAAAAAGCATGGAATCACACCCCAGACGATTCAAAAAGATATCAGAGACGCCATCCGCGCTACGCAAGTTGCCGAAGATGGAGAAGCGTACAAGGAAGATCCTGCTATTAAATTGTCTAAGCTTCCGAAAAAAGAACGCGAAAAGGTAATAAAGAGCATGGAGAAAGAAATGAAGGAAGCGGCAAAGGCATTAGATTTCGAACGTGCTGCCGAGCTGCGTGATTTAGTACTAGAGTTAAAAGCGGAAGGGTGACGAAACATGGCAATGGACAAAATTGTGATTAAGGGAGCCAGGACTAACAATCTAAAGAATGTCGACGTCACGATACCTAGGGATAAACTTGTGGTTCTGACGGGCTTATCTGGTTCTGGGAAGTCGTCCTTGGCTTTTGATACGATATATGCGGAAGGGCAAAGACGTTACGTAGAATCACTCTCGGCTTATGCCCGCCAATTTTTAGGGCAAGTGGATAAACCGGACGTCGATATGATTGAGGGGTTGTCCCCTGCGATATCGATCGATCAGAAAACAACGAGTAAAAACCCCCGCTCAACTGTCGGGACCGTTACCGAAATTTATGATTATTTAAGATTGTTATATGCGAGGGTCGGTAGGCCAACCTGTCCGATCCATAATATCGAAATCAGTTCTCAAACGATTGAACAAATGGTCGATCGTATACTGGACTATCCGGAACGGACAAAGCTTCAAGTGTTGGCACCGCTCGTTTCAGGAAGAAAAGGCACACATGTAAAAGTGCTAGAAGAAGTGAAGAAACAAGGGTATGTCCGCGTTCGCGTGGATGGGGAGATGTTTGACCTCAGTGACGATATCACGCTTGAAAAGAATAAGAAGCATTCAATTGAAGTCATCATTGACCGGATTGTTATCAAAGAGGGAATTCGGGCAAGAATGGCGGACTCCTTGGAAAGTGCTTTGAAACTTGGAGATGGCAAGGTCATTATCGATGTGATGGGTGAAGAGGAACTGCTCTTCAGTGAGGATCATGCTTGCCCAATCTGTGGTTTTTCCATCGGTGAGCTGGAGCCAAGGATGTTCTCCTTCAATAGTCCATTCGGTGCTTGCCCCGATTGTGATGGTTTGGGTGCAAGGCTTGAAGTGGACCGTGATTTGGTTATCCCGAATAAAGATCTAAGTCTTCGTCAGCATGCCATCGCACCTTGGGAACCGACGAGCTCTCAATATTACCCTCAACTCCTTGAGGCGGTAGCGGCTCATTATGATATCGATATGGATGTTCCAGTCAAAGACCTTCCGGAAGAGAAAATCGAGAAAATTCTATTAGGTTCTGGTAAGGAAAAAATCTATTTCCGCTATAAAAACGATTTTGGTAGAGTACAGGAAGGGCATATCCCATTCGAAGGGGTATTACGGAATGTCGAGCGGCGCTTTAAGGAAACGAACTCCGATTACATTCGAGAACAAATGCAGAAATACATGTCCGAGAACCCTTGTCCTGCATGCAAGGGACAGCGCTTGAAAAAGGAAAGTCTATCCGTACTCATTCAAGGTGTTAATATAAGCGAAACAACAACATTATCAGTAGAAGATTCATTATTATTCTTTGATAAGCTGGATTTGACGGAAAAAGAAGCCGCGATTGCGAAGTTGATTTTACGGGAGATTCGGGAACGTCTTGGTTTCCTTGATAACGTAGGACTGGATTATTTGACGCTGAGTCGAGCAGCAGGAACATTATCAGGTGGTGAAGCACAACGTATACGGCTTGCTACCCAGATCGGTTCACGACTGACGGGCGTGCTATATATCTTAGATGAACCATCCATCGGTTTACATCAGCGCGATAATGACCGATTGATCGATACGTTAAAAAACATGAGGGAAATCGGAAACACACTTATAGTGGTTGAACATGATGAAGATACGATGCTTGCGGCAGATTACCTGATTGATGTCGGACCAGGAGCGGGGGCTCATGGTGGAGAAATTGTGGCTGCCGGTACCCCGGAAGAGGTCATGAACAATCCAGAATCTTTAACTGGTCAATACTTATCAGGAAAGAAATTCATCCCGCTACCGTTAGAACGCAGGAAAAATGACGGTCGAGTCATTGAAATTAAAGGGGCTAAGCAAAATAACCTGAAAAACGTCAATGTTAAGTTCCCGCTTGGAGTCTTCATCGCTGTCACTGGCGTTTCCGGGTCTGGTAAAAGTACATTAGTGAATGAAATCCTTCATAAATCGCTAGCGCAAAAGCTTAATCGTGCCAAGGCTAGGCCTGGAGATTACCGCGAAATTAAAGGGATTGAACATTTAGATAAAGTGATCGATATCGATCAATCGCCAATTGGAAGAACGCCCCGTTCTAACCCAGCTACCTATACCGGTGTATTCGATGATATTCGAGATGTTTTTGCCTCAACGAATGAAGCGAAAATCCGTGGATACAAAAAAGGACGGTTCAGCTTTAATGTGAAAGGTGGTCGCTGTGAAGCTTGCCGTGGTGATGGAATCATTAAAATTGAAATGCATTTCCTACCTGATGTATATGTTCCATGTGAAGTCTGCCATGGAAAACGGTATAACCGCGAAACGCTTGAAGTGAAATATAAAGGAAAAACCATTTCTGATATCCTTGATATGACGGTTGAGGAAGGTGTCAGTTTCTTCGAAAATATTCCGAAAATCAAACGGAAAATTCAAACGTTATTTGATGTGGGCCTTGGTTATATCAAGTTAGGTCAACCGGCTACCACTCTATCAGGCGGAGAGGCACAAAGGGTAAAGCTCGCTTCTGAATTGCATCGTCGGTCAACTGGCCGTTCATTTTATATCTTGGATGAACCGACAACCGGGCTTCATGTCCATGATATAGCGAGGTTGCTTGAAGTCTTGCAACGGCTCGTGGACAATGGGGATACCGTTCTCGTTATCGAGCATAACCTCGATGTCATCAAGGCTTCTGACCATATCATTGACTTGGGTCCAGAAGGTGGAGATAAAGGTGGGACGATTGTAACGTACGGAACACCTGAGAAAATTTGTGAAGTTACGGAATCGTATACAGGGAAATACTTGAAGCCTGTGTTGACCCGTGATCAAACCCGGATGGAAAAATGGATAGAAGAAAAAGAACATGAACATGTTTAAAAGCAAGCCAATTGGCTTGCTTTTTGTAGAAATATGGATAATTTCTTTTAATCAATCATTTGATTAGTAGCAAGTGAAGTCCGTTATTTCCGGGGAAATGTAACCATTACAGTTTTCAGAAATTGTCGCCGTACAATGTCGAGAAATGGAATTGGGATATTGTATGAAACTTTTCACCTGACTAGGCGTATGTATGTGTAAGTACACTAAGAAAGTGGGGATGGTCTATGCAAGCAGAAAAACAAAGAATATTGGAAATGGTTCAAGATGGAAAGCTGACAGCGGTGGAAGCAATGAATCTTTTAGACGATTTAGAAAAAGCTGGTATGGAAAGTGAAGCGAAAGAGCAAAAGCTGCAAAATGAACTATCCACCGTAGTGGTTAATCAGAAAAGTGAAGAAAATGGCCAGGACTCTTTTAAGAAGAATGTCCAATCCTCTAAGGAAAAAATACTAGGTTTCGTAGAAAGTGCATATAAAAAGATCAAGGAAACGGATTTGGATTTTAATTTTGGAAAATCGGTTGAGGTTAGCCATATTTTTCAGCATGATTATGAGTTTCTGGATGAAATCGATATTGATGTCGCAAATGGAAAAGTGAATATCGCTACATGGGATCAGCAGGAAGTCCGAGTGGAATGTCATGCGAAAGTATATCGAGTGGAAGATATAGATAAAGCGAGGGAAACCTTTTTAGAAGAAGTTCACTTCGAGATTGAAGCCGGAAAATTGAAGTTCAAGGTCCGTGAAAAAACGATGAAGGTTGATACGGTGCTTTATATTCCCCGCAAGGTGTATGAGGATATTCAGGTTAGGCTGTTTAACGGTGCGATAACAACAGAATCCCTGACAGTAGAGAAACTTAAGGCCAAAACGGCAAATGGCGTCATCCATATCCAACAAGGGAAAGGCGAAACATGCGAACTTGAAACGGGTAATGGAACGATTACCATTTCCGATACGAATTATGACGAGATGGAAGCGGAAACGTTAAACGGCGCAATCAATGCGGAAGGAAACTTCAAGAAGATGGATGTTCAGACTTTCAACGGGGAAATCGTCTGCAAGAATGGGTCACAGGATTGCGAAGCCATTCATGCCAAGTCGATTACCGGGAAAGTCCAGCTTGTCTTGCCTCCGGGAAAGGCAATCGAAGGTGAGTTGAAGTCTAATTTGGGAAGCTTTAACGTAAGTTTAGAAGGGATGACCATCGTCGAAGAAAAAAGTGATGTGGTCCAAAAGGTGCTTAAGTTTAAAACAACTAATCTGGAAGACTCGGTACTACACGTATTTGCCGATACAAAAACGGCGGCAATTACGGTTTCTTGAGGTAATAGAAAGGAAGCCCGCCAGTTAGACTGACGGGCTTTATTTATTGTTGTGTGGTAATGATGGCTTCGTACCCATCTTTGGCCAATTTTTTAACAAGGGCTTCGGCATTTTTCTTTTCCGAGAAGGCCCCAATCTGAACTTTATATAGTATGGTGGAAGGGAGCTCCTTATGAAGCTTATAATGGGAGAGAATGCTTTTGGCAATGGATTCTCCGCATATTTTCCGATAGGCCTTCGTCTTTAAAAGTGCGGCTTCATCTTGATTGGTCATAAACCCACACTCGATTAAAATGGCCGGACATTTTGTTTCGCGTAACACTTGGAAATTGGCCGTCTTCACCCCTCTATTTTTTAACTGTGTGGCTTTTGCAAGATCATGTTGGACCTTTTCAGCGAGGGAAAGGGATTCCTTCGGTTTAGAGGTATAAACGTATGTTTCGATCCCGTTTGCCTCATGCCAATTACCAGTGCCAGCGGCGTTTGCATGGATGGATACATATAGGTCAGCTCCAAGGGCATGTGCTTTACGGGTTCGCTCACTAAGAGGGACGTCCCGTCCATCTTCATGGACGAAATGAACGGTGATGGCATCCGTCCTCTCTAAATATTGTTTGGTGAAGGATGCCGTTTCCCGATTGAAGTCATATTCCTTCATGCCATCAGGCGATTGTTTGCCGGGCGTAGTATAACCATGGCCGGCATCAATGACGATTTTCATGGATCTTCCCTTCCTTTCGAAATACTCTATCCATTATTATAATCAAGTGAGAAAGGTTGAAAGTAGCTTCTGATTGGAAAAAAGAATAAATTGAATATGCGTTGTTTGGTTATTTACAGAATAATGCTAAAATGAAAAAGTATCGCTAAAAATAAGCATCACTCCAAAAAGGAGGAAAGATATATGGCAAAAGTACGTACTAAGGATGTTGTCGAAGCACTCGATCTTGAACTTATCAGTGGTGAGGAAGGTATTAACCGGCCAATCGTTACGAGTGATTTATCTCGACCTGGGTTAGAAATTGCCGGATTTTTTGATTATTATCCAGCAGATCGTTTACAACTTCTGGGTATGACGGAAATGTCCTTTTTTAACCGGCTGAATGAAGCAGACCGAGTCCAGCGAATGGAAGAACTATGTAGAGACTATACACCGGGAATCATCGTTACTCGTGGTCAGGAAGTGCCTATCGAGTTGATCGAAGCATCCGAGCGAGAGTCCGTTCCTGTGATGAGGTCTTCGATGAAAACAACAAGGCTATTTAGCCGTCTGACTAACTTTCTCGAAAGTAAATTAGCTCCCACCACAGCGATTCATGGTGTGTTGGTGGATATATATGGGTTGGGTGTGTTGATTACTGGAAAAAGCGGGGTCGGTAAAAGCGAGACAGCACTTGAACTGGTTAAACGTGGACATCGCCTTGTCGCCGATGATTGTGTCGAAATCCGCCAGGAAGATCAGGATACGCTCGTCGGGAATGCCCCGGACTTAATCGAGCACCTGCTTGAAATCAGGGGTCTTGGCATCATCAATGTCATGACATTATTCGGGGCTGGTGCGGTTCGGAGTAATAAGAAAATTTCCATCGTTATTAATCTTGAACTTTGGGAAAAGAATAAGCAATATGACCGAGTCGGTCTCGATGAAGAGACAATGAAAATCATTGATACGGAGGTTACGAAAATCACCGTTCCTGTTCGCCCAGGTCGAAATTTAGCTGTCATCATTGAAGTGGCGGCCATGAATTACCGATTAAAACGCATGGGTGTAAACGCCGCAGAACAGTTTTCAGATCGTCTGAATAATGCTATTGCCGATTCGGACAATGATGAATTTTAAGTAAAGTTATAGGAAAAGAGGAGACAAAATGGAGCAAGGAATACAACCATTAAACCCGATTGCGATTGAACTTGGATCCCTCCAGATACATTGGTATGGGCTGATTATCGGCTTCGGCGTATTATTGGGTCTTATCATTGCCTTAAGGGAATCGGAACGCCGGGGACTTGATAAGGAAATATTTACGGATTTGATTCTGTTTGCAGTGCCAATCGCAATCATCTGCGCACGTATTTATTATGTCATCTTCCAATGGGATTATTATTCACAAAATCCTGGGGATATCATTAAGATATGGAATGGCGGAATTGCCATCCACGGAGCGTTAATCGGTTCCGTATTAACGGCCATTATCTTTGCCAGGATAAAGAACGTTTCATTTTGGAAGCTAGTGGATATTGCTGCACCGAGTTTGTTACTAGGTCAGGCCATTGGCCGTTGGGGTAATTTCATGAATCAGGAAGCGCACGGTGGGGAAGTAACGAGAGCCTTCTTGGAAAACTTACATCTTCCTGAGTTCATTATTAATCAAATGTACATAAATGGTACGTATTATCATCCGACTTTTTTATACGAATCGGTATGGAACATTGTCGGTGTGATTATTCTCCTGTTATTACGTAAAGTGAATATGCGCAGGGGAGAGCTATTCTTAACTTATGTTCTATGGTATTCAATCGGTCGATTTTTCGTTGAACGGCTACGGACAGATAGCTTGATGCTAACGGAATCCCTTCGGATTGCCCAAGTGATTTCCATTGTCTTAGTGATTGTGGCTGTCGCTTTGATCCTTTATAGGAGATTTCGTGGTCAGGCTGATAAGCGATATTTAGATGCATAGAGAATATGTGTAAAAGGAGAGGGCGTAGTGATAGTAGATTCCGTTAAAAAGGGGCTTCTTTCTGGTTTAAATACAACTTGGACATTGGGGAAAGTGATTTTTCCGGTTACATTAATTGTGACGGTGCTTCAATATACACCCGTATTACCTTGGATGATTGACCTGATAGCGCCCCTGATGAATCTAATCGGCCTCCCTGGGGATGCAGCGATTCCCCTTGTCCTGGGGAACTTCTTGAATTTATATGCAGCGATTGCAGGAATCTTGACGCTCGATCTCACTGTAAAAGAAGTCTTTATCATTGCCGTGATGTTATCTTTTTCACATAATTTATTTATTGAATCAGGGGTAGCCATGAAAACAGGTGTGAAGCTGTGGGTCATTTTGACCGTCCGAATCGGTCTTGCCTTAATGTCTGCTGTCATCATCAATCTCGTTTGGCAGGGCGGAGGGGAAATGGCCCAAGGTTTTGTGGTTCAAGAGGCGACTGAGATCGTTGGGGCAGGTGCGATCCTTTTACATGGAATCACAAAAGCCTTTATCGGAATTGGACAGTTGGCACTCATCGTCATTCCCCTCATGGTCGTCGTTCAAATCATGAAAGATTTAAAATGGTTGGAGGCCTTTTCACGGGCGCTCGCTCCATTCATGAGGATATTGGGGATGAAGCCCAATACCTCGATGCCATTTGTAGCTGGGCTTACGCTCGGCCTTGCCTATGGTGCAGGTGTGATGATCCAGGCTGCTAAGGAAGACAATGTTTCGAAGAAGGATATGACACTCGCGTTCATCTTTTTGGTAGCTTGCCATGCCGTGATCGAAGATACATTAATTTTTATCCCACTGGGGATTCCGGTTTTGCCATTATTACTAATCAGGCTGGTCACAGCCATTGTCCTAACGATGGCAGTCGCTTATATATGGAATCGATATGACAGTGTACAGAGGAAGGATGCCGCATATGAACAGTAAAATAACAACACTATTATTTGACCTGGATGGAACGTTGATCAATACGAATGAATTAATCATCGCTTCATTTACGGAAACGTTGAACCATTATTATCCCGGACAATTCAAGCGGGAGGACATCATCCCATTCATAGGTCCGACGTTGGTTGATACGTTTTCATCAATCGACCCGGACCGCGCGGATGAAATGATTGCCTACTATCGGGCACATAATTGGAAAAATCATGATACACTCGTGACCCAGTTTGATGGGGTATTCGAAACGGTTCAAACGTTGAAACGGAGCGGTTATAAACTGGCGGTCGTGACGACGAAAAAACGCGATATAGTCGAAAGAGGATTGCGTTTAAGCAAACTGGATCAGTTCTTTGAAGTTGTGGTCACTCTGGATGAAGTGAAACATGCGAAACCTGATCCGGAGCCGCTATTAAAAGCCTTAAAGCAGCTCAATTCGGTTCCCGAGGAGGCCATCATGATCGGAGACAGCCATCATGATATTCTTGGCGGGAAAAATACTGGCACCAAAACGGCTGGTGTCGCATGGTCGATAAAAGGCCGTGAGTTCTTGGAGAGCTTTCATCCGGATTTTATGCTCGAGAACATGTCCGATTTATTGGATATTGTGGAGGTTGAAAAGCTTGAAGAGGTAAAAGGATGAGACGGACGACCCGCTTTCCAGTGGAAGGGGCCAATTCACTTTGGCAGGTGTACAAAACCGTTCCATTCTGGAAAGTCGTGAAGAATTTCATTGTGATTCAGCTAGCAAGATATACACCGTTTTTAGGCATGAAAAATTGGCTGTACCGGACTTTTTTGCAGATGAAAGTAGGGAAGCATACCTCATTCGCCTTGATGGTCATGCCGGATGTGATGTTTCCTGAAAAGATTTCAGTGGGACGGAATACCGTGATTGGCTATAATACGACGATACTTGCACATGAATATTTGATTAATGAATATCGGTTGGGGGAAGTCGTCATTGGAAATGAAGTGCTGATTGGAGCCAATTCCACCGTTCTTCCGGGACTTACCATCGGTGATGGGGCGATTGTTTCAGCGGGGACGCTGGTCCATAAGGATGTTCCCGAAGGAGCTTTTGTCGGAGGGAATCCGATGCAGGTGATATATACGAAAGAAGAAATGCTGCTGCGTGAACAGCAAACTTCTTTATAAGAAAAAGGGCTTGCTCAATGAGTAAGCCCTTTTAGTTGGGACAAATCTTTTTTCAGTTGATCGATGACCTCTGCAATCGATAGATCCTCTGTTTTCGATGTAACTTCATATGTGTTTCTTACGATTTGATAGAACTTTTCCTGCGCCTGTTTATCCATAACGCACTCGTCCTCCTACTCTCTTATAATGGAGAGAGGGCTGCAAAAGGATGCAGCCCTCATGTTTAATTGTCCATTTCCGATTTCAGTAAATCTGCAATCAATACATACCGCTCAGGTGCACTACCAATATATGAAAAAGGATAACAGGTTGTTACAGTCAGGGTGGCTTTTGGCTTGGGTACAATCACGGTCCGATCATCAGCGTCGACGATTCGGACTTTCCTCACTTTATAGGTGAACGTGCCAGCTTCGGTCTTCGTAACAAGCAAGTCGCCCTCACCAACGTCACCTAGCTTCCGGAAAACCGTGTCACGATGGCCGGATAAGACGGAATTATCCTTTTCACCAGGCAGAACCGAACCGGCGTAATGCCCGACACCCTTTTCAAGCTCATCTTCATCTGTTCCATGGTAAATCGGTAAAGTCGCCTCGAGCTTGGGGATATACAGCTCACCTATCAGGTCGCCCGTTTTTGGCCTTTTATCATATAGCTGATCATTGGGTGGAGCCTTTTTTTCTTTGTGGGTGGTCGCTATCTCAGCGGTATCGGGCTTGTCCCATTTATAAAGGGCATACCCTTTTAACAAGGTAAAAGCATTCGTCGTCGTAAAATAGAAACCTACAATGAGAAGGCAGGAAGCCACAGTGAGAAGCCACTTTTTCTTATGCTTGGGTTTCATTTTATTTTACGAGCAACGCTTTCCTGAAAAACCTAAATGCAAGGGCGATCATCACTAAACCGATTAACGTTCCAAAAAGGTAATTGCCGGCAGTCTTAGGTAGCATGGCTCCTTTTTCCGTTTTATGTGTAGGTTTTTCTTTTTTTACCTCTGCCACTTTGGTTATGACCTCCGTAGATTGCTTAAGGTCATTTCCCGTTTCTTTTACTAAATTTGAACCGATCATTTCCCCAGTCAATTTAAAATCAAGCAAGAGGTTACCGCTTAAGTCATAGATGGAGACTAACAAACTAGCATTCGTTAAATCCTCAAGCCTGAATAGCGATTCAAGAGAAAGGGTGGATGTCGTACCTTCATGAATTAAAGAAAACTTGAACTGGATTTGTAACAAGTTTTGCAATTGATCATAGATCGAAAGCAATTCGGCAACTTGTCCGGCGGATAGTTCGTCTATGGTATCGAAATACTCCAATTGCTCCATTTTATCGGCAATCGTCATCATGCGATCTTCAAAAGCAGGATCTTCAACGATGGGTAACAAATGGTTCATAAGACGCTCGAGTTCTTCCTCTGTCAGGTCAATCTCAGTAAATAGGTCATCCATTAAATCAATGAAATCCTCGTCTGCATAGTCCATATCTGCTTCTAAATCTAAATCGATGATATCTTCAATATCGTAAATGAAGTGGAAGGTATCAAGAATGGTATCTCCTTCTTCCAATTCCCCGTAATCCACTAATAAGTTCGTAAGTTCTTCTTCGGTCATCTCATATTCATTAAGTAGCTCCTGCAAACTTTCAGGAGTGGCAGCCGGGCCGCATGTATCCCGCAGGTCTTCTACTGACTCAAAATCTGCCATTGTTAAATCGTAGTATTCCAAGTAATCTATCAGCTCATCTTGGGTCATTCTTATCTCAGCAAGATAGGTATTCAGCTCATCTTGATTGATTTTCGTTGCAGCAAACCCTTTATTCCCGCCAAAACCTAGCGAAAAGATGATTACACATACAATGAAAAATGAAAAAATTCTTTTCAAACTCATTTCCCCCTAAAAAGTTAAAATACACCTAAACCACTAAAAATTATAAGACCTCCAGACCAAAAGATATACAACAATAATGATAAATGAACAAAGATAGTATAAAAGGACTGGGAAATAGGGTCTGACCCCTACTAGTTTATCCCAAAACCTTTGAGGCTGTAAGCTTCAGGAAGTTTTGTGGAGTTTGGGAAATGGGGTCTGACCCCATTCGGAGCCTTTTTTCATTGACGTCTGGTTGGGGCAGGAGTAAACTAGTAATAACTTCATCTTGTTACCATATTAGCGAACTAAAGTAATTTGATAGATTATTTTGATTATTCGTAGGTTTATGTTCGTTTTTTTGATAGTATTTTACATGTGGCCCATCGTGGGGTTTTAAGATTGTTATATAGGAAAGATATAGGTATATACACATTTATATATGCTTGGTCCTGATTTTGATTAGAAGGGTCAAATGGAAATACATACATTACCGAATATTCCGAAAGGATGTGGAGCCTTGACTAAGCCATTTATGTTTGAGAAACCGTTAGGGATGAGAGATACGTTACCGATGCTGTACGAAACGAAAGTATCGGTTCGAAATAAGATGAGTGATGAAATCAAGAAGTGGGGATATCAATTTATTGAGACACCTGCTTTGGAATATTATGAAACGATTGGGGAAGCATCGGCCATTTTGGATCAGCAGTTATTTAAATTGCTAGACTCTCAGGGGCATACGCTTGTGCTTCGCCCGGATATGACGGCTCCCATTGCACGGGTGGCGGCTTCGAAATTGCTTAAACAGCAAATCCCGCTCCGTCTCGCATATTCCGCGAATGTATATCGTGCCCAGCAACGTGAAGGCGGCCGACCAGCCGAGTTTGAACAAATCGGCATTGAGTGTATTGGAAACAAATCCATCAGCGCAGATGCAGAAATGATCGCGTTACTTGCGGATGTCCTGAAGGCAGCTGGGCTCAAGGAGTTCAAAATCTCTATCGGTCATATCGGATTCTTACAAGAGTTTTTCTTGAGTATCCTCGGTACGGAAGAAAGAGCCTCTAGATTAAGGAAGTTGTTATATGAGAAGAACTATGTTGGTTTCCGTGAACATGTAAAATCACTTCCGCTTTCTTCTATTGATAAACAACGGCTCATCCAATTCATTTCTTTAAGGGGAAGCGAAGGCACTCTGTCAAAAGCGATGGAGTTGCTTGAGAATGGTAAAGGACAAGATTCGCTTGATGAACTCAAGGAACTGGCTGTACAGCTGAAGGAATTCGGTGTGGAACAGTATGTGAACCTTGATTTAACATTAGTCAGTCATATGAGTTATTACACAGGCACTCTGTTTGAAGTGTATGCAGATCAAGTCGGATCGCCTATTGGTAATGGTGGACGCTATGATAACTTACTAGAAAAGTTCGGCTGGGACGCTTCTGCCACTGGTTTTGCGATTCGTGTCGATCGTCTTGCGGAAGCGCTTGGGGAACCTAAGCAGCTTGTTGCACCGGAATGTATTTTGTTCAGCCCGGAACGCCGGCCGGAAGCACTTGATTTTGCGAAATCGAAACGATCAGAAGGTAAAAGAATTACGATTCAAGATATTACGGTCGTGCAAAATGTCGACGCATTTACGAGGACTTTTTCTGACGTGCATTTATTTGTGGGGAATGGAGGGAATGGACAAGATGAGTAATAGCTTTTTAACAATTGCGATGCCTAAAGGGAGAATTTTTGAAGAAGCGGCAGAGCTATTAAGAAAGGCCGACTTTCGTCTACCTCCTGAGTTTGATGATTCCCGCAAGTTAATCATTGAAGTGGAAGAGGAAAATCTTCGGTTCATTTTAGCAAAGCCGATGGATGTCGTGACGTATGTGGAACATGGAGTCGCAGACATTGGGATTGCGGGTAAAGACGTTATGTTAGAGGAAGAACGTGATGTATACGAGTTGCTTGATTTGAAAATCAGTGCCTGCTACTTAGCAGTTGCCGGTCTGCCTGGTACGAAAATCAGCTCATTCGCCCCTAAAATTGCCAGCAAATATCCGAATGTGGCCGCAAGTTATTTCCGCCAACAAGGCGAGCAGGTCGAAATAATCAAACTGAATGGTTCGATTGAATTAGCACCACTAATTGGCTTGGCGGAACGAATCGTGGATATCGTTTCAACTGGTCAAACGTTGAAGGAAAACGGTTTGGTCGAATATGCGAAAATTGCGGATGTGACTTCAAGGTTGGTGGCGAATCCTGTCAGTTACCGAATTAAAGAAGCACGGATCACGGAAATTGTCGATCGGTTAGCTGAAATTATAGAACAATAAAAAGGAACGTTTATGAGGTGAATACATGAAAATTTCAAGGTTTGCAGAAGGGATTTCCTTGAAGCGTTCGGTTGATTCAGGTACTGCCGATCAACGAAAAGCAGTACAGGATATCATTTATGCTGTGAGGAAACATGGTGATGAAGCATTACGCGCTTATACAGAACGCTTTGACGGAGTCCGTCTTGAGAAATTTCTAGTGACCGAGCAGGAACTCGAAGCAGCGACTGCAGAGTTAACTATAGAACAGATAGCGATTATTCAGGAAGCAGCCTATAATATCAGAATGTTTCACGAGAAACAAATTCGCAATTCCTGGATGACAACCGATGAAAATGGAACGATGCTTGGTCAAAAAATGACGCCACTTGATGCGGTGGGCGTTTATGTCCCTGGTGGCACGGCTGCCTATCCCTCATCTGTTCTGATGAATGTCATGCCTGCTAAAGTGGCGGGGGTGAAACGCATCGTAATGACTTCCCCGCCTGGAAAAGACGGCAAATTGGCACCAGCGGTCCTAGCCGCTGCGAAAATTGCCGGCGTGACGGAAATATACAAGGTCGGAGGAGCTCAGGCTATTGCGGCTCTTGCTTATGGAACGGAAACGATTGTGAATGTCGATAAAATTGTAGGGCCAGGTAATATTTATGTGGCATTGGCGAAGCGGGAAGTATTCGGGGACGTGGCCATCGATATGATTGCCGGACCTAGTGAAATAGCGGTGCTTGCTGACGATTCGGCAATTGCTTCCGAAGTGGCAGCTGATTTGTTATCACAGGCAGAACATGATGCTCGTGCTTGCAGTGTACTCGTGACAACATCAACGGTACTGGCAACAGACGTAGCAGCTGAAGTAGAGAAGCAGGTGGCTTTACTTCCGCGTCGGGAAATCGCTGAAGCATCGATTAAGGATTATGGACGAATTGTTGTTTGTGAGAATATGGACGAGGCCATTGGTGCCATAAATGAACTGGCACCGGAGCATTTGGAAATCATGACTCGCGATGCTCTTGAAGTGATGGCAAAAATCCGTCACGCCGGGGCGATCTTTATTGGGCGCTTTAGTTCGGAGCCTGTCGGGGATTATTTTGCAGGCCCGAATCATGTCTTGCCTACGAACGGGACAGCTCGTTTCTCCAGTCCGCTTAATGTTGACGATTTCCAAAAGAAATCGAGCATCATCATGTACAGCGAAACGGCCTTCCGCCAAAATGCCGCGAAAATTACCGCATTTGCCCGAATGGAAGGACTCGAAGCCCACGCACGCGCCATCGAATCCCGTGGTGTGCACGATCTTGGGAAATAGGGTCTGACCCCTAAATAAATCATTGAAAGTATTGATATATAAGTGTTTTCAAAGAGTTTGCGAACTTGGGAAATGGGGTCTGACCCCCGATTTGAGGAGGATTTGTTATGGAGCGTTTTGCTAGTGTGGAGCGGAAGACGAATGAGACGGATATTAGTTTGAAGTTTGGTGTGGATGGGGAAGGTGTTTCGTCGATTGAGACGGGTGTTCCGTTTATGACGCATATGCTTGATTTGTTCACGAAGCACGGGAAGTTTGATCTTACTGTGGATGCGAAGGGCGATACAGAGGTAGATGATCATCATACAACTGAAGATATCGGCATTTGCTTAGGGCAGACGTTATTGGAAGCCCTGGGGGACAAGCGTGGCATCAAGCGTTATGGAAATGCCTTCGTACCGATGGATGAGGCTCTTGCACAGGTTGTCATCGATTTAAGTAATCGACCGCATCTTGAGTTCCGTGCGGAATTTCCTTCACAAAAGGTAGGCACATTCGATACGGAATTGGTGCACGAGTTTCTATGGAAATTCGCACTGGAAGCAAGGATGAATCTGCATGTCGTCGTTCATTATGGCCACAATACGCATCATATGATCGAGGCCATCTTTAAAGCGCTCGGGCGTGCATTGGATGAAGCGACATCCATCGATCCACGAGAAAAAGGGATTCCTTCGACGAAAGGAATGTTGTAAATGATTGGTATCGTCGATTACGGAATGGGGAATTTATTTTCCGTCAGCAAGGGGCTAGAGCGTCTTGAAGCAGACTCATTCATTTCCGATGACCCTGCCGAGCTGGCCAAAGCGACAGGCATTATCCTACCTGGCGTCGGTTCTTTCAGAGATGCGATGAGTCTCTTGGAAAAACAAAACCTTGATGAGTTCTTGAAACAATACGTAGCCGACGGCGGATTTTTACTGGGGATATGCCTTGGCATGCAGCTTCTATTTGATGAAAGTGAAGAGAAGGGGCCCGCAAAGGGTCTTTCCCTCATTCCTGGTAAAGTCGTTCGTTTTACGGGTGTGGATGCTAACGAACAAACATATAAAGTACCCCAGATGGGCTGGAACCAACTAAGATTTAAACACTCATCGCCATTAATCGACGGTCTTGCAGAGGAGCATGTGTACTTCGTTCATTCCTATTATGCAGATACCGATGAATCCTATATGATCGCTTCAACAACTTATGATGTGGAAGTACCGGCAATCGTTGGAAAAGGCAATGTTTTTGGGATGCAGTTTCATCCTGAGAAAAGCGGGCAGATGGGCATGTCACTCTTGAAAAATTACTTGTCGTTAGTGGAAGGGAAGGATAAAGCATGAGCAATTTTACGATTTACCCGGCGATTGACATGCGCGACGGAAAATGCGTCCGCTTAATCCAAGGAGACTATAATCAGGAAACGATTTATGGGAATTCTCCCTTTGATATGGCAAAAAGCTTTGCTGATCAAGGAGCAGAGTGGATACATATGGTCGATTTGGACGGGGCCAAAGAAGGTGTGCGCATCAATGACTCATACGTGATCAAAGCGGCGAAAGAGTTGGGGGCACGTGTGCAAATCGGCGGCGGGATCCGGACAGAGCAGGATATTGCCCATTATCTCGAAAACGGGATAGAGAGAGTCATCCTTGGCAGTACGGCTGTTTCCAATCCTGAGTTCACAAAAGATATGATCAGAAAATACGGCAAACATATCGCGATTGGAATCGATGCGAAAGATGGGAAGGTTGCCACACATGGTTGGTTACAAACCTCGGAAACACGGGCAATCGACCTCGGGAAGATTCTTGCTGACGCCGGAGCGGAAACGTTTATCGTGACAGATATCGCGACAGACGGCATGCTTTCCGGACCAAATGTCGATGGGATTGTCGCGATGGCTAAAGCTACCGGAAAGAATGTGATTGCTTCAGGCGGTATCAGTTCTCTTGATGACCTTATCAAACTCCAAGAATATGAGGCCCAAGGGGTGGCCGGGGCAATCATCGGGAAAGCCATTTATACGAATCGCTTTACGGTTAAGGAAGCGCTAGAAAAGGTGCGTGGTTAAATGCTGACAAAACGGATAATTCCTTGTTTGGATGTAAAAGACGGGCGTGTCGTGAAGGGGATACAATTTGTTTCCTTGAGAGACGCTGGTGACCCCGTCGAACTTGCTGCCTTTTACGACCAGGAAGGGGCCGATGAACTGGTTTTCCTTGATATTTCCGCCTCTCACGAAGGACGGGAAACCATTGTCGATGTCGTTCAAAGTGTGGCGGGTAGCCTTGCCATTCCCTTTACCGTTGGTGGTGGGATAAACTCACTTGCAGACATGAAAAAGATTTTACGCGCAGGAGCAGATAAAGTGTCCTTAAATACGGCCGCGGTCCTGCGACCTGACTTGATCAACGAAGGTTCCGGTTATTTTGGCGCCCAATGCATCGTCATAGCCATTGATGCGAGATATGATGAAGCGCTTGGTTCTTGGCGTGTATATACACATGGTGGCCGTAAACCAACAGAGTGGGAAGTCATTGATTGGGCGAAGGAAGCGGTAAGCCGTGGTGCCGGTGAAATCTTATTGACTAGCATGGATTGTGATGGCGAGAAGCAAGGGTTTAACATCGCCTTAACGAAAGCGGTATCTGAAGCTGTTTCGGTTCCAGTTATCGCCTCGGGTGGAGCCGGGAACGCAGAGCATTTCCAGGTTGTATTTGAAGAAGGAAAAGCGGACGCGGCATTGGCGGCTTCGATTTTCCATTATAAAGAAACATCAGTCAAAGAAGTCAAAACGTTTCTCAAACAACAAGGAGTGGTTGTACGATGAATTTTGATACGATTAAATATGACGAAAAAGGTCTTATTCCGGCGATTATCCAGGACGCAGGAACAGGCGAAGTCTTGACACTCGCCTATATGAACAAAGAATCCCTGAATCTATCCATTGCAAAAGGGGAGACCGTATTCTTCAGTCGTTCTCGCAAGAAGCTTTGGCATAAAGGGGAAACGAGCGGAAATACACAAAAAATCGTCGAAATCAAATATGACTGCGACCAAGATGCTTTAGTCGTTAAGGTTATTCCCGCAGGGCCTGCATGCCATACTGGTGCAACTAGCTGCTTCGGCACAACGATTTATAAAGATGAAGAAGCGAAGCAATCCGAACCTACGAACGTGAATTTCTTGACGGAATTGGAAGGGTTGATTGCGGAGCGAAAAGCTGAAATGCCTGAAGGTTCTTATACGACCTACTTATTTGAAAAAGGCGTTGATAAAATCCTGAAAAAAGTGGGGGAAGAATCAGCTGAAGTCATCATTGCGGCCAAAAACCGCGATGCAAAAGAACTTTCGATGGAAAGTGCAGATCTTCTATATCACTTATTCGTCCTGCTTCAAGAACAGGAATTGCCTTTCCAGGCCGTTCTTGATGTATTGAAGGCTAGGCATTCCGTAAAAGATGAACCCAAATTAAAGGCTTAAGCCAGTTTACTGCCCTCCTACTTTGGAGGGTGTTTTTTTATAACTGACCATCTACCAGAATGAGAAAAAAGGAGGAAGACTCATTTCCATATTCTTGAATCGTTCGGCAAAAATCCTTCCATATGATATAATACTATAGTTAATCAACTTGTAGATGGAGGATTACATGAGTAAAGACTCTAAATATAGCCAACAGGCAAAGATTCTAACCTTTCACCCAACTGGTGAGTATTACTTCACCAAGGGTTTAAAAGCATATCATAGACATGAATTACCTAAATCAAAAAAATACTTGGAACGTGCCCTGGAACTTGAGCCCGCTGAACCGATGATAGCCTGTCAATTGGCGATTACCTGTTCAGAAATCGGCGAATACAATTATTCCAATAACCTTCTAGAAAATATCTTGGATGTAATGGATCCTTATATGTCGGAATGCCATTACTTCCTAGCCAATAATTATGCCCATCTAGGCATGTTCAAGGAAGCGTATCGCCACGCGAGTGCGTACCTTGATAAAGAGGAAGACGGGGAGTTCAGCGACGATGCTGAGGATCTTCTTGAACTAATTACCTTTGAGTCCGATGATTCAGGGGAAAACCCATTTAAGCATGATGGCCTTATTGCGAAACAGGAAAAAGCCCGAGAATATCTGGAAGCAGGCGACTTTCCTAGAGCGATCGAAGTGTTAAAAGAAACGATTGCCGAATACGAGGATTATTGGTCAGCATACAATAATCTAGCACTCGCCTATTTTTACCTCGGTCAGGTAGAGGAAGCTTTCAGCACATTGGATGAGGTGCTGGATAAAAGCCCAGGAAACCTGCATGCGCTTTGTAACCTTGTCGTTTTTCACCATTATCAGCAGGATGATGAACATGTGGAGGAACTTGTCTCGATGCTCGAAAAGATTCGTCCCATGTTATCTGAACATCGCTTCAAACTTGGCGCTACCTTTGCGTTAATCGGAAACTATGCCTCTGCATATAAATGGTTGAATGCGCTACAGAAGCAAGGGTTCGAAGGTGACGGTACGTTCTACTATTGGCTGACGATATCGGCTTATCACCTTGGACATGAACAAGCGGCCAGAAAAGCGTGGAAAAGGGTCGTGGAGATGAATCCGGAAAAAGAGGGCATGGAGCCTTGGGGAGATATGAATGCTACCTCAGAAGGATTTGAACATCATCTTCCTTCCATTATAAAACGGCTTGAGAGTGAATTTATCGAAGAAAGATTGTTTGCTATTTTCCTATTAAAGCATTCCGTGCATAAGCAGAAGCTTTTAAAAAACCAGGTGTTCACCATGAAGCAGAACTTCACTGAATGGGAAAAGGATTATGCCGATTTGGTTCAGGAACCTAATAAAGACCGTCAACAAACAGCGATTGGTTTTGCCGATCGGACGGCCGAATTATTATATCAGCACTTCCAGCCTATCCAATTAAATGAGGCCGGCCTCTATTTAATGTGGTTTTCTGTCTTCGTCGAGGCGTCTCATAAAGAGCAAAAGCTTAACAATCCAGCAGGCTGGGCCGCTGCGGTCGAATATGTATGGAATAAACTTAAAAACGAAAAGACGAGTAAACAGGCCATCGCGGATAAGTACTTCATTTCGGTTTCCACTTTATCGAAGTATGTAAAACTTGTTCAAAACCTTTTGGAATGAGCAAATACTTGGACGAAAAATTATTTGTTATATAGGATAATAGGTAGGGAACACTAACGGCAGTGAATGTTCCATTTGTTATGGAATATGGAGGAGTGAGATTATGTCTGAAAAAATTTATGACGTTGTGATTATCGGAGCTGGTCCTGCAGGGATGACGGCTGCTGTCTATACATCACGGGCGAACCTTTCAACATTGATGTTAGAACGCGGAGTGCCAGGTGGCCAGATGGCCAACACGGAGGAAGTCGAAAACTACCCAGGATTCGACACCATCCTTGGACCTGAGCTTTCAACAAAAATGTTTGACCATGCTAAAAAATTCGGGGCAGAGTATGCTTACGGAGACGTTAAGGAAATCATTGATGGAGAAGAGTACAAAACCATCAAAGCTGGCTCTAAGGAATTCAAGGCCCGTTCCATCATCATTTCTTCAGGAGCGGAATACAAGAAAATCGGCGTACCAGGTGAAAAAGAACTAGGTGGCCGAGGTGTATCTTATTGTGCGGTTTGTGATGGGGCTTTCTTTAAAGAGAAAGAACTGTTCGTCATCGGTGGAGGAGACTCTGCGGTTGAAGAAGGGGTCTACTTAACTCGCTTCGCTTCTAAAGTGACGATCGTTCATAGACGTGACGAGCTTCGTGCACAGAAAATCCTTCAAGACCGTGCGTTTGCTAATGAAAAAATCGATTTCATCTGGAATCACACCTTGAAACAAATCAATGAAGACGGTGGAAAAGTCGGTAGTGTCACATTAGTTTCCACGGCTACCGGAGAAGAAAAAGAGCTGAAGGCAGATGGTGTATTCATCTATATCGGCATGCTTCCTTTAACGAAGCCTTTTGAGGACTTAGGCATTTTAAATGCGACAGGTTATATCGAAACGAATGACGTGATGCAAACACGGGTTCCTGGCATTTTTGCGGCTGGAGACGTTCGTGAAAAAACATTGCGCCAAATCGTAACGGCTACAGGCGATGGTAGTATTGCTGCGCAATCCGTTCAGCACTATGTGGAAGAACTAAAAGAGAAGTTACAAATTAAAGCGTAACGGCTTATACAAAAATTTACACTTCGTCATTGGGTTTTAACGAGGCTGTAACATCCATGCAATAAAGATTGGGTATAGTAAGGGTAGTATTGACCCCCTTTATTATATAAACGTTGGGCACAGAGAAATCTGTGTCTTTTTTTGTCTGGAATAAAGAGGGAAACCCGGAGAGTGAGTAGGAAATCAAGTGTAGGAATGAATATTCAACCAAACCAGGAAGTTTCATTTATTGTTAGCTTATTTCAAAAATAGTATAATGATAAGATATACTACACATAGTTTAATCATAGAGGTAAAATGTAAAATTCAGCTTGTTTGTACTATAAAGCATTTGTAAATCGCCAAATGGATGTCTAGCGGTGGTTTAAGAATAACAACGGACTCTCTTCAGGAATCAGAGGGGAAGTTTCTATAGTCGAGCATAGGCCAATTTGAGGTGAAGAACAGTGCAACGTGTCACAAACTGTGTATTAGTAAAGGACAACCAAATCCTTTTGTTAAAAAAACCAAGACGTGGTTGGTGGGTTGCTCCCGGAGGCAAGATGGAGCCAGGAGAATCAGTCCGGGATGCCTGTATCAGGGAATATCGTGAAGAGACGGGCGTTTACTTGAAAAACCCGACCATTAAAGGGATTTTCACCTTTATTATGAAGGATGGAGACAAAGTGTTGTCCGAATGGATGATGTTTACCTTTTTTGCGACCGATTCCGATGGTGTCAATGTGGATGTTTGTGAAGAAGGGGAGCTTTTTTGGCACCCTATTGAAGATATTAAGAAACTGGACATGGCCGAAGGGGATTATCATATTCTAGATTATATGGTTCAAGGAAGTGGAGTGATCTACGGCACCTTTACCTATACACCGGAATTCAAGCTACTTTCCTATCGACTTGATCCAGGTTAATCCTTATTTTATAAAAAGAAGATAACTAATCAAGGGGGCGAAAACATGAGTGTTGGGCAGATAAATGATACGCAATTGGTCGTCATAACCGGAATGTCAGGAGCGGGAAAGACGGTGGCAGTTCAAAGTTTTGAGGACCTCGGATTTTTTTGCGTCGATAATTTGCCGCCCGCTTTATTACCAAAGTTCTTGGAGTTAATGAAGGACTCCGGAAATAAGATGAATAAAGTAGCCCTAGTCATGGACTTAAGGGGTAGGGAGTTTTTCGATTCCTTATTTCTTGCCTTGGATAACTTAACGGAGACCTCATGGGTATCGCCTAGGATCCTCTTTCTTGAGGCGGATGATGAAGCATTGGTCCGTCGCTATAAAGAGACGAGGAGAACCCATCCGTTGGCTCCATTGGATCGGCCATTAGAAGGCATTAAATTGGAACGTGAGCTTTTGGATGAATTAAAAGGAAGGGCTCAGTTGATCTTTAATACGTCCAAGCTGAAACCAAGGGAATTAAGAGAAAAAATCGCCACGGAGTTTTCGAAGAATAAACAGGTTGGATTTTCTGTGAATGTCATGTCTTTCGGCTTCAAACATGGATTGCCAATTGATGCTGACCTTGTGTTTGACGTGCGTTTTCTACCTAACCCATACTATATTGATCAAATGAGACCAAAGACCGGCTTGGATGAGGAAGTATCAAGTTACGTTTTAAAATGGAGCGAGACACAAAAGTTCCTGGAAAAGTTGACGGATCTGCTTAGCTTCATGCTTCCATACTATAAGCGTGAAGGAAAAGCGCAGCTGGTAATCGCAATCGGATGTACGGGAGGTCAGCACCGTTCCGTTGCCTTGACCGAATACATTTCGAATTATTTCCAAAAGAGCTATACGGTTCATGTGTCCCATCGTGATATCGAAAAGAGTAAGGGGAAAATAGATGCCAGATAAAGAGAGACAACCTAGAGTGGTAATCATTGGAGGGGGAACGGGCCTTCCAGTCCTACTGAGGGGGTTGAAGAAGTATCCAGTAGATATAACGGCTATTGTGACAGTTGCCGATGATGGCGGTAGCTCTGGCCGCCTCAGGGAGGATATGCATATCCCTGCCCCAGGTGACATCCGTAATGTCCTGGCTGCACTTTCGGATGTAGAACCTCTTGTCGAGCAAATGTTTCAGCATCGTTTCCAAAGTAAAAATGAATTGTCCGGTCATTCGTTGGGGAATTTAATCCTTGCGGCCATGACCTCATTGACGGGGGACTTTGTCCATGCCATCCAGGAAATGAGTAAATTCCTGAATGTCCGTGGTAAAGTCCTTCCTGCTGCGAACCAAAGTGTGGTCCTTCATGCTGAAATGGAAGATGGTACGATTGTAACGGGAGAATCGAAAATCCCCTTGTCAGGAAAGAAAATAAAAAGAGTATTTCTGTCTCCTCAACAAATAAAGCCGCTCAGTGAAACGATCCAGGCCATCAAGCAAGCCGACCTTATTGTCATCGGGCCAGGAAGTTTATACACGAGCATCCTTCCGAATTTACTTGTACCAGGTATTGGGAAAGAAATAGCCCGCTCCAAAGCAAAGAAGGTGTATATCTGCAACTTAATGACCCAAGCAGGGGAAACACTGGATTATAGTGCGAGCGACCATATAAAAGCAATATATGATCATATGGGAAATGCCTACATAGATCGGATTCTTGTCAATGCGGAAGCCATACCAATCGGAATTCAGGAACGTTATCAAGCGGAATATGCTAAGCCGGTTGTGTATGATGTCGAGAGTTTAAAGAGAATGGGCCTAGAAATCATACAGGGGCACATTTTCAGCTATGAGGATGATGTCATCCGCCATGACACGAAAAAGGTAGCGGATTTACTATATAACATGCTTATACACGAAAGTCATATAGCTCCTTAAATATAGGTGGAGACTGTCTTTTGACTAAAAAATAGATGACCTATGTTCGATTGGGGGGTGAAATGAATGTCTTTTGCTTCAGAAACAAAGAAAGAATTGACTACATTGGAAGGTAAGGATTGCTGCGTGAAAGCCGAATTATGTGCCCTTATTCGGATGAACGGATCCCTTTCATTTTCCAACCGTAAGCTTGTTGTGGATATTCAGACGGAAAATGCAGCGATCGCTAGACGGATATATATGCTCCTGAAAAAAAGCTATGAAGTCCAGGTCGAGCTACTCGTTCGTAAAAAGATGAAACTCAAAAAGAATAATGTGTATATCGTAAGGATGTCAGCAGGCGGCCAGCGGATTTTAACCGATTTAGAAATTTTGGGAGAAGGCTTTGAAATTCTTCATGCTATATCCGATAATATAGTGGGGAAGAAATGTTGCAAGCGTTCATATATAAGAGGTGCCTTCCTCGCAGGAGGTTCGGTCAATAATCCGGAAACGTCTTCCTATCACCTCGAGATTTTCTCGCTTTATAAGGAGCATAACGATGCCTTATGTGAATTGATGAATAAGTTTGACTTGAAGGCGAAGACGCTTGAAAGAAAAAAAGGATATATCATTTATTTAAAAGAAGCCGAGAAAATTGCCGAGTTTTTAAGCATTGTGGGAGCGCATTCAGCATTACTAAGGTTCGAGGATGTACGAATTGTGCGGGATATGCGTAACTCCGTCAATCGGCTTGTAAATTGTGAAACTGCCAATCTGAATAAAACGATTGGAGCTTCACTGCGACAGGTCGAGAATATCCATTATATCGAAGATACAGTAGGACTAAGTATTTTACCGGATAAGTTGCGGGAAATAGCCGAACTGCGGATTGCATATCAAGATATTACTCTGAAGGAACTGGGTGAAATGGTTTCTGGAGGAACTATTAGTAAATCAGGCATTAATCACAGGCTACGAAAAATTGATGAAATAGCTGATAGACTCCGTGGGGGAGAAGCTATTTCTGCGAAAAAATAAGGTGTAATGGAGAGATCAAGATGGTGGAAAAACAAATAGAAGTAAAACTAAAGACAGGTTTACAAGCCCGCCCGGCAGCTCTTTTCGTTCAAGAGGCTAATCGTTTTCAATCAGACGTTTTCCTTGAAAAAGACGGAAAAAAAGTGAATGCCAAAAGTATTATGGGTTTGATGAGCCTAGCTGTTAGTTCTGGTGTATCCATCAAGCTTATCGTAGACGGGCGCGACGAACAGGAAGCAATTGAAGCGTTGGAAGAATTCGTACAGCAAGAAGGATAAAAAATGGGGATGCCTAAAGTAGCATCCCTTTTTTGATATAGAAAAACGGACTCAAATGAATGAGTCCGTTCGTTTTATCATTAAGATTCTTTCTTTTCGTCAAGGTGGCTACGCGTGATGACTTTGTCAATTAAGCCGTATTCAAGAGCTCTTTCAGAAGTCATGAAGTTATCACGTTCTGTATCTCTTTGAAGGACTTCTAGCGGTTGACCAGTACGTTCCGCTAAAATTTGGTTCAATTTATCTTTCAAGTGAAGGATACGACGGGCTGCAATTTCAATTTCTGTTGCTTGACCTTGAGCGCCTCCAAGTGGTTGGTGAATCATGACTTCACTGTTAGGAAGTGCAAAACGTTTGCCCTTCTCACCAGCAGCCAATAGGAATGCACCCATTGAAGCAGCCATACCGATACATACAGTAGAGACATTAGGCTTGATATATTGCATCGTATCATAAATCGCCATACCGGAAGTGATGCTTCCACCTGGGCTGTTAATGTAAAGTGTAATGTCTTTTTCAGGATTTTCAGCTTCTAAGAATAGTAATTGAGCAACAATAGAATTGGATACATTGTCGTCGATTGCACTTCCAAGCATGATGATCCGGTCTTTTAAAAGACGAGAGTAGATATCGTAGGCACGCTCCCCACGACTTGTTTGTTCGATAACTGTAGGAATTAAATTCATGTTCATTTCCTCCTTCGATTGAGAGAATCATTTAAATTTCTTTATGTATGTATGATACACTTTTTGGTCAATTAAGGTCAAACAAAACAAACCCTATATTTGATTATTCGTTCGACAATTTACAATGAATGCTCCTTTCAACTTATATTTAATTTGATTTATGCCGTCCAGGGATGAATTTCCACTTTATCCATACTACCCATATTTCGATGTTTTAAACGTGAATGCTCTTGCAAACAAACGGTTTATATCATATAATGGAGTCTGTTGAAAAAATACTTTAAGCTCGATTAATCGACTTCCTATTCCGCCCTCGTAGTGCAACGGATAGAACGCAAGCCTCCGAAGCTTGAAATGCAGGTTCGATTCCTGCCGAGGGCATTACTGTTTACTGTCCCTACGCTTTTCATAGCGTGGGGGCTTTTTTTATTACGATGCTTTAAAGGAATGCTTATATAGCAGGTTAGCATTACACCAATAAAGTAATCCGGTTTATATCAGTAAAATAAGGTATAGTATATGTAATGAATGGATTTTCTTTAAAGACAAGAAAAGTAGGTGAACAAAGTGGGGAAATATCAATTGGATTACAAAAGCCAGGTAGCTGTGACAAAGTTTCATGAAAAACAGAAGCCGGCCAAATTTGATAAAAAGCAACATCTTGAAAAATTGCGTGCGGAATATTTGAAAAAGAAGCAAGCAGATAAATAATAAGAATGAAAACATTCCGACACTCTTTTGTCGGAAACTGCAATCTCCTGCATATAGTAGGAGATTTTTTTTACTTGAAGATAACCTCAATTTCTTTTTGAATCTCCCGATATTGAATAATTTGGTTCCCATATAAGTAGTCGTTAAGGGCTCTGCCTGAGCATATAGTGTATAAATAAGAACATTCTATTGAGTAAGCGTTTTCAGTTTTTAGTGTAGTATTATCTCCTAATCATGTAAAATGGAATGGGGAGGGATGGATCAATGAGCATGAACATGAACGCAGGTCTTTTTCAACAGCAAACATTAAAAATGGCTATGACCCAGGAATTAATGCAGGCTATTACGTTGTTGCAGTATTCGACACAAGAGCTTACCGCCTTTTTAGAAAATAAAATGGAGGAAAACCCACTAATATCCCTGGAACAACCAGTTTCTGCCTTATTTCAACCTACCTACGATCGTAAAAAAGGGAAACAACATATAAAAAATACGTATGATTCGAATGATTGGATCGAACAATTGAGTGGTGAAGATACGCTCTCGCTTGAACAGCATATCATGTCACAAGTAAATCACCAGCATGTATCCGCTGAACATCAAAAAGCGATGTTGTTCCTGATCCATAATCTTGATGAAAATGGGTATTTACGAATCGATTTGGATGATATTTGTGAACCTGGCATGTCTTCTACCATTTTAAAAGAAAGTTTAGACGTATTACAACAGGTAGAACCACATGGTCTTGCGGCAAGGAATCTGCAAGAATGCCTTCTTCTTCAGGTGAAAGCAGAAGGGGTGAATCGATTAGCGGAATGTATCCTTGAAAATTATTTTCCTGAGTTTGTCGAAAAACGCTGGAAGGATTTGAGTAAAAAGATTGGTGTTTCACTGAAAGAAATTCAGCAAGTGCTTGATTATGTCCAGACATTGAACCCAAGGCCCGGCTCCCTCTTTTTTCAGGAAAAGCCCTCCTATATCGTACCGGATGTAGTTGTCGAAGTAGTCAACGGAACTCTGCTGGTAGGGAATTATGAAGGGAATTCGCCCAATCTTCATGTGGATAAAGGGTATATGAACCAGATGAAGAGTTATAAAGACCATGGGGTGCAACGTTTTATTCAGGACAAGTGGCAGGAGTTCCAGTGGATTTCAAAGGGGATACAACAACGTAAGGAAACCATTTTAAAGGTTATGCAAACAATTGTCGAAAAGCAGCCTTTCTGTTTTCTTCATGGTTTACATTATTTAAAGCCGATGACGATGAAAGAAATAGCGGACGAACTCGGCATCCATGAGTCCACTGTGAGCCGGGCTGTGAAAGGGAAGTATGTACAAACTTCATTTGGTACATTGGAAATGCGAATATTTTTTACCACTTCATTGCAATCGGTTGGCCATGTGGAGGATATCTCAGGGATGCAGGCGAAAAAAAATCTGCAGGTTGCCATCCAAAATGAAAATAAACAGAAGCCGCTCTCCGATCAAGACTTAGTTGTATGGTTAAAAGAGGAGAAGGGAATCATTTTGGCTCGGCGAACGGTAGCCAAATATCGGGAACAATTGGGCATTCCCGCTTCATCTAAACGAAAAAGGTATGATTGAAAAGGATGAGTATGATGGAAAAGGACACTTTGATTTTGTACAGCAGGGTACAGTGCCCGCTGTGTGTAAAGGCGAAACAGATTCTGGAAGAATTAAAAAAGGAATCTGAGTTAACATATAAAGAAATTGATATTCATTCTGATGATGTTTTAGTTGAAAAGTACGGGCTGATGATTCCAGTCATTGAAATGGGTGGAAGAATTATTCAGTATGGAAACGTTGATATATCAACGCTTAGAAGTGTTTTGGTAAAATAATCTATCAAATTGTTTGAAGAAACATTCTTTTCCTGCTATTATAAGTTTTGTAGCAGGAATATTTTTTTATTTTAAGCGGGACACAAAATGACTATGTGGGACATAATATGTCCATATAGATCTTTTAGGAGATTTAACCATGCGCACACTACTCGAGGTACAAAGAAAATTATTGCCTGATTTCCTTACGGTTATGCAAAAAAGGTATGATATCCTGCGTCATATCAAAATGTTACAGCCCGTGGGAAGGCGAAGTTTGGCTGTGAGCCTTAATTTGACTGAGCGGATCCTTAGAAGTGAAATTGACTTTCTAAAAGGTCAGAACCTTATCAATATATTTAGTTCTGGCATGATGCTTTCTGAAGAAGGGATTGAAGTCCTGGAAAAATTGGAAGGAATAATGCGAGAGGTAATGGGTATAGACCTAATGGAGCGGCAATTGCAGGAAATGTTGCAAGTTGACGAAGTCATCATCGTTTCAGGGAACTGTGAAGAGTCTCCTTGGGTGAAAAAAGAGTTAGGAAAAGCCTGCGCAATCCGGATGAAACGGGAATGGAAAACGAAGAATACCATAGCCGTTACTGGCGGATCGACAATGGCTGAAGTAGCTAATTCACTATCGCCAGATGAAGCATCGATGCAGTTGACATTTGTTCCAGCCCGAGGTGGACTAGGTGAAGCCACGCAAATCCAGGCGAATACGATCGTGGAAAAGATGGCCCATAAAGCTCGTGCATCTTACCGGGTACTGTATGTTCCCGATCAATTGAGCGATGAGTCCTATACTTCTATCATGAAGGAACCTGCGATGAAAGAAGTCATCACGAAAATCAAATCTGCCGATATGATTATCCATGGTATAGGTGACGCTCTAGCGATGGCTAAGAGAAGAAATACGTCATCAGATATGTTAAAAAAGCTGATTGATGGAAATGCTGTAGGTGAAGCATTTGGTTATTATTACGATGAAAATGGAACTGTTGTCCATAAAGTTTTGACCGTTGGCATTCAATTAGAAGACCTTAGCCCTGAAAAGCGAGTGATAACTGTTGCTGGCGGGAAGACTAAAGTAAAGGCAATCCGTTCCTATATGAAAGGCGCTCCTTCATCGACGGTTTTAATTACGGATGAAGCGGCAGCATTAGAGTTAATTCAGGGATATCATACCCTTAAATAAAATATTTTCGAACTTAAGAGGAGGAATTTTTCATGACAGTAAAAGTAGGTATTAATGGTTTTGGACGTATTGGACGTAACGTATTCCGTGCAGCATTAAAAAATCCAGAGGTAGACATCGTAGCGATTAACGATTTAACTGACGCTAATATGTTGGCACACCTTCTGCAATATGACTCAATTCATGGTTCACTACAAGAAAAAGTTACAGTTGATGGGGATTTCTTAGTAGTTGATGGACATAAAGTTAAAGTATTGGCTGAGCGCGATCCAGCACAATTAGGATGGGGAGAACTTGGCGTAGAAGTTGTTGTTGAGTCAACTGGCCGTTTCACAAAACGTGCTGATGCAGCTAAACATTTAGAAGCTGGTGCGAAAAAAGTAATCATCTCCGCTCCTGCATCTGACGAAGATATTACAATCGTAATGGGTGTAAATGAAGACAAATACGATGCAGCAAACCATCATGTCATTTCAAATGCATCTTGTACGACTAACTGCTTAGCTCCTTTCGCTAAAGTCCTTCAAGAGCAATTTGGTATCAAACGTGGAATGATGACGACTGTTCACTCATACACAAATGATCAACAAATTCTTGATTTACCTCATAAAGACTACCGTCGTGCTCGTGCGGCTGCTGAAAATATCATTCCGACAACTACGGGTGCAGCTAAAGCTGTAGCACTTGTTCTTCCTGAGTTAAAAGGGAAATTGAATGGTATGGCTATGCGTGTTCCTACACCGAACGTTTCAGTAGTGGATTTAGTTGCTGAACTTGAAAAAGACGTAACCGCTGAAGAAGTAAACGCAGCATTCAAAAAAGCATCTGAAGGCGAACTAAAAGGAATCCTGGAATACAGTGAACTTCCACTAGTATCTGGTGACTATAATGGAAACCCATCTTCTTCTACGATTGATGCTCTTTCTACAATGGTCATGGAAGGAAACATGGTAAAAGTATTATCTTGGTATGATAATGAAACAGGTTATTCTAACCGTGTTGTAGACTTGATCGATTACCTTGCTAAAAAAGGTCTGTAATTCGCTTGAAAATTAAATTATAAAAAAAATCTCACGAAGGTGAGGTTTTTTTTATAATGATATTACGTGAAAGACTTCAACTTGTTTTTGGATAAATATCCGTATACAGACTATAATGGAAAAGAGAAAAAAGGGAGTTGGGAATTGGTCGTCTCCCTTTTAAAAATAAAGTAACCATATCTAAGGAGGTTCTTGGATTATGAATAAAAAGTCGGTTAAAGATATTGAATTAAAAGGTAAACGCGTGTTTTGTCGGGTGGATTTCAACGTTCCGATGCAGGACGGAAAGATTTCGGATGATACGAGAATCAAAGCGGCATTACCAACCATCACATATTTGATTGAACAAGGAGCTAAAGTTATCTTAGCCAGTCACCTTGGTCGTCCTAAGGGACAGGTCGTAGAGGAATTGCGCTTGGCTCCTGTTGCTGAGAGATTAAGTCAGCTAATAGGTAAAGACGTACAAAAGGCTGATGAAGCACATGGCGAGGACGTACAATCAATCATTAAAGAATTAAATGATGGCGAAATCCTGTTGTTGGAAAACGTACGCTTTTACCCTGGGGAAGAGAAGAATGACCCAGAATTAGCGAAGGAATTTGCGAAACTTGCGGATGTTTATGTAAATGATGCATTTGGAGCCGCTCACCGTGCCCATGCGTCTACGGAAGGCATTGCCCACCATCTTCCAGCCGTTGCCGGATTATTAATGGAAAAAGAACTTTCGGTCCTAGGTAAATCCTTATCTGAACCGGAGCGTCCTTTTACAGCAATCATTGGTGGAGCGAAAGTGAAAGATAAAATCGGCGTCATCGAAAATCTTTTAGAAAAAGTGGATCATTTGATCATAGGTGGCGGATTGGGTTATACCTTCATTAAAGCCCAAGGTCACGAAATCGGAACTTCTTTATTGGAAGAAGATAAGATTGAACTGGCCAAATCATTCATTGAAAGTGCGAAGGAAAAAGGCGTTAAACTGCACTTACCGATTGATGCGGTCGTGACAGCGGAATTTTCTCCTGATGCAGAAACGGAAGTTGTCGATATCGATTCAATCCCAAGTGATAAAATGAGCCTGGATATCGGACCTAAAACGAGCAAACTATTTGCTGATGTCATTAAAGGATCTAAATTGGTCATTTGGAACGGACCAATGGGGGTATTTGAATTCGATAAATTCGCGAATGGAACAAGAACGGTTGCTGAAGCCTTAGCAGATGCAAAAGATACATACAGCATCGTCGGAGGCGGTGATTCAGCTGCAGCGGCGGAGAAATTCGGTCTTGCTGATAAAATGTCCCACATTTCTACTGGCGGCGGAGCCTCTCTTGAATTCATGGAAGGCAAGGAACTACCTGGGGTCGTGGCATTGAACGATAAATAAGAAGTGACAATCCGAGAAATACAACTTTAGAAGGGATGGAGATTAAATGAGAAAACCGATTATTGCAGGAAACTGGAAAATGAATAAAACTTTATCAGAAGCGACTGGCTTTTTAGAAGAAGTGAGCACGTTAATCCCCAAGTCAGATAAAATTGACACGGTAGTCTGTGCTCCAGCATTATTTCTGAATCAGCTTGTTCAATCAGCACAAGGAACAGATGTGAAGATTGGTGCACAAAACATGCATTATGAAGAAAATGGCGCCTTCACTGGAGAAATCAGCCCGATTTCCCTAGCTGATATCGGAGTTTCTTATGTAATCCTTGGTCATTCTGAACGTCGTGAAATGTTTAATGAAACAGATGAAGCCGTGAATAAGAAAGCCCATGCTGCTTTCAAAAATAAGCTGACTCCTATCGTTTGCTGTGGAGAGACGCTTGAACAAAGGGAAGCTGGCGAAACGAATGATTTCGTTGGAGGACAGATTGAAAAAGGCCTAGCAGGTCTATCTGAAGATCAATTGAAACAAACCGTCATTGCCTATGAACCAATTTGGGCCATCGGAACAGGGAAGTCTTCATCTGCTGAAGATGCAAATGAAGTGTGTGCCCATATCCGTTCCGTTGTGGCTGACAAGTTTTCTAAAGAAGCGGCAGAAGCGATCCGCATTCAATATGGTGGTAGCGTGAAACCTGAAAACATCAAAGAATATATGGCTCAACCAGATATCGATGGTGCTTTGGTTGGTGGCGCAAGCTTGAAGCCTGATTCATTTTTACAATTGCTGGAGGCTGGTCAATATGAGTAAAAAGCCTGTCGCTCTTATTATCTTGGACGGATTTGGATGCCGGAAAGAAGAAGAGGGAAATGCTGTTTATCATGCGAAAAAGCCTAATTTTGACCGTTATTGGGATCAATATCCCCACTCGCATTTAATTGCAAGTGGAGAAGCTGTAGGACTACCAGATGGTCAAATGGGGAATTCTGAAGTAGGGCACTTGAATATCGGGGCAGGGCGGATTGTCTACCAAAGCTTGACGCGTGTCAATCTTGCCATTCGTGAAGGGGACTTTGCGGAAAACCCAACATTAGTTGATGCTATGAACCATGCCAAGGAAAAGGGTACGGCCCTTCACTTATTCGGTTTACTTTCTGATGGTGGCGTACACAGTCATATTGAGCATTTATATGCCCTTCTGAAACTGGCTGCTAAAGAAGGCGTCAAAGATGTATTTGTTCATGCATTTCTTGATGGCCGTGATGTCGGACCGAAAACGGCAAAAGGCTATATCGAGGCAGCAGAGGCAAAAATGAAGGAAATCGGCGTCGGACAATTCGCGACCATTTCCGGACGTTATTATTCCATGGATCGTGACAAACGCTGGGAGCGTGTGGAGAAATCCTACCGTTCGATGGTATACGGAGATGGACCTGCATATGGTTCTGCGATGGAGTGTGTAGACGATTCTTATGAACATGGTATTTTCGATGAGTTCGTGATCCCTTCGGTCATCACAGCGGAAGATGGAAAGCCTGTAGCGACAATACAGGACGAAGACGCCGTTATTTTCTATAACTTCCGTCCAGACCGTGCCATCCAGATATCCAATACATTCACGAACAAGGACTTCCGTTCATTTGATCGTGGTCCGGGCCATCCTGAGCAGCTTCATTTTGTCTGTTTGACACATTTCTCGGAAACTGTTGACGGATATGTTGCTTTTAAGCCGACAAATCTTGATAATACATTAGGAGAAGTACTTTCTCAAAATAATCTTACACAGCTTCGTATCGCCGAAACGGAAAAATATCCACATGTGACGTTTTTCATGAGCGGTGGTCGTGAAGAGAAGTTTCCTGGAGAAGAGAGGATCCTAATTAATTCTCCAAAGGTTGCTACATACGATTTACAACCTGAAATGAGTGCCTATGAAGTGACGGATGCTTTGCTGGAGCAAATTGAGGCGGACCGCTTTGATGCGATTCTCTTGAACTTTGCCAATCCTGATATGGTCGGCCATTCAGGGATGCTAGAGCCTACTATTAAAGCGATAGAGACGGTGGATGAATGCCTTGGTAAGATTGTTGACCTCATCGTTGCAAAAGGTGGTACAGCCATCATTACGGCTGACCACGGAAATGCTGATGAAGTCGTAACGCTTGAAGGAAATCCGATGACAGCTCATACAACCAATCCTGTTCCTGTCATTGTCACGCAAAATCAGGTAACATTAAGAACAGATGGAATTCTAGGTGATTTAGCTCCAACGATCCTTGATTTGCTTGGAGTCGAAAAACCTGTTGAAATGACAGGTAAATCCCTATTATCTAAATAAAATAAAACAGCAATAAAAAAGGAGAGATTTATAATGCCGTATATCGAACACGTATATGCACGCGAAGTACTAGATTCTCGTGGTAATCCAACAATAGAAGTAGAAATTCAAACAGAGTCAGGATACTTTGGCCGTGCAATAGTGCCGTCTGGTGCATCAACAGGTGAACATGAAGCAGTAGAGCTTCGTGACGGGGATAAATCTCGTTACCTTGGTAAAGGTGTACAAAATGCAGTAGATAACGTAAATAATATCATTGCTGAAGCAGTCATTGGCTTGGATGTAACCAATCAAGCTGGTCTTGACCTTACAATGATTGAATTAGATGGTACAGAAAATAAAGGAAACCTAGGTGCTAATGCAATTCTTGGTGTTTCTATGGCTGCTGCTCATGCTGCTGCAGAATTTTCAGGACTGCCATTGTATCGCTACCTTGGAGGATTCAATGCCAAACAACTTCCAACTCCAATGATGAACATCATCAACGGTGGATCACATGCGGATAACAATGTGGATTTCCAAGAATTCATGATTCTTCCTGTCGGTGCTCCTAGCTTTAAAGAAGCAGTACGTATGGGTGCGGAAGTATTCCATGCATTGAAATCGGTTCTTGCTTCTAAAGGCTTAAACACTGCTGTCGGTGACGAAGGTGGATTTGCACCAAACCTTGGTTCAAACCGTGAAGCGCTTCAAGTCATCATTGAAGCTATCGAAAAAGCAGGTTACAAAGCTGGCGAAGATATCTATCTTGGTATGGACGTTGCTTCTTCTGAATTCTATAACAAAGAAACAGGCAAATACGATCTTGCTGGCGAAGGCCGCAATGGTGTGACTTCTGAAGAAATGGTCGCTTTCTATGAAGAACTAGTGAATGAATTCCCAATTCTATCTATTGAAGATGGCTTGGACGAAAACGACTGGGATGGCCACAAGCTTCTAACAGAACGCCTAGGCACTAAAGTTCAATTGGTTGGTGACGATTTATTCGTAACGAACACGAAAAAATTGGCTGAAGGTATAGAAAAAGGTATCGGCAACTCAATCTTAATCAAAGTAAACCAAATCGGTACATTGACGGAAACGTTTGATGCAATCGAGATGGCAAAACGTGCTGGTTACACAGCGGTCGTTTCTCACCGCTCTGGTGAAACAGAAGATGCCACAATTGCTGACATCGCTGTTGCGACAAATGCAGGGCAAATCAAAACAGGTTCCATGTCCCGTACAGACCGTATTGCTAAGTACAACCAACTTCTTCGCATCGAAGACCAACTTGGTGACTTGGCTGTCTATGGCGGCTTGAAATCTTTCTATAACTTGAAGAAATAATAAATGAAAAAACACTCCGCTTCGGAACAGAAGCGGAGTGTTTTTATATACTCTCATCGGTAGCCCTAACTCCCTTACTAATCATGAAAGAGACACATGCAACAAGTATCAGAAAAAAGGAAAGGAATCCATAACCTACCCCTTCAAATCCTCTTATGTAGACAATACTAATATAAAGTAGGATAAGGGCCGAAATTACGGCTATAGTTCCAGGTAACATCTTTATTAGAGGAGAAACTCCTTTTTTACTAAGCCACCAAGTAAGCGTCCATATAATTATTCCTGGTATAAGAGCCACCAGCATAGGACCAAAAATCATCATAAAACCCTCTCCTTATACTTCTTGTAATATTTTATCATAAATTACCATTTTTACATATTTATAGTATGATAAATAAATCGATATTTAACGTTGTATATTCTTATGCTAGGAAGGGTTGGAGGAACTTTATGGTCAGATGGAAAGAGCTAATGAGGATTCTTTTCTTAAATGGTATTCTGTGTTTGCTGTTGGGAATCCTGGTAGGGTGTGATGGGGATAAAAGTGAGGAATCGACAGCTGACTCTAAAGAAAGCCACTTAGTTTTAGAATCAAAAGAGGAAGGGGAAATAAAAAGGGATGATGCAGAAGACATCGATCCAGAGGGAAGTATGGACCCAAATGTAGATGCTAAGCAAGACGTAGAGACTCTTGCGGAGTTTTCAAGTGAACAAGTCGAATATGCAAGGATTTGGTTACAACTTGGTGCGAACCAAGATCTAGATGAATTAAATGTGAGGCACATTACGGCCGGCACACCCCTCAATCCTTATGATGAAACCAGTGAGAATTATCCAGAAGATGTTACCCAATTAGCGGGTTCCCGTTTAGTAGATGGATCCGTAACGTATAGCAGTAATCGAAATGGTTCCATTAATGTATATAACGTTCCTTTACTTTTGGATGTCAGTCATCCCGATAATTTCTATACAGAGATTATTAAAAATAAAAAGCTAGTGTACGTTAACCCTGGCGATGATGAAAAAGTTATCGAATTAATCAACTTGCTACATGTACATAATTGAGCCAATGGTATAGACCTAAAATTACATTTCATATTAGTGAAAAATTTAATCAAACGTTTGATTAAATGAAAACAGGGTGCCCGCGGCGGACACCCTGTTTGTTATTTCTCCGTACTGGCTTCTACCGGTACAGCATTATAGTATTCTTCCAAGGTCATGTTCGCATCATATATTTCCGTAGCGACATCGACTCCGACATAACGGATATGCCATGGTTCATATTTGTAGCCCGTGATGTCTTCTTTGCCTTTAGGATAGCGGATGATGAAACCATAATCGTGGGCGTTCTTTGCTAGCCATGCAGATTCATCTGAGTCACCGAAGCAGTCTTGGGCAGCACAGGCTCCATCGTGTGTCGTGACGTCGATGGATAGGCCTGTTTCATGCTCACTTGTCCCGGGAAGGGCACTGTAGGTTTTGGCTATTTCTTCTCCGTCTTTAGCGACATAGTTACTAAAGATGGAGATTTGTGTTTGGTGAGAGCGGTAGGCGGAAACGCCGGCTAAATGCATATTCTCCTTTTCAGCCGCTTGGAACATTTTCTCCAGGGCTTTTCCCGCTTCTTTTCTCATCATTCTTTTCTCGATTTTATCTTCGAAGATGAAATCGACTTTAGGGTAAATCAGGTCGGTCGGTTTGTAACTTTCAGGAAGGCTGTATTGTTTATTGACCAGAACAGGTATGCTCTCCGGCTCAGCCAATGTCTGAAGGCCTTCCTGGGCAGGTTTAGCGGTTGTATCGACTGCAACCTCATGTTTGACTTGTCCCGTAGAATCTTCCTTCTTAGGTTCTTCTGAGGCATTCTGGGATGTTTGTTGCTCTTCTTTTTCTTCTATTTTTTTGTCCGTCGAAAAATCAAACGAACATCCAGCCAATAATATGAAAGAGGATAGAGCAGTTGCAGTGAATATAGGTTTTAACATATGAAAGCTCCTTGCTTTAAATAAGATTTCCAAAAGATAAGTTTCTTTAGATTATCGGGATAAATAGTCCCTTGTTAACTCACGTTGGTATTTATCTAGAAATAAGCCAATCCAGATGATCATTAATAAAAAAGGAAAATCATTACGGATGGCTGTTTCCACTACAGGATTTGACCAAAAGTGTGAAAGGAATCCAGAAGCACTGTTCATCCTAACGGTTTCAAAGGTGACAAGCGCATGTAAGGCTAGCCAAAGAATGGTCAGTGTATTCGTACCAAAACCGATGACGGCGGCTATGATACTTAACAAAACGGCGGCTACTCCCAGCAATAAGACACTGAAGCTTGATTGGAAGAAGTCAATGCTGCTATCGGATAGTCCATTATAAATAATAGCAGTAAAATAAATGGTTGTCGTGATATATGCAGAAAATAATAAATATCGGTTCCCATGGTATTTGGCTAACAGCAGTAGAAGCGGTGAGAGAATGATTAACAGGACGCTTATCAGGTTGCTACCGTTTGTCCAAAGGGAGTAACCGGCCACCGCCGAGAATAGGATGGTCAGTATATCAAGAATCCGAAGTATGGGCTTAAACATAGATACACCTCTTTCTTCTCTTTTTGTAAATTATCTCAAATTTTGATTCAAAAAGAAAACAATGGCTCTAAAGTCTAGGAATTCTTTCCAATATGTCATAACAAAGATTGTAGATACCTTAGGGGTGTGGTAAAGTTAAAGTAATTGTTTATTGGTTCTTCAGGAGGTGTAATTGCATGCATGCATTACTTATAACGCTTTTAGTGATTGTTAGTATCGCGCTTATCGTGACGGTATTGCTTCAATCAGGAAAAAGTGCAGGTTTATCAGGTGCGATTGCTGGCGGTGCTGAGCAGTTATTCGGAAAGCAAAAAGCACGCGGCTTAGACCTTGTCCTTCATCGGGCAACGATTGTATTAGCTGTTTTATTCTTTGCTTTAACTTTACTTGTTGCGTACTTTGATGTGTAATCGATCAAAAATGAGTCTAGCTAAATAGCTAGGCTTTTTTCTTTGCACAATAGTTGCAGGAATAGCTATAGTTAATTTAGAAAGTATAAAACATGCAGATGACAGCAATTAAAGGAGCCAAGATACATGAAAATGAAGCTGCAAGAGCCCTTTACTTTTGAAGGTGGAAAAAGGGCGGTCTTACTGTTACATGGTTTCACGGGTAATTCCGCCGATGTACGGATGCTTGGTCGTTATCTTGAAAAACAAGGATATACTTGTCATGCGCCACACTATAAAGGGCATGGTGTCCCCCCTGAGGAATTAGTGAAAACAGGTCCTTCCGACTGGTGGAAAGATGTGATGATGGCCTATGATTTTTTGAAAGAAAAAGGCCATGAAGAAATTGCTGTTGCGGGACTGTCATTAGGAGGCGTATTTTCTCTTAAATTAGGTTACACTGTACCTATAAAGGGTATCGTATCGATGTGTGCGCCTATGTATATCAAAAGTGAAGAAGCGATGTATAAAGGAGTATTGGACTACGCTAGAGAATTTAAAAAGTATGAAGGAAAGACCCAAGAACAAATCGAACACGAAATGGACCGCTTTGCTGATAAACCCATGGGTACATTAAAGGCTCTTCAGGAATTGATAACCGATGTACGTGAGCACGTAGATCATATCTACGCACCGACTTTTGTCGTGCAGGGTCGACATGATGATGTTATCAATCCTAAAAGTGCAGATATTATTTATGGAACTGTCGAATCGCCCGTTAAGCATATCAAGTGGTATGAAGAGTCTGGGCATGTCATTACCCTTGATAAAGAGCGTGAACAGCTGCATGAAGATGTATTAGGATTTTTAGAAAGCCTGGATTGGTCCGAATAATTAATTAATCATACCCTGAATAGGAGGGTTTTTATGGAAGATAACATTCAAGAACATATAAATAAGCTTCTGACATACATGAAAGATGAAGCATATAAGCCACTTACGGTACAAGAATTGGAAGAGGCCCTTAAAATCGAAGATTCCGCGGACTTCAAGAATTTCGTGAAGGCGCTAGTTAAGATGGAAGAAAAGGGGTTGGTGGTAAGGACGAGAAGCAATCGTTATGGCCTGCCACAAAAAATGAATTTATTCCGAGGTAAATTAACTGGACATGCAAAAGGATTCGCTTTTGTGACACCGGAAGATAATCCTGGAATGGATGATATTTTCATCCCGCCAAATGAAACAGGCACAGCTATGCATGGAGATATCGTCATGGTCAGGGTTTCATCTGAAACATCTGGATCAAGACAAGAAGGTACAGTCATCCGGATCCTTGAACGTGGGATCAAACAAGTGGTCGGTACATACTCTGAAAGCAAAAATTTCGGATTTGTCATTCCAGATGATAAAAAGATTGCCAATGATATCTTCATTCCCCAGCATGCTTCACATGGTGCGGTGGAAGGGCATAAGGTTGTCGTCAAGCTGACGTCTTATCCTGAAGGACGCGTAAGTGCGGAGGGGGAAGTCATTGAGATCCTCGGCCATAAGAACGACCCTGGCGTAGACATTCTATCCGTCATCCATAAATATGGCCTTCCGATGGAATTCCCGGAAGACGTAATGGAGCAGGCCAATGCCGTTTCAGATACCATCAAAGAATCCGAAATTGGGAACCGCCGGGATCTACGCAATGAAATATTGGTTACGATTGATGGAGCGGACGCGAAGGACTTGGATGATGCAGTGGGAGTTACTAAACTCGAAAACGGTAACTACAAGCTCGGCGTACATATCGCCGACGTCAGCCATTATGTGACAGAAGGTTCGCCGATTGATAAGGAAGCCCTTGAAAGAGGGACGAGCGTTTATTTGGTTGACCGGGTCATTCCGATGATTCCACATCGCCTATCAAATGGGATTTGTTCTTTGAATCCGCAAGTCGATCGCTTCACGTTATCATGTGAAATGGAAATCACACCGGATGGGGAAGTCGTTTCTCATGATATTTTTGAAAGTGTCATTAAGACGACAGAACGGATGACATATGGCAATGTGAACAAGATTCTTGTCAATAAAGACGAGGAGCAGATCGAACGCTATGAATCCCTTGTTCCGATGTTTCAGGATATGGAACAATTGGCAGCAATCCTTCGCAAGAAACGGATGAACCGCGGGGCAATCGACTTTGATTTCAGTGAAGCAAGAGTGGTCGTTGATGAAGAAGGTCACCCGACTGATGTTGTTTTACGAGAACGCTCGGTTGCAGAGAAACTGATTGAAGAATTCATGCTAGCGGCTAACGAAACCGTTGCGGAGCATTTCAACCGTCTTGATGTGCCATTCATATACCGTATTCATGAAGATCCAAAACCAGAAAAATTACAACGTTTCTTTGAATTCATCACGAACTTCGGCTATATCGTCCGTGGATCTGCCAATGATGTCCATCCGAAGGCTCTGCAGGAAATCATTCAGGCCGTTGCTGGAAAGCCGGAAGAAACCGTCATTTCAACCGTCATGCTTCGTTCGATGCAACAAGCTAAATATGATCCGGAAAGCTTAGGTCACTTTGGTTTATCAGCCGAGTTTTATACTCATTTCACATCACCGATCCGCCGTTACCCAGATTTAATCGTCCATCGTTTAATTCGGACGTATTTAATCGAAGGGAAACTCGATGAAGCGACTAAAGAGAAGTGGAACGCCATTTTACCGGATATCGCCGACCATACATCGAAACGTGAACGTCGCTCCGTTGACGCAGAACGGGAAACGGATGATTTAAAGAAAGCGGAATACATGTTGGATAAAATTGGCGAAGAGTATACTGGAATCATCGGCTCCGTTACGAACTTCGGAATGTTTGTCGAGTTGCCGAATACCATTGAAGGGCTTGTCCATGTCAGCTTCATGACGGACGATTACTACCGCTTTGATGAACGTCAACTTGCGATGATCGGGGAACGGACAGGGAAGGTGTTCCGGATTGGTGATGAAATCGACATTCGGGTTTCCAATGTCAATAAAGAAGAACGGGCGATTGATTTTGAAATCATCGGCATGAAAGTAAGCCGACCGCGTCCTTCTGGCGAAAAGAAAATTTTCAAAGCCAATTCAGGTTCAGGCGGCCGGAAGCGCAGAGGCGGAGACTCAAGAGGATCTGAAGGGAAAGGCGGCCGTGGTGGTGATAACCGAAACGGTGGAGCTTCTTCTGACAGAAAACCGAAAAAGAAGAAAAAATTCTTTGAAAATGCGCCGGCAGCGAAGCGTAAAAGAAAACCTAAAAAGAGATAAAACGGAAGAGAGGATGCGAGTCATCCTCTCTCCGATTGGATAAAAGGGGAGAGTTAGATGCCAAAAGGCTCAGGAAAGCAATTAGCGCAAAATAAAAAAGCGTATCATGATTTCTTTATTGAACAAACATTTGAAGCAGGTATCGTATTGAAAGGGACCGAGATCAAGGCAATACGTGCAGCCCGACTGAATTTGAAGGATGCTTTTGCCAAAATTGAAAATGGTGAAATCTATCTTTATAATATGCATATCAGTCCTTATGAGCAGGGGAACCAGTTTAACCATGACCCATTGCGTACAAGGAAGCTTCTTTTGCACAAGAAAGAAATCAGTAAACTGATTGGTGAAACGAAGGAAACGGGTTACACCATCGTCCCACTGAAAATGTATTTAAAAAATGGCTTTGCAAAGGTTTTAATTGGGTTAGGTAAAGGGAAGAAACAATATGACAAGCGTGATGACCTGAAGAAGAAAGAAGCAAAACGCGATATCGAGCGTGCTTTCCGCGATCGTCAGAAGATGTAGGGTTGCCAAGACCTTACAATTGATTTTTTGATTCAATCTGTTATAATTAAATTTGTACCGATGACAACTGAATATCAGCCAACTAGCTGACTATTCTTTTCTCGTACGCTCCATTCTAATCATGGGGACGTTACGGATTCGACAGGGATAGTTCGAGCTTAAGTTGCGAGTCGAGGGGATCGGCCTCGTTAAAACGTCAACGCCTATAACTGGCAAACAAAACAACAACCTAGCTTTCGCTGCGTAACAACAGACGTTAAGCTGTTCCTCCCTCCATGGCCCACGTGGTAGGGTAAGGGACTCACTCTAAGTGGGATACGCCGGAATCCACCGTCTGAGGATGAAGGAAGAGACCAATCAGACTAGCTGCTCTGCCGCCTGTCGATAGGCTAATGAGTTCGCGAAATGCGAATATATCGACTACACTCGTAGAAGCTTAAGTGCCGTTATGTCTGGACGTGGGTTCGACTCCCACCGTCTCCACCAATACATATTATTGGTGGTTTTTTGTGTTTTTGTGTCTTGAATCATATTTTTGCCACATAGGCAGCGATATGCTTCAATATACTTTCTGCAAAAATTTACTTCAATAAAATAATATATATAGACAGAATCTGATATTTGAAATATCGGTTTCTGTCTATTTTTATATGCACTTTTATTTATTTGGATTAAAATTTAATAAATAGAAAGAGGAGAGGATGATGTCTTCGTATTCATTAACAAAGGTAGGAAGGCTATGAGAACGATGCTGTATTCCACCATAAATCGCCGAGCATAGGTCGGATCATATAGCGGGTGGGATTCCCGTCGAGTAAGAACTAGCCATTCGCTCGTAGCGAGTCTTGGAGGGCTAAAGGTAACTTTAGTCTTTAAGCGTAGACAGTTAGGTAGCGGGCCGAAAACCAAATGGTTGAAGGGATTGAGCTCCATAATGTTAGTGAATCGAGAGGGCTGATGTCTTACGCACAGCAGAAAGAAAGTACAAGGTAAACTAAAAGAAACGAAAGAATGGCTGAAGAGTAATAGAAGTAAAGGTATTCATATGATTGTGGATAGATTTAAATGCTCACTAATAGGTTATTACAACTATTATTGCATCACTGATAATACCCAAAATGTTAACAACTTCAAAGACGAAATCGAAAAGTTATTGTTTAAATGGCTCAATAGAAGAAGCCAAAGGAAATCCTTTACATGGGATAAATTCAGTCTATTTCTTAATAAATATCCACTTCCATCACCAAGAATAAAAGTCAATATATACGATTCAAGAAAAGAGATTAGCTACATTCTGTAAATGTTAACTAGGAGGAGCCGTGTGCGTTAATAGCGCAAGCACGGTTCTGTGAGGGGGAGAGTCCAATTTACCGCAAGGTAGAAAGGCTCTTCCTTCTACTCGACTCGTATTATAGAGTTAACCAGTTTTTACTGGTTAAACTCCTTTTTTTATAGGACCTATTATTTAGGGCTGGGGAATATCCGCCAGCCCTTTCCTGCTTAATAATCATAATACAATTCTTCCGCCCGCTTCTTGTCCGTTCCCTTCAGATAAGACCATATATAGCGAGGGTCTTTGACCATAATCCAATCCCCGAATTTATCAAACTTTCTGCTTGATGTGAGCATGCCAAAAGGGATGATGCCGAAAAGCTTTCGATTTACCAGCCCCCACATCATCAGCCGATGGGCAAAATCAGCGTCTTCGGCCATAAGCAATTCCTCATTGAATCCGTTAATGGCCACGAAATCTTTTCTGTAGCACCAGAATATCCCAACTGAAATCAAACCATACTTGATTAGCATTGGAATGGATATGGCTGCAACAGATGTTAGAATCCCCAAAGACATACGGTCAAATAACCCGGATGTCCCGCCACCGATAAATAACCCGCTCGATAATAACAAATTCACTCTAGATAGGAATCCTTTAGACATTTTGGTATCTGCATCTATCGTAATCAGAATATCTCCAGTGGCAACTTTCGCCCCTGCATTTCTAATTTTCGAAAGATTTTTGTCCTTATTTTTGATCGTGATCGCATTATAGGATTTTGCGATTTCCTCCGTCCGATCTGTACACCGATTCAACACAACAATAATTTCAATCTGATCCTTATACCGCTTTGAAGCAGCTTTGATGGATTCCAGACACCCCGCTATATATTTTTCTTCATTGTGGGCAGGTATGATGATAGAAAACTTCTTATTCCTATTTTCCCGTGTCAATTTTCTCACCCTTTCTTTATATAATTTAAATTCAAAAAGTGTCAGCTTAGAAGATTGATTCTAATAACACTCAGTTATATAAAATATGAAAAAAGTGACGGATTGCTTGTACATCTTTCCTGTTTCTTATAAGAATGTTAGTGGATTCAACGAATTTACAAATGAAGTTATATAAAAATATAGGAAAATGAGACGGAGTAAGTGGTATACATTTGGGAAACTGACGGATAAATCTTTATGTGTTCAATTGTCATAGACAAGTTAGACTTTTTTTTATTTAAGAAGGAAATCGGGTCTGTTCCAGGGAATGTAAGGACTATATTCTTACAATGTAAGCAAATATAAATTCTTTGAACCAAATCGGAGGAATGGACATGGATTTTGACGTAATCGTTGTCGGAGCTGGTCTTGCAGGGTTAGTGGCCACGGCAGAGCTAGCTGATGCCGGGAAGCGGGTTCTACTTTTGGATCAAGAGCCAGAGACTTCCATGGGAGGGCAGGCGTGGTGGTCCTTTGGCGGTTTATTCCTTGTGGATTCACCTGAGCAACGAAGGATGGGAATCAAGGATTCTAAGGAACTTGCGTGGCAAGATTGGTTGGGCACGGCTGGGTTTGATAGGGAAGAGGATGAAGATTATTGGGGCAAGAAATGGGCGGAGGCATATGTCGAGTTCGCTGCCGGGGAAAAAAGGGAATGGTTATCCTCCCAAGGCATAGGCTTCTTTCCGGTAGTCGGCTGGGCGGAGCGCGGTGGCTATCTGGCTGAAGGCCATGGCAATTCGGTCCCAAGGTTTCATATCGTGTGGGGGACGGGGCCTGGCATTGTTAAACCGTTTGAAGAGCGAGTTCGCAAGGCCATGGAAAAGGGGCTTGTCGATTATCGACCCCGTCATCGCGTCAATGAATTGATTACGGAAAATGATGCTGTAATCGGGGTGGAAGGTTCCGTACTCGTTCCAAGCTCTGCGGCTCGAGGAGAAGCAAGTTCCCGTGAAGTGGCTGGGGATTTCATCTTCCGTTCGCAGGCAGTTCTTGTCACAAGTGGTGGAATTGGTGCTAATCATGATCTAATCAGGACAAATTGGCCTGCCAGACTGGGTGATGCACCGAAGTCGATGATTTCAGGTGTACCGGAGCATGTGGACGGAAGGATGCTCGCCATCACGGAAAAAGCGGGTGGGAGGATCGTCAATCGAGACCGGATGTGGCACTATACGGAAGGGATTAAAAACTGGGATCCTATTTGGAACAAGCATGGGATTCGCATCCTTCCTGGTCCATCCTCACTTTGGCTGGACGCAAAGGGACAGCGGTTTCCAGCCCCGAATTTTCCCGGATTCGATACATTGGGGACTCTGGAAGCAATCCAGAAGACTGGATATGATTATTCCTGGTTCATTTTGACGCAAAAAATCATTGAAAAAGAGTTTGCCTTGTCTGGTTCCGAGCAAAATCCTGATTTGACAGGGAAGAGCATTCGAAAGGTCTTATCTCGTGTACTGCCGGGTGCCCCGGCTCCTGTACAAGCCTTTATGGATAAGGGAGAGGACTTTGTTATAGCGCATACTGTATCAGAACTCGTCGACGGCATGAATAAGATCACTGGGGAGAATTTATTGATTGCTGAACATATAGAAAAGCAAATTTTAGCGAGGGACCGGGAGATGGAGAACAAATTCACGAAAGACTTGCAGATCACAGCTCTGCGTGGTGCACGAAGTTATATCGGTGACAGGTTTGTGAGGGTGGCTTCCCCTCATAAACTTCTCGATCCAAAGAAGGGACCACTGATCGCCGTACGATTACATATAGTCAGCAGAAAGACGCTTGGAGGATTGCAGACGGATTTATCTGGTCAGGTGCTTAACGTAAAAGGAAAACCCGTGCCAGGGCTTTATGCCGCGGGGGAGGTATCAGGCTTCGGAGGTGGCGGTGTCCACGGCTATCGATCCATGGAAGGGACATTTCTAGGCGGATGTTTATTCTCGGGGAGACAGGCCGGACGTGCGATTGCGAAGCATATAGAATGACGAATTTACCTTTTGAAAATGAAAAAGGTTGACTCGAATTGAGTCAACCTTTAACGATTATGATTGATTGATGATGTCTTCCGCTATTGAATTGAATACTTCGCCGATATACGATTCTTCATCAAATACATTAGCATCGTTATTTTCTTTACGATTAGAGAATGGGATGGTCGCAATCACTTCTGTTTCAAGACGTTTAGCCAGTATTTCTCCGCCGCCTTTACCAAATAGGAAGTTCTTCGATCCATCTTGTTCTTCGAAATAGGCCATGTTTTCGATAACGCCCATGATTTCATGTTTAGTATGTTTAGCCATGGCACCTGCTCTTGAAGCGACAAAAGAAGCGACATTATGTGGTGTAGTTACAATGATTTCCTTGCCTTGTGGAATCATGGCTGCCACATCAATCGCTACGTCGCCCGTACCAGGAGGTAGATCAAGCAACATGTAATCTAGCTCTCCCCAATGCGTGTTCACAAGGAAATTTTTGATCCATTTATTCAGCATCGGTCCACGCCACATGACAGGATTGTCATCGGCCGCGAAAAAGCCCATCGACATGACTTTCACACCATGGCTCTCAACCGGGATGACGGTTTGGTCGATCATCGTTGGCTTTTGGGTGATGCCCATCATGGCCGGTACGCTGAAACCGTAAATATCGGCATCCAGGATCCCGACTCGTTTGCCCATGCGTGCTAATGCGACAGCAAGGTTGATCGTAACGGTGGATTTACCGACGCCGCCTTTACCACTTGTGATGGCAATGAAGTTCACTCCAGAATCAGGAGCGAGCATTTTTGGCATGCCTGTTTCGGTCGTCGCATTGCCTTTTAATACTTTCGTCAAGGTTTCGCGTTCTTCTTGAGTCATGGCTCCGAATTTCAAGGATACGCTTAGAGCCCCGATGTTTCGTAACGAGTTTTCGATATCTTCTTGAATCTTGTTTTTTAATGGACATCCTTGAATGGTAAGGACAACTTCTAGTGACACATGGCCTTCCATGATTCTAACGTCGCGGACCATATTCAGTTCTACGATACTTCTATGCAGTTCAGGGTCTTCAACATGTCTTAAGGCATCTATGACGTTTTCTTGTGTAATCATTTCATCCGTCCTTTTTCATCATGAGTTTAAAAAAGACTCAAAAGAGGCAGTACCTCTTTTAAGCCTTCAGTCTAATTTATTGTTTACATTCGACTTGGGGATAGTCTGTTTAAATTATTACTATTACTATTACTATTTCAGTTCTTTACCCATTCCTTTTAGGAAATGGACGCCGAAACCAATCGCTCGGTTAATGTCGGGGTCGTTCAATACTTTTACTAAGCTCATGACACCGATTTTTTTGTCGGTCTCAATGAATTTACTGCCTTCGTCCATGCCGGCAAGGGCACTTGTAAGGAGCTTTGTCACTTGGTCGGCATCAGCCTTCATCAAGGCTCCAGTTGCACCCATAAGCGTGTTGATCAATTTGGTCACGGGTTCTCTGGTTACTTGTCCAAGAGCGACTTTTGCAATTTTTTCTTTTCCTTTAAGCATCGAATTAGCGGCATCAAGCACGCCGGAGTCGTTCAGATCACCAAGGATGTCAAACAAGCTGTTTAACACATCTTCGTTATCGGTGACTAGCGTTTTTAACTCTTCGATTTTTTGTAGCTTTATATCTTCCTCAGTTATAGGATTATGGATTTCCGTAATGGGAGCTGCCATGATCTTCACCCTCCTTATTATTTATCTGTTAAGTGTACATAACCTGGACGTGCCCACTTACGTTGAACCTCGACACCATTTTGAGGATGGCGTTTTTTATTCCGTGGGTTAGATCCTGGCAATGGAATTTCTCCGCTTTCTTTAAGCACTTCCATACGTACCTTGGTTTGTTTATAAGCAGGTGTACTTGTACGGTGATCATAGATAGGACCAGTCAGGAAGTTGATGGCTGAATCCTTGTCGACGGAGTTCATCGGTAGGAATAGTTCATTCTTCTTCACTCGGTCTGTTATTAGCACTCTCAGTTTAACGGCACCATATGGTGATACCAGACGAACCAATCCGCCATCCTTCACTTGGCGCTCCTTAGCAAGCTCCGGAGAAACTTCAACGAAAATGTCTGGAACCTTCGATTGAATTCCGTTCGATTTATTCGTCATATTTCCTTCGTGGAAATGCTCAAGCATACGTCCGTTATTGATATGAAGATCGAATTCTTCTGGGAATTTATGCGGCTCTACCCAGTCAGCTATCGCAAAGCGAGCTTTTTTATCCGGGAAGTTGAACCCATCCACATAAAGAAGCGGTGTGCTTGATCCGTCATGACTTCCCCATAGGAAGCTGTTCCATCCTTCAAGAACTTCGTAATTCGCTTGGCTGAAGATTGGAGAAAGGCTAGCCATTTCATCATAGATGTCGCTAGGGTGAGTGTAATTCCAATCTGCACCTAGGCGTTTAGCGATTTCTTGGGTGATTTCCCAGTCCGCTTTAGAATCTCCCAAAGTAGGAAGGGCTTTATATAAACGTTGTACACGACGTTCTGTATTCGTGAATGTACCGTCTTTTTCAAGAGATGGTGCTCCCGGTAATACTACATCCGCATATTGTGCTGTTCTAGAAAGGAAGATATCTTGAACAACAAAGAAATCTAAGCTTGATAGGATTTTATCGACATGGTTTGCATCAGAATCCACAAGTGCCATATCTTCACCGACAAGGTACATAGCTTTCATGTCACCTTTTTCGATGGCATCAAGCATTTGGATATTGTGCATACCTGGTTTGTCATCAATTTTAACACCATAAGCTTTTTCGAATTTAGCACGAGCAAAATCATCGTTAACATGTTGGTAACCTGGTAGGAAGTTAGGTAAAGTTCCCATGTCACAAGCACCTTGAACATTGTTATGACCACGAAGAGGATACGCACCCGCTCCTGGACGACGGTAGTTCCCTGTAGCTAAAAGAAGGTTGGAAATGGCTGCCGATGTATCGGAAGCACCAGTGTTTTGTGTAACACCCATTCCCCAAAGGATACATGTACCATCTGCATCGCGAATCTCTTCTGCGATTTGGATTAATGTTTCTTTTGAAATTCCTGTGTTTAGCTCTGCATATTCTAGGGTATATTTTTCTAGTAGTTCCTTATATTCGTCGAAGAAATTCACATTTTCATCGATGAAGGCTTGATCGTGCCAACCTTGGTCAATCATGTATTTTGTTACGGCCATTAACCAAACTTGGTCTGTACCTTGTTTAGGGCTGATATGGATATCAGAGCGTTCAGCCATTTCGTTTTTACGTACGTCGGCCACAATCAGTTTTTGTCCGTGTAGCTTATGAGCACGTTTTACGCGTGTAGCTAGAACAGGATGTCCTTCGGCTGGGTTTGCACCAACGATAATGACAAGACCTGCTGCTGCGATATCTTTTATTGTACCAGCATCTCCACCCATACCTACTGTACGGAACAATCCGTCTGTAGCAGGAGATTGACAGTAACGAGAGCAGTTATCGACGTTATTTGTTTCGAACATTTGACGTGCTAATTTTTGGATCACATAGTTTTCTTCATTCGTGATTTTAGATGAAGAAATGAATCCTACGGCATTGCCACCGTATTGCTGTTTGATTGAACCAAGTCTTGAGGCAACCAAATCAAGAGCTTCATCCCAGCTTGATTCTACGAACCTACCATTTTTACGGATCAATGGTTTAGTGATACGTTTTTCAGAGTTTACGAAGTCCCAACCGAATTTCCCTTTAACACAAGTGGAGATTGCATTAACAGGTCCTTCGTGTGTAGGTTGAACTTTAAGGATTTTGCGCCCTTTTGTCCAAACTTCGAATGAACAGCCGACACCACAGAATGTACATACTGTTTTCGTTTTCTTCGTACGCGTTTCACGCATCGCTGCTTCAATATCAGAAACAGGGAAGATTACGCTCATATCCGGCTCAACATCTTTAACAAGGTTGATCATTGGTTCCATAATATCTTCTTTCAAGGCTGTCATGAAGCCAGCCTCTCCAAGCATGGATTTCTCCATTAACGCATTACATGGACAGATTGTTACACATTGTCCACAGCCCACGCATGATGAATTATTGATTTCAGTTCCTTCGTCCCAGATAACACGTGGACGTTCTGCTTCCCAATCGATGGATAGCGTTTCATTAACCTGTAGGTTTTGACAGACCTCTACACATTGTCCGCAAGCGATACATTGGTTCGCATCATAGCGGTAGAATGGATGGGACATGTCCACAGCCAATTCCGGTGTAGTTTTAGGTGTGAAATCTTGATGCGGAATTTCCATTAATTCTACAGTGTTGTGCAGTTTACAGTTGCCGTTATTATTGTCACAAACTGTGCAATATAATAGGTGATTCTCAAGCAGGCGGTCCATCGCTTGATTTTGCGCTGCCTTTGCGCTTGTTGAATCCAATGAAATATCCATGCTGCTATCAACTTTTGTCGAGCATGATCTAACAAGTTTTCCATTCACTTCTACGATACACGTATCGCATGTTTGAATCGGATCTACTTCAGGAACATAACAAATCTGTGGATGAGGTATCTCATTTTGATTGATAACTTCCAAGATTGTCGATCCAGTTTGTGCTTTATAATCCAAGCCATTGATTTTAATAGTGATTGAATCGCTCACAATTATTCCCCCTCTTATTACCAAAAAACGCGAAAAAAACCACCATGATTACACCTCTGTCTCTGAACAGTGATGTAAGTCATGGTGGAATAGTTTAATAGCAAATCTTGCCAATATACCAATCCAGACCATTATTTGAATGATGGATAAAAGATAGAAACATAACAAATCATATTATGTGACCAACTTTCACAAAGATATTATACCTTTATTTTTTAAAAGAAACAATCATATGATAAAAGTAGTTATTTTCAATAAACTTTTTTTTTTATTCTTATTGCTTTATGATAAGGAAACACTAGATGAAATATCATATGTTAGGAGCGAAATCAAGATGTCAAAAGTAATCCATGAATTCAATGATATGATTCGAAAGCTCCGAAAAGAACTATTCGGAAAAGGGCCAGAGCGGATTCATACGGTGTTTGTAGATAATATGGCTGTTTCTACGCTATATGGGAATCTGACTCCGACGGAAATATTCATTTCAAGTACGGAAGAGGGCAAAGACATGGTCCATTCAGCAAGGACAAAAATGATTCAAGATGTTTATTCGGTTGCGCCTCCTGAAGGAATGGAAGAGTTGGTCGGTGCGAACCTGGTTCATTTGTTTTCTGATATCAAAGTGAAGGAAAATATAGCCATTTCGGTGTTTGTATTTGACCAGGATATAGCAGGAAAATTAAATTGAACTAAATCGTACTACATCCTTAATATAAAGGTTAAAAGGGTCGTCTAGATAAAGAGGAGTGAAGGCATGAAGGAGATAGAAAAAAAACGGGGGATTATCCGCATTAGCAAAGGAGGGGTCCAACATACCGAAGACACGGTGGTGACGGAATTTCCCGTCACCGTGAAGATAAATGGGCAAGAGTTCGTGACGATGGTTTGTACACCCGAGTACATCGAAGATATGGTCATCGGTTATTTAGCTTCGGAAGGGATCATCCGGAAATATGAAGAAATCAAAGAGATCTGGTACCAAGAAAAAGAAGGATATGTTCACGTCAAAACGGATAAGCTAAATCCCTATTACCAAGAGTTTCAAAATAAACGATATATTACATCATGCTGTGGTGGAAGCAGACAAGGTTTCGTCTTTGTAAACGATGCTCTGACTGCCAAGAAGATGGAGAATATGTCGGTAAAGCTAACTACGGATGATTGCTTCCGCTTAATGAAGGACCTGCAACAATCTGCTGTGACGTTTCAAAATACCGGTGGTGTCCATAATGCCGCATTATGTGATGTGAATGGGCTCGTTTTAAGCCGGATGGATATTGGGCGCCATAATGCACTCGATAAGATTTATGGGTATTGTTTGAAAAATGGTATATCTATAGAAGGAAAAGCGATTGTATTCAGTGGCCGCATTTCATCGGAAATTTTGTTGAAAGTGGCAAAAATCGGTTGCGAACTTATCCTTTCTAAGTCCGCGCCAACTGAATTAGCGTTGGAGTTGGCAGAGGGACTAGGCATAACAACCGTCGGCTTTATCCGTAATGATTCAATGAACATATATACGTGTCCGGACAGGATTCAACTAAATGAATAGAAGTTACTAGACCCGAATGGATTGCTGATCCACTCGGGTTTTATTTTTTTGACGTCTTTTAGCTAATAAAATGACTCTTGAAAGTTGTTAAAACTGTTTGTAATGAATAACTAAGGGGTATATCAACTATCGTTAATACAACTAAATATATTAATTAGAGAGTTTCTTTTAAAACACCTTATAAGTAGGGACTATTTTTAAAAGTGATGATAATCACTTTAAAATATCTCTGCTTTTTTACCTTTTTAGAGGCAATCGTACAAAATAATAGAAGATAGGAGGATTCTATGTCATTTTTAATCACTTTGCTCGGATTATTGGTATCCACAATAGTCGCTACAATATTACATGCTAAATGGCCTCGTATTCCGCTCCCAATCTATCAGATAGCCATGGGGGCAGTCATTTCATTTTTACCACTTCACTTATCATTAGAATTTCATTCTGATTTATTTATGATTTGTATTATTGCTCCTCTCCTATTTACAGAAGGGAAAAACACTTCTCGGAAAGAAATGCTTGAGCTGCGTAAGCCTATTCTGTTATTGGCTTTTGGGTTAGTATTCGTAACTGTTTTTGCAGGTGGCTTTTTTATCCACTGGTTAATTCCAGATATGCCTTTGGCTGTGGCTTTTGCATTAGCAGCCACCATTACTCCAACGGATGCAGTAGCGGTACAATCCATAACAAAAGGCTTGAAATTGCCCGGGAATATGATGCCCATCCTTGAAGGAGAATCGCTTTTCAATGATGCAGCGGGAATCGTTGCTTTTAAAGTGGCATTGGCAGCTGCATTGACTGGCGTTTTTTCTATAAAAGATGCTTCGCTTAATTTTTTATTTGTGTCTTTAGGTGGGATTATTATAGGTCTCCTTCTGGGCTATTTAATCGTTAAATTGCGATTGTTCCTACGGGTTCATGGACTAGAGGAAATTTCTATGTCCATTGTTATTGAGCTGATTACACCATTTGTGATTTATATGGTTGCTGAAGAGATTTATGTTTCTGGAATCTTAGCAGTGGTTACCGCAGGAGTCATTCATGGCATTGAGCGGGATCGCCTTCAGAGTTCCACAACCAAGTTGCAAATTATATCTACGAATACATGGTTTGTATTAGGTTATCTTTTGAATGGTCTTGTATTTACTTTATTAGGATTTATGATACCGAGTGTTTATCAGGAAATTGAGTCCAACTTAAATAAGGGAACTCTTTTTGGAATTAGCGTCTTGATTGTACTTTTATTATTGGTGATCCGTTTTATTTGGGTATACATTCTTCATGATACTTTCACGAAAATCAGAGTGAATCCATTAGAGCAATTTATTATGTCCAGGGTTCATCCTGAAGATAACAACGTCGTGGATGATAAGAATGTTTCAAAATCACGATATGCCCTTTTGGCATCAGTTTGTGGCATTCATGGTACGATTACTTTAGCCACCGCTTTATCCATACCAACTTTAATGCCGGATGACACGATGTTCCCGATGCGTAATACAGTCTTATTTATCGCGGCATGTGTAATTTTGTTAAGCGTCTTTTTGGCTACATTTCTTTTACCGATATTAATAAAGAAACCGACTGGATCTGATGATGAGCGTCTTACTACTGAAGAAGCTTATAAAATTGTGTTAAATAAGACAATCCAACTGTTGAGTAAAGAGACAACCATGGATAATCAGAAAGCGATTCATCAAGTTATAGAAGATTTAAATGAACAATTAATAGATTTGGAACGGGGAATAACGAAAAGGCCGGATAATCGGACCATAAAGGATTTGATGAAGCTAGGGGCCAGCAAGGAAATGGAAGTCGTTTCTGGGTTAGTACAAAAAGGGGCTATCTCTGAAACAACTTTTGAGCTTTATAAGGTGTATCTTTCAAGAACGTTAAACTATATGCAAAAATCACCTTTGAAACGAGCATGGATTAATTGGAAGACCCTCTTTATCAAAAACAAGATTAATGTCAAATGGGATAAAAAATGGGAAACGAAATTAGAGAACTCCATTAATAGTAATGCGGACCTGATCCGGGAGTTCCGTAAAGCACAAAAAGAAGCACAAAAAGAAGCGATGATATTAATCAAACAACAAACTACTCCAGAAAACCGTCATGAAGTCATGTTGGTCATTCAAAGATATAATCGTTATTTGAATCCATTCGGAACACTAAGTGAAAAAGAAGTAAATCGTTTCGAAGAGATGGTCAGTCGTTTTCAATTGAATGCGATGCAAATCGAACGTGATATCATTCAGCAAATGGTTGAAGAGGATCAAATATCCACTAAAACCGCAACGGAGCTTAGACAAAACTTAGTTTATGATGAAATGCTCATGATCCAAAGTCAATAAAATAATGATTCCAAGTATGTGTTTCCCGTTTGAGGTGAATCTGCTTTTCTTCTGGATTATCATCATGTAGGTACTTAGTATTTCCTCTACTTTATGCGTAAAATAAGAAAAAAAGGAAATAATAGGGTAGTTAAATGCCGTTGTAAGACTGGTATATGACAGATGTCATATGAGTTCATTGACGTTTATGACTACAGGAGGTTGAAGATTGTAACTATAATTGAAATATAGAAAAGAAAACATTCATCACTACTATATAGAAGTTGATTCATGCCATTGAATGAACGTTATTGAAACACTCCATTTTTTTAACATTTTAAGGAGGAAACTATGAGTAAACACGATCAAAAGCAGTTAAGAAAAGAAGTTGCGCCTTTTGAAAAGTCGAATACGAAATCAAGCGTGAAGCAGATCATCAATACATTTCCACCATTTTTTCTACTCTGGTTCTTGGCATATCAGAGTTTGAGCATTTCCTATTGGCTGACACTGGCATTCGCCATTCTTTCTTCAGGGTTCGTCATCAGGATTTTCATCATTTTCCACGATTGCTGTCATTCCTCGTTTTTCAAAAGCAAGAAAGCGAATAATATCCTAGGTACGATCAGTGGGATTGTCACTTTATTTCCTTATGAACAATGGAAGCACAGTCACTCGATTCACCATGCAACAAGTAGTAATCTAAACAAACGTGGCACAGGCGACATTTGGGTCATGACGGTCGATGAGTATGTAGCCGCTTCATTCTGGGGACGCCTTGCTTACCGTTTATATCGGAATCCGATTGTCATGTTTGGCTTAGGACCGTTTTATCTATTCCTTGTAACCAATCGTTTGAATGTAAAAGGTGCGAGAAAAAAAGAACGTATGAATACGCATTTCACTAATGCGGCTATCGTATTGATTTATGGTCTTTTATGCTGGGCCATTGGATGGCAGGCATTCCTTATGATTCAATTGCCTATCCTATTTGTATCGGGTTCACTGGGTATTTGGTTGTTCTATGTGCAACATCAGTTCGAAGATTCTTATTTTGAAGAAGAATCCGAATGGGATTATGTGAAGGCAGCGATAGATGGAAGTTCTTATTATAAACTTCCAAAGGTATTACAATGGGTAACCGGTAACATCGGTTTCCATCACGTGCATCATCTAAGCCCTAGAGTGCCGAATTATAATCTTGAGAAAGTCCATGATTCCACGTTGCCTTTACAACAGGCAACGACGATTACGATTGGCTCAAGCTTAAAATCTCTTCGCTTCCGCTTATATGACGGAGAAAATAAAACGTTTGTAAGCTTTAAAGAGATTAAGGACCGTTTGAATAAAGCGAAGTCTAACATTGAAATGAATGCAAAACGACCAAGCTTACAAGAGAAATAAATATCCGTACAAAACCATTCAATTTCGATTGAATGGTTTTTTGATAAAACTTCGTAGTATATACTAGGAGGAAAAGAAACAGAGGGACGCTATGCAAAGTTGGTATCATATTTTTCCGAAGAATACTGGATTAAGCCCGTATGTCTGGATTATTTTTTGTATTCTTCCTTTTTATTTCATTTTTAAATCATCCTCGATGTTGGAAATCATCTTTGGCATTATCATGATCATTTTATTTTTCATCTCTTACGGTCTTTCATTCGCATCAAAGGGATGGCCTGTATATGTTTGGACAGGGATTCAAATCGCTATTTCCATATCAATGACCATATTTTTCGGTTTCATTTACTTTTCTCTTTTTCTAGCGTTCTTCGTTGGCAATGTTCAAAATAAGGTAGGCTTTTTTGTATTATATTCGGTACAGCTTTTGGCTACTATCGTGTCTGTTAATATTGGCTTTATTTTGAAAGATCCCATTTTCTTTTCACAGTTTCCGTTTATGCTCATTTGTATAGTGGGCGTGATCCTGCTCCCGTTCAATACGTATAATCGAAATAAGAGAGATAAGCTAGAAGAACAGCTTGAAGATGCCCATAAACAAATATCGGAACTCGGAAAGATAGAAGAGCGTCAGCGTATCGCTCGGGATTTGCATGATACTCTGGGGCAGAAGCTTTCACTAATCGGGTTGAAAAGTGACCTTGCTGGGAAGTTGATTGATTTGAATCCAGAGGCGGCTAAGAAAGAAATCAAGGACATCCGTCAAACAGCGAGGACGGCATTAAAAGAAGTAAGGGAAATGGTGTCGGAAATGCGTGGGGCGAAGCTTAGCGAAGAAGTCATACGGGTTAAGCAGATTTTGAAAGCCGCGCAAATTGATTTTGAATTGGATGGTTCAACGGATTTACAAGCTACACCCTTATTTGCTGAAACCGTTCTGAGTATGTGCCTGAAAGAAGCCGTGACAAATATCGTGAAGCATAGTCATGCAGATTTATGCAAGGTTTCAATTGAAGAAATGAAGACAGGCGTGACGATTAAAGTCGAAGATAATGGTGTCGGTCTTTCCCAAAAAACAGAGTTCTATAAAGGAAATGGACTTCAAGGAATGAAAGAAAGATTGGAGTTTGTGAATGGTAGCCTGGAGATTGATTCAACCAATGGCACCATCGTATATATAAGGATACCGAATGCTATAAAAATTAATGAATAGGTGGGATTAATTTGATTCGAATTGTGATTGCTGAAGACCAGCGGATGTTGCTTGGCGCTCTTGGGTCTATCCTCGATTTAGAAGAGGATATGGAGGTTGTCGGGAAAGCAAGCAATGGGGAAGAAGCAATGAATCTCGTAAACCAACTTCACCCTGACATTTGTATAACAGATATAGAAATGCCAGTGAAAACCGGGTTAGATGTGGCGGAGGAGATTAAGAACAAAGAGATTCAATGCAAAGTCATCATTTTAACAACATTTGCCCGCTCTGGTTATTTTGAAAGAGCCAGAAAAGCCAAAGTGGGTGGATACCTATTGAAAGATAGTCCGAGTGAGGAATTGGCCAACTCCATTCGTATCATTATGGATGGAAGGCGCATATATGCACCGGAGCTTGTCGATATGGCTTTCGAAGAAGAAAACCCCTTGACTGAAAGAGAAACCCAAGTGCTCGGATTGATAGCAGATGGTAAGAATACTAAGGAAATTGCCCATCAGCTTTTTCTGACCAATGGAACGGTCCGTAACTATATATCAGTCATTCTCGATAAGCTGGATGTCAGCAATCGTGTGGAAGCCATTGTTCGGTTCAAGGAAAAAGGCTGGTCTAAAGATTAAATAGGATGGGCCTTGGAGCTTATCCTATTTCTTATACAATCAGCAACCACTACATAAAACAAATGGTTATGGTATATTGGTTTTTATTACATTAGATGAATAAAGGGGGACGATTGGTATGGAAAAAGCAATATTTGCCGGCGGTTGTTTTTGGTGCATGGTTACACCATTTGATGAACTGCCAGGTATAGAGGGTATCATCTCCGGTTATTCAGGTGGACAGGTTGAAAACCCTACCTATGAGGAGTTGAAAACGGGGACAACCGGGCATTATGAAGTTGTTGAAATTACGTTCGATCCTCATGTTTTTGCCTATGAGAGATTGCTTGAATTGTATTGGCAGCAAATTGACCCAACCGATGATGGAGGACAATTCCATGACAGAGGAAGCCAATATCGGACGGCCATTTTCTATCATAATGAGACACAGCACCAATTAGCTCTTGAATCCAAAGAGCGCCTAAGTGCCAGCGGGAAATTCAAGAAACCGATCGTTACGGAAATCCTCCCGGCCCAAACTTTTTATCCTGCAGAGGAATATCACCAGGATTATCATAAGAAAAACAAGAAACATTATAAAGAGGACCGTGAGAAATCCGGCCGTGATGAATTTATCAGTCAGAATTGGACGGGTAAATAATTAAGCACGATTTTCAATCCTCTTGTTTCAATGTGAAAACAGCCCTCTTCCTTTAAAGATGGGCTGTTTTCTATGTGGATATCTTTTTAAGCGGGAATCGGCCATTTCTCATGATATTTTCATGTTTCTTCAGTACACTAAGAATTAGGTGGTGTTGAATGATGGATAAACGGATTTTGATCATAGAAGATGAAGAAAAAATCGCAAGGGTGCTTACATTGGAACTCAACCATGAAGGGTATCAAACCGAATCGGCCTTTACGGGAAAAGCAGGACTTGAAATGGCCGAATCGCAAGTTTGGGATTTGATTTTACTAGATGTGATGCTGCCTGAATTAAATGGCATCGAAGTATTAAGGCGGTTCAGGAAAAAGGACAATCATACCCCGATCATCCTTCTGACAGCGAGGGACGCGGTACCGGATAAGGTGAACGGGCTCGACCATGGTGCGAATGATTATGTAACCAAGCCATTTGAAATCGAAGAGTTGCTGGCAAGGATCCGTGCATGTTTTCGTAGCCATCCTGGGAGTAGCATGGAACCTGCACAAGAGGATATTTTAAGGGTCCACGATTTACAATTGGAACTAGGAACGAGAGATATCCAACGTGCTGGCAAGCGGATTGAGCTGACATCGCGTGAGTTTGATTTGCTGGTTTATCTAATGGAAAATAAAAACCAGGTTTTGTCACGAGATCAGATCATCTCCCATGTATGGGGATATGATTTTTCGGGGGATACGAATGTGGTGGATGTGTATATCCGATATTTACGGAAAAAAATCGACTATCCCTATGATGTGCCTCTCATCCATACGTATCGCGGTGTGGGGTACAGCTTGAAGGAGCCACAATGAAAATTCGTTCAAAAATACAATGGTACTCAAGCTTGTTTTTGACCATCATGCTGGTCTTGCTAAGTGTCTTCGTCCTTAGCGCTTTTCTATGGATTTCGATAGAGCGTGAACAGGATATGCTCGAAAACCAGGCACAGCTCATAGAAGAAAATGTCCAGGAGAAGGATTTATTAGCTGGAGGTTCAAAGGTGATTGAACCCTACACGCCAGATGATGGAATGGTGCGGATATTCCAGTCGAATGGTTCTCTGGTCAATCGTTTTGTTGATGAAGATGGGCTTGAAGAGCTACCGGTGAAATCATTTACCGATAAAGGGTATAACTTTGCAAAAGTGGATGGAGAGTACGCATTGACCTATCGTGCACCCTATCCGGAAAAGGGCGTCCCAGTTGGGATGATAGAAGTCACCCAAACACAGGACGCTCTCCTTGAACAATTATCCTTGCTGGCGCTTGTGCTTGTTGGTTCTTCGCTTTTTGTCATTCTTTTATCGGTTATCGCCGGGAAGTGGCTGGCAAACCTAATCCTTAAACCGATTTCCATCATGAGCCAAACCATGGCGGATATCGAAGAAAGCGGGGAATTCAAAGAGATCCCCCTGCAGGAGAAATCAAAGGATGAGCTACAGGTGATGGGCATTGCCTTTAACAGGATGATTGGCAGACTCGAACGGAACTTTGACCAGCAGCAGCAATTTCTATCGGATGCCTCCCATGAACTGAAAACGCCGATAACCGTGATAGAAAGCTATGCTTCCCTATTAAAACGCTGGGGCATGAAGGATGAAGCGATTCTAGAAGAGGGGGTGGAGGCGATTCATCATGAAGCCCTCCGCATGAAGCAGCTGACGGGTCATCTGTTGAAGGCAGCTTCCCCGATGGAATCCTCAGCCGACGTGAAAGAAGAAATCGAATTGATTTCATTTTGCGAACAGATTGCCCAAACGTTCAGACGGACTACGGAACGCGAAGTGAATGTCACGTCTGAACGTACAACCATCCATATCGAGGCGGTTTCAAGCCAACTTGAACAAGTGCTCGTCATTTTAATGGACAATGCGATGAAATACAGTGACTCTGTCATTGATATTTTCATACATGAGAAGGAAAGCAGACTATTAATAGATGTGCAGGACCAGGGCGTTGGCATTTCGGCAGAGCATTTGCCACACGTGTTTGAGCGCTTTTATCGGGTGGACTCGTCAAGGGCAAGGAAAACGGGGGGGAATGGACTCGGGCTCTCGATTGCTCGCTCCCTTGTCGAGTCCCTTGGCGGGAAGTTGGAAATTCAAAGTGAATTGGAAATGGGAACAACCGTCACGATTAGCCTTTCTCATCAAATTCTAATCTAGCATTCATTTTGACCTCATAGTGACCGGTTATCCTTAAGGTAACAACTTAAAGGAGGAATCCATTCATGAAAGAGACATGGAGTAATATGAAAGAAAACATCATAAAAAGGAAAAAGCTACTTATGACGATTTCGGCAGCAGCCGTTTTACTATTCGGAGGTGTGGCCGGTACGGCAGTGTATGCGGTCAATCAGGGGACGCTTTCTGAAAAAGAGGCGATTAAAGTGATCTCGGGAGAACTCGGTGGAGAGGTTGTCCAAGTCGAAAAAGAATGGGACGAATATCCGGTTACCTATGACATGACCGTTAAAACGGAAGAAGGCTATCAAGACGTAGAAGTCGATGCAAAAGAGGGAAAGGTTCTTGATCAAGAGATTGACGATGATCAAGATGAAGACGCATTGATCGAGGAAGCTATGAAAACGGCAAAAATCAGCATGGAAGAAGCTGAAAAGATTGCATTGAAGCAGGTCGAGGGCCAAATAACCGATTTGGAAGCGGATATGGAAAATGGCGTTCTTATTTATGAATTGGAAATCAAAGAAGACCAGAAGGAATATGATATAGACATCGATGCGAATACGGGTAAAGTTTTAAAGGTGGACATGGATAATTAACTGATTCAATTTTGTTTTTAAAAAGAAAACGGTTGAGCAGAAAGAGATAATCAAAAATGAAAACACCCCCGTTTACAGAAACGGGGGTGTTTTCATTTTCCTTCAAGGTCTTCGAAGTATTTCCGATTATAGAGAACAGCAGGGTGATTAGGTACGAATTCAGCGGCTAACTCATTATGCTTGTTAGCTTCACTCTGTTTTCCAACTCGGTCATAGCACAAGCAGAGCTGTAAATGTGGCAGCCATGTATAGCTGCTACGTTCAATAAAGGGACTTTTGGTTTCTGGAAGGTCAACTTGTGTCGCTAATTTGTACCAGAAAATTGCACGTTCGTAATCATGTCGTTGTAGATAAATGGAACCGAGCCGGCAGCAATTTTCTCCTCTAGGCGTATCATATTCAAATGATTTTAAGCAACTCCGGATTGCCGGCAGCCATTCTTTGGTCTGGATGAGACAATCGGACATCTTACCGCATGCTTGAATATTATCTTCGCTCCAGCCCTTGCCCTCATCCAGGAATTTCTGATACCATTCAATGGCTCTTTCGTGGAGACCGTGGTCCTTGCATTCATTTGCGAAATAATATTTATCGCGTGGACTGAAAGAGTGCCCTGATTCCAGTGCTTTTTCGTATATTCTCAGATTTCGGTCGTTATGGACCTTTTCCTTTTTATGAACAATGGCAATATCGGATTGAAGAATGTTACCCCAAACTTCGAGGTATTCATGAACGAATCCAATCCATCTGAAGTTCTTTTCCCGTTTAACGAGACGGTTTCGACGGGAGCTAAAGCTAGGGTTTCCGCGTTCATCAAATGAAAGATGATATGACATCATGACCGAATCAACATCAGTCGGAAGCGTTTTTTTGAGTGCTAAGATTTTCTGCTTGTTCTCTTTGGTTACAATGTCATCTGCATCAAGCCAGAGGATATAGTCTTTCGTCGCCTTGGAAAAAGCGAAATTCCTTGCTGCGGCAAAATCATCAATCCATTCGAAATCATACACATGATCTGTGAAACTAGCGGCAATTTGCTTCGTTTTATCTGTAGACCCCGTATCGATTATGATGATCTCATCTGCCACTTCACCTACAGAAGTAAGACAGGCAGCAAGCGTGTCTTCTTCGTTCTTTACGATCATGCAAAGACTAATTGAAATGTTAGCCATTTTTTCACCTCCGCTAACAGCATATTAGCTTCCGCACATAGGGGTGTTGTAAGGGAGGGAAAAAGGGCACTACGATTTAATAAAGTAATTTTTATCAGGGGAAATCAAGTGGTATACAGAAAACCATCCCCAATCTATCCACAAAATCTACAAGTGTTCAATGTTCCAGAAGAAAAAATGTGCATGATTTCCGACTTGGGATTTGTAAAATGTAGATGAATAATCGGAATATGTGGATAAGTGCGTCGTTTGGTAACTATTCAACTGCAATTGATGTGGATAACCAAGGATTGTGGATAACCGAAACGGAATCTGAGAGGTTTTTCCACAACCCATCCACAAATTGTGTTTAGCATCTCGAAAAGAGTGGATAACCGGTTTCAATCAGACATGAATTTATTTTTGTAATGGCTTAATGTTAATAAGGGATAAATATATCGATAACTATGATAATGGATGTACAAAAAGTTGGCCATCGCCTGACCAGCAGGATAATCATTGGTCCAGCGATCTTTTTGACCTTCGCGAACGAGATAGGAAACCCCCTTTTTGATTTCAGGAGTTGGTTCATCCGATGTCGAAATGAGGGCGTCCACTGCCCATGCCGTGTGGGTCAAAGTACTGGTTCCAAGTGGAACATACTTTTCCCGAATGTCACTATAGCAGGATTCTCCCCAACCACCGTCTTTATTTTGAATTTTTTTTAACCATCCTATGGATTGTTTGATGGCCGGGTGCTCTGAAGAATGACCAGCTGCCTTTAATCCTGTCAGTGCAGACCAGGTCCCGTAAAGATAGCAAATTCCCCATCGGCCATACCACGACCCATCCGGTTCTTGATTATCCAAAAGCCAATTGACGGCTTTTTTGCTGATTTTTTCAGGTTTCTTCATATTGGCATAGTTCCCTAAAAATTCGAGTGCCCTTCCTGTCAAATCGGGTGTCGAGGGATCCGTTAAAAGGTATTTGGATCCTTCGAAAGGAACGAAATGCAACCATTTATGATCGTTATTACGTTCGAATGAAGGAAACCCGCCATCGTCATTTTGCATGGAAATCATGAAAGCGACCCCACGTTGCCAACTGTCCTGATTCGCCGGATTATGCTTTAGTTCGCTTGCTAAGGCTCTTAATGAAGCACTCGTATCATCCACATCAGGATTCATGGTATTCAAATCGGAAAATCCCCAGCCGCCAGGAACTGCCTTTGGGTTGTGAATTCGCCAATCCCCGAATATGTGATGCTGACGGGTTAGCAAATATTGATTGGCTGCCTTCACCGTTTGATCTTTTGAAGGCAGTCCCGCTTCCTGTAACGCGTAGCTGATCAAAGACGTATTCCATACATGCGGGGTGGTGAACTGGATGTGAGTATGGCCATCAATTGAGCAGGCCATCTTCTTCAATCCGGCAACAGCTTTTAGAATCACGGGATCTTTTTTCGAGTAGCCGACTGAAAGTAGGGCAAATATCATGAAAAAGGTAGAGCCGAAATAATTGTAGAGTGTGCCATCGGGTTCAAGTCGGTCAATCATATAGCGTTTTGTAGATTCAAGGGCTAGGGAATGCAGATAATCCGGAAAACCAATCAAAGATTTGACTGCATTCTGTACGGTAGAAAAGAAGGAGCGGTATTCCTCGGTTCGATACTCTTCCCAAACATGTTCTTTCGAACGTTCCTCCCGTGTGTGATATAAATCTTTTAGGTTCGGTGTGATGGGGGATTTAATCTGGAATTTTTTATGACCAAGAAGAAGTAATGGAATCATGTTCACCCGTCCGAAAACGGAGAGGTCATATATATTAATGGGAGAAATGGGTGGTAATAATATAACTTCGAGAGGCAGCGGAAAAATGAGAGGCCATTTGTATTGTCCGGTGACAGTCAGCATCATTTTTGTTAACATTTTTGCCTGCTTGATTCCGCCATGAGAAAGAATGAATTGCTTCGCCTTTTTGATATGTGGATCTTGTTTTTTACAGAGGCCGCTATAGAGAAGTCCATAGTAGGCTTCGATGGTGACGGATAGATTGCCGTCTTTTTCGTCTTGAAAGAGTTTCCATGAACCATTTTCAGTTTGCTTACTTTCAATCCTCTTTACTAAGGCTTCTATAAGCGGTTCATCTTCTATTTGTAATATTTTCAGTAATATAATCATATAGGCATCAGCCGTAATCCCCGTATCAAAAGGATAATTCCATGAGCCATCCGGTGCCTGATCTTGTTTCAAACGGTTAACGAGACGGTTGATCTCCATATATACTTGCTCGCTCAAAGGCCTTCCCCCTTTCAAATCATCCATTTACATATCTATTCAAGAATCCAAGAAGCATTCCAAAAGAAAATAAAACACGCTTGAGCAATTAGCGCTCAAGCGTGTTAGGAATAGGTTCAACGTTATTTAACCGGTAAGGAGGCTTGTTTCATATAGCGGTAAACCGGAAGCTCGTTCCCTTTGATAGCTGGGATGAAGTTAAAGGTCACGTAACTGTCTATGCCCTCTGGTTCAAGGGCCAGGGCGATGAAGTTGGCGTCAGGTTGAGCCATGCTGAATACGTAGCTACCTTTTTCGAAGCTTTGTTTTTTGGTCGAGACAGATGTCGTCACTTCTTTTGTCGCATGCCCGTTTTCAAGCTCTTCAGAAACTTTTAAATCCGTTACTTTGTAGCTTTCAACCGGTACGGTGACAGATCTCTTTAATCGGTTAACCTGAACACCCAATCGTTCGAGCTTTTTTGCTACCTCTTTGTACTCGGCAGGGAGGATATAAGCCGTTGGCCGATTTCTAACAAGTGTAGGGTAGGCATCGGTCGAATCGAGCCAATCGATGGGTGTATCCACCTTTCTTGCTTTTGCTAGGTCGATGACCGTTAATTTCTGGTCCTTGATTAGTTTATTTTCACTTTTGATGACTATTTTATCTCGGTCATTGGCCTTTTGCCCATTTCTTACGACTTCGTTTTCAGATTGCCGAACCACTTTCTTCACTTTGCTGGCCTGATCAGCTGTTGCTTTAATAAAGGCAGCCTGCGCAGTAGCCTGAGCAAAAACGCGTCGTTTGAAATCTGTACGTCCAATATTGATTCCTCTTGTTTCTATTAAATAAGACATCGTATTTTTTAACCCTAGGGCGTTGCGTCCAATCCTTGCTTCCGTGCTTCCTTCGGTCGCCGTCAGAACCCCGTCTTCAGAGGTCGCCAGCGTATAGTAGTCATGATAGGAGAGATTTTCTTTTTTCAAAGTCTTAAAGACCTTCGGCAAAAGCAATTCATCGGAAGTTTTTCGTAATGCCTGCGGGATATTTAAATTCTTGGCTGAAGAGATGAGCAAGTCATATGAAGCAATTGATCCATTTGTTCCGACATTTTTAAGTGGGCCGGGATTGACCGTGTATTCATGTACATCAAGAATGACATCTGGTTCGTAGGCGTTGATCGCTCGATGGATTATCTGTACTTCAGGATGTTCCACTTTTAAATAGTCACGGTTGGCATCCAGGTTTTCGGCAGTATTCCGTTTAAAGTAATAGGATCCATCTGGGTTGACGCGTGGGACGATGGCAATATTCACTTTATCGAGTACATTGCCTAGCTTACCTTCAGCAAGCCATTGGGCGATCACCAATGTGGATTCCCCGGCCGCAGGTTCGTTGCCATGAATTTGTCCCTGAATCCAAATCAATGGCTTTTTCGAATGCTTCTGCATTTTTTTGGTATCCTTACTGAACAGAAGCATGGGAATATCGCGGCCTTCTGTCGATTGACCAATCGTTTTCAATTGAATGTTTTTATTTTTGTGGGACAAGCTCTTGATGAATGTTTTCATTTCTTCTTGGCTTGTAAAAGCGAGTCTGTCTTGTTGAAAGGCCGGTGTTTTGAATGAAGTATTAGGGACAGGGAAGAGATAGGAGAGATTATCAGGTTGAGTATAACTTGGACCGGTCCCATAATAAGGGGTAAATTCTTCTCCCTGAACAACGGAGCTGGGATTCAGCAAGCCAGCAGCAAGACTAAGAGATACGATAGAAGTAATAGCAGGAACACTTTTTTTCACAGACAGCCCTCCAAAAAATAAGTTACTTTCCATAAATTATCATAAACTGTACAGGAAAAGTAGCTTAAAGTTATCATATGGTAAAAAATAGTAATATCAACCTAGACTAAACGTAGCCTTTATTCTTTTAATTTGTTTTGCAACTGATTTAAAAGGTCGTTTGGATCCGCTCCGACTAGCACTTGTCCATTTACCTTGGCATAGGGGGATTTCTTGCAAAGCGCACATTCACTTAAACATTCATATTCTTTGTATTGAATCCGTGGATTGGTTAAAAATGCACCATAGACCTCTAAAGTTTTTTCATCAAGGAACCGATCAATATTATTTTGGCAAAATTCTATTTGTACATTCTCTTTTTTAGTGAAGAGTTTAGAAAGAAAGGTTTTCATTATATCGCTACTTTCGTTAGAAGAGTAAATATATGTTATTTTCATTTTATCATTGGCGAAGTGGGTTGCATAGTTGGAGTTATATGTGCTTAATATAACCCAATCCAAATGATTACATTTTACCCAAGTAATTTGATTTATTAAGTTGGCAGGCGCCCAGGATATGGTCAACTATTAAGTGGTATAGAAGATAAATGTGACCAAGCTATAGGTTCTAAGATGATTTCAAATATAAAAAAAATTCCGAGGTGACTATTCAATGTTGAAAAAATTATCTATGTTGCTTTTATTGGCAATGTTAGCAGTAGTAGCTGTAGCTTGTGGTTCTAATGATGAAAAAGAAGAATCAAGTACAAAGAAAGAAACAACTACTAGTGAAACGGCTAAAAGTGAAGAGTTCACGGTAAAACACCAATTAGGTGAAACAAAAGTTAAAACGAATCCCGAAAAAGTTGTCGTATTCGATATGGGTACGCTTGATACTCTAGATAAATTAGATGTAGAAGTAGCAGGGGTCCCTCATGATGGCCTTCCTGAGTATCTTTCTGCTTACAAAGAAAAAACAGAAAATGTCGGAGGTTTGAAAGAACCTGACTTTGAAAAAATCAACGAAATGAACCCAGACTTAATTTTGATCTCTGGCCGTCAATCGGAAGCATATGAAGAGTTAAGTGAAATTGCCCCAACTGTATTCGTAGGGGTGGATACTACAAAATATATGGAATCATTTGAAGAGAATGTCACGTTATTAGGTAAAATCTTCGGTAAAGAAGATCAAGCTGCTAAAGAACTTGCGAGCGTTGAAGAAAAGATTGATGCTTTGAAAAAAGAAGTGCCTACTGATAAAAAGGGTTTAATCGTCCTTGCTAATGGTGGAAAAGTAAGTGCATATGGTCTTAACTCAAGATTCGGCATCATCCATGATGTATTCGGAGTTCCTGCGGTAGACGATAAATTAGAAGTTTCAACGCATGGTCAAAGTATTTCTTTCGAGTATATCGCTGAGAAAAATCCTGATTATCTTTTCGTTATCGATAGAGATGCGGTAGTGGGTGATGGGGATGCTGCAAAAGAAACAGTGGAAAATGACATTGTGAAGAACACAAACGCTTATAAAGATGGCCATATCGTTTATTTAGATCCTAACTACTGGTACCTATCAGGTGGCGGAGTAGAGTCTGTTAATGAAATGGTGAAAGAAATTTCTGAAGGTCTTAAGTAATATTGAATGTAAAATGCCTACTCCCACTTTATGTGAGAGTAGGCATTTTTTTATTGAGTAAGTAAAGGGATGGGAGGAAGCCTACAGGTAAGTAAACGTGAAACAAAAAAGCATCAAAGTGAATTTTTTTCTTCCTATTATATATGTATCCTGGATTTTGCTGAAAACTAAGTGGCCTACCCTTTTTATAAAAGCGAATAGTAAAATTACAAATATATTATTTTATCCAAAATGAATCATTTTTAAGGATTATCCGTATATATTAGGGAATGTCCAGATGAATTTGAAGAATGTATGAAAAAGGAGATTCTTGTCGATGAAAGACATTAGAGGTTATGCCTTCGAAAGCTCTCGAGGGAGTAAAAGGTATAGGATTGAAGGTCATATGATGGGTTTTTTACAAGTTGTCGAATTGTAGGTGAGAAAAAAAGAAATACCGAAAAACCTTAAAGTTAGAAAAATTCAGTTTCAAAAAATTAATCATTTACATATTTTGTAAAGCTATAGCCTTTTCGTGTGGAGTCGTTTATAATGAGTAAAGCTTGGAAGAACGGAAAAAAGGGAAGGATATCTCATCCACCATTGCCAGAAATCAAGAGTAATATTTATTGGAATATGACCGTGGCTTCCTATATATTTAAAGGTATCGATTTTTAGTATTTTGTAGTCGGGAAGAACTTAGGTAAGAAAAACAAGCTGACATACGAAGGTTTTATGCATTCTTGACTATTTAAGTAAAAGAATGCTATCATAAGGTTTGCGAATTTCCGTCTTCTGTAAGTAAGTAAAAGTTTACTATAATACCACTAGTTTAATAGAGGTGAAAGCATGAAAAATTACTTGAAAAAAGGCCAGCATGTATTTGCAAATAATATACTAGGCTTTTTTGTTATTGCTGTAGTCCTATTTTGGATCAAAACCTATATTAGTTATCGAATTGAATTCAATTTAGGGATAGAAAATGGACTGCAACAGTTTTTACTTTTTGTTAACCCGATAAGTTCAGCTATCTTAATTTTCGGCTTGGCGTTATTGGTGAGAGGTAAAAAGTCATTCAAATGGGTTATCAGATTAAATTTACTGATGTCCTTATGGTTATTCATTAATATCGTGTACTATCGTTCATTTACGGATTTCATTACACTGCCAACGTTGACACAGTTGCAAAATAATGCCGGAGATTTAGGACCGAGTGTTTTAGCATTATTTAAATCGTACGACTTATTGTATTTCCTGGATACTGCTCTTTTAATGGTTTTATATAAATTTAAAGACTATAAACTTGAAAACGTTAAAATCAAACGTCGTACGATTGCAATGGTTTACCTGACTGGACTTGTGGTTTTCGCTATTAATTTGGGACTGGCTGAAAAGGATCGTCCACAATTATTATCAAGAACATTTGATCGAAACTACATTGTTAAATATCTTGGGATGTTTAACTATACTGTATATGATGCCGTTCAAAACACTAAAACGTACGCTCAGCGTGCAACGGCAAACAGTTCGGATATTACAGAAGTCGTCAACTATACCAAGGCTACAAGTGCTGAGCCGAATCAGGAATACTTCGGTAAAGCAAAAGGGAAAAATGTTATTTATTTACATTTGGAATCCATGCAGAATTTCTTGATCGACTATAAGTTGAATGGAGAAGAGGTCACGCCTTTCCTGAATTCACTTGCACATAATAAATCCGATTTCATGTACTTTGATAACTTCTTCCACCAAGTTGGTCAAGGGAAGACAGCGGATGCAGAGTTCATGCTTGAAAATTCATTGTTCGGTTTGCCGCAAGGAGCAGCATTCACGACCCAATCACAGAATACGTATCAAGCAGCACCGGCAATCCTAGGACAAAATGGGTACACTTCTGCCGTATTCCATGGTAACTATAAATCCTTCTGGAACCGGGATAAGATGTATAAGTCACTTGGTTTTGATAAGTTCTTTGATGCAGAGCATTATAATATGGAGAATAAAGATGAAGTGCTAAGTTATGGATTAATGGATAAGCCTTTCTTTAAAGAATCGATTCCTATGTTAGAAACGCTTGAACAGCCTTTCTATTCGAAATTCATAACGGTATCCCATCATTTCCCATATGCGATGGATCAAGAGAAAACGACAATCGAAAAACATACAACTGGGGATGCCTCAGTTGATAGCTATTTCCAGACAGCACGCTATGCCGACGAGGCTCTTGAAGAATTCTTCAAATATCTGAAGGAATCAGGTTTGTATGATAACTCAGTAATCATCATGTATGGAGATCATTATGGTATTTCGGAAAATCACACAGATGCCATGTCACAAGTGCTTGATAAAGAAGTGGGCACTTTTGAAAATGCTCAACTACAGCGTGTACCACTATTGATTCATGTTCCAGGTGTCGAAGGTGGGGAAATGCACCAATACGGAGGTCAAATCGATCTTCTTCCAACTATGCTGCACCTCCTAGGAATAGAATCAAATGATTATGTACAATTCGGTTCAGATCTATTGTCCAAAGATCATAATGAAATCGTACCTTTCCGGAATGGAGATTTCGTAACGCCAGAAGTCACTTCAATTAAAGGGAAGTACTATGATTCAAAAACTGGAGAAATAGTCGAAGAAAATGAAGACATCCTCAACTCTAAGACTAGAGTGGAGACCATGCTTAATTTATCTGACCAAGTCGTGAATGGTGACTTGTTACGCTTCTATTCGCCGAATGGTTTTGAACCAATTGATCCAGCAGATTATGATTACACAAACCAAGAAGAAGAAACCAACCAGGTGGATTCTGATAAAAAGTAATGAACGGAAACAAGGTAGGAAGCAGATGCTTCCTACCTTGTTTTTTTATAAAGGATTGTTAAGATTTAGATGTCATCATTTCAATGTACTTTAGAATAGCTTCCGGGTTTCCGGCATATTTTTGAGCACGTTGTTCATCTTTCAGTAATTTATCTTTTGCCTTTTCTATGATTTCTTCACATCTCGACTGTGGGATGACCACCACTCCATCGGCATCTCCGGTAATCAAGTCACCAGGGTTTACAGTGACTCCACCACAGGAAATAGGCAGATTTATTTTTCCCAGTCCCGCTTTACCACTTGAGGCAACAGTGGTGCCTCTACTGAATACAGGGAAATTGAGTTCTTTAACAGCCTCAAGATCACGTATCACACCATCTACGACGAGTGCGCCAATGTTCATCGTCTTCATCATGCCAATCACGAAATCACCTGCGATGGCCCGGTATGTATCCCCTTTGCTATCGACCACCAATATATCCCCCGGATGGGCCACACTGATTGCTTTTAAGACAGCTGAGTTATCTCCAACAGGTAATTGTACGGTTAAAGCACGTCCGGCAAACCTGAATTCCTCCCTTAATGGTTTAATGTCTGAATCTAGGTTATTCATTCCCTCCATTGCATCTGAAATGGCTGTGGTAGGAATCCCTTTAAACTGATTAATTAAATGATCCATGCCTTCATCTCCCTATAAATTTTGAATGAACATACCTAATTATACACATTATCATAATTTTCGGACAATTTAATTTCGTCCGTTCATTATATAGGATTCATGCCAGGTACCCAGGATATGTCCAATAGTAAAGCCCATCCCCTGTAATAAGGATGGGCTTTACTATTAGTTGGATACGAGTGATAATTGTCCGTCTTCCATATGGTACACTTTATCGCAATATTGAAGCATGCGTTCATCATGGGTTACCATGATAGCAGCTTTGTTGCGTGATTTGACTTCTTTTGCAATAAGTTGGACGACTTCATGTCCGCGTTTGGAATCAAGGCTTGCTGTTGGTTCATCAGCAAGGATGATATTGGGCTGGTTCATGAAGGCTCTAGCGATGGCTGTCCGTTGGCGTTCACCGCCTGATAACTCGTTTGGGAACTTACCGACTTTACTTCCTAGTCCTAAATCGGTAAGTAAGTTATTAGCAAATGCTTTATCTTCTTTTGTAATCTTACCTGCCATTTTTTTTACGACAAGTAATTGGTCTAGCACCGTTAAATACGGTACAAGGTTCGACGTTTGTAAAATGAAGCCGATATCGTTCAGTCGGACATTGGCCAGTTCTTTCGCATTGAGGTCACCTAGCTCCTTACCATTTAGGCTGACTGTGCCTGCAGAAGCTTGAAGGAGAGCTCCTGCGATGGAAAGGAAGGTACTTTTACCAGAACCGGATGGGCCAATGACGGCCACGAATTCACCTTGTTCGACGGACAAAGAAACATCTTGAAGGGCCGCAATCTTATGGCCACCTTCTTCATAATATTTTGTTACATGTTCAAGTTTTAATCCAGTCATTATTCTGCCCTCCCAATAGCTTGCAATGGATCGATTTTCGTGATTTTACGAACTGAAATCCCTGCACTTACAACGGATATGATAAGTAAGATTATGCTGTAGATGATCACTAACTTCGTATCCAGTTCAAATGGCATGCCTGCTGGGAAGATAAGCGCCGTACCATATGTTAAAAGTATACCTACGATGATACTGATAAGGGATAATAGGAACACTTGGGAAACGATCGCTTTGCCAAGGAACCCATTGCTTGCTCCCATCGCTTTCATGATACCGAATTGGTTGGTTTTTTGCAGCGTTAGTACATAGAAGAATACACCTAAGACGAAAGCTGAAATCGCAAGAAGGAAGACAAGCATCATCATTATTGTCCCATTTTCTTCAACGTAACCTGGCATCCCTTGAACTGCTTCGGATTTTGTAACGATATCATATCCCGTGAATTCTTTATTTATTGCTTCGAGATCGATATCCTTGCCTTGAAGCATAATGGCGTTAACAGGTTCATTGACTCCGTTATCGGAACCAGGGGCGGCATAGTGAATGCTCCGCCATTTATCGAATGTTGTAAACACAGATGTAACATGATTGTATGTTTGATTTTCTGTAAAACCAACAATCGTAACTTTCTCAGTCGTTCCTTCAATTTCGAGGGTATCGCCAAGCTTAAAGCCTGCTTCCTTGAATGAATCATTTACGACCACACCATCTGGACGATCTTTAGATAAAGCATGTCCCTCGATGACTTCTGGCTCTAAAAAGCTACCGGGATTTACCGCTAGAAAAGCAATATCCGTTTTTTCTTCAATGGCCTTTGTATTTCCTTTTAATACAGTTGCCATTGCATGTCCCATAGGAGAAACAGTTTTGACTTCGGGGAATTCCTTTAACGCATCGGCAAGATCTCCACTAAACATGGAACGTGTCATCGAATTTCGCGATCCTTCTTCGAAGACTACATAATCGGCTTCCATATTCTTGAACGATGCAGCACTTAATGTCGAAAGGCCATTGCCGAGCCCTGAAAGGATAAAGACTAGCCACGATATGAGCACTAAAATGATACCTATCATCATGAAACGTAATTTTCCGTGCTTGAGTTCCTTTATAGCAAGATACATAGTGACACCTCTTTTATTATTAAAATTATGATTAATCAGTTCTGACTAATCATTCTAAAGTATAGTACTGGCCAATTTAATAGTCAAATAGAATTTCTGACGTTCATTTAAGGTTGGTATGTAGAATACGAAAAAAATCCCGCCGAGTAGGAAATTGCACGCTACTTGGCGGGGATTGAACTGTATTATATATTGTTGTCTAGTTCTTTCAACTGGTCAGTAAGGGTCATTACGGTTTTCTGGATAAATTCAGTTTCTGCTTCAAGCATGGCAATCTTATGAGCAACGGCAAAATCGACTCCGTGCCCTGAACCATGTACGGGAGTTTTTTTAAACAGACTAATTAGCTTTGAATTTTCGGCCAGTTTGTTTTCAAGAGCTGGGATGACTTTTTCCAATGGCAGGTGGTCAATGAACATCAGGCCGATATCTCCAGTAAATTTCACACTTTCTGCAGTGGAAAGGTTTTGAATGAGCAATTCGTAAAAATACTGTTTTCCCTTTTCGTTAATGGAATACACTTTACGAGGTGGTCTGTTGCCTTCTTGTTCCGTATGTACCTCAATGTAGCCTTGTTTACTTAATTTATCGAGTGTCGCATAGGCGGTTGGCTTTTTCATATCTGTAATGGTGCTTAGGTTTCTTTCTATGAACTCATTGATTTGGTAGCCATGTTGACTCTGGGCCATAAGTAATCCAAGTAAAATGAGTGATCGAGTATCCATAATGGGCCCCTTTCCGATGATATCCTCCCCTAATAGTAGCATGTTTTACAATAAATCTATAGCGAGAGTGGACAGATATAAGTGACGAATCTTCTGGTGTCTAACAGGAGAAAGGATTCCCAGGTGAATGATCAGATAAACAATGGGCATATCAGGTCTTAAAAGAGGTTTGCCAGCCATGTTTCAGCTTATGGGAATATTGGAAGGCCACTGTTTTCTAACCCGTATATTGGGTATAGTAAAGGAAAGAAGAGAAGAAGGAGGAAACGATACGTGATCATTGTATATATAAGTCTTGCCCTCTTTATTGGATCCATCATTTATTTAGCTTTTTTCGCTTTCAAGACATTTAAGGATTCTAAACCGACCATTGATAATGTAACGGAAACCGTCACTCGCATTCAAGCGAAAACGGAGCAGATTAAAACGGAAACAGATCAACTCGCGGAAACTCAGCAGGATATCACAGAAGATGTTCAATATAAAAAAGAAGCGGTTCAATATACGGTGGACGCTGCTAAGCAAACCCCTGAACCATTTAAAAATATCTGGCATACCATTAAAGGGGAAAAAAGAACCTTTATAAGCAGACGAAATGGGTAAGGAAGGTTTGACTCCTTTTTAAGAGTAATGCTATAGTACAAGTAATAAAAAGTCTCTAGGGTTCCGCGGTCCATGACCGGTCTGGTCCGAGAGAGACGCGCAGTAACGTTGCGTACACGGAGGGATAAAAGCCCGGGAGGTTATGTTTGTGACCTTTCGGGCTTTTTCTGTATTTGGAGGGGAAATGATGGCTTGGATTCAACTGGTTATTGCAGGGTTATTTGAAGTGGTTTGGGCAACAAGTTTGAAGTATACGGAAGGTTTCACGAAATTAGTTCCTTCTGTGATTACGATTGTGGGCATGATCATTAGTTTTTATTTTCTATCTTCGGCTATCAAGACTCTGCCGATGGGGACAGCGTATGCAATCTGGACAGGAATAGGAGCAGTCGGCGCAGTATTGGTGGGAATCATCGCCTTTAACGAACCAAAAGATGCGATGCGCCTAGTTTTCGTTGGGTGTATTGTAGTGGGGATACTAGGGTTGAAAATCACCTCCTCTGAATAAACGATTCACTCTTCGCAAATAGTAAAGAGAAACCATTTGTGAGGAGTGAAAAGATGAAAAAATACAAAGCAGTGATATCAAGTGCGATGATTGCTTTATTCATTACAGGCTGTTCAGCCAATGAAAATGAAGGAGCAAATGAAAACCTTGGGTTGAATCGAACCAATCAAGATAGAGATTTAAGTGAAAGTGGTTATAATCCAACGAGAAATGTAAATGACAGAACAAATATCAATCAAATCAATAATCCTGATCAGGATACAAACAATCAATTCATGGTCCACGAGGATCTGGCTAGACATATTGAAGACTTGAAAGAAGTAAAGAGAGCTAGTGTAATCGTGACCGATCATCATGCATATGTTGGTGCTGTACTTGAAAAAGGAAAGCTTAAAACGGATGTAAAAAATAAAATTGCCAATGTCATAAGAAATGCGGATGCATCCATTGAAGGCGTCCGTGTATCGACGAACCCAGAATTTGTCGAGAAGATGGATCGTTATGTAAAGGATGTTAAAAAGGGAAAACCGGTTGAAGGATTCACGGATGAATTTAAGGATCTCGTGAACAGGGTTTTTCCGTCTCAACGCTGATAAGCTCAAGACTTACCCCGTCTATTTACAACAAAATAGATGGGGTAAGTTTTTTTGAATGAAAGTATGTTTTTTGTAATAATCTGAAGTTTCACTCTTTATAATAGAAAGGTTGTTGTATAATTATGTAAAACCTAAGTAGGGGAGTGGATGACATGGATAAAACTTGGTGGAAAGAGGCGGTCGTGTATCAGGTGTACCCTAGAAGCTTCATGGATAGTGATGGAGACGGGATAGGTGACTTGAAAGGAATTTTAGTAAAGCTTGATTATTTACAGACGCTTGGTGTGGATGTGATTTGGCTTTCACCTATATATCAATCCCCAAATGATGATAATGGATATGACGTCAGTGACTATCAGTCAATTATGAAAGAGTTTGGTACGATGGAAGATTTTGATCGGTTATTAAGCGCCATCCATGAACGGGGAATGAAAATCATGATGGACCTGGTTATCAATCATACATCAGATGAACATCCTTGGTTCATGGCTTCCCGTTCTTCCGTTGATGATCCGAAGAGAGATTACTATATTTGGAGACCAGGAAAGGACGGAAAGGAACCGAACAACTGGGAATCCGTCTTCAAAGGCTCTGCCTGGAAATATGATGAAGTGACGGACGAGTATTATCTACATCTGTTCAGTAAAAAACAACCGGATTTAAATTGGGAAAATCCAGATCTGCGAGAAGAAATCTATAGCATGATGAAGTGGTGGCTCGATAAAGGGATAGATGGTTTCCGGATGGATGTCATTAATTTCCTTTCGAAGGATCAGAGATATTTGGACGGTGTTGTTGCGGATGGGAAACAGTATGGCGATGGAAGCCCTTATTTCATGAATGGGCCTCGTATCCATGAATTTTTACAAGAAATCAACCAGCGTGTTCTGTCACATTATGATTTGATCACGGTAGGTGAAATGCCGGGTGTCAATCCTGAAGAGGCATTATTGTACACAGGGAAAGATCGGAATGAACTACATATGGTCTTTCAATTCGAGCACATGGATTTGGGAGCAGGACCGGAAGGGAAATGGAATAACTCAAAATGGGAACTGAGTGATTTAAAGCGGATACTTTCTAAGTGGCAATACGGGCTGGAAGATGGGGGATGGAACAGCCTATATTGGAATAACCATGACCAGCCAAGGGTCGTATCCAGGTTCGGGGACGATGGAGCATATCGGGTCGAAAGTGCAAAAATGCTTGCGGCCTGCCTACATATGCTAAAAGGAACCCCTTATATTTATCAAGGTGAAGAAATGGGCATGACGAATATAAAATTTGAAAGCCTTGAAGACTACCGGGATATTGAAACCTTGAATTCCCATGAAGATTTGGTTAATAATTACGGGTGGTCGGAAGAAAGGATGATGGCTGCCATTCATGCTCGCAGTCGGGATAATGCAAGGACACCCGTACAGTGGAACGACAGCCGGAATGCTGGCTTTACAACGGGAACTCCGTGGATCGGGGTGAATGCAAACTATCCGGAAATCAATGCAGTGAAGGCCTATAATGATCAGGAATCCATTTTTCAATTTTATAAAAAGCTCATTGAGCTACGTAAACAACATGATGTTATCGTGTATGGGCACTATGATTTGCTTTGTCCTGATGATGAACAAATATTTGCCTATACGAGAACGCTTGGTGAGGAAAAGCTTCTTGTACTATGCAACTTCAAAGGATATGATGGGCAATTTAACTTACCGGAAGAATTAGATCCACAATCGGCCACTTTATTAATCAGCAATTATAAACAGGACATGGACAAAGGGATTTCCTCCGAACCCTTACGGGCATTTGAATGCCGTGTCTATCATCTGAAATAAGAAAAGGACCTGATTTCTCTTCCTAAGAGAATGTCAGGTCCTTTCTATAATGTTTATTTTACTTTTAGGTCGCATTCCTTAAGTGGAATGATTTTGGATTTATGTTTAATTTTATAACCGAACCATATCACAAAGAATAAAAGAAGCCCAATATAGGAAACGAACATCGAGTTCCAATCAATTCCGTCGGTGCTGAAGGCTTGATAGCCTTGTCCCAGTATAATGAAGAGGCAAAGGACAAGGGCAAGAATCGGTCCAAACGGAAACAGTCTTGATCGGTATGGCAGGTCTTTTATATCAAGTCCTTGTGCCACATAAGCTTTACGGAATCGATAGTGAGCGATGGCAATTCCGACCCATGTGACGAAACCGGCCATTCCTGAAGCGTTCAGTAACCAAATATAAACGACGCCGTCACCGAAAAAGGAAGCCAAGAAAGCAAGACAGCCAACTAGGGAAGTCACGATAAGGGCATTCACAGGGACGCCTCTTTTATCAAGCTTGCCAAGGAATTTTGGTGCTTTTCCATCACGTGCTAAATCCCATAGCATACGGGTTGATGCATACATACCTGAGTTCCCGGCTGAAAGGACGGAAGATAGGATGACAGCATTCATGACAGCCGCGGCAAAAGCAAGGCCTGCACGTTCAAATACTAGTGTAAATGGACTGACTGCAACATCTTCACTCAACAAGCGAGCATCCGTGAATGGAATGACCATCCCTATGACAAAGATTGCAAGGATATAGAAAAGGATGATGCGCCAAAAAACGGATTTAATCGCTCTAGGGATGTTCTTTTCCGGATTTTCGCTTTCCCCGGCTGTCACTCCAAGCAATTCCGTTCCCTGGAAGGAAAAGCCGGCTGCCATGAAGACTCCTAGAATGGTGAAGAATCCTCCATTAAATGGACCCTCTCCCATGGTGAAATTAGAAAAGCCAATCGGATCTTTTCCACCCATGATGCCAAAAATGATTAAAAACCCAGTAATTAAGAAAATAATAACAGTCACGATTTTAATCATAGCGAACCAGTATTCGGCTTCGCCAAATCCCTTAACAGACATATAGTTAATGAGGAACATGATGATTAAAGCAATGGCACTCCAAATAAAAGAAGGAGTGTCGGGAAACCAGAATTTCATGATCAGGACAACGGCCGCAAGTTCTGCCGCTATTGTGATGGCCCAGTTATACCAATAATTCCATCCAATCGCAAAACCGAAAGAAGGATCGACGAATTTAGATGCATAGACACGGAATGAACCGGCAACCGGCATATACGCAGCCATTTCGGCAAGACTGGTCATTAAAAAGAAAACCATCATGCCGATTACTGCATAAGCTACCAAGGCTCCCCCGGGACCAGCTGTATGAATGGCACCTCCGCTTGCTAAAAAGAGCCCGGTACCTATTGTTCCACCCAGGGAAATCATCATGAGGTGCCTACCTTTCAGGCTCCTTTTCAGTTCACTGGGGTTTGATTTTTTTTGTGGATTTTCCAATTGATGTTACACTCCTTTTTCTGGAAGGGAACGAAATAAAAAAAAACAGCAGTCGAAAAAGATCGACGGCTGTTTATAATAAACCCGTTTAATCCTTCCGAAGATAGCTCCCCACGTTTTATAAAAACGTGACAGTGATGTTCCTTTTCGAAAACATCGCCAGCCTAGAAATACAAGGAATATTTCTAAACTTCGGCAACTTATCCTTTCAAACGGAGTCGTCAACTTTCCTGAATCTCGTCCGTTTTACTTTTATAAGCCGCAGCCTCTAACTCATCGGTAAATGAGGAAGTATTCAATTATTAAATATGCGAATTTCCAGTGCCGTCTTAAAAATAATCGTCAATGAATGAAATTTGCTATATTAAAATTATAAAATATTCCTCTAGAGAGCGCAATGTTTATTTTTCAAGTATCTTTTTCCCTAATTTGATAAGAATCAAACCCCTTAGAATATTCTCCTGGTTAATATATGTATATAATGAGATTTCTGATATTTCTAATTGTTATACACTTCTACGTTTAACGAGACTGAAGCCGAGCTTTACATGCTTGATCATTTGGGGTTCTTCGAAAAGGTCAACTGCCATTCTCCCAATCGATTCAAGGGGCAGGGATATGGTCGTGATACCGAGCATCTCACTGATCGTATCGTTATTGAAACCGAGGATGGCGACATCTTCAGGTACCTTCACTCCCGACTTTTGGGCGGTAATAATAAATCCTGCAGCCGTATCATCGTTAGTTATGATGATGGCATCCGGCTTATCGTGCATGGAAGCCCACTCCCGAAAGATTTTTTCTCCGTCCTTAATGTAGTAACTGCCTTCAAACAGCCATTCATCTTTACTTGTAAGTTGGTACTTTGTCAAAGTATCTTGGAACGCCTTTGTCCGGAGGGAACTATTTCTGCTTTTTCTTCGCCCGAGACTGTATCCTATTCTTTTATACCCTTTGGTTACCAAGTATTCGAGGGCCGAGGAAAAGGCGGCATAATGGTCGATGCTGATAGAGGAAAACTCAGATGGCATGGTATCTTCACATAAGATAATCGGACCGTAGTCCCGATATTGCAAGAGAACTTTCATTTCTGATATTCTCGAACAGACGATGATGCCGTCGAGCTGCTTCATTTGTAACATTTTCAATGCTTGGATTTCTTTCTCTCTTTCATATTGTGTTTGAAAGATAACGATATGATACCCAAGGTAATTGGCCTGTTTGTTAATGCCCTGAATGATTGCTCCATAGTAGGGGTGGTTGGTGTATGGAATGATGACGCCGATCAGATGAGTCTTGCCCTTTGAAAGATGGACGGCATTGATATTTCTTGTATAGTTTAATTGTTGGATGGCCTCTAGCACACACTTCCTCTTTTCCTCACTTACATAAGGATGGTTATTCATTACGCGAGATACGGTCGTAATCGACACACCTGCATATTCAGCAATTTTTTTTATATTCGTCATTCAATCACCATTTTTCCTTTTTTACAATGTAATCTATGAAACCCATTTCATAGCAAGAGAAGGGAAAAAGTGTAGAGAAAATTCCTTCTTATAAGGTCTTGTTCTGGTATGGGTTTCATCCTTTAAGATGAATAAAAGTCTTAGGGGAGGGGAGAACATGTTAACTACTTTATTTTATTTGATCATGCTTTGTGCGATCGAGTTGGGATTAGCTTATCTTGCTGTACAATCACAATCAAAAAAATGATTTAAAGCTTTGCTTCGTAATAAAAAACGGAGATTGCCCAGGAGCCAAGATGAAGAAGTAATAGAATACCTAGAATGGGGGCAACAGAGAGTTTCACCCCAAAAAGGAGTAAGAAGAAAAAGACATATAACCCGAAAAGGGTGTAAAACCAGCTGGTTGCCCGTGCCTTAGTCCGGATGAGGGTAAACCGTTCATCCAATCCCCGTTGTTTGGCAGCGGCACGGCGTCCTCCCCATAATCCAGCCAGCCCTCCGGTAATTCCAAGGATAATACCTAAAAAAGCCCACCAATTAAAATCCATTACATTTCCTCCTCGAAAAGAAATATATCCTCAATAGTCATATCGAACACTTTTGCCAGTTTGTAAGCAAGCTTGATGGATGGGTCGAATCTTCCTGTTTCTATAGAAATGATTGTCTGTCGGGAAACGCCTGTAAGTTCGGACAGCTTTTCTTGTGTGATATGGTGAGATTTGCGCAATTCCCGTAAGTTATTTTTCAAATTTTTTACTCCTTTCTAGAAAATGTAAAGCTAACTATACGTAAAGTATACTTTACAAAACTTAAAATGTTAATAGTTTACTGTATTTTTATATAAAGTTTTTTTGGGAGTTATCTGACACCGAAGTGGACAAGCCAAAAATTTATAAAAGTTGCACTTTTTACGAATAAATGTGTATAGTATAAAATAAGTTGCAGTAAGGAAACTTTTTAGTGATTAGGAAAAAAGTTAGAAGAAAATTTTTTTATCTAGGTTTTGCCCTTGGTAAACATTTTTATATATGGCTAAAAAAACGGAGGGATATTAATGGGGCTTTTAAAACCGGTGGGAATCTTGCTTGCGGCAGTGCTCATTTTAACAGGCTGTGGCAATGAATCGTCCGAGCGAAATCAAGATAATGGTAAGTTAAATGTCGTCGCAACAACGGGGATGATCGGAGATTTGGTCGAGAATATTGGCGGTGAACATGTAGAGGTCACTAGTTTAATGGGACCGGGAGTCGATCCTCATCTATATAAGGCAACACAAGGGGATGTGAAAATACTCGACTCGGCTGACATGATTTTTTATAACGGCGTGCACCTTGAAGGGAAAATGACGGATATCTTTGAAATGATGAGCAAAGAGAAACCGACAATTGCGGTGACGCAGGATTTCAAGGAGGGGCAGCTTCATAAAGTTAGTGCATCTGAGCATGACCCCCATGTCTGGTTTGATGTGAAGCTGTGGATGGTGGCAGCGGAAACAGTAAAGGAAGAGTTGATCGCCAATGATTCAGACCATGAAGCCAGTTATCTAGAAAACTATGAAGCGTATGTCCAGCAGTTAAAGGAACTTGATCAGTATGTCCATGACCAAATCAATAAAATCCCAGAAAACCAGCGTGTCCTCGTCACGGCGCATGATGCTTTCGGGTATTACGGCAAGTCCTACGGGTTGGATGTAAAAGGGCTGCAGGGAATTAATACGCTTTCGGAATATGGCTCGAAGGATGTAACGGATATGAGGAATTACCTTGTGAAAAATGAAATTAAAGCCATATTCATGGAGTCAAGCGTGCCAAAAAAGGCAATCGAAGCGGTAATCCAGGGAGCAAAAAAGCAAGGTCATACTGTGAAAGTCGGCGGTGAGCTATTCTCGGATGCAATGGGGGAAAAAGGTACGGAAGAAGGAACATATATCGGTATGGTCAGTCATAATACTGATACGATCGTGAACGCTTTGAAATGAGGAGGATACAGGATGAATTACGCGTTGAAGGTTGAAAATCTAACGATAGCTTATCATAAAAAACCAGTGGTTGAAGATGTTACATTCGAGGTGCCGGAAGGAAACTTGATTGGTATCATCGGTCCAAACGGGGCGGGGAAATCCACTTTGATTAAAGGCATTCTTGAACTGGTCCCTAGGCTTGCTGGAAAGGTGACGATTAATGGTGCTTCTTATAAATCGATGAGGAAGAGTATCGGGTATGTACCACAGCGGGAGTCAGTGGATTGGGATTTCCCGACAAATGCGCTTGATGTCGTGATGATGGGTAGGTATGGGCATCTTGGCTGGTTGAAGCGTCCTGGTAAAAATGAAAGACTGAAGGCAATGGAGTGCCTGGAGAAGGTGGGGATGGCTGAATATGCTAATCGCCAGATCAGCCAGCTTTCCGGCGGACAGCAGCAACGAATCTTCTTGGCCCGCGCTTTAGCACAAGAGGCGGACATCTATTTCATGGATGAACCATTTGTGGGTGTTGATGCTGCGACTGAGAAAGCAATCATCCAGTTGTTGACGGAGCTGAAAGAAAAAGGGAAGACGGTTCTGGTTGTGCATCACGACTTGTCGACTGTTAAGGAATATTTCGATTGGACGATGTTATTAAATAAAAAAGTGATGAAAATCGGACCAACAGAAGAGGTATTCATTCCTGCATATTTACAGGAGACATATGGGGGACGATTGGCGATTTTATCAGATGCAGAGACGGGTCTGCTATTAAAATGAGGTGTTCAGAATGAACGTATCGGATATTATAGCCGATCCCAATACAAGATGGATATTGCTTGGCACCATGTTCCTTGGATTAAGCAGCGGAGTCATCGGAAGTTTTGCATACTTAAGAAAACAGTCGTTAATGGGTGACACGCTCGCACATGCGGCCTTGCCTGGGATTTGCGTAGCGTTCCTGTTAACAGGGGTGAAGTCCACTTCGTTCTTTCTGATTGGAGCGGCTGTCGCCGGCTTAGTGGCGGTTTTTTTAATCAGCATACTGACGGGATACAGCAAAATTAAACAGGATGCGGCACTTGGCATTGTGTTAACTTCTTTCTTTGGAATTGGCATTGTGCTGCTAACCCAGATCCAGCAAAGTGAATATGGAAACCAGAGTGGATTGGATACTTTTCTATTCGGACAAACGGCGTCGATGGTCATGTCCGATGTGTATATGATGATGACCGTTTCGTTTATTCTCATTGTCACTTGTACGTTATTTTTCAAGGAATTTAAACTATTGTCCTTCGATCCCGGATTTGCTAAGGGAATGGGGTTGCCGGTTGTTTTCCTCGACTATTTCATCATGATGCTGATTGTGGCGGCAGTTGTAATCGGCATTCAAGCTGTAGGTGTAGTATTGATGGCGTCCTTGTTGATCACGCCAGCGGTTTCTGCCAGGTATTGGACAGAGCGCCTGCATATCATGGTCATCCTTTCTGGCATATTCGGGATGCTGAGTGGCGTTTCCGGGACACTGATCAGTACATCGGTCAATAATCTGCCAACAGGCCCATTGATTGTTTTGTCGGCAACGGCCTGGTTTTTCTTTTCCATGCTTTTTGCTCCTAAACGCGGAGTGATTTCCTCAGTATGGAGAAGGTTCTCGGCGAAAAAGAAATATTCACTTGAACAGGATAAAAAGAAAGGAAGCCATCCATCATGAACGATTTCTGGATTATCTTAGTCGGGGCACTTGTAGCTAGCTCCTGTAGTGTGCTGGGATGTTTTTTAATAGTAAGAAAAATGACCTTGATTGGCGATGCAATCAGTCACTCAATTTTACCCGGTATCGTAGTGGCCTTTTTAATAACGGGTTCCCGTGATTCCGTCCCAATGCTAATTGGTGCAGCAGCGCTCGGGTTACTTACAGTGTTCTTGATTCAGCTTTTTCAATCGTCCGGAGTTCAGTCCGACGCAGCGATAGGGATCGTATTTACTTCTCTATTCGCTGTGGGAATCGTCTTGGTAAGTTTGTTTACGCAGCAAATTGATTTCGACCTTGATCATGTCTTGTACGGAGAGATTGCTTATTCTCCATGGAATACCATATCCATTGGTGGAGTAGAGGCGGGGCCAAAGGCCATCTGGATTGTAGGCTCTTGTTTCCTACTTAACCTTCTATTACTTTTCCTTTTCTTCAAGCAGCTTAAGCTAGTCTCTTTTGATCCCTCTCTTGCTGCGGCGATGGGGATACCCGTTTTATTCTTTCACTATTTACTGATGGGACTTGTATCGTTGACGACCGTTGCTTCTTTTGACAGCGTCGGTTCGATTTTGGTAGTGGGGATGCTCATTATTCCAGCCGCGACGGCCTACTTACTTTCAGAACGGTTAAGTCGGATGATTTTGGTCAGCATTGGGGTTGGGATATTGAGTTCGGTCATCGGGTATTATTCGGCAACCTTTCTTGATGCCTCCATTTCAGGATGCATGGTCGGTGCGGCGGCTTTCTTGTTCGGTTCAGCTTTCCTTTTTTCACCGAGCAACGGTGTAGTCACGAGGCTTTTGAAACGGAGTAGGGCAAGGGAAAAACATTTATAGCACCTTTCACTTAGAGGCTGCATGATTTCTCATCATGCAGCCTCTAAACTATCCTTCGATATAGTTGTGATTTTATTTGTTTAAAGTATAATGAGTAAGTGTAATTTAAAGAAGCAGGAACCTTGTTAAAGGGAGAGTTAGTTATGGAAGAACAAAATAAATTTTCATCGCGAATAGATTTTTCTTTGGTCACGATATTGCTGTTGTTATGTATTGGTAGCTGTTTGGCGATATATAGTGCTCAGACTACTGGACAATACGAAGAAAATTTCCTAATAAAACAAATTTTTTGGTATACGGTTGGAGTAGGGATTGTTCTGGGTATCATCACATTGGATTCAGATCAGTTGAAAAAGATATCCTGGTATGCCTATGGATTCGGATTATTGCTATTATTATTATTGCTAATTATGCCAGATTCCATTGCTCCCGTTCGTAATGGTGCGAAAAGTTGGTTCATCATCAAACCACTTGGTTCCATTCAGCCCTCGGAATTCATGAAAGTTTTTCTTATTTTGGCTTTAGCGAATGTCATTTCAAATCATCATCTTAAAAATACGTTAAAAACGATTCAAACGGACCTATGGCTCCTCGTGAAAATAGGTCTTGTTACAGGCGCACCGTTACTGTTAATCATGCAACAGCCGGATTTAGGTACATCGCTTGTCATACTGTCGATCATGATCGGAATGATCTTTATATCTGGAATATCATGGAAAATATTGCTTCCTATTGTATCTGTAGGAATGGTCGCCATCTCCACAATTATGTATTTCGTACTATGGCATCCGGAATTGCTTGAAAAAATAGGTGTGAAAACATATCAGTTCGGCCGTATTTACTCTTGGTTGGATCCTTATAATTACGCGAGCTCCGAAGGGTACCATTTGACGAAGTCCTTGCTAGCCATAGGATCGGGTCAGACCACCGGTAAGGGTATAGGGTCAAGGGAAGTGTATTTACCGGAAAGTCATTCGGATTTCATCTTCAGTATCATCGGGGAAGAATTCGGATTCATCGGATCAAGTATCATCATCTCGTTATTCTTCCTACTGGTGTACCATATTACAAAAACAGGAATGGATACACGAAATAACTTTTATACATATATTTGCGTTGGTATCATCAGCATGTTGACATTTCATGTTTTCCAAAATATCGGAATGACGGTCGGGATATTACCGATTACGGGGATTCCCCTTCCATTTATCAGTTATGGAGGAAGTTCGCTCATGGGGAATATGATGGCCATGGGCTTAATATTCAGCATACGCTATCACTATAAAAAGTATATGTTTTCGACGGATATATAAAATGAAGCCGGCCCACTCTATTGTGGCCGGCTATTTTTATCTTTACTGAATATTGGAGCCATATGGTAGTTGATTTTTATACCCAGAGAATTGTTGATAGGATTGACTTAAGCTATCTGTTTGCGCTTTTTCCAAGCTGTACCAGCCTTTTTCGAACATGAGATTATAAAGTTCCCGTTGCATTTCCTGGTTTTCTTTTGAAACTGAGAAGATGTCTTGAAATAGAGCTTGATTGCTCAATTCATGAAGTGCAACTGAAAAAGAGTTACAGAAATACTTCTCTGTTGCCAGCATATCATTTAAAAAGTCGCGATCATTCATCTCTGGCGTCTTAGCGATCGGTGTTTCAGGATTTTGGACTTTGTTTTGATTGGGCATCGAGATACCTCCTTTACTGGAATTGTTGTTGTTGATTTTGCTGTTGGTTTGGATCTAAATGGGACAAAATCGTGTCGTAATGGCGTTGGTGCATTTGTCCGCAACGAGTTAATGCATTAATAACTTGAGGATCTGTACATTGGGCCGCGAAAAAATGTGCTTTTTTAATCGCGATCAAATTCCAGGAAAGCATATCGGTAAGGTATAAACTGTCTTTTACGGATACCATGTCCGGTGGTTGTTTCATAAAACCGGTAGTTTGTTGCTGACTGTTGATTGAATTTTGTTGTTCCATCACTCTACCTCCTCATATGGCCTGATCGAGATTAATTTCCCCATTTTTAATTTTTATATTCGATTAGGGTAAATGTCCGAATATAAATTACAAGGCAACTGTTTTTCCAAACAAAGAGTTGGAGGGAAGGCCGTGGAACGAATTTTGAGGGACTTTTTTCTTTTTCTATCAAAGAACGAACACCTGACAAAGGCTGCGAGGAGATATGGTTTGCGTTTTGGGGCAGCCCGCTTTGTAGCTGGAGAATCTTTGGAGATGGCTGCGGCAATCATTTCCGAGTTAAACCGGAAAGGACTATCTGTGACCATCGATCATTTGGGGGAATTCATAGATAATCAGCACGAAGCAGAAGAAAGGGCTAACCAATGTCTCGAAGCGATTCGAATCATCTCGAACAATCAACTCGACTCTCAGGTATCCTTGAAACTGACTTCGATGGGCTTGGATATTTCAGAACAGGTTGTCATGAAAAATATGAGAAAGATTTTAGAGGAGGCCAAAGCGAAGCAAGTATTCGTAACGCTGGATATGGAAGATTTTCCGCGCTGTCAGCCGACATTGGAAGTGTTCAAAAAACTGAAAGCTGAATATAATGATATTGGAACGGTTATACAAGCGTATCTCCATCGGACGGAGAAAGATATCGAAGAATTGAATGCATGGCATCCAAACCTCCGACTGGTTAAAGGCGCCTATAAAGAACCACGAGAGATAGCTTTTCCAGAGAAAAGCGAAGTGGATGCAAACTTTAAGAAAATCATAAAAAAGCATATGCTGAATGGGAACTATACAGCTGTCGCCACCCATGATGATAAAATCATTGACTACACGAAAAATCTCGTCATGAAGCATGGAATTCCTACGGATCGATTTGAATTTCAAATGTTATATGGCATCCGAAACGATAAGCAGCTAGATTTGGTAGAAGAGGGCTACAAAGTTAGGGTGTATGTCCCATATGGAACGGATTGGTATGGTTACTTTATGCGCCGTCTAGCAGAGAGGCCTGCCAATGTTGCTTTCGTCTTAAAGGGGCTATTGAAAAAATAGCAAGCGAGAGCCGCCCCGGATAAGGGACGGCTACTCCACTTAAGATTCTATTTTTTAAACTGATTGTTCTGGCTGTTCACCTTATTCTTTCCATTGGTTCGCTCACCGCCAGGGCCGGCATTTCCTTTCACGCTTGCGGCGCTTACGGCTCCTTTAGACGGATTGTTTTTATGCTTCATGAGTATACGTCACCTCCTGTTCGTTATTTTCTTCCAAACAATGAAAACTAACCAGGAGTTTTTAGATAAAAAATTAATTTTTACCTGTTTAATCATTGCAGAATTTCCAAATTTATTCTATATTAGTAATAAGAAAAAATATTCAAAATTTTTTGGGACAAAAATGAATGAGTATTCATTCAATATACTGCGTAAGGGGGATATGAACTTGGTTCGACAAATACGAAAGGCTGCTGTTCTAGGGTCAGGAGTTATGGGATCAGGGATTGCTGCACACCTTGCTAACATCGGCATTCCGACTTTATTATTGGATATTGTACCTCGTGAACTAACAGAGGATGAAAAGAAAAAAGGTCTTACTTTAGAAAATAAACAAGTACGTAACCGCATTAGTCAAACTGCGATTACTAAACTTTTAAAACAAAAACCAGCTCCGTTATCTGCTAAAGGAAATCTTGCCTTAATCGAAGCGGGGAACCTGGAAGATGATATAAGCCGATTGAATGAAGTCGATTGGGTGATTGAAGTAGTCGTCGAACGACTTGATGTGAAGCAAAGCGTTTTTGCTCAGGTTGATAAATATCGTAAACCGGGCAGCATCATTTCTTCCAATACATCGGGCATTTCTATTGAAGCAATGGCGGAGGGGCGTTCTGAAGATTTCCAAAAGCATTTCTTAGGGACCCACTTTTTCAATCCTCCACGCTATTTGAAACTTTTAGAAGTCATACCAACTAAAGCAACTGCACCTGAAGTGCTTGAATACATGAAGCAATTTGGCGAAGACGTTCTTGGCAAAGGCGTTGTCGAAGCCAAGGATACACCCAACTTCATCGCTAACCGGATTGGTACTTACGGATTGCTAGTCACCCTGCGTGAAATGAAAAAAGGTGGATACAGCGTGGGTGAAGTCGATTCAGTAACAGGGCCTTTAATCGGAAGAGCGTCGAGCGCAACATTCCGTACACTTGATGTAGTGGGGTTGGATACTTTTTCTCATGTAGCTAAGAACGTGTATGACCAGGTTGAAGGAGAAGAAAAAGAAGTTTTCCGCATTCCTGATTTCATGAGCAAAATGCTAGAAAACGGTTGGCTTGGAAGCAAGTCTGGACAAGGGTTTTTCCTGAAAAAAGGCAAGGAAATCCTGGAATTGAATCCTGAGACACTTGAATATGAACCACGGAAAAAATTAAAGGCACCGTCGGTTGAAATGGCTAAACAGGCAAAAGGTCTTTCTAATAAAATGAAAGCGCTTGTTTACAGTGAGGATCGCGCAGGTCTTTTGCTTTGGAATGTGTTGAATCCAGCCCTTGTGTATTCTGCTCAGCTGCTTGGAGACATTGCGGATGATATCGTGGCAATCGATCAAGCGATGAAGTGGGGCTTCGGCTGGTCTACAGGTCCCTTTGAAACCTGGGATGCAATTGGTGTTGAAAAATCAGTAGCCCGCCTAGAAGAAGAAGGGGTAGCTGTTCCACAATGGGTGAAGGATATGCTTGAAAAAGGCATTACTTCTTTCTACAAAGAGGAAAACGGTGTAGTTTCCTACTATCACAATGGTGAATATAAAGAACTTCAAGAGAATCCAAAGGTGATCAACCTTAAAGCAATCAAGAAGCAAAAAGGTGTAATCAAGAAAAACAGCGGTGCAAGTTTGATTGATATTGGCGATGGAGTGGCACTACTGGAGTTCACGTCACCGAACAATGCCATTGGTCTTGATATCATGCAAATGATCAATGCTGCTGTCGACGAAGCCGAAGCGAACTATAAAGGCCTTGTCATCGGAAATCAAGGCAAAAACTTCTGTGTAGGTGCCAATATCGCAATGATGTTGATGGAAGCGCAGGATGACAATATATTCGAATTGGATATGGTGATCAGCCAATTCCAAAAAGCTATGTTGAAGATTAAGTACAGTGCGGTCCCTGTCGTAGTGGCGCCATTTAATATGACGCTTGGCGGTGGCGCGGAAGTTTCACTTCCTGCTGCTCGTATCCAGGCAACGACAGAAACGTATATGGGTCTAGTCGAAGCGGGCGTAGGCTTGATACCTGGCGGTGGCGGAACAAAAGAACTTTATGTGAAAACATTGAAGAGTATGCCAAAAGGCGTCGACTTTGATTTACAGAAGGTAGCGAATCAAGTATTTGAAACCGTTGCTATGGCCAAGGTGTCGACTTCTGCTGAAGAAGCACGGGAAAATAATTTCCTTAATTCTTCCGATCGAATCAGTGTCAATTCAGACCACCAGTTATATGATGCCAAGCAGTCCGTCATTTCTATGTATGATCAAGGTTATACAGCACCGACTCGCACGAAAATACCTGTGGTTGGTGAAACTGGTTATGCAGCACTCCTTTTAGGAGCCGAATCGATGCGTCTATCAGGCTTCCTATCTGACCATGATCTGGTCATTGCTAAGGAGCTTGCATATGTTCTGGCTGGTGGGAAACTTCCTTTCGGTACAGAAGTAGATGAACAGTATATCCTGGACCTAGAAAAACAAGCATTCTTAAAATTGATTTCCACTCCGAAATCTCAACAAAGGATGCAGCACATGCTTGTTAAGGGAAAACCACTTCGTAACTAACTGATTGTTAAAGATAGAGTCCAAAAACTATAGTTCAATAGGTTAAGAGCTTAAAAATGAAGTAAGGGGGATCCTCATGAAAGAAGCAGTAATAGTAGCTGGAGCAAGGACTCCGGTAGGAAGAGCAAAAAAAGGTTCTCTTGCTAACGTTCGTCCAGACGATTTAGGGGCTATTGTAGTCAAGGAAACATTAAAGCGTGCAGGGAATTATGAAGGCAATATCGATGACTTGATCATTGGTTGTGCAATGCCTGAGGCAGAGCAAGGCTTGAATATGGCAAGGAATATCGGAGCATTGGCGGGCTTGCCGTACACTGTACCGGCCATTACGATTAATCGTTACTGTTCGAGTGGATTGCAAAGTATTGCTTATGGAGCGGAAAGAATCATGCTCGGACAAAGTGATACGGTCATCGCTGGTGGCGCAGAATCCATGAGTTTAGTGCCAATGATGGGGCACGTTACCCGTCCGAATGCGAATCTTGCTGAAACGGCGCCTGAATATTATATGGGCATGGGACACACAGCGGAAGCGGTTGCGAATAAATATGGGATATCCCGTGAGGATCAAGACGAGTTTGCTGTACGTAGCCATCAAAGAGCGGCAAAAGCCATTGCAGAAGGGAAATTTTCCGATGAAATCGTTCCAGTCGACGTAACTCTTCGTTCTGTAGGCACGGATTTGAAATTACAGGAAAAGACATTCCAGTTCACCCAAGATGAAGGCGTTCGTGAAGGGACGACGGTCGATGTGCTCAAAAAGCTAAGACCGGCATTCTCTGTTACCGGATCCGTTACCGCCGGAAATTCATCACAAACAAGTGATGGAGCCGCTGCTGTCATGGTCATGGATGGTGAAAAAGCTTCCTCATTAGGCATGAAGCCACTTGGTAAGTTTCGCTCCTTTGCTGTAGCGGGAGTTCCGCCGGAAATCATGGGAATCGGACCGATTGCTGCAATTCCTAAAGCTCTAAAACTTGCAGGGCTTGAGCTTTCAGACATTGGTTTGTTCGAATTGAATGAGGCGTTCGCTTCTCAATCGATTCAGATCATTCGTGAACTTGGATTGAATGAAGAGATTGTCAACGTCAATGGAGGAGCTATTGCTTTGGGTCATCCCCTTGGATGTTCGGGTGCTAAATTGACATTAAGCCTGTTACATGAAATGAAACGCAGAAACCAACAATTCGGGGTCGTTACAATGTGTATCGGCGGCGGTATGGGTGCTGCTGGAGTTTTCGAATTATTAGCATAAGCTTTTTTATCCGGATGCAGGTACGGTATCTGTATCCGGGCCTTTATAAAAATTAGCATATAGGAGGAATTTTTCATGTCCAATCAAACAACAGAAAACCTGATTAAAGGTGGAGCCTTTTTAGTTGAAGATATTACGTATGATCAAGTGTTTACACCTGAGGATTACACGGATGAGCATAAAATGATTGCCAAGACTTCCGAAGACTTTGTAATGAATGAAGTTCTTCCACAAGTTGAGCATTTAGAAAACCATGAATTTGACCGTTCTGTAAAGTTACTGAAGCATGCTGGGGAAATCGGCTTATTAGGTGCTGACGTACCGGAAGAATATAGCGGACTTGGTCTTGATAAAATCAGTTCAGCGTTAATCACGGAAAAAATGGCACTTGCCGGCGGGTTCGGAATTACACATGGTGCTCATGTAGGGATTGGGTCTTTGCCAATCGTATTATTCGGTAATGAAGAGCAAAAACAAAAATACCTTCCGTTACTTGCAACAGGCGAAAAGATTGCGGCTTATGCTTTAACTGAACCAAGCTCGGGGTCTGACGCGTTGGGAGCAAAAACGACAGCAAAATTGAATGCAGAAGGCACTCACTACATTTTGAACGGAGAAAAGCAATGGATCACCAATGCAGGCTTTGCAGATGTGTTCTGTGTTTACGCTAAAATTGATGGCGAACAATTCTCTGCTTTCATCGTAGAACGTGAATATGCAGGTGTTTCTACAGGTGCTGAAGAAAAGAAAATGGGTATTAAGAGTTCTTCTACACGTACTTTAATTCTTGAAGACGTAGCCGTTCCTGTTGAAAACCTTCTTGGTGTAGCTGGTAAAGGTCACGTCATCGCTTTCAACATCTTGAACATTGGGCGTTATAAATTGGGTGTAGGCGCAGTCGGCGGTTCAAAACGCGCTCTTGAACTTACAGCTACTTATACGAATCAGCGTCAACAGTTCAAAACGAAAATTTCCGATTTTAACCTAACGAAAGAAAAATTAGCGACGATGGCTTCTAAGATCTATGCAGCGGAAAGCTCCGTTTACCGTACGGTCGGCCTTTATGACCAACGACAAAGCAAGCTGACTGATGAGCAAGTAAAAGATGGGAAATCCATGGCTGCAGCAGTTGCCGAATACGCAATCGAGTGCTCATTGAATAAATTCTTCGCTTCAGAAGTGTTGGATTATGTAACTGATGAAGGGGTTCAACTTCATGGCGGTTACGGCTTCATGCAAGAATACGAAATTGAGAAAGCGTATCGTGATTCTCGTATCAACCGCATCTTTGAAGGAACAAATGAAATCAACCGTCTGCTGGTTCCAGGTACATTCCTGAAAAAGGCCCTAAAAGGTGAACTTCCTCTTCTTCAAAAGGCTCAAGGTCTACAAGAAGAATTAATGATGATGATGCCGGAAGAGCCAGGTGACGAGCCATTGGCACAAGAAAAAATGTTGGTTAGAAATGCTAAGAAAATTGGTATATTGGCTGCAGGTCTTGCTGCACAAAAGTTCGGTAAAAAACTTGATCAAGAACAAGAAATCCTTTCTAATATTGCCGATATCGTTTCGCTTGCTTATGCAGCTGAGTCAGTGGTTTTACGTACAGAAAAAGCAATCGCGACTACAGGTCTAGAAAAGAACCAGCAAAAAGTGCTATACACTGAAATCTTCGTACAAGAAGCTTTCAATGAAATCGAACAGCATGCAAAAGAAACATTGATTGCTGTGGAAACTGGCGATACACTTCGCATCATGCTTTCTTCACTTCGCAAGTTGACTAGACATAACCCAATCAATGTCATTGCGAAAAAACGCGAAGCTTCCGTAAAAGTAATCGAAAATGAAAAATACGCACTTTAATCATTAAAAAAAGTGCACATTAAAGGGGATGCCGATATCGGGCATTCCCTTTATTTCATGTGGGATAGTACGAGAGTGCATTTCGTTGTATTGCCCCTAAAAAACGGGTATTCTAATGGTAGGTGGTGAAACAATGGGCTTAACATTATACTGGTACCCAAAATGCGGCACATGCCGCAATGCAAAGAAGTGGCTGGATAGTCATGAATTGCAATATGAAGCGATTCATCTTGTAGAGAATCCCCCTTCTCGGGCAGAGATTGAAGAACTATATAAAAGTAGTGGATTAGAATTGAAGAAGTTTTTCAATACTAGCGGGCAAAAATATCGGGAGCTAGGGTTAAAAGACAAGCTGAAAGAAGCTTCTGAAGCAGAAATGCTAGATATCCTGGCAACGGATGGTATGCTTCTGAAAAGACCGATTGTTACAGATGGCTCGAAAGTGACAGTAGGTTTTAAAGAAGAGCAATTCGAACAGACTTGGAACTAGCACTTTACAAAAGATTTCGATAATTCCTTATCATAATAAAGAATCTACCTTATAATGTAATAGAAATATACTGTAAGATGGGGGAGTTAATGATGACAGCACCAAAAGAACTTCGTTATACGAAAGAACATGAATGGGTCAAAACGGAAGACGGTAAAGTGCGCATTGGCATTACGGCGTTTGCTCAGTCCGAACTGGGGGATATCGTATTCGTGGAACTACCAGAGACTGGATCAGAACTGAAAGCGAACGAGCCTTTTGGCAGTGTAGAATCTGTTAAAACGGTTTCTGAACTTTATGCTCCTATCAGTGGAAAGGTCATTGAAGTGAATGAAGAGCTTAATGACAATCCTGAATTCGTTAATGAATCTCCGTTTGAAAAAGCATGGATGATTGTTCTTGAACCATCAGATAGTAGTGAGATAGAAAAACTGATGAGTGCCAATGAATATGAAAGCCTGATAAACGGTTAAAGAAAGTGAGGGGAGGCTTTAATCAAGCCTGCTCTTTTTTCAATTCGAGACGGGGTGATGAGATGGAGTGGGATATTCCTGATAAAGTGATTATTGTCGAAGGCCTTTCCGATAAACGAAAAGTGGCATCCGTATTGGACGAAGAAGTGGAAATTAGATGTACCAATGGCACCATCTCATTGACTAAGCTGGATGAATTGGTGGATGAATTGATGGGCCAGGAAGTGTATATCCTTTTTGATGCAGATGAATCAGGGGAAAAGCTAAGAAAACAATTTCGTCGGGAACTGCCGGAAGCAAGCCATTTGTACATTGAAAAAATGTACAAGGAAGTGGAGGATACCCCAGAACATCACATCGCTTCCGTGCTAATGACCGCGAATATGAAGGTGAAAGCAAAATTCTTAAGTTAAAGGATGGAAGAGTAACTGATGGAGGAATGGAAAGAAGAAGACTTTAAGCAAGCTGTGGATCAAGGGGATACCTTTAGCTTATATCTCTATACGCCTTTATGCGGCACCTGCCAGGTGGCTTCCAGGATGCTTACCATAACACTGGAACTGTTCCCGGAAATGAAGGCGGGAAAAATGAACATGAATTATGTCCAGCCACTGGCTGAAGAATATGAAATTGAGAGTGTACCTTGCCTTTTGCTTTTTAAAAAAGGGAAGCTGACCGAAAAAATATATGCATTTCAGTCCGTACCCTATTTGTATGGATTGCTGAAAGAAATAAGCTAAAAGCCGATCCTGTAGGATTGGTTTTTTTGTTGTATTTAAAAGGAAAATGGCGTTTGAATAAATAATTGAATATTCTAATAGTTTATTGACTGTGCACTACTAAAGTAGTATATTTTGTAATAAGTATATGCAAAATCGTAAACGAGAAGGATAAGATATCTTCGAATCCTCTTTATAAAGGACGCTAATTCCATCAGAGGGAGGATTCTGGACGAAGGAAGGTTCAAACTTCTTTTTTTCATAAGCAATGAGAAAGATTCACTACCAATTCCAACTTAAACCATAGAAAAAAGGGGAGAAAATGATGGCAGAAAAAAATTTCCGTTTTGAAACATTGAGTGTGCATGGGGGTCTGAAGGTTGATGAAACGGGCGCCCGTGCTGTGCCCATTTATCAAAGCAATGCTTATTTGTTCAAAGATACAGATCATGCAGCGAATCTGTTCGGACTAAAGGAAAGTGGATATATCTATACTCGGCTTCACAATCCAACTGTCAGCGTTTTTGAAGAAAGAATGGCCCTGTTGGAAGGGGGAATTGGTGGATTGGCAGTGGCAAGTGGCATGGCTGCGATAACACTTGCCATCCTAAACATCGCTACTATGGGAGATGAGATTGTTGCGGCTTCTACATTATATGGTGGCACATATAATTTATTTGAAAATACTCTTCCTAAATACGGAATTAAAGTGAAATTCGTCTCTCCTGATGACCCGGAAAATTTTAAGCAAGCCATCACTCCACGAACGAAGGCCATTTTCGCTGAAACAATTGGCAACCCAAGTTTAAGGGTTTTAGATATTGAAGCGGTGGCGGATATTGCCCATGAGGCCGGTGTCCCATTGATTATCGACAACACTTTTGCGACACCATATCTGTGCAGGCCAATAGATTTCGGAGCGGATATCGTCATCCACTCAGCCACAAAATGGCTCTTGGGCAACGGTACCACCTTAGGCGGGGTCATTATTGACGGAGGTAAATTCGACTGGAATTCCCCTAACTATCCAGGCTTTACCGAACCTGACCCAAGTTATGATGGGCTTGTCTACTCCGAAGCGGTAGGGCCGGCTGCCTTTATCACCAAAGCGCGTGTGCAATTGCTTCGGGATTTGGGACCGACGTTAAGTGCCCAAAGTGCATTCCAGTTTACTCTAGGCTTAGAAACACTCCATGTAAGGATGAAAGAGCACCTTTTGAATACGAGGGCAGTCATTCAGTTCTTGGAAAACCATCCGGCGGTCTCCTGGGTTTCTTATCCGGGTAACGATGATCACCCTGATAAAGCCCTTGCGGATAAATACATGCCTAAGGGACCCGGATCTGTGGTGACATTTGGTATTAAAGGTGGACGTGAAGCGGGGGCGACACTCATCAATTCAGTGGAATTATGGTCGCATGTTGCCAATGTGGGAGATGCAAAAAGCTTAATCATTCACCCAGCGAGTACTACCCACCAACAATTGAACGAGGTAGGTTTGGTTCAGGCGGGCGTCAGTGCAGATCAGGTACGGCTATCAATCGGGATTGAAAATGTTGTAGACTTGATCGAGGATTTAGAGCAGGCCATCGAAAAAGCGACGAATATCGTATCGGTTAACTCTAAGACAGTATAATGGCAATCCAAGTGTCTCAGTAATTATCCATTGCACTCCTTTTTTATCTGTGATAGAATTTCACCATAGTAAAGTGAACTTAATGATAAAAGAATAGTCCATATATAGCTCTTATCAAGAGAGGTGGAGGGATGTGCCCGTTGAAACCCGGCAACCGACAAGGAATTTCCTTGGAAAGGTGCCAATTCACACAAAGCGTACTTGCTTTGGGAGATGAGAGGAAGGCCTGCTTTTCCCTGCCTTTCTGCTCATGCAGAAGGGCTTTTTCTATTTCTTTACAACCATAAATGGTAGGATGCTACAAAGATAAATTAACTAAATTCATAGGTTTTATTGGATAAAGAGGTGAGCATAGATGATTACTTTGTCAAACGTTAGTAAGCTTTTTCGAACAGGAAAAGGAAACAATGAAACGATTCATGCTGTGAATAGTGTGAATTTAAAGATAAATAAAGGCGAAATCTTTGGGATCATCGGGTACAGTGGAGCGGGGAAAAGCACGCTTATCCGGATGCTTAATGGCCTGGAAACGCCTACTGAAGGATCGGTGGTCGTTGCGGAAAATGAAGTGTCAACAATCAAAGGGTCTAAGCTTCGAAAGGCTCGTCAAGAGATTAGCATGATTTTTCAACACTTTAACCTTTTATGGTCAAGGACCGTTCAGGAGAACATAGCCTTTCCTTTGGAAATTGCAGGAATGGGGAAACAAGCGCGTGTGAAACGTGTCAATGAACTGATAAAGTTAGTCGGTCTGGAAGGTCGGGAAAAGGCCTACCCATCACAGCTTAGTGGTGGTCAAAAACAAAGGGTAGGTATAGCCAGGGCCCTTGCCAATAACCCGAAAGTGCTATTGTGTGATGAAGCGACATCTGCTTTGGATCCCCAAACAACCGATTCTATCCTGGAATTGCTTGTGGACATCAACCAGCGACTGGGATTGACGATTGTGTTGATTACACATGAGATGCACGTCATCCGCAAGATTTGCAATCGGGTGGCGGTGATGGAAAATGGCCGGGTAGTGGAGCAAGGAGCTGTTTTGGACGTTTTCAGAAATCCGAAAGAACAAATGACCAAGCGTTTTGTCCAACAGGTAACAGAACCAGAAGAGACAAGAGAAACGATGGAGCATTTGTTTGAACGGTATCCAGCTGGAAAAGTGATTCAGCTGACATTTGTAGGGGATCATGCAGAAAGCCCGTTGATCACCAAATTGGTTCGTAATTTCGAGTTGGAAGTCAACATCGTCCAAGGAAAAATCTCTCAAACTAGAAGCGGTTCATATGGAACATTGTTTATCCACCTTGATGGCAAAGAAGATGAAATGCTCCGCGCAATCGAATTCATAAAAGCACAGCAAGTAGGCGTGGAGGTGATTACTCATGCTTGAAGAATTATTGCCGAATGTAGATTGGGAAGACATTATGGAAGCGACGAAAGAAACGCTATATATGACAAGTATCTCGGTTGTAGCCACCTTTTTTATAGGCATACTATTAGGACTGCTTCTCTTTTTAACAGGTAAGGGTAATATGTGGGAGAATCGGGGCATTAATGGAGTGCTGAGTGCTTTCGTTAATATTTTCCGCTCCATTCCGTTCCTTATTTTGATTGTATTATTGATACCATTCACCAAATCGATCGTCGGTTCCATGATTGGAGAGAATGCGGCGTTACCGGCCCTTATTATCGGTGCCGCTCCATTTTATGCACGATTGGTTGAAATCGGCCTGCGTGAGATTGATAAAGGTGTCATAGAGGCAGCCAAATCAATGGGGGCCAAAACAAGTACCATCATTTTTAAAGTCCTTCTTCCAGAATCGATGCCTGCACTCATTTCAGGGATTACGGTCACATCGATTGCATTGGTTGGATACACGGCAATGGCCGGTGTCATCGGAGCAGGCGGGTTGGGTAACTTAGCCTATCTAGACGGTTATCAACGGAATCACAACGACGTTACCTTGGTAGCGACGATTGTCATATTAATTATCGTCTTCGTCATTCAGATTATCGGAGATGTGTTTACAACTAAATTGGATAAACGATAAGGGGAGATGAAACGTATGAAAAAGTTTTTAGGATTTGCATTAGTTCTAGTATTATCGATTGCACTTGCGGCTTGCGGAACGGATAAAGAGAAAGATACAGGCAGTGGCGATTCAGAAAAAGATTCCAAGAAAATAGTGGTTGGAGCATCGAATGTACCGCATGCTGAAATTCTCGAAAAAGCGATTCCACTTCTTAAAGAGAAAGGCATTGAATTGGAAGTGGAAACATTCCAAGACTATATCTTGCCAAACAAGGCTCTGAGCAATAAAGAATTGGATGCCAACTACTTCCAACACATTCCTTATCTAGAGTCTCAAATTGAGGAAAACGGATATGATTTTGTTAATGCAGGAGGCATCCATATCGAACCGATTGCGTTATATTCTCAAAAATATAAAAGCATTGATAAGCTTCCTGAAGGAGCAACCATTATATTAAGCAGCTCTGTGGCAGACCATGGACGTGCGCTATCGCTTTTAGAAAAGAATGGGTTGATTAAGCTTAAAGAAGGCATAGATAAAACGACGGCAACTGAAAAAGATATCGTGGAAAATAAGAAAAAGATTAAATTTGATGCAGAATATGAAGCGGCATTGCTTCCGAAAATCTATGAAAGCGGCGAAGGTGATGCTGTTTTGATCAACTCCAACTATGCGATCGATGCTGGCTTGAATCCTCTTAAAGATTCTATTGCCATTGAAGATTCCAAATCTCCATACGTGAACGTCATCGCGGTGAACAAAGGGGACGAAAACAAAGAAGCAATCAAAACCCTTGTAGAAGTGTTACATTCTAAAGAGATCCAAGATTTCATCCTTGAAGAGTACGATGGAGCAGTCGTACCTGCAAATGAGTAAAGCAATCAAAAACGGCCTGGAATTTCCTGGTCGTTTTTTGGGGGTTTAAAGTTAAAATCCTAGGGTATAGAATAAACGAAGTAACAAAATTGATTCACAAATTTGAAAGGATGGTTCACTATCAATACTTTAGATTTAAACGTAACGAGCGAAATGGAAAAAGCTATGCAGTTATCACATGGGGTTGGGTACAGTGAGTACAGCAGAAATTTAGACCTTCGTATCGAGGTTGAAAAAGTAAGAGATAGGGAACATGAGCAATGCAATAAAATGGTTCGAGAACTACAGCGTCAAATACACGCATAATCATATATAACAGAGTCTTTTAAAATCTGGTCTGTAGAGGTAAAATGAGAAGTGATCTAATGTACGAAGTGGATCAACTTACATCCTCATGCAGGCCGTTTTTTTATTTTAAGGGCCAACTGTCTTCCAATAAAATGTTTCGGGAATATTTTATAAGGAAGGAACCCTCGAATAATTAACTTACATTAAGAAAAGCTAAAATAAGGGCATAATATGCACAGAAAAGCCTTTAGATGGTCTTTTTGCAACAATAGGACAGGTTTTCACTCCGAAGCGAGTAAAAACCCCCGTCTATATTAGTTGATTCTAAATTGGATTTGTTATAAAATTGTAATGAGAATAAATTGAGAATGATTTTTCAAGAAAACTATATAAGAAAGTGATTTTTTACTTTCTGTAATAAAATAGGAATTAAGTTCACGGAGGTATTATTATGTCAGGTTCAACATTAGTGGTTAAAGATCTTCACGTATCAATAGAAGGCAAAGAGATTTTAAAAGGGGTTAACCTAGAAGTAAAAGGCGGAGAAATCCATGCAATCATGGGACCGAATGGTACAGGTAAATCCACTTTATCTTCAGCAATCATGGGCCACCCGAAATATGAAGTAACAAGCGGAAGCATCTCCTTTGACGGGGAAGATGTATTGGAGATGGAAGTTGACGAACGTGCTCGTGTTGGTCTTTTCCTTGCTATGCAATATCCAAGTGAAATCAGCGGTGTTACAAATGCGGACTTCTTGCGTTCAGCTGTCAATGCACGCCGTGAAGAAGGCGACGAGATCTCACTTATGAAATTCATCCGTCAAATGGACAAAAACATGGAGTTCCTTGAAATGGATGAAGATATGGCACAACGTTACTTAAATGAAGGATTCTCCGGTGGAGAGAAAAAACGTAACGAAATCCTTCAGTTAATGATGATTCAACCGAAAATCGCCATTTTGGATGAAATTGACTCAGGTCTTGACATCGATGCACTTAAAGTCGTTTCAAAAGGTATCAATGAAATGCGCGGAGAAGATTTTGGTTGTCTGATCATCACTCACTACCAACGTCTATTGAACTACATCACACCTGATTTTGTACACGTTATGATGCAAGGTCGCGTCGTTAAATCTGGCGGTCCTGAATTAGCTGCACGATTAGAAGCAGAAGGTTATGACTGGATTAAACAAGAATTAGGCATTGAAGACGAAACTGTTGGCGAAGAAGCGTAAGTAGGAGGATTTGCAATGACTACAGAAATGAAATTATCGCTTGAAAAAGAGGACATAAACTCTTATTCAGCAAAAAATAATGAGCCATCTTGGCTATCGGAGCTTCGAATCAAAGCCTTTTCAGGCATAGAAGAGCTTCCAATGCTTAAACCGGATAAAACGAAAATAGATAAATGGAATTTTTCTTCTTTCCAATCACATACGGTTGAAAGTGAAGCTTTTGCCTCTTTAGAAGAGCTTCCAAAAGAAATTAAATCCATCATTGAAGAAAATGATAACTTATATATCCAACGCAACAATACGCCGGCACATATTAATTTGTCAGCTGAAATTAAAGAACAAGGCGTTATCTTCACGGATATTTTCACGGCTGCTTGCGACCATGCTGAGCTAGTTCAGAAATATTTCATGAAAGATGGCGTTAAAGTTAATGAACACCGTTTAACAGCTTTACATGCTGCACTACTTAACGGAGGAGCATTCTTGTATGTTCCGAAAAATGTAGAAATCAAGGATCCGATCCAAGCAGTATTCTTGGTGGATAATCCTGAAACTACACTTTTTAATCACGTATTGATCGTGGCTGAAGATAATAGTTCTGTAACATACGTAGAGAATTACTTCTCGGCTGTTGAATCTAACGAAGGCATCGCTAATATCGTAACGGAAGTGTTCGCAAATGCAAATGCTAAAGTGGAATACGGTGCTGTTGATACTCTTTCTAAAGGTTTCACAACGTATGTGAATCGCCGTGGGGTAGCTGCACGTGATGCGCGTATTGAGTGGGCACTTGGCTTGATGAACGATGGAAATACGATTTCAGATAATACAACATATCTGATGGGTGACGGCTCTTACGGAGATACAAAATCAGTAGTAGTTGGACGTGGAGAGCAAAAACAAAACTTCACGACAGCCGTTATTCATTTCGGTAAGCGTTCTGAAGGCTATATCCTTAAGCATGGTGTCATGAAGGATAGTGCATCCACAATCTTTAATGGTATTGGGAAAATTGAGTATGGTGCGACTAAGGCTAATGCTGAACAGGAATCACGCGTATTGATGTTAAGTGAAAAAGCACGTGGCGACGCTAATCCAATCCTTCTAATTGATGAAGATGATGTAACTGCAGGACATGCTGCATCTGTTGGTCGTGTTGATCCGCTGCAACTTTATTACTTGATGAGTCGCGGTATCTCGAAAACAGAAGCTGAAAGACTTGTCATTCACGGATTCTTGGCCCCTGTTGTTAACCAACTCCCGATTGAAGGAGTTAAAAAGCAACTTGTCGAGGTCATTGAAAGGAAAGTACAGTAATGAACCCATACGAAATTCGTAAGCTTTTTCCGATATTAGATCAAGAAGTCAATGGTCAGCCATTAGTATATTTAGACAGCGCGGCTACTTCTCAAAAACCGGCTGCTGTTATTGAAGCGATTGAAGATTATTACCGCGGTTTCAACTCTAATGTTCACCGTGGGGTGCATACACTGGGAACAAAAGCTACGGATGCGTATGAAGGTGCACGTGAAAAGGTTCGTAAATTCATTAATGCTTCCTCTACTGAAGAAATCATTTTCACTAGAGGAACAACCACATCTTTAAATACCGTAGCGAAAAGTTACGGTGGTGCAAACATTAAAGAAGGTGACGAAATTGTCATCTCGTATATGGAGCATCATAGCAATATCATTCCGTGGCAGCAGCTGGCTAAAGAAAAAGGTGCTGTACTGAAATATATTCCTCTTCAAGAGGATGGAACAATTTCGCTTGATGACGTGAGAGCTACCATCACGGATGCTACGAAAATCGTTTCTGTCATGCAAGTTTCTAATGTGCTTGGCGTTATTAACCCAGTCAAGGAAATTGCAAAGATTGCCCATGAACATCATGCAATCATGGTTGTGGACGGAGCGCAAAGTACACCGCACATGAAAGTGGATGTACGTGATCTGGATTGTGACTTCTTTGCCCTGTCTGGTCATAAAATGGTCGGTCCTACTGGAATCGGTGTATTATATGGCAAGAAAGAACTTCTTGAAAAAATGGAGCCGATTGAATTTGGTGGAGAGATGATTGACTTCGTAGGGTTATATGAGTCTACGTGGAAAGAACTCCCTTGGAAATTCGAAGCCGGGACTCCAATCATAGCAGGTGCCATCGGCCTTGGCGCTGCTATTGATTTCTTAGAAGGAATTGGCATGGATCAAATCGAGCAGCATGAACACAAACTTGCTGCCTATGCGATCGAAAGATTGTCTGAAGTGGAAGGCCTCACGATATATGGAACAAAAGATCCGGAAAAACGTGCAGGTGTAGTAACCTTTAATATTAATGACGTCCATCCACATGATGTGGCTACCGTCCTAGATGCAGATGGAATCGCTGTCCGTGCCGGTCATCATTGCGCACAGCCTTTAATGAAATGGCTGGACGTATCATCGACAGCAAGAGCAAGTTTCTATCTCTATAACACGGAAGAAGAGATCGATAAGCTAGTGTCCGGGCTTGTCAAAACGAAGGAGTATTTCAGTAATGTCTTTTGATAACTTAGATACACTTTACCGTCAGGTCATCATGGACCACTATAAGAAACCTCGTAACAAAGGTATGCTTGAAGATGGAAGTTTGACCATTGATATGAACAATCCAACATGTGGTGACCGTATTCGTTTAACGATGAAAATCGAGGACAATATGGTCAGTGATGTTAAATTCGATGGTGATGGCTGTTCTATCTCGATGAGTTCAGCGTCTATGATGACTCAAGCCATCAAAGGAAAAGATGTAGATACGGCTTTAGCGATGTCCCAGACTTTTTCAGAGATGATACAAGGAAAAGAGTATGATGATGAAATCGATCTTGGCGATATTGAAGCACTTCAAGGGGTCTCCAAGTTCCCTGCACGAATTAAGTGCGCGACTCTAGCCTGGAAGGCCATGGAAAAAGGTTTAAAGGAATAATTAAATTTAAATGAGCTGTTGTAGATTCAGCCATTTGAAATGGAGGAATACAAGCTATGGCTAAAAAGATGCCTGAGATTGGCGATTATAAATATGGCTTTGCGGATAAAGATATTTCTATCTTCCGTTCAAAGCGCGGCTTAACAAAAGAAATCGTGGAAGAAATTTCACGCATGAAGAGTGAACCACAATGGATGCTTGATTTCCGTTTGAAATCATTAGAGCATTTCTACAATATGCCAATGCCTCAATGGGGTGGAGACTTACAAAGCTTAAACTTTGATGAAATCACATACTATGTAAAGCCTTCTGAGAAATCCGAGAAATCATGGGATGAAGTACCTGATGAAATCAAGCAAACGTTTGATAAATTAGGGATTCCTGAAGCAGAGCAAAAGTATTTGGCAGGGGTTTCTGCTCAATATGAATCTGAAGTTGTTTATCACAACATGAAGGTTGAATTAGAAGATATGGGTATTGTGTTCAAGGATACGGACTCCGCTCTTCGTGAAAATGAAGATATCTTCCGTGAGCATTTCGGTAAAACAATTCCGCCGACCGATAATAAATTCGCTGCATTGAACTCAGCTGTATGGTCTGGTGGATCATTCATCTACGTTCCAAAAGGCGTGAAGGTGGATACTCCCCTTCAAGCATACTTCCGTATTAACTCAGAAAACATGGGTCAATTCGAGCGTACGCTGATCATCGTTGACGAAGGAGCTTCCGTTCACTATGTAGAAGGTTGTACAGCACCTGTTTATACAACCAATTCCCTTCATAGCGCGGTCGTTGAAATTGTTATCAAGAAAGATGCATATTGCCGTTATACAACAATTCAAAACTGGGCTAACAACGTGTTTAACTTGGTTACGAAACGTGCGGTATGTGATGCAAATGCAACAATGGAATGGATTGATGGCAACATCGGTTCTAAATTGACAATGAAATACCCAGCCGTCATCTTAAAAGGCGAAGGCGCTCGTGGTATGACATTATCCATAGCCATTGCTGGTAAAGGCCAACATCAAGATGCAGGAGCGAAAATGATTCACCTTGCACCTAATACTTCTTCAACAATCGTATCGAAGTCGATTTCTAAACAAGGCGGGAAAGTAACATACCGTGGTGTGGTCCATTTCGGACGTAAAGCCGAAGGTGCCCGTTCAAACATCGAATGTGATACATTAATCATGGATAATCAGTCTACATCTGATACAATTCCTTATAATGAAATTCTAAATGATAACATTTCCCTTGAGCATGAAGCGAAGGTTTCCAAAGTATCAGAAGAGCAATTGTTCTATCTGATGAGCCGCGGAATCTCTGAGCAAGAAGCAACGGAAATGATCGTGATGGGCTTCATCGAACCATTCACAAAAGAACTTCCAATGGAATATGCGGTCGAAATGAACCGTCTAATCAAGTTTGAAATGGAAGGCTCTATTGGATAATTTCTTTTAGTGTTGCAATATCAACGTTAGAAGTGAAGAAACAATCGTGCAGACTTTGTGCCATTTCAGATTTTCTGCAGGAAGGAGACGAACTTTTTGAGTTCGTCTCCTTCTATTTGATTTCAGGTTGTTTTAATGAATGAAAGTGCCATTAAAAAGGTGCTTTTTTTGTCTAAAACAGTGTAAATATCAGTAGGTCGTCATACATACTAGTTAGAGGTGGATTTTTGTGGATTGGATAATCCAGAATAAAGAATGGGTTTTTGGTGGAATTGGTTTGGCTACCGTTTTAATTATGACAGGAATATACCTAAAAAAGGGAGAACCTCATTCCCAGCCTGTTTCAGGTGGACGTTCTAAGAGTCATGGAAGGGATCATAATGGTGTAGTCAGGCATCACGATGACTAATTTAAATGCCATTACATAAGAAACGTTAAAAGACCCTTTTTGGGTCTTTTCGCTAATACCGTCCACTGTTTGCCAATCCAGTGAAATAACAGAATTCATGTAGATGGAACATGATACAATAAAAGGATAAAAGAATAGGCATGATGGAACGGGAGAGAACATTTTATGCTTAAGCACTTATATGGATTGAAGTCAGAAGGGAAAGGGTAAAAAAAGTATAATGTAATGTGGTTTAGGAGGGGTGAACGTGATATACATTGGTTTGACAGGATGGGGTGACCATGATTCATTGTCTATGGATAAAGTTCCTAGCCGTGACAAATTGAAGGTATATGGAGCACATTTCCCAACTGTTGAAGTGGACACATCCTTTTACGCAATTCAGCCTAAAAGAAATATCGAGAAGTGGGTTGCAAAGACACCTGGTTCCTTTCAGTTTATTGTAAAGGCCTATCAGGGAATGACAGGTCACATGCGGGGTGAGATTCCTTTTGAGAGTAAGAAAGAGATGTTCGCAGCATTCCGGGATTCACTTGAAGGCTTCCGTGAATCCGGCAAGCTCGCGATGGTCCTGTTTCAATTTCCACCATGGTTTGATTGTAAACGGGAGAATGTTAATTATCTTCGCTGGTGTAAAGCTGAGATGGGGAATATTCCTGTAGCCATTGAATTTCGGAACCAAAGTTGGTATCGTCCCAATTTGATCCAACAAACCCTCGAATTCATACGGAAAGAGGGATGGATACATACGGTATGTGATGAGCCACAGGCAGGAGAGGGTTCTATTCCCCTCGTACTCGAGGCTACGCATCCCGACAAAACCCTGGTGCGCTTTCATGGCCGCAATATCCACGGATGGCAAAAACCAGCTTCTGGAGCTAATTGGCGCGAGGTGCGCTATTTATATAGGTACAACAAACAGGAATTAGAAGAATGGGTGGAGAAAATTCGCATCCTAGAAAAGCAGAGCAAGGATGTCTATGTTTTATTCAATAATAACTCAGGTGGAGACGCCGCGGACAATGCCAAACAGTTTATCGATTTGCTAGGCATTACATATGAAGGATTGGCGCCTAAGCAACTTGGATTGTTTTAAATGGAACGATATAATTAATAAAGACTGGGTGGGCAAACTAGAAGAAGGGCTCGAGCTCACAAATCGATAAAGGCGGATTTCTTCATGATATGGTTACTATTAATCAGCGTTGGTTTATTAGCTGGGACAATCGGGTCCCTTGTTGGATTAGGTGGGGGAATCATCATCGTACCTTCGCTATTATTTCTAGGTAGCGCAACAGACATTATGGGTGACTTGACGCCACAAGTGGCTGTCGGTGTATCAACGGTCATCATGATTTTCACGGGATTGGCATCCACATTAACCTACTTGAAACACAAGGTAGTGGATTATAAAGCCGGTCTGATTTTCTTTGCAGGGAGCGCCCCTGGTGGTATCATCGGTGCTTATGTGAACAAAATCCTGAATGTGGATGCATTTTCGCTATACTTCGGTCTTTTTATGATTTTAATGGCCATCGTTTTATTGGTGAAAGACAGATTGCGGCCAATGGTCTTCAAACCAGGGAATGGGAAGATCATCAAGACGTATGAAAACAAAAAAGGCCAGGCATCCACTTATGGCTATCATCCGTTAGTGGCCATTTCCATCTCTTTTGTCGTTGGAATCAGTTCCGGGCTATTTGGCATTGGAGGAGGTTCGTTGATGGTACCGGTCATGATGCTGGTGTTTTTCTTCCCTCCTCATGTGGCAGTAGCCACGTCAATGTTCATGGTGTTCTTGTCCTCCATTACGAATTCGATTACACATATCTCTCTTGGTAATGTGAATTGGCCATATGCATTTGCTTTGATTCCAGGAGCTTGGATCGGTGCTAAACTTGGGGCTTACATCAATACACGCCTGAACAGTTCAGCACTTGAAAATATGCTGAAAATTGTTTTGATCATTATCGGTATACGTCTTATTTATCAAGGTATAACAGGATAACGAGGAGGAAAAATGATGTCAGAAATCATACATTTATATCACACCAATGATTTTCACAGTCATTTTGAAAATTGGCCTCGTATTGATAAGTTTCTTAAAGAAAGAAGACAACTTCATCAAGAAACGGGAGAGGAAGCGGTCATACTAGACATAGGAGATCATGTTGATCGTTGGCACCCATTCTCAGAAGGCACAATGGGGAAGGGGAATATTGACCTGCTGAATGAAGCTGGTTATCAATATGCAACCATCGGCAATAATGAAGGGATTACCGTGCCTCATGAAGCATTGGACACGTTATATAAGGACGCCCATTTCAAGGTATTGGCAGCCAATATTTATTATTTGGATGATACAAGGCCGGATTGGGCCCTCCCTTATTGGATACATACAACAAAAAAAGGTACAAAGCTTGCCATGATCGGGTTAACCGCCTTTTTCCAAAAGTTTTATCGAGCATTGGATTGGCATATAACCGAACCGTTTGTGGAATTGCAAAGACAGTTAAAACAGATTAAAGGTATGGCGGATGTAGTGATCGTTCTTTCTCACCTAGGCATTCATGATGACGAAAGAATGGCAGAAGACTTTCCTGAAATTGATATCATTCTGGGTGCGCATACTCATCATATCCTTCATCAAGGAAAAATGGTCAATCAAGCACTTCTTTGTGGGGCAGGAAAATATGGTTATTTCATTGGACAAGTGGAATTGACCATAAATGAGAAAAAAGAAGTCAGCAAAAAGACCGCCATGCTCTATGACACCAACGATCTTCCCGAATTGGAAGGTGAGCGTAGCTGGATTGAAGAGATGTACCAGGCTGGGGGAGATGCCCTGAATCAAGTCGCTCTATCCTTACCTGAAACGTTGAAAAATGAATGGTTTACGGTGTCGCCGCTCACGGAAATCATGGGAGAAGCATTGAGGGAGTGGTGTGAAGCCGACTGTTCTTTTGTGAATGCTGGACTGTTACTCGACGGGTTACCGCAGGGGCCCGTCACAATAGGAGATATTCATAAAATCTGTCCACATCCAATCAATCCGTGCATCGTTGAAGTGAATGGTCGAGAATTGAAGGAAATCCTCCTGCTTTCGCGAAACGAGGAATGGCCACATATCCAGGTGAAGGGCTTCGGCTTCCGTGGAAAAATCATGGGTGTCATGCACTATGATCAAATAGAGTTTAAGGTAAGGGAAAAGGGATTCGTCAAGGAAATCCTGGTGAAAGGGAAGAAAATCCAACCGAAGCAAACGTATAAATTGGCTCTTCCCGATATGTTTACGTTTGGACACTTCTTTCCAAGCATTCAACGCTCGAAACGAAAAGAGTACTTAATGCCGGAATTTTTACGGGATATCTTATTATGGAAGCTGAAAAAAATGTATCCTGAAGACTAGGTATATATCACGATTCCCCTCTCCTTTTCATAAAGTATGAGAAAGAGGGGGGAGTACCAAATTGATTAACATGATGCCAATAAATATAGAAAATCAGACATTCATGGCCATTTCCGTCCAACTGCCCAAAACGAATCTACTTGCTGTAGCGTCCGAAAAAGGATATATCATGTGTGGAGCATTAGACGTCGGACTCTTAAATAACACGCTAAAAGATCGCAAAATCCTTGCAGGAAGGGCAATAGGCGTTAAAACGATAGAAGAGTTACTGGATGCACCTCTCGAAACCGTTACTTTGGAGGCTGAAGAGAAGGGCATTTATCGGGGGATGATCGGAAGGAAGGCCTTGATGAAAATGATATAATGAATGGGGCTTTCCTTTAATTAGAAGGGGGCCTTTATTTTTCGGGTAAAAAATATTCACTATTAGGTTGAATTTTCCAAAGAATAGCCGATATTCCTTATAAGGAACCATTTAAAATCTTGAATCCGAAACGGAGTATTAGTATGAAGCTATCCATTACAGAGTCGCTTACCCCGGGAGAGCGTCTCGGTATGAACATCTATAATGAGCGGGGCAATGTCCTTTTGAGCGAGGGGTTAACGTTAACGCAAAAAATGATCAATCGATTAGTTTCCCTAAACGTACCCTTTGTTTATATTCAAGATTCTAGAACGGATGACATAATACCTAGGCCACCAATCTCTGGGGAATTAAGGAGAGAGGCTATTCACTCGATAGAATCCACTTTTCAAGAAATAAAAAACGGCGTCAAGGTGGATGGATCGTTTGCGATTGAGAAGGCTGCGGTAAAATTCACTTCGCTAGTCGGTAACATATTGGAAGAATTGAAAGACAGCGACGAACTGTTGACTTTATTATCTGACGTTTATACATATGATGATTATATTTTCATTCATTCCTTTAATGTGACGTTATACACACTTGCTTTAGGGATGGAGCTGAAACTACAAAAAAAGCAATTGGAGATCCTCGGATTAGGTGCCATTTTACATGATGTTGGTAAAATGCTTGTGCCAGTGGAGATTTTGCGTAAGCCAGGCAAGTTGACTCAGGAAGAGTTTGTGGAAATTCAAAAGCATGCCGAGTATGGGTTTCAGCTTATTAAAAGCGTTTATACCATTTCACTCATCGTTGCCAATTGTGCCTATCAGCATCATGAAAGGTTGGATGGATCCGGATATCCCCGTGGGGCCAAAGGGGATGAGATTCATTATTACGGAAAGATCATTGCGGTGGCTGATGTGTTCGATGCGGTTACTTCCAATCGGGTTTACCGTAAGGCGATGCTGCCCCATGAGGGATTGGAAATCCTTTATGCAGGTTCAGGAACGAAGTTTGATACTCAAATAATCGAAGCCTTTCGGCGGTCGGTGGCCATTTATCCTAACGGAATGACCGTGGAACTTAATGATGGGAGAAAAGGTATCGTATCTTCTCAGAATGCAGGAATAGGTGATCGGCCCATTGTACGAATCCTTGAGGAAAATAAGGAACAGTTAGTGAATCCATATGAGGTGGATTTAAAGACTAATCTCCATTTACTGATCAAGGAATGTTTGAATGTACCCAAAAACAGCTTACCCCTATAGAGGCGAAGCTGTTTTCTATTTTTTATCGTCCTTCATGATGGCTGGTGGGATCGAGCCATTTCCGTTGCTATAATAACTTGGTACATCTCCTTGCATTAATATGCTGCCCACCTTCACTTCCTGACTCACCTTGGTCTCTTTTGTTAACGAGGGGATGACAATTTGGATGTTGACGTTAAAATCCACGGCCAGCTCATAGTACACGTTATTGATGCCGGCATTCGTAAGTTTGGTTTTTAAATCGGACTGGACATTTCCGATGACTGACATTTTCACGGGAATCTTAGGTCCATAATTGGAAAGAAGGCTATTGCCGGTCACGACGCCGAGGGGGATATAGTATACGACCGTTTTATATTGTTCCTCGTTAAGTTCGGCGGGGCCCTTTTTGTTAAAAGGGTTCCCTTTTTTTATTCCGAGGTTATTTTGAATGTCCTTTGTAATGTTAGAACGTAATTCATTATATATTCCAGGATCAAAACTATAGGAAGGGTTGGAATCATCCGTTTTGTTTGTGATGATGATCTTTTCCAAATTGATAGTGGATATATTATCATCGACTGCTTCATGGATAGTCTCTGTTGCAATACGTTTGATTTCACTTTCTGCCACATTCATGATAACCGGTTCAATCTCTTTATCAACATACCGAAGCGTCAAGATGCTTGATAGGATGAAGAGGATGAAAGAGTATAGAAATACCTTCCTGGTAGGAAGAGGTCCTTTTTTGCGGAATTTTTTTGGGCGGAATCTTTTTCGAAACACGCTTTAGCCCCCTTTACTAATACTTATGCATAAAGTTCAAGGGTTTATGTTCGATAAAAAAACAAAAAGCAGCGTAGGGATCTTACGCTGCTCACTTTTGTTTTTTGGCTAAATCTTTTCTTTCCCACATTTTTAAATATGGGTAGGGATCAAAGCTCCACTCTGTGATTCCGTTGTCTTTGTACATTCCGTAGTGGAGGTGTGGGGGGAACTTACCGGACGTCCCGGGAGGACCATAGCCTGTACTCCCTACACCCCCGATGACCTGCCCTGGCTCAACGATTTGTCCGACCTTCAATCCTTCAGAAAAACCACTTAAATGGGCGAAATAATGATACGTATTATTCAGGTCCCGAATCCCGATCCGCCATCCTCCAAATTTATTCCAGCCTTTCATTTCTATGATTCCATAACACGTCGACCGAACTGGGAGACCGTAGTCCGCAAATACATCCGTTCCTTCATGAATCCTTCGGCCTCCCCATCCCCGAGCGCTTCCCCAAGTATTTAAATACGTATAATGAGTCCTTACAGGTACAGGGAAGGCCTTCTCCTGTAAATCCAACCTATCATATTTTTTATAGATATGAGCATGACCGATGATGATGCTGACGGCTTTATCCCGCTGATAATAATCAAATAATCCAATTCGGATATTATCTTCATCCGTACCATAGTAGAGGAGATGTTTTGCAAAGGCATATAAACGATCTGTGTCATTTTCAAGGTCGGCTTTTCCGTCCCCATTACCATCCTGCCCTAATCCTCCGAAAAAGGCGATGGATAACGGATTGGTATCGGTTAATTTGGGATTCAAGGCCCCTATCCATCTAGATGGTTCAATATGAATCCCTATCAAGCCCTTGGCAGGCTCTAAATCGTTACGGGAAAGTCGGAGGTTATGTTCATATTGATCAGCTCCCGCAAGGTAATACCAAGGAATTTGCAAGGTCGCCTCCATATTTTTATATAGCTCCATTCTCCCTGGATAAGGGTCAGGAGTTTCCGCTGCCGAAGCGGTTGGCAGCCGGCTATTTAATAAAACCATACAGGTCAGTAAGAAACGTAATCCTTTTTTCAAAGAGGCAGCTCCTTTCTTAGACATTTGTTTTGACCCTACCGTTTATTATTCTCTCCTATAGTTTTACTGATTTAGCTTCAAACATGAAAAATAAATACTGGTAATTATCCTATAACTTGTATATATGCGTTATTATTGTTAAAGTAGGGTGTCTCAATTTCTCAGAATGGAGTGACTTTGTTTGTCTACTACTAATAAAGAAATTCTTCGTAAACCAGACTGGTTGAAAATTAAATTGAATACCAATGAAAATTATATTGGTCTAAAAAATATGATGCGGGAGAAAAATCTTCATACCGTTTGTGAAGAGGCAAAATGTCCTAATATTCATGAATGTTGGTCAGTCAGAAGGACAGCCACATTTATGATTTTAGGCGAGATTTGTACGAGAGCTTGCAGGTTTTGTGCGGTCCAAACAGGTCTTCCCAACGAATTGGATTGGGCAGAACCTGAACGTGTTGCAGATTCCGTTGTTTTGATGAACTTAAAGCATGTCGTGATCACGGCTGTTGCCCGCGATGATTTAAAGGATGGGGGAGCCGCTGTTTTTGCAGAAACGATCAGGGCGATCCGTCGTAAAAACCCTTTTACATCGATAGAGGTTTTACCATCCGATATGGGCGGCGAATATGACAATATAAGAATGTTGATGGAAGCTAAGCCTGATATCCTGAACCATAATATAGAAACTGTAAGAAGCCTTTCAGATAAAGTTCGGGCTAAAGCGAAGTATGAGCGGTCATTGGAGCTTCTGAAGAGAGCGAAAGAATTGCAACCGGAGATCCCGACCAAGTCAAGCTTGATGGTTGGCCTTGGGGAGACCAGGGAAGAAATCCTCGAAACGATGGATGACCTTAGAGCGAATAATGTGGATATCATGACGATTGGTCAGTATTTACAACCGACCAAGAAGCATTTAAAGGTGTTGAAATACTACACCCCGGAAGAGTTTGCTGAATTAAAGGAAAGGGCGTTGGAAAAGGGGTTCAGCCATTGCGAATCCGGTCCGCTCGTCCGGTCTTCTTATCATGCGGATGAACAGGTGAATGCTGCTGCCAAGCATAAACAAACACAAGGTGAAGAGTTGCTGAAATAGATGGGAAAAGGACCGAATCCGATTCGGTCCTTTACCTTGTTAACGGCCCATATGCTTAATCCATGGTTTTTTGATGGATATTATCGTGGCGATCCCTTTTGTCATTCACCATTTCACCATTTTCATTTTCTACCTCACTCATCTTATATCCTTGAGGGGACTTGAGCATGTTTTTAATGGTTTGTTCAATCGTGTAATCCATTCCTCTGCTGTCAGAATCCAAAGTAGCGAAATTCTCAATGTCCTGTGCGTGTGTCCTGTCGTCACTCACGTAGACATGATAGTAGCGGGGAACGACGCCCATTGCCGTACGCTTCACTTGGTCAGCTGTTTCCGTACGGTTTTTCGTATCCGTATCGTAAACGACAAGCACTTCCTCATCGGTAACGAGAGTCGCGACATCATTGACATTTGGTAGCTGAACGCTTAGTGTTGAAATCATATCAGCTAGCTGTTCCCGATCGATGGAGGCCGTTTTATTGGCGATGTTTTTTCCATCTACCGTTGCCTTATTCGTGCGGGTAAAGCCAAAGTCTTCACTATGGTTTTTTTGATTACGATTATCCTCGTCATAATACTGCGACGGGTTATTTACATTTTGCGGGTTACCTGCACTTTTGTCATGATTCATTCTACCGTTGCTTTGATCTTGATTGCCGGAGCAGCCCGTCAGAGCAATAATCGAGCTTAAACCTACTGTTAGGATCATTTTTTTCAACGGAAACACCCCCTTATCTAATAGGGTGAACATATTTCTAGATTTTTCGCTTAGTAATTAATGGCGAATCAGTTATAATTTAAAGAAGGAATGTATTTTTGAAGAGGTGAAAAGAATGATCAACATCAATAACCTGACATATGAAATCATTGAAGATGAAAGAGAAGGCTATAATGAAGAGGCCTTTAAAGCGAGATACAGTGAGATTTTAACGAAGTATGATTATATTGTCGGGGATTGGGGTTATGGTCAACTAAGACTCCGGGGGTTTTTCGACGATAATAATCAGAAAGCCACTTTTGACACGAAAATAAGCACGCTCAGCGAATATCTATATGAATACTGTAATTTTGGCTGTCCATACTTCGTGGTTAAGAAAATTAAAAAGTAAAAAAAGCCAGAATGGATTCTGGCCTTTTTTATTTCTCGATTATGAATTTCCATAACCTTTGTAAGGCGGTTGAACATGTTTTTCCGGGTCATCATGTGTAGGATGAGCTCCGGGATATTTTCGTGGTAAGTCCTCGTGTAGCGATTTATTTTCATAATTAAAAGCACTTTGGTAGCGCTGTCCTTCTTGCCATGGTGTGGTTTTATTCTCAACGGGAGCATCTTGATTGATGGGCGATCCGAAAGGTCCTTCTGGAAACTCCTCAGGAATTAAAAAGTCCCGTTGTTTTTCCACCGTTGAAAAGTCATGGTATGTTTCCTCTTTTTTGTCCAATCCAAACCCCTCCTCATGTACTCATACATTCAGTAGGTTAACCTGATAAAGAAAAAAAAGGTCGCGCTTAGATGATTTCCATTAAAAAGTGGGAAAGTTCTTCCGCCTCTGCCTCTGTCAGTGCAAAGGCATGCTCCAGGTAGCCTTCTTCTTCCAAATCATCCGGTCCAATAATGGCAAAACGATTGCTCTGCATGTTTAACACAAGCTTCTTTCCATAAAATCGGTCGGTCATCGTAATGGCTAAGTCGTATCTTGATTCATCCCCCATAAAACTAATGAACCGGGTTTTCGTATCAACTAAATCATTATATAAATAAAAACGGTCTTCCATCGTACCACACCCTTCTCCTCGACTCATTTTGGTAGTTCCATCATAACAAAATGGCTCTCATAGGGAAACAGACATTTTAAGGCATCCACCAAGTTACCTGATTATCCTGAAATGAGTATTTAGTATGAAGTTTCTGATAAAAAGATAAAAAATTACTGTTTTAGGCTTTAAAAATCCCTATTTATGTTAGAATATAGGAAAAATAACCCGGAATAGAGGACGAGTCTATGACATCATTACAGGGTAAATGGTCTATATCACTAGGAAAATGGTTCAGGTTATTTTCCCCATCAGCTAAACTTCGCTTCTACCCGCCACAGTTCACCATACGAAAGCCTATGGTCCGTGCGGTGGTAGCTTCGTTTTCTCACGGATATGAAGTGGCAGTCATAGTTTTTCATGTTAAAGAATTGCTCGAACTTAAAGAAAGTGGGCAACAGGAGAAGTTCAACCAGTTGAATGCCTGTTTGAAAAAAATATTTAAAGAAGTGGTAATAGATAAAGTCCATGAGGGAAACTTATTGTCGATACATGACTATTATGCGGATGGCATTACCGTTTTAATGAACATGAAAGAATCTGCAAAACGACTGACCTATATGGACGACTTGATCAGCTCCATTTCTGATGAGGTGAGGCAAGGGATGATTCGTGTCCATTCTACCTCGGTTACATTGAGTACAGGCTACATGTTTGTGAAGCATGAGCATTATCCAACGGAAGGGGCCATCGATACAGCGCAACGAAATGCCGTTGTAATGGCAGAAGCTGCGTCACCCATGAACAAAATGCAAGAGACAATTACTCAAATTATCGATAATGGGGAAATCAATTTACTGGCCCAGCCTATTTTCGACGTCGCAACCAATAAAATAAGGGCATATGAAGTGCTCACCCGGGGACCTCGTGGTACGGAACTTGAGAGTCCATTGTCCCTTTTTGCTGTAGCTAGGCAGACGGGGCAGTTATATGATTTAGAAAAAGTCGTTCTCGAAAAGTCCTTTAAACAGATTTCAGAGAATGAATCCCCACAAAACGTGTTCATCAATTTTACCCCGGTAACGCTCAGCGATCCGCGATTCCTACAGGATGTAGAGGATATGCTACGTAAATATAAAGGTGTGTACGCTAATCAAATCGTCATTGAAATTACGGAAAGAGACCCGATCCTAAATATAAAAGAATTTGTCGAGAATATAAAAGGATTGCGTAAAATGGGCTTTCGCTTGGCGATAGATGATACCGGATCCGGTTATTCAAGTCTCTATGCCATTATAGAAATCATGCCGGAAATCATAAAGATCGATCGATCGGTTATCGAGAATATCGATCATAATTCCGTGAAAGAGTCGATGTTAAAGGGACTTTTACTGATTGCCAAGGAGACGGGATCCGTTGTCGTAGCCGAAGGAATTGAGAGTATAGGAGAAGCTATGGTATTATCAAGGAATAGGGTTGATTTGGCGCAGGGGTATTACTACGCTAGACCTTCAACAGTAGATAAAATTTCTATATCATCTTAAGAATCAGAAAGGATCTGGGAGTATGTACTTTGTAGATCGACAAAAGATCGGACGGATTTTGGAATATCTTGAAAAACAATTAGAGCTTTTCGAAGGACAGGAAAGTTGGAATGGGGAACTTTTAGAACATAGCGTCGAGAGGATTATACAAACCTCTATCGATTCGTTATTGGATGTGGGGAATGCAGTGATCGATGGTTTTATTATGCGTGACCCAGGCAGTTACGAAGATATTGTCGATATCTTGCTTGATGAAAAAGTCATCAGCGAACCTATTTCCATACAATTCAAAAAGGCGTTGCCATTAAGGAAGATGCTCGTTCAAGATTTCATTGAAGTGGATCATACGAAACTTCTTGCCGTTTTCAAGGAGAATATCGAGGCCTTCAAGCAATTCCCTGAGTTAGTACGAAACTATTTAATTAACGAATTGGGCCCAGTTTCAGCTTTTAAAAACTAATTTGATTAAATAGGGGGACTATACATGAAATCGTACAAAGGTTACTTGATAGACTTAGATGGCACAATGTACCGTGGTACCGAACAAATCGCGGAAGCGGCGGGCTTTATTAATGAATTGAGAAAAAGAGACATCCCTTATCTATTCGTGACGAATAATTCATCCCGGACACCGGGGCAAGTTGCTGAAAAGTTACGCAGTATCGGGATTCCTACTGAAGATGCTCAAGTCTTCACGACGAGCATGGCTACAGCCAACTACATTGCTGAACAAAAGGAAAATGCTTCAGTCTATGTGGTGGGTGAAGAAGGGATTACAGAGGCGTTGAAAGATAAGGGGATGACACTTGTAGATGAATACCCTGATTTCCTCGTCATGGGCATTGATCGTGGTGTGAATTATGAGAAGTTGACAAAAGCATGCCTTGCGGTCAGAAATGGAGCCGTTTTCATTTCGACGAATGGTGACATCGCCATTCCTACCGAACAGGGTCTTTTACCTGGGAATGGAGCATTGACTTCTGTGGTCGCCGTTTCGACTCAGGTTCAGCCGATTTTCATTGGCAAGCCGGAATCAGTCATCGTGGAGCAAGCCCTTAGAGTATTGGGTGTGCCTAAAGAACAGACCATCATGGTCGGAGATAATTATGACACGGACATTTTAGCAGGGCTTAATGCTGGAATCGATACATTACTTGTACATACGGGCGTAACGACGAAGGAACGGTTGATGCAATATGAAAAACAGCCGACCTTTGTTGTGGATACCCTTGATTTATGGCAGTTTGAATAAAAAGATCCAGGTTTGCAGAAGCAGACCTGGATTTTTTATGATTTCCTCTAAGATTCCCCGCTCTCATTCATGAGCATTTTATTCCACGTTTTCAATCCGGTGTGCCAGACGGCTCGAGGCAGCTGCCGCAATGGCACCGACAATATCATCTAAAAAGGTATGGACCTTTCCGGTGCTTTTGTCGTTCAAGTATTTTAGAATGCCTGGTTTTTGCTTGTCGATAAATCCATAATTGGTAAAGCCAATCGATCCGTACACATTGACGATCGATAGAGCCAATATCTCATCGACTCCATAAAGTCCTTCGTCTATCTCAATGATGCTTTGAAGGGGTTCCTCCAGCATTTTCTTTTCCGCTAGCATATCCAGTTGGATGCCGGTAAGGATGGCATTTTGGACCTCGCGTTTCGAGATGACCCGTTCCACATTGTGGAGACAGTCGGCCATTTGTAAATCATCATGATAACTTGCTTGTAGATACATGACCAGCTCTGCGATATCTTCGAGCTTTACTCCTCGTTCACTAAGCCATCTTCGTGCCGTTTGTTCAGACATTGATTGATTTATATTAGTCATGTCATCATCCATTCTCCATAATTGGATTAAATTTTTCCTGCGAAAAATATTAGGTTTCGATAGTTATTCAGAAAAAGAGTGATTCCTCATATATATAAGTATATGATATACAATTTTTTTGTATCCATCTGATGGGGGAGGAAAAAGATATGATAGAAGAAATCATTTTTAATAATTATGGAATACAGGTAGAGCGGGAGGAAGCGAATAGCCGCTTTCCTAGCTTTCGATCGGGTCCTTTCATTTACAGCATTGTTCCGTTAGAAGGTAGGGAACAGGAGGAATTGGCAGAACGGCATAAAATGGCGCAACATATGATTGCCCAAGGAGATCGCCATGTTTCAGCCTTCGTACTCGCCAATCACGGCAGTTTTGTGTCGGAAGCGGAAGATCAATTATTCATCCTCCTTGCTAATGAGGATTTGGAAGGGCCGAAAAATTTCAACCCTGGCCGTCGCATCGCAAGGTTCCACCAACGTGGAAGAGATATAGCGGAGACGATTCGGTCATGCTCAAGAATTGGTAAATGGAAAGAGCTATGGGAGCAAAGAATCGACCAACTGGAGAATATTTGGAGAGATAAATTAAAAGCCCACCCGGATAATCCCTTTGAAAAGATGTTTGTAGAAACCTTTCCCTATTATATGGTGTTAGGTGAAAATGCGATTCAATATTTAGTCGACACGGAAATCGATGATACCCCACAAGTCATCGATGCCGGAACGGTATGTTATGAACGCTTTTTAGATGATACCTGGAGAAGGAATAAGTGGATGAAAAACCCGTTCGATTGGGTATTTGACCATGGGACGCGGGATGCAGCTGAATGGGTGAGGGAGCATTACTTTAAAAATGTCCATACGCACCAACGTGGCATATCCACTTTCCTTCATGAGTACCAGAGTATTGAGCCATTCTCCAGTTTTTCCGCACGCTTACTGTATTCGCGAATGTTATTTCCCATTCATTACTTTGAAGCGGTTGAAGAGTATTTTTCAAAGGTATCAGAAGCAAGGTCGAATGAACTCGAAGACAAGATTTCCACGATTACGAAAACATCAGAACAATATGAAGCCTTTCTCAAACACTTTTACGAATTGGCCGAGATCCCGGCTAATCATTTTAACCTTCCGAAGGTTGATTGGATTTAGAATAAAAAAACTGGAAGAAACATGATTCCACCTCTTTACTATGTTATGATAATGACATGATTTTTTAGAATAGTTTGAATTAAATGCGCTTCTGGTCCCAGGAATGAAAGGATGTATGTAATGAAGAAAAAGATACTGGCCATCTTGATAGTACTACTTGTTTTTCCAGTCGCTGCTTCTGCTAAGGCCGTAGTTAAAGAAAGCTGTGATGCGACCCAATTCAAGATTGTCATTAAGTCAACATCGGATTTGAAGGAGGAGGCATCGATAGACAGCAAGACATTAAAGACCTATCAGAAAAATAAAGAATTATCGGTCAGTGGCAGAACGGGAAACTGGTATAAGGTTTGCTTTTCAAAAACGACGGCCTATATCGACGTGAACGATGCCAGGGAAGTCTTCAGCTCGAGTGAGAAGGTGACACTCAAGAAATTCGATAAGAGAAAGGAAGTCAGCCAAATTGTGGCAGTCACAGGGGAAACGATGAGTGGGACGAAGGTGACGATCCGGACGTACGAGAAGAAGAAAGGCGAGTGGCGGCGAGCTTTGGGGAATATGAAGGGGGTCATTGGAAAGAATGGCTTTACCAAGGATAAGAAAGAGGGAGACGGAAAATCGCCTGCTGGCATCTATTCCTTTGGAACGGCATTTGGTAGTCCACCCAAGCCGGATAAGGTGAAGCTGGATTATAGGAGAACAACCCAATATGATTACTGGATTGATGATAAGACATCCAAGGACTATAACAAGTGGATTACGTATAAGGGGAAGAATCCTTATACGAAATGGAAGTCATTTGAAAAGATGAACCATGAACTATATAAATATGGAGCGGTCATCAATTATAATACGAATCCAATTGTAAAGGGAAAGGGCAGTGCGATTTTTCTACACATCTGGAGGGGGGAAAATAAGCCGACAGCGGGTTGCACCGCTACTTCCGAGAAGAATGTCCTGAGTTTGCTGAAGTGGATGGATCCCGTTAAACATCCACATGTCATCATGGGGACGAACGATGCCTTGAAATCTGTTAAATAAATATGATGATGAAGGTGTACCCTTCATAAAATTTGCTTCATGCAGCCTTGAACTATCAAGAACTGCAGAAAAAATAAAAAAACTGTATATTCTAACTATTGATAATTGATTGGATAAAACATATAATGTCTACTATATAAATACAAATGTTTTTTCTAGAAAAACAGATGTTTTAAAGGGGGAAGCAAAATGAAAGAAATCTCGATCGGATTATTGGGGCTAGGTACTGTCGGATCAGGAGTCGTACAGATTATTGAAAGTCATCAAGACAAACTCATGCACCAAGTGGGTTGTTCCATCAGTATTAAAAAGATACTCGTAAAAGATACGACAAAGGAACGGCTCGTAGACGTTGATAAAAGTATGCTGACGGCCAATCCAGAGGATATTCTTTCAAACCCGGAGATCGATTTGATCATAGAAGTGATGGGCGGGATTGAAGAAACGCGGGAATATCTTATCGAAGCGCTGAAGAATAAAAAACATATCGTAACGGCCAATAAGGATTTGATGGCGCTATATGGTCCAGAGTTGCTGGAGTTAGCCACGGAGCATCAATGTGATTTATTCTATGAAGCCAGTGTTGCAGGAGGAATCCCGATATTACGCGGTCTAGTCGATGGTCTGTCTTCGGATCGAATCACAAAAATGATGGGGATCGTGAATGGAACGACAAACTTCATTCTAACCAAGATGAGCAAAGAAGGCAGGGCTTATGAAGATGTATTGAAGGAAGCCCAGGAGCTAGGATTTGCGGAGTCCGACCCAACAGCGGATGTTGGTGGTTTGGATGCGGCACGGAAAATGGCCATCCTATCCACTCTCGGTTTCTCCATGAATATTGGCTTGCATGATGTTGAAGTGCAGGGGATCACTGAAATATCCGAAGAGGATTTGAGGTACAGCAAAAAGCTAGGATATACAATGAAATTGATCGGCGTAGCGACAAGGACCGGTGATAGGGTCGAAGTCAGCGTGCAGCCGACCTTGCTTCCGGAGGAACATCCACTTGCTTCTGTTAACAATGAATATAATGCCGTGTATGTCTATGGGGAAGCGGTAGGGGAAACGATGTTCTATGGCCCTGGAGCAGGTAGTCTACCAACAGCGACCGCCGTTGTTTCAGATATGGTGACAGTCATTAAGAATATGAGATTGGGTGTGAATGGCCGAAGCGCTGTTTCGCCACAATACCCAAAACAATTAAAAGATCCTACCGAAATTTTGGCTAAGTATTTTATTCGCCTGCACGTACAGGATGAAGTGGGGGTTCTAGCCAGGATCACGAATTTATTCGCAGAGCATGGGGTCGGTTTCGATAAAATCCTTCAGCTTCCGCTGGATGTAAAAGAATCCTCCGAAATCGTATTGGTCACGCATAAAGCCCCAATGGCTGCTTTTGATCAAATCAAGAACAAGTTAAACGATTATAATATGGTTCGAGAAGTGAAGAGCACATACCGAGTCGAAGGAGAGGACAACAAATGAGCTGGCAAGGATTAATTAGCGAATATAAAGAATTTTTACCTGTAAATGAAAACACACCGGCATTATCCCTACTAGAAGGAAACACGCCTTTGATTAAATTGAACCGTTTATCAGAGGAATGGGGAATTGACCTTCATGTAAAATATGAAGGAGCCAATCCAACCGGCTCATTTAAAGACCGTGGGATGGTCATGGCTGTAGCCAAAGCGATCGAGGCTGGTAGTGATACGATTATCTGCGCGTCCACCGGGAATACATCAGCCGCGGCTGCAGCTTATGCAGCACGAGCTAACATTCGCTGTATCGTTGTCATCCCAGAGGGCAAAATCGCGATGGGCAAGCTTGCACAAGCTGTCATGTATGGAGCGGAGATCATTTCGATTGAAGGAAACTTTGACCAAGCCTTAAAAATCGTCCGTTCCCTTAGCGAACATTCACCTATCACTCTTGTAAACTCGGTTAATCCATATCGAATCGAAGGGCAGAAGACGGCTGCTTTTGAAATTTGTGATGCTCTTGGGTCGGCACCTGACATTTTGGCGTTGCCAGTTGGGAATGCGGGGAATATCACCGCTTACTGGAAAGGTTTCAAGGAATACAATGAAAGAAAACAAACGGGGCTGCCTGAAATGAGGGGGTTTGAAGCGGAAGGTGCCGCAGCGATTGTCCGTGATGTGGTGATTGAGAATCCGGAAACAATCGCGACGGCGATACGCATTGGGAACCCTGCCAGCTGGAATTTTGCTGTGGAAGCGGCACGCGAATCCCACGGCAAAATTGACGAGGTGACGGATGAAGAGATTCTTGAAGCGTATCATTTTCTTGCTAAAAAGGAAGGCGTCTTTGCTGAACCGGCATCGTGTGCATCCATTGCGGGGGTATATAAACAATTAAAAAGTGGTGAAATCAGCAAAGGAAGCAAAATTGTAGCTGTACTAACGGGGAATGGATTGAAGGATCCGAATGTCGCTGTCGATACTAGTTCGATTCATCCTACTTTGCTGCCAATGGATGAAAAAATCATATTAGAACATCTACAAGGTGTGAAACAGGCATGAGTGCGGAATCCGAGATGTTTCTGATCCGCGTGCCAGCAAGTACGGCTAACCTTGGGCCAGGATTCGATTCCATTGGACTTGCACTAGGGCTATACTTGGAGATACGCGGATCCTTATCGAATCGTTGGGAGGTCATTCCGGTTTCTGAGGAAATGTCTGTATTCCCTAAGGATGACAGTAATTACATCGTGCAAATTGCGAAGAAAACAGCGGCATACTATGGAAAAGACCTTTCCCCATGCCGTATTCATGTATCAAGCGAAATTCCGCTTGCGAGGGGATTGGGAAGCAGTGCGTCAGCCATTGTAGCAGGCATAGAGCTAGCAAATCTTGTCGCTCAGCTGAACTTATCCGATCAGGAAAAAAACAGACATGCTTCTTCGTTTGAAGGACACCCAGATAATGCAGGGGCTTCCGTTTACGGTGGTTTAGTCGTTGGTTTGCATACGGAAGAAAAAACGGATGTTCTTTCATTTCCTATCGAAGGAGTGAATGTGATTGCAGTTATTCCTGATTTTGAATTGCTGACAGAGGATTCAAGGAATGTGCTTCCCAAGTTCCTTCCCTATAAGGAAGCGATAAACGGAAGTGCAGCAGCTAATGTTTTACTTGCCGGAATCTTGACGAATGATTGGAACCTAGTCGGTCAAATGATGCAGAACGATCGCTTTCATCAACCATATCGTGCAAGTTTAGTGCCTCATTTAGCCGAAGTGGAAAAAATCATCCGTCATGAAGGTGGATATGGTGCAGCACTGAGTGGAGCGGGTCCGACGGTGCTCTGTCTTGTATCTGCAGAAGAAACAGGACGATTGTTAAGGAGTTTAAAGGAAGCGTTCCCTGAATTTCAGGTGAAACAGTTGAAGGTCGATAATGAAGGCAGTCAGACGTCTATGTTATCAGAGGAAGAAAAGAAGGAATGGAGCTTTTATATCACATAAGTTGTACAACAGTAAAAAAGCTGATTCCCTTTAAGCCGTATCAATGAATTGATAGGACTGATAAAGTGGAGTCAGCTTTATTTTCTATAGCAGTCTAAATTTCTTTAGACTGCGGGTGTTGTATCTAATATGGTTGAATTTGTAATTCCCGTTTAAGAGAATATTCAACGCATTATATAAGGCTAATTAGAAAACTTGCTCAACTTCAACTACCCCGGGAACTTCTTCAAGAAGCGCGCGCTCAATCCCAGCTTTTAGCGTAATGGTTGAACTTGGACAGCTTCCGCATGCTCCCAGTAATCGTAATTTTACAATTCCATCTTCTACGTCAACTAGTTCACAGTCACCGCCATCACGAAGAAGAAACGGACGAAGTTTATCTAGGACATCTTGAACTTGTGTTTCCATTTGTTGTTCAGACATTGCAATCGACTCCTTTCCTAATCATATTATAATGCGAACATAGTAAAAAATCCAACTGTAACTTTGCGGAAATTAAATCTATTTTTTTCATGTCTGGCGGAAATAGGTGAATGATTCCAAAAGTACAGTGAAAAATTCCTGATGGAGGTAGCGCATGATAAAGAAAAAAATTGAAATAGAAGTATTTGGGGCGGAACAAGTATGTGCCTCCTGTGTTAATCTCCCCTCATCCAAGGATACATATGAGTGGCTTGAAGCAGCATTGACAAGAAAGTTTCCCAACCAGCCGTTTTCCATTGCTTATATTGATATGTTCAACCCGCCAGAAATGGATAGGCAAAAAAACTTTGCAGCGAAGATGATTGAAGAAGATTTATTTTATCCACTAGTCATCATCGAGAACGAAATCGTGGCAGAAGGAAACGTCTCTCTTAAAAAGATAGTGGATATCATGGAAAATAACGGATATGAGAGGAATTAAAAAAACTGACCCAGGAGGAAGCTTACCGCAGCTTTTTGAGTCAGTTCATGAAAACAGGATTTATGAAATTTTAGATTAACCGTTATGGTATTTGTACATCCACAGGATTCCTGATTTCATTAGGCGTGCCACTCTTCCCGTTATCGGGCGATTAGCCACAAGACCGAAACCTTGTTTTTTCCCAAGAGAACCTAGGGTTCCTTTTAATTTCACGGGAGGGAAGCTTTCGGGAAGTGGTTCATTTGCCCACTTTTTCACAAGGACTTGTACAATTTGTTCAGCTTGAGATTCTGCTAATTGAGCACTAGGCGCATGTGGCAAACTCGCGCAGTCGCCAACTACAAAAATACTGTCATTAGTAGGAAGGAAATGCTGAGGTGTAAGAACGGCTCTTCCTTGACGGTCTTTTTCAATATCCATGTCGCGGATTATCTTGCTCGGTTGAATGCCCGCTGTCCAGACGATAACGTCACTTTGAACAGCTTCTTCCCCGTTGTAAAGGAGATTAGGTTCAACTTTGGTGATATTAGAATGATGAACGATTTCAATGGTATGTTTATCAAACCATGATTCGACAAAAGTACTTAGTCTTTCTGGGAAAGCAGATAGAATATGTGGTCCACGGTCGAATAACTTAACATTTAGATCTGAACGGCTTTCAATCAATTCGCTGGCTAATTCGACACCGCTAAGGCCTCCCCCTACGATTGACACGGTAGCACCGGCGCCCAAATTATTCAAAGCTGAATAGGTGCGACGTGATTTATCAATCGTCTGGATGCTATAAGTGTGTGTGTCCGCTCCTGGAATATTGTGATATTTATCTTCACAACCAAGGCCGATAACTAAATCATCGTAAGCGACAGGTTCTTGATTTTCGATAATGACTTGTTTGTTCTCCATATCGATGGAAAGTACTTCTCCGTATACGTTCTTTAAGCGAGGATGTTCTGGAAATGCAACACGAATGTGCTGGTCAGGAATAGTACCTGCTGCTAAAGCATAATATTCCGTTTTTAAGCAGTGATAAGGATTGCGGTCGATAAGTGTTATGCTCACGTTTTCGGGAAGCTGATTAGGCAGCAATCTTTGCAACATGCGCATACCACCATACCCACCACCAAGTATGACTAAATTCTTCATATGTTTTTCCCCTTTGTTTAATCTCTAAAAATAATTGTTAAATATTTCACTTGTTAAAATAAATATCCCACATAGGATTCCCCATGTATCCTATGGAACCAAGTGAATACATATAATATTAGATGATTTTCTAGTTTTACATACCCCGACAAAAGTATAACGAATATAAGGGGAAATCACAACCGATATCTTAAAAACGGCGTATTTTTGTGCGTATTTATTGACTGTAAGTTTGAAAAGGTTTAGGATAAACTGTTAATGATAGCGAGGTGGAACGATGTATCCAATCATTGAATTCTGCGTAAGTAATCTGGCCAGTGGGGCACAGGAGGCTTTCGAAAGATTAGAGAAGGATCCTAATTTAGATATTATCGAATATGGATGTCTAGGATATTGCGGTAAATGCTCCAGTTCCTTATATGCCCTTGTGAATGGCGAAGTGGTTTCTGGAGATACAACGGATGAACTGGTAAAGAATATATATACATTCATTGATGAATATCAAAATCAAATGTTTTAATCATCATTAAATGAAAGAAGGCTGCTCAATCATGAGCAGCCTTCTTTATAGGGAAGTTGGAGAGGATATTAGGCATGTGCGGCGAGATTGCTTGTGACCGATTCTTCCTTGATTTCATGCCAGCGGTCTCTCGCCATTTTGATGATGGACGCTTCCATGGCATTTTTTTGCCTCTCGAGTACCATGGAAAAATACTTGACCGCTGCCTGCGTATTCCCGATTCTCTTGGATATATCTCCAGCAAGGTATAGAATTCTGACTTCTGATACTTGTGTACCGCTGAAGTCCCCAGTTGAATAGGATGCTTCATATTCCAGAAGGGCAAGCTTTAGAAATCTTTTTTCCTGTTCTTGTTTTTTTTGAAATCTATATAGCCAGGCAATCCGTAAAAGAATCCCCGCCTGAATAATATGCTTTTCTTTTTTTAATGCACCGCAATAGCTTGCAAGCTTGTAGGTCTTGATTGCATCTTCGATGGAACGCTCATCGCTGAAATGATGGGGATTCCATTTAGAGCAGACTTTTTCCTCGATGTCTTCCTGCGTGGTAGGTGGGAAATAGCGCGAGAAATCTTCGGAAAAGGAAAAACCACAGTGAGGACAGACATGAATATAATAGTAAAGAGCGTTGGCAGTCGGATTCTTATATATGGGACAAAAATCAGTATCATAGCGAGCCACTTTAATAAAGCGAGAGCGTATTTTCTTAGTTGTTGATGGTTCTTTACAATGAAGACATTCTATACTTTTGTCATATAGAGGCTGTAATTCTTCGATAGAGATTACCCCCTTAAGTAAAATCTTTATTGTGTCTAATTACACAGGTAATTATACCTATCATTCGGAATTTAATCCAGTTTTTTAATAAACTATGGGGGAATGGGCATCTGGAAAAAATAATTTTTCAAGCTAGAAAATTGAGCGGGGTAATTTCTTTGGTATATACTATAAATAAGAAAGATTCTATCTCACATCTTTAGGAGAGGGAGCGATTTAATATGAGTGAAGTTGTACAGATAACGGAAGCTGCTGCTTTTCAGATAAAAGAAATGATGAAGCAAAATGAAGAAGAGGGATCCTTTTTACGAGTGGCTGTCAAAGGCGGGGGCTGTAGTGGATTATCCTACGGGATGGGATTGGAACAAGAGCCTGGCGAGAAAGATGATAAGCTGGAGCAATTTGGGATCAAGATTCTTGTGGATAATGAAGATGCGGCCATCTTGAATGGAACGGTAATCGATTATAAACAAACCATGATGGGTGGAGGATTCACAATCGAAAACCCAAATGCAATTGCGTCTTGCGGTTGCGGATCTTCTTTCAGGACGGCTACTGAAAAAGGTACACCAGAGAATTGTTAATTAATAGGTATGAACCATTGAAAAAAGGGGAGCACATTCGTGTAACGGGTTCGGTTGATTGAGAGAAAAATACTAAAAGTGATGCAATTAACAGCTCAATTTTTAAAAGTTTTAACAGTAAATTGACAATGTGAATGGCAAGCAAAAGCGCTCAGTGGTTTCTTAATCTGAGCGTTTTTTGGTATTATTTACTGTACTTATTTAACTAAAAAAAACTGCACTTTAATTACAAATTGAACAACCTTGAAATGATTTCATCGCTTCCTGGAGAAAACATAAATATTGAGAACGATATACATAATAATCCCATGAGTATCAAAACAAATCTTTTTTTCCCGAATATCCCTTTAATCACTAAAAATAAACCTAAAAATAATATCAAGAAATACCAAAACCCCATCATCTTCCTCCTCAATTAACTTAATATTATGACGTTACTATTAACTAAAATTTCCGTTTCTTTTACTACATTAATATTTTAACATAAATATCCAATTATCCTTTTTAAAAAATTCGCTTGATTTCAAGCGAGCTACCTTAGATAAATTATGACTTTTAAATCAAATATTTTATTTGCAATCCCCAATCGTTGTGCAGGTCTTTCCATTATCATCTTCACAATGGTTTTAGCACAGGTTCAACAACACCGCATAAATTTATGTGATTCCTCCAATTGGTATGCGAATTAGTGTGCTAAATCTGCAAAAACATAGATATAACTACAAAAATGGGGACACCAATTCATATGTGAATTATGTCCCCAATAACGTTGCTATTTAATGTTTTCTCCCCAGTAACCGAACCCGTTAACATTTGTGGCCCCCTTTTTTAGTGTTGGATTAAATGTTGTTCAAGGCTTCCTGGATGGTGTCATTACCACTATGGATTTCGAATGTTTTATTGAAGGTGTTTTTCTCGGAGATGGCATGGGCCAGAACCGAGGCGACATCCGCTCTTGGGATGGAAGTATCGGCATGGTCAACTTTTTTATCGGCCTTGATTGTCCCCGCCGCTTGTTCATTGGTCAACGCGACTGGACGAACAATGGTATAAGTGAGACCGCTTGCTTTCAAATGTTCATCCGCATCATGCTTGGCTTCAAGGTAGTGCTGCATTCCTTCGGGACCTTGTTGCGGTTGATCGGAACCTACTGAGCTTAACATGACAAAGCGTTCAACGCCTTTTTTCTTAGCGGCGTCGATCAGCTTGATGGCCCCATTCTTATCCACAGCTGTGGTTTTATCAGGTCCGGTCTTTGGTCCCGAACCAGCAGCAAACACGATGGCGTCCATGTTATCCACCGCTTTATCCACATTTTCCTCCAAATCTTCGAGTACAGGTTGTCCGCCCAGATCTTTGATTCCTTGTGCTTGTTCCTCTTTTCGAATCATCCCATATACCGTATTCTTTTGATCTTTTGATAATTCCTGGATGATTTTCTTACCGGTCGTACCATTCGCACCTGCTATTAAGATATTCATGAATGCAAGCTCCTTTCTTTTACTTTCTTCTCTTACTCCTCTTACCCTTTACTAAATGGGAAGAAAACATTTTCAGCACATTGTGGATAACGGGTCTTTGTAAATTATCCACAATTTAAAAGTGTGGATAAAATTAAAACCCGGCTGTGTTGAGAGCCGGGTTTTAACGTTCTGGAGTATGCTAAAACATGGAAGAGCTGTGCATGGGTTGCACTTTTGCTTTTGGATCAATGTATTGCTTCGCATGATTGACTGCCGTTGGTGCTTCGCCAAATCCACTTGCAATTAGCTTCACTTTGCCATCATATGTTGCGATGTCACCAGCCGCATAGATTCCGGGGATATTTGTTTCCATTCTGGAGTTAACTAAGATGCTGTTTTTCTGTATATCGAGTCCCCATTGTTTAATGGGACCAAGAGAGGAAATAAAGCCGTAGTTGACGATGACTGCATCGACGTCCAACGTTTCGGTTTCTTCTCCATTTGTATTCTTGAGCAAGACCGTATGGATTTGGTTTTCAATGCCAATTAGATCTGCGGGTATGTAAGGAGTTTTCACTTCTACTGTAGAATTTTTGAGATTTTCGACACTATGTTCATGGGCGCGGAATTTATCCCTTCTATGCACAATCGTTACCTTTTCGGCGATAGGCTCGAGCATTAGTGCCCAGTCCACTGCGGAGTCGCCGCCACCGAAGACCACCACTTTTTTATCTGCGAAATGATTAAGGTCATCAATGAAATAGTGAAGGTTTGTGCCTTCATATTGTTGTGCTTTCTCGAGTTCGATGCGTCGAGGTTGAAATGCTCCGTTCCCAGCTGTGATAATGATCGTTTTGGAATAGTGAATCTCCTTATCGGTAGTCAACTTAAAAACTCCATCGGCCTGTTTCTCCACTTCTTGAACGGCTTGTTCCAAGACGATGGTTTGATTGAATTTAGCCATTTGCTCTTTTAAATTATTGACCAAATCCTGAGCCAGGACTTTAGGAAAACCTGCGATATCATAGATGTATTTTTCAGGATAAAGTGCTGATAATTGTCCGCCCAATTGGGGAAGACTTTCAATGATTTTGACTGAAGTTTGCCTCATGCCGCCGTAGAAAGCTGTAAATAAGCCTACTGGTCCTCCGCCGATAATGGTAATATCATATACTTTTTCATTTACATCCAACGCTATCCCTCCGATATTCTAGATTTATGGAAATTCTTTCTTTATTTTAACATAGTTGAAGTTAAAGAAAATGAATAAGTTTTTTGAAGAATGAGAAATTTAAGTCGATTGATGAAGCATACTATATAAAGAAGACTATGGGGAAAAACAGATTCCTTGAAAAAAGCGAAATGAAATAAAGTCCATGGAACTTTAGAACTTTTCGAGAACGTCAATTAGTGAAAAAAATCACATATGAATAGAATTGCCTTTTTTAATGGAAATTAAGCTTATCGAATGATTTGGTTAAGAAAATATCGTAAAGGAGGAAGATTACTTGAAAAAACCAACTATCGTTGTTTTGGGGGCAGGTTATGGAGGTTTAATGACCGTAACCAGATTGCAAAAAGCATTGGGACACAATGAAGCAGAACTCATTTTAGTTAATAAAAATGATTACCATTATGAAACAACTTGGTTACATGAAGCGTCTGCTGGAACGCTTCACCACGATCGTGTACGCTATCCGATCAAGAATGTCATCAATAAGAACAAAGTGCACTTCATTCAGGATTCCGTTTTAGAAATCAAAACGGAACAGAAAAAAGTGATTCTTGAAAATGGAGAAGTTTCGTACGACATCCTGGTGGTGGGGCTTGGTCCAGAATCAGAAACGTTTGGCATTCAAGGCTTGAAGGAATATGCCTTCTCGATTTCCAATTTGAACTCGGCGCGGGAAATACGCGACCATATACAATTGCAATTTGCCACCTATAGCTCAGAGCTTGAAAAAAATGAGGATCGTCTGACGATCGTTGTCGGTGGGGCCGGTTTTACCGGTATTGAATTCCTTGGGGAGTTAGCCAACCGTGTACCTGAGTTGTGTAAGGAATATGATATTGACCCCAAAAAAGTCCGTATGTACTGTGTAGAAGCTGCCCCCGCCGTCCTTCCAGGTTTCGATCCTGAATTAGTGGATTATGCGGTTTCTTACCTGGAGAGAAAAGGTGTAGAATTCAAAATCGGCACTCCAATCAAGGGAGCTACTCCTGAAGGAATCATCGTAGCCAAGGGAGAAGAGGAAGTCGAGGAAATCAAAGCGGGGACGGTGGTTTGGGCAGCGGGAGTCCGTGGTAATTCTGTCATTGAAGCTTCAGGATTTGATGCAATGCGTGGACGTATAAAAGTGAACCTTGATATGCGTGCGCCCGGCCATGATGATATCTTCATTGTGGGTGACTGTTCATTGATCATCAACGAAGAAATCAACCGTCCTTATCCTCCGACTGCACAGATTGCCATGCAGCAAGGTGAAGTCATTGCGAAGAACATAACCAAATTAGTCCGTAATCAAAGCGACCTGGAAACTTTCACCTTCGAAAACAAAGGAACAGTTTGTTCACTTGGTGAGCATGATGCGATTGGGGTTGTATTTGGTAAGAAGGTGACGGGAAAAACCGCTTCATTCATGAAGAAGATGGTGGATAACAGGGCGTTATTGTTGATTGGCGGCGCGTCATTGGTGGCGAAAAAGGGTAAATTCAACATCTTGTAATTGTTATAATATAGGATTGGGGCCATTCAGGGATTTTTCCAGGGATGGCTTTTTTCTATTGTGTATCACTGGAAAAAAAGGTTTATACTACAAATAACGATAAATAAGGAAGTGGAAGAAGTGGAACGCTGCAAAAATGTCTGGCTGGCCGTATCAGGACTCGTGATTTCCGAAAAAGGCGAATGGCTTGTCGTCAATAAACGGTATGGAGGATTAGAAGGTCAATGGTCTCTTCCTGCTGGTTTCGTTCGACACGATGAAACGGTAGATGAGGCAGTGGTTAGAGAAGTACAGGAGGAGACTGGCATTCATACGGAAATTGAAGGGATGGTAGGGGTCAGAAGCGGTGTCATCAAAGGGGAGATAAGTGATAACATGTTGGTTTTTTTACTCAAGCCACTTAGTTTTGATGTGTCCCCGCAATTGAATGAATTATATGAAGCCCGGTTTTATGATCCAGAAGCCCTAATCGCCGAAGGCAAGCAGTCTGTTTTATTGGAACAACTTTTAGCCTTTAAGAAGGAGAGAATGCAGACGATGCTTGACGGGGTTAATCCCGGCAATCAGTTCGGATATACGTCGTATAAATTATTTATGTGAAGGTCATGTCGTTTTTTTAGGAATTAATTGGTATTATGTCGTTGACGTACCAATTATGTATTCTGTAAACTAAAAGTGGTTCTTTCAAGGAGGTCTAGCATATTATGCCATTACCAGTTTTGATTATCTCCATCCTTTTATTTTTTGTATTGTTTTTCGGGATAGGCTTTTTGCTTAACATGCTTTTTCGATCGTCATGGATCATGGTCATCCTTTTTCCAATCGTCTTCATCGTCATAGTCAATAAAGCTAAGTTGATTGAATATTTCAGACAACCAGGAGATTCATTTTCCGAACTAGGGACGAGTTTGGCATCTCTTCATGCAGCGGATGTAATGATTTTATCAAGTGGTTTAATTGGTGCCATCGGAGCAGGAATTACGATTAAGATATTGAGAAATAAGGGATACCAAATGTTTTAAATATGATGGGCTGTCAGTTATTGACGGTCTTTTTTCTATTTTTATAGTGATATGTGGTCATTTTAACGTCTGAATGAATACTTTCTCTCAGGATAGGGAAGAAATATCCTTGTGAGAGGAGTGGAAGAACATACATATGAAGATCATACGTACATTATTTTTGCGGATTGCCATTATCCTATTGTTTATCTTAGCTATTGAATCAACCGTGAATCATGTTTTCGGTGCCATGCCTGAAGTTCATCCATTGGAAGAAACAATCAGGAAAAATACAGTGTTCGGGCACGAATACAAAGCCTTTCATAAAGGGAGCCATAGGGCGACAATCGTAGCGTCGGCCACGAAAAAAAGTGGGGGACCTGCCACGATAGAAGAGGCAATTGAGCTTTCAAAGTATCCTAGACATAAGGTATTGGCGACAGGGTATACAGCCGGCCATGAATCAACCGGAAAATATCCGGAGAGCCAATCTTATGGCATTACCTATTCAGGGGTAAAGGTAAAAAGGGATATGTTTTCTACGATTGCGGCCGATCTTTCCGTGTTTCCATTAGGAACGATCCTGTGGATTCCTGATTATGGATTTGGGGTGGTGGCAGACAAAGGCGGGGCGATTAAAGGGAATCATCTTGATCTATATTACGAAACGGTTCAAGATGTTTATGAAAAATGGGGAAAGAAAACCCTTGAGGTGTATCTGGTGCAAAAAGGGGATGGGCGCTTTTCTGAAGAACAATTACATAAGTTGAATGAAATGAAAGCGAGACAAGTTTTGACCATTGCTGAAAAAGCATCCGATAAAAAACTATCTTCATTTGCCTTTTAAACCAATGAATATTCAAAAAGCTGGCTCAATGACTGAGTCAGCTTTTTGGCGTCAACCCTTAAAGGATATGAAGGTAGGCTTCCGGATGGAGCGTCAGGGCAAGTTTGGATAACCCCTCTAGCAATCTGGGAGAGGGACGGCAAAATAAGGGTTCTTCCATGATGTGAATTCTATTGGCTTGGATGGCCTTCATTTCGGACCAGCCCTCCCTTCTTTTGATTATTTCAGGGTTTACCTTGTGTAAAGGGACACCGACCCATGCTAAACAAATATGGTCGGGGTTCTTCTTTTGCACTTCTTCGGAAGGGACCTGAATGCTTGCCATGTCCACTTCTTCAAAAAGGTTATACCCTCCGGCCAAACGGCTGATTTCCGTTAACCAGTTGACCCCGCCTGGACTGAAAAGGGGATTGGGCCACCATTCCCAATATAGGGAGGGGATGGTTTCAATGCTGTCCGCTACGGTTTTATATTGCTGGATCGTTGAACGGAATTTGGCAGCCTGTATCGAGGCCATTTCCTGTACATGAACGGCCTCCCCCAGGGTAAGTAAATCTTGGGCAATGTCTTCAAGCGTTTGCGGATTGAAAATGATATGGGGTATCTGACGCTTTTTGAGTGCTTCGATATTTTTTTCCATTCCAGGGACGCTAAGGGACGCAAGTACTAGATCAGGACGTAATGATTCTACTAAATCGATATTGATGGATAGGTCAGGGCCGACTTTGGGCAGATGTTGTAGGGAGGCAGGCCAATCGGAATAGTCATCGATGGCGATTAATTGGTCTTCGATTCCTAGATATGTACAGAGTTCGGTATTGCTTGGGCATAGAGAAATAATTTTCATCTTTTAGTCACCTACCCTTGAAAAATAAAAAAATGAAGAACAAGTGCAATGAATACCCCGGTCAAAGCTCCGAAAAAGACTTCAATCGGCTTATGGCCGAGTAGTTCCTTTAATTGCTGCTTCTTTTGTTTTTCCTCTTTCTTCTGCCACTTCTTCGCTTGTTCAACAAACAGATTAAAGTCTGTGACAAGTTGATTCAAAACGGCAGCCTGTTCTCCCGCCTGCCTCCTTACTCCTGTTGCATCAAACATGGTGATGATGGCAAAAACAGTGGCAACAGCAAAGACGGGTGAGTCCATGCCCATTTCGATTCCCACGGCTACGGTAAGTGCAGTCACGGCCGCAGAATGGGAACTGGGCATACCGCCGGTAGAGTTGATCAGCGACCAATCCCATTTACGAAAGGCAATGAAATGAATCGGCACTTTAATGAATTGAGCAAAGAAAATGGCAATTAAAGCGGCAATCAGGGGGAAGTTCATGAAAAATTCCAAAAGTTTCAGCCTTCTTTCCATTTATAAAGTAACGTCGAGACTTAATTAAAGGAAGCAGGTTTTGTGTAATCCTTATACTACTTCCATCATATCCTGTAAATTCCCTGCTTATTAGAGAAAATATGGTCTTTCTTATACTATTTCTCTAAAGGGAGGCTTTCTAAACTACTTCTTTTGTGGGCATGTGAAATAAAGCTCTGATGTATGAAGGTTTGCGACATTTATAAAAGTGTCGCAATAAGGATCTGAAAAGGATTTTTTTAACCGTAAATCGAATATGTATTTTAATAGTATGTTTTATAAGGGGAGATATTATTGTCCATTTCAAAAGATAGTGTTAGGTCTATTGTTCGTACTGGAACAATAGAAGATTCCGAGGCGATTTTAGACATACAGAAATCCGTCGTTTCAGAAGGCGAGTTTCTTATCCCATTAGCTTCAGAGTTCACCAAAACATATTCTCAACAAAAAGAGTGGGTTCAAAGCATATTGGAAAATGAAAAAGAAACATTATTAGTAGCTGAAAAAGAGGGAGAAGTCATCGGTTGGATCGTATTTCAAATGTCCAAAAATAGAATGCGACTGTCTCATACAGGAAACTTTGGCATGATGATAAGTAAAAGTTACAGGGGACTAGGAATTGGCAGCATGCTGCTAAAAGCATTATTGGATTGGGCAGAGAACCATCCATTGATTGAAAAAGTGAGTCTAGGTGTTTTCGCAACGAATCACGGGGCTATTTCTTTGTACAAGAAAATGGGGTTCATTGAAGAAGGGCGCAAGGTTAAAGAATTTAAGATGAATGAAGATGAATATGTTGATGATATCTTAATGTACAAATTGGTGTAGGAATTGTTCTTCTCATGTTTTTTCTAATTTATGTTGTACAACGAATTCGGAAATTTCGGGGAATTTCGTTATAATAGGGATAATTGAATGGAGGCGGTAAGGGAATGTATACGGTGAAAAATACCTTGAACTTAGATATGACAGAAGAATGCTTGTTGATGGGTGTGTTTGATCGACCTATTAAATTTACGGGCATCGGCCAGGAAGCGGATGAAAAATTATCCGGACACCTTACACAATTGGTGAAGGAGGGTGAAATCTCTTCCAAAAAAAAATCAGTCACGAAAATACATACGTTAGGCAAATTAGGCGTGAAGAAGTTAATCTTCGTCGGATTGGGAAAAGAAAAGGACCTTTCTTTTGAGACCTTAAGGGAAGCTTTAGGGAAGGCACGTAAAATGGTGGCTGATTCAAGGCTTACGACAATGAGCATCGCTTTGGACACCTTTACGACTGAACAGTTGGGTGCACTGGACGCAGCACATGCTTTTTCAGAAGCATTTGAACTGGCTGGCTATAAATTTGCAGGCTACAAACAGAAATCGAACCAGGTAGAAAAAAATATTGAATCGATCACGGTTTATAGTGAGTGCGAAATGGAAGAAGTAGGGGCGGCCCTGCATGTTGGGCGGGTATTCGGGAAAGCGACGAATTCAGCGAGGACATTGGTTAATACACCTGGCAACTTACTGACTTCCACGGATTTAGCGAACTATTCCATAGACTTGGGTGACCGGTATGGATTCGAGGTTGAAATCCTCGAGAAGGAAGATATGCTGAAGCTTGGCATGGGGGCCCTTCTTGCGGTGAATCAAGGATCGGTCGAACCACCGAAAATGATCGTCCTCAAATATCAAGGAAAAGAAGAATGGACAGATGTAATCGGGTTGGTCGGGAAAGGGATTACCTTCGATACAGGAGGTTACTCGTTGAAAACGAAGGCCGGAATCGTAGGAATGAAAACGGACATGGGTGGTGCAGCAGCGGTCTTGGGTGCGATGGAAATCATAGGGGAACTTGGTCCGGATCAAAATGTCGTAGCCGTCATTCCTTCTACCGATAACATGATCAGCGGAAATGCCTTTAAACCAGATGACGTGATTACGGCCATGAGCGGTAAGACCATCGAGGTGCTGAATACAGATGCCGAGGGACGGCTTGTGTTGGCGGATGCCATGACGTATGCGAAGCATCATGGTGCAGAATACCTTGTCGATGTAGCAACCTTAACGGGTGGCGTCATAACGGCCTTAGGCAATGATATGACAGGAGCCATGACCAATAACGTGGAATTCTATGAACAAGTCCAAAAAGCCTCTGAGGAAGCGGGAGAGCCGATGTGGCGTCTGCCGATTACCGAAAAAGATAAAGAGCGTGTACGCAACAGCAAGATTGCGGATTTGAATAATTCGCCAGGTGGAGCGGGGCATGCCATCATGGGTGGTGCCTTTGTCGGTGAATTTGCCGAATCGACACCATGGGTACATCTCGATATTGCTGGAACCTCCACGTCAGCGAGTGCGAATGAATTGGGAACTGCCGGTGCGACTGGAGTCATGGCAAGGACGCTTGCCCTTTTGGTGGAGACTTTCAATCCTGAGCAGGACTAGCATCAATGACCGAAGCCGGAAAGGGCTTCGGTTTTTTTATGCTACATATTGCTCCACTTTAAATTGATGATGATATGGCAGTTTACTTCCCCTGTCTTCGGATAAAAATCGAAGCGGATACCATCAGGATTGTACTTGATATCGGGTGTCGTTTTAATTCCCGTTTTTTTTATCATGTCTGTGACGGTAGCCATATTTGATGCTTGGGCCGCAGCCATGAGCCGTGTGGAAAATGGTTTGGATGAAGCTATCATATCCACGACTTTTTTTGCATCGTCCATTAAAGATTGCGAAGATTTCGCTGATTGAATGAGGAGGTCAGGGTTCCTAGAGGAGGTAGGTCGGGGAAACTGACCTTCTGATGTATAATTCTCTTCCTCATCACCGTTTGTGCGAAATCCATCCGGATCGGTAAAAAAATAAGGGGTATCACCCAAAAGATAGCCTCCCTTTCCCAAGTCTTACTATAGACAGGGGCATTATATAGGTTAAAATATGAATGAATCTTGAAGTTTATGATAGAGGTTTTAGAATTCCCATTTCTTTTTCGTAAAATTGAAACAAGTGCACACTATTATTTGTGAATTTCTGCATCGAGAGGTATACTTGATATACTTACTTACATTAAGTAAGGAGATATCTTGCCAATAAACTAAAAAAATAGGTGATTTTACTATGAAAATAACGAATCAAATCAAAAACCTTTTATTAGATAAAATGAACATCTTGAAAACCCCGGGTAAGGATGATCTGTGCCTAGTGGGCCCTGTTAATCTACCTGTTAAGCAAGGGGACTTTTCAGCTGTCTTCCAATGGTATACATGGCTTCAGCTCGAAGGGGATGGCAATGAGAACGAAGATGTACTCGAATCACTTTCTAGTGCTAACTTAGCTTTTGGCCAGCAATCATCGGTATTGGTGTATGGTGATTTCGAGAAAGCGGAGGATGCGCTCGTCCGTATGCATAGCATCTGCCACACGGGGGACATATTCGGCAGTCAACGATGTGATTGTGGGTACCAGCTTCATCAGTCGATGGAGATGATCGTCGAGGCCGGGACCGGTGCAATTTTTTACCTTGCGGACCATGAGGGAAGAGGGATTGGTTTATTTACGAAGTCACTGGCTTACTTGCTTCAGCAAGAAGGATTTGACACTGTGGAAGCGAATAATGCGTTGGGATTCGAAGATGACACAAGGTCTTATGAAGGAGCAATTACTGTACTGAAAGCCCTGCGTGAAAAACCGGTGACATTGATTACGAATAATCCTAAAAAGCTGGCTGCCTTGAAAGAGCATGGTCTTACCGCAAAGAATCATCTCCCGCTTTGGGGCGGTTTGACCGAGACGAATAGTTTCTACTTGGACACGAAAATCAAGAAGTCCGGACATATACCGCAAGAGGATCCTACTTTAATTGTGTGAAGGGGAGCTGTACTGATGAATACTGATGAATTTTACATGAAGCTGGCCTTGGAATTAGCTTCTAGTGCTAAAGGCAAAACGAATCCAAACCCGATTGTCGGGGCTGTTATAGTGAAAGACGGCGTGATTGCCGGAACGGGGATCCATCGTAAAGCGGGTGAACCGCATGCGGAGGTTCATGCCTTTAAGATGGCTGGAGAGTATGCCAAAGGTGCTACCCTTTATGTGACCCTCGAACCTTGCTCCCATTATGGAAAAACGCCGCCATGCGCAAACCTGGTGAAGGAATCGGGGGTTAAGCGGGTCGTAGTGGCGATGGAAGACCCAAACCCAGCAGTGGCAGGGAGAGGGATCGCCCTCCTAAGAAATGCGGGCATCGAAGTGGAAGTAGGCGTTTTGGAGAAGGAAGCACAAAGGCTGAATGAGCGTTTTATCCATAATATGACGACAAATCGTCCTTTTGTCCTTTCCAAATATGCGATGACGCTTGATGGCAAACTTGCGACGCACACTGGACATTCAAAATGGATTACCGGGGAACAATCCCGCCACTCGGTCCATTTGCTGCGTAGTGAAGTCGATGCGATTCTAGTAGGCATCGGAACGGTACTGGCGGATAATCCAGCCTTGACGACCCGGCTTCCTGAAGGCGGTGGCAAAAATCCAATCCGCATCATTTTGGATAGTGAGCTCCGTGTTCCCTTAGAGTCGAATGTCGTCCAAGTAGAGGAAGCCAAAACGGTCATTGTCACACATGAAAATGCCTCATTAGAAAAAATTGCGTCCTTAAGCGAGCTGGGAATTGAAATCATTATGGTCCCCAAAACAGATACGGGATTGGACTTAGAAATCTTGATGGACGAACTCTACAAAAAAGGGATAACGGATATCCTGCTTGAAGGTGGTAGCGAGGTGAATGCTTCATTCTTAAGGGCGGGACTCATTGATAAATACTTAATCTATGTGGCTCCTAAATTATTAGGCGGGAGAAATTCGCTTACTCCATTTACAGGGTACGATGTAGATACAATGGATGAAGCCTTGGATGTCTCCATCTCTCATGTCGATACGTTTGGGGAGGACATCCGTATAACGGCTTATCCTAAATTTAAATAGACAACAGGTGAAAAGCATGATGGTCAAAACGGATGTATGCATTGTAGGTTCAGGTCCCGGTGGAGCACTCTTGGCCTACCTTTTGGCCAAACAGAACATTTCAGTCATCTTACTTGAGCGGAACTTGGGAGTCGCACGGGAATTCCGGGGTGAGTTCTTGAACGAAGAAGGAGAGAGCATCCTTAAAAAGCTTGGCTTGTTTCCGAAAGTGGAAGACTTGGGTTTACTTAGGATGGAACAGATTGAATATTGGCAGGATGGTCAACTTGTAAAAGAAATTTTTCCTGATGCTCACAAAGATAATCTTGGTATCCATGTGCCCCAAAATCATCTCCTGAAGGTGATCGTCGATGAAGCCCAAAAGTTGAATTCCTTTCAATTGATGTTGAATACGAGGATGACTGATCTCATTCAGGACGAAGCGGGGCAGTTTTGTGGTGTGAAAGCCTTGAAGGATGGGAGCGAGCTCATCATTCAAAGCCCATTGATCATCGGTGCGGACGGAAGGTTTTCAACGGTTAGAAAAAAAGCGGAAATCCCTGTGGTGGTCAAAAACCACGGCTATGATTTACTCTGGGCTAAAATACCGGCCCCTTACGGATGGAAGCCTTCCATCAAGAATGCATTGGTCAATGGTTCCCAGCTGACCCTATTCACCCAGGCGGGAGGTTTGATCCAGATTGGATGGAATATTGATCATGGGTCGTACTCCCAGCTTCGGAAACAGCCTTTTGAACCTTTCATTGAAAAATTGATCATGAATTTCCCTGAGTTAGCGGGTATGGTCCGGGAACATATCCAATCTTGGCAGGATTTCATTTTATTGGACGTTCATAGTTGCCAGTGTGAAACGTGGACAAAAGATGGCGTTGTCTATTGGGGGATGCCGCCCATACAATGACGCCCACTGGTGCTTTCGGTCTCAACTGTGCCCTGGGGGACGCTGAGTTACTGGCCCAGCAAATTCGCGATCACATCCTACGAGGAGATACCGGATTAACCGGTCTGAAAAGGGCGGAGCCAAAAAGAAGAGCCTATATTGAAAAGCTACAGGCCTTGCAGGTGGACATGGAGAATTCTTATGAATCCTTGTTTACCGCATATGTTTAAATGGAGAGTGAAGAAGATGAGATTTGGTTTTGATATAGATGATACTCTGATTAACTTAAGGGAATACGCATTCCAGTTATATAATGAAAAGCTCAATAAAAATGTAGAGTTAACGAAATTCAAGGCCTTGAAAACCTTGGAGATTCATGAACTGTTCGAGATGAGTAAAGAAGAAGGCGGAAAAATGTGGAACAGTCTTGCCGAAGAAATCTATTATTCATCCTGTCCAGCATTCGAGGGGGCAGTGGAAACCTTACAAGAGCTTGAAAGTGAAGGACATGACATTTTTTATATCACGGCAAGGAAATCCGAGCATGGTGAACGGACGAAACAATGGATGATTGAAAATGGATTTCCTGTAAAAGACGACCACTTCTATTGCGGCATGAAAGATCATGAAAAAATCGAAACGATTAAGAAATTGGAATTGGACTATTATTTCGATGATAAACCGGCAGTTCTAGAAACATTGGTCGGGATTCCAACGAAGGTTTACGCCATCGATAATTCCTATAATCGGGAAATGACCATCCCCAGACTGACGAACTGGTCAGAACTGAAACAGATTTTTTCCAAGTGAATGAAATGAAGGATGACTTGAAAGGTGTCAGGTCATCCTTTTTATTGAAAAAATGAATGGTTATTCATTTTTCTCTGTTATAACTGATGAATACAAGGTAGAATGGTATGAAAGGTAGATGATTAGGGAAGGGAGGATTAACAATGGATATGAATGTAGAAGGTTCGCTGATAGGTACGCTTGGGATAGAGATGAAAGAATTGAGCAATGGAAAAGTCATTGCGACAATGCCTGTGGATGAACGTACAAAACAGCCTTTTGGTTTATTGCATGGGGGCGCATCGGTCGCTTTGGCGGAATCGGTGGCAAGCATCGGTGGTTTTCAACTGGTAGATGGCACAAAACAAGCGGTGGTAGGGCTTGAAATCAATGCCAATCATATTAGAAGTGTACGCTCAGGGGTTGTTACGGCAGAAGGTAACATCCTTCACCGTGGGAAAACCACAATGATATGGGACGTAAAGATTCGGGATGAAGATGGAAAACTAGTCTGTGTGTCGCGGTGTACTTTGGCAGTCATTGACTTGCCAAAGTGAGGAACTAAAATGCATGGAATGATAAAAGAGCTACCGTTGCTAACGGTAGCTCTTTTTGAATGGATTTCATCGTCTTTTCTTTAAATCATCCTGGACACTTTGATCCCACATTTTGACGCCGGAATGATAGGCGGAGCGGTTGATCAAATGTCCCGCTACGGGGCTGGTCATGAAAATGAAGAAGATGGCCAGTAAGACACGAAAATCGAAGTGACTATGCTTGTAATAAAAATAAAGAAGGGTACCAAGCAAGATGAACATGATACCAAGGGTTGAACTTTTGGATACGGCGTGATTCCTTGTATACACGTCAGGCAGCCGGATGATACCGAAGGCCGAGACTAAAAACAGAAAGACACCGATCAAAATAAAACCAGCTGAAAGGATCTCAACGATTTCGGTCATCTTCGATTATCTCCCCTTTCTCCAGGAATTTAGCGAAAGCGACCGTTCCGATAAACGACAAGATTCCGAGCAACAGGATGGCTTCGAGATAAGCCTTCGTATCCATGACTACGGATGCGAGAGCAACAAGTGCGATGAGGTTGATTCCCATTGCGTCAAGGGCGATGACGCGGTCAGGAACGGAAGGACCTTTAATTAACCGGTACAAGAATCCAAGCATGGATAGTGAGACACCAAGCAATGCGATTTTCAGTAAAAGTGCAAACATTATTTGCTCACCTCCATGATCGCTTTTTCAAATGTATGTTTAATGCTGTCAACGGCTTCCTCTTTATCAGCGATATCCATCGCATGGATATAAAGGATGCGATTGTCTTCCGAAACCTCGACTACCAGTGTACCTGGGGTCAGGGTGATTAAATTTGATAGGATCGTAATCTCCCAATCCTTCGTGAGTACCGTTTCGTATGCGAATATACCCGGCTTCATATCGAGCCGTGGCTTCAATACGACTTTAAGTACGCTAATATTGGATAATAATAGTTCCCGGGCAAAAATCAAGATCAGCCGGATGACGGCATACACCCGGTTGAGGTAAAAACGGCTGGTGAAAAAATGACGGAAGATAAACATGATGCCAAGCCCTAAAGCATAGCCAATAATAAAGGTGCTTCCGTTGAATTCATTTTTTAGAAACATCCAGATAATCGCCAGGAACACATTCAGTAATATTTGAAAGGACATCAGGCATTACTCCTTTAAAACCGCATCGATATAAATATCGGGATTCATTAATGTGTCAACGGCTTGTGCAATATAGGGGTAAACCGCTTCTGTTCCCACTCCGTATAAGACGGAAATGGCGACAAGCAGGACCGCAGGGACAAGCATTTTGTTGACCGTTGCCTTACCTAGGGTATACGCGACTTTCGGGGTTCCCCAAAAACCGTGTATGAAAATTTTCATCACCGAATATAAGACCATCAAGCTGGATAGTAAGACCATCGCCAATCCAATATAGGCTTCTTTTTCGGCTGCTCCTTGAAGGATCATCAGCTTGCCGGCGAACCCACTGAAGGGAGGGATGCCCGCCAATGATATGGCTGCGATGAAGAATGTCCAGGCAAGGCCCGGATATTGCTTGATCAGGCCGCCAATATTCCTTAAATCATCGGATCCACTGATTTTGATCATGATGCCCACCAATAAGAAGAGTGCCGCTTTGATCAACATATCATGAATGATATACAAGATCGAACCGGATAAGGCTGGCTCATTCATCAAGGAGATACCAAAGATGATGACACCGACGGCGATGATGATATTATAGATGATGATTTTTTTAACATCCCAATAGGCGATTGCACCGATGACACCCACGATAATCGTTAAAATCGCAAGGATTTCAAGGAACAGGTGCGTAAAGTTCTGGTCATGATGGAACATGAGTGTATAGGTCCGGAAAATGGAATAAATCCCAACCTTGGTCAATAAGGCTCCAAATAAGGCCATCACAGGGATGGGCGGAGCGTAATAAGAACCCGGAAGCCATTGGAATAATGGGAAGATGGCTCCCTTCAAGCCAAACACAATCAAGAAACCGATGGCGATGACCGATAGGATTGCAGGCTGTCCAGCCTCTGCTATCCGCTGACTCAGGTGGGCCATGTTCAACGTGCCAAGGATGGAATACAGATAGGCAACCATGATGACGAAAAAGGCTGAAGAAAGAACATTGACGATAATGTACTTCAGAGATTCCTTCAGCTGGATTTTCGTCCCACCCAATACAAGGAGGACGTAGGAAGCCATCAGCATCACTTCAAAAAAGACGAACAGGTTGAAAAGGTCTCCGGTAAGGAATGCCCCGTTCACACCAATCAGCAAAAACTGCAAAATGGGGTAATAATAATGTTCTTCACGCTCTTTACCAATGGAGTAAAACGAATAAATCAATATCGCCAAACCAATGATATTGGTCGTTAAAACGAGTAGGGAAGAAAGCATGTCAGCGACAATCACAATGCCGAAAGGCGCTTTCCAGCTACCGACTCCCAGTGACAAAATGCCTTGATTGTACACGGAGCTGACTAAATAAACGGCTATCGCAATTCCAATAAGGGAGGAAATTAGCGAGATCCCTTTTTGAAGCTTAATATTCTTGGCGAATAAAATAAGGATGATGCCTGTAAAAAGTGGTAATAAAACAGGCATGAATGGTAGATTAATCATTTGTGTCCGTACCTCTCATTTCTTCCATATCATCCGTCCCCAGTTCCTGATAAGTCCGGTAGGCGAGCACCAGTAAGAAGGAAGTGACGCCGAAACTGATGACGATCGCCGTTAAGATGAGTGCTTGGGGAAGCGGATCAACATAAGATGCCACTTCATCATCAAGCAATGGAACAGATCCGCCTTTTAAACCACCCATCGTTAAAATCAAAAGATGGGCCCCATGACTAAGCAACCCTGTACCGATGATGATCCGTAAAATGCTTTTGGAAAGCATCAAATAGGTTGCACACATAAATAGAATTCCTATGACAATGGCCATTAAAAGTTCCATTATTCACTCTCCCCTATCGTTTGAATAATGGTCATCGTGACACCAACAACCACAAGGTAAACCCCTAAATCAAATAGTACCGCTGTATGAAGCGAGATATGTCCAAGGATAGGCAGGTCGATATATCGATACACATGGGTCATGAGCGGGACCCCGAACAGAAGCGAACCGGCTACCGTCAGGGCCGAAATGAATAAGCCCACACCTATCATCAGTTTATAGTCGATCGGCAAGATTTCGGTAACAGTTTTAATATCATAAGCAAGCAACAGTAAGACAATCGCCGCTGATGTCATCAGGCCGCCGACAAATCCGCCCCCAGGCGAGTAGTGGCCGCCTAAAAAGATGGAAACGGAAAAAAGCAGGATGACAAAAGCGGCTACATTCGTCACGGTTTGAAGAATCAAGTCATTTTGTTTCATGATTTATCTTTCCTCCCCGTCATCCGCAATTTAATCATCGCGAAGATTCCAAGTGCTGCAACGGCGAGAACACTTATTTCGAACATCGTATCAAGTCCACGGAAGTCCACGAGAATGACATTGACGACGTTTTTACCTCCGGCTTCCTTGTACGCATTTTCAAGGTAATAACTAGATATCGAATCAAATAGCTTAGTGCTATGAGCGGATAAAGCAATCAAGGTGACGACGGCCCCTACCCCAATCGATATCAAGGCATTATTCAGCTTGAATGTGATCCGCTCTTCCTTTCTACTTGCCAGTAAGGGTAAATGAAAGAAACAGAGCAAGAAAAGAGCGACGGAGATGGTTTCAATGACCAGTTGCGTTAATGCCAAATCCGGTGCGCGGAGTAAGACGAAAAATAGGGATATCGTATAACCGACGGCTCCTAAGATGATGATGGATGTTAACCGTGACTTGGCAAACAGAATGGCAATCGATCCAATCACGATGATTGCCGCTAAAACGACTTCATATAACCCGAATGGGGCAAAGTTTCCTGTCTCGAATGTATATGCATCCTTCCAATAAAGGGAAAACCCCAAGGAGAGGATGAAGAAAAGGAAAATGGATAATAAATAGTTCCGAATCGAGCCGGTCATCAGAAATTTCATGATGGAAGAAGCGGAACGTTCCAACGATTTTAACCCAAGGTCATAAAGTGCGTTTAACGAGAAACGTTCTGGAACTGAGTGATAGATTCCGCTCCATTTGGATAATGTTTTGTATAAAATGATCCCGACCACAATGATCCCGATCGTCATCCATAGTTCCGGTGTGAATCCATGCCAGAACCCAATATGAACATGAAATTCCGGGTCTACCAAGCTTGGCTGTATACTCGCCACAGCCGGCTCGATGATTGACGAAGACAGTAGATTAGGGAAAATCCCGAATACGATGACCAAAGAAGCAAGGATCATCGGAGAAATCAACATGCCAATCGGCGCTTCATGCGGTTTCTTATCCAAATGCTGAAGTTTACCTGTAAAAGGCTTGAGAACGACGATCATGCTGTAAATGAAAGTGAAAACACTCGCGATCCAAGCCACTACCGGGAACAATACTCCCCATGTGTCCATATTGAATAGATCGAGTTCCAACACATTCACCATGGCAGCAAGAAACATCTCCTTGCTTAAGAACCCATTGAAAGGAGGCAGTCCTGCCATCGAAAAGGCACCAATGACGGCTACCGTAAAGGTGATGGGCATCAGTTGCATCAAACCGCCCAGCTTGCGGATGTCCCTTGTACCGGTTTCGTGGTCAATGATCCCGGCAACCATGAATAAGCTTCCTTTAAAGGTTGCGTGGTTAATCAAGTGGAAGACGGCGGCGACTGTCGCAGCCAGGTATATATTGTCACCTAGGGTTTCATAGTGAAGAGCCGCGGCTCCAAGTCCCAATAGCGACATGATCAAGCCTAGCTGACTGATGGTGGAGAATGCGAGAATTCCTTTTAAATCTGTCTGTTTCACGGCAGAGAATGAACCCCAGAATAAGGTGAGCAAACCAGCGATCGAAACGAGCCAGAACCAGGTACCGGATTCAGCAAATACCGGGCTTAGACGGGCAACCAGGTAAATCCCGGCTTTGACCATCGTTGCAGAATGGAGGTAAGCACTGACGGGTGTCGGTGCTTCCATCGCATCAGGAAGCCAGATATGGAAGGGGAACTGAGCCGATTTAGTGAAGGCACCGAGTAAAATCAGCAATAGAGCAGGAGTGAAAAGCGGATGATGTAACAGTTCGCCGCTTCCTGCAATCAGTTCCCTTATGCTGAATGTGTTTCCCATGATGGAAAGGAGAACGATTCCCCCAAGCATGCTCAATCCGCCAAAAACGGTGATCAGTAGCGATTTTTGAGCTCCGTACCGAGACCGCTCCCTCTCGTTCCAATATCCAATGAGTAAAAAGGATGACAAACTCGTGAATTCCCAGAATGAATAGAGAACGATCAAATTGTCAGAAAGGACCACACCAAGCATGGCTCCCATGAATAGTAAGAGAAAGACATAAAACTGGTTCAGTTTTTCTTTTTCTTTTGATAAATAAAAGATGGAATACAAAATGACGAGTGAACCAATTCCCGTGATGAGGAGGGCGAACAATAGTCCCAGCCCGTCCACATAGAAATCTATATGGATTCCGAGAGAAGGAATCCACGTAGCCCGTTCCGTTAAGGTTTCTCCCTGTTTCGTCAGAGAAATAAAACGAGAAAAATAGCTAAAGAGAAGAACGGGTAAAATCAGTACAAACCAACCAGTATGTATTTGACGCAAGTACTTGTATAAGAACGGTATTAAAATGGCCAATAGAAAAGGTGATAATACCGCCCAATGAAGCAAAGACATAAACTCCCCCCTTATAAACGAAGTCATCGCCTTATTATGCTTTTTTTTACACAATCTTAGACGGTGCTGAATCTTCGTTGATTGTTTTTTTATTTATGTTGCTTGTCATTCTTAAAAGTATAACCCACTTTTTGAGGGTTTGCATGGCTTAAAGAGCCGGGGATACTTATTAAAATAGAGTTTTATATATAGGTAGAAAAGGAGAGAAAAAGGGTTTTGAAATTTTTTTGAAAAGCACGAAAAAAAGGGGGATACCTGTAAATTACATTGAGAAATCTTAGTGTATCTTGCATAATATAGGATAAAAGATATATGGATGGAGAAAACATGAAAAATACATATTTACTTAGTTATTTCCCAATCATTGCGATTTTGCTGTTTAGTCTATCCTTTGCGATATATGGAGAGATGCAGGTTCTTGTATTATTCGGGAATTTGGGAATCTATCAGGGCATGCTGGAGTTTTTTTCTGAGACAGGGATTAAGCTTGCCTTGATGATTGTGCTGCTGTTGGTCATGTTCATGGTGTTTGCGGCGTTGAAGTTGATATCGGATACGGTCATTGAAGTTTCGTTATTGTTCTTTTCCAAAGATTCGGATGGAAAAGCATTGACGAGCATCAGGATGGGGTCGGTCATTTACGTAATCGGTGGTGCATGTTCACTATTTAGTGTTCAATACCTATTAGGCCTCATTTCTATCTTCCTTGTCACGAATGTGGTGGCCTTGATTTACTTCGTATATAAATTGAGCTCAAGTGTGAATGTATCCGGACTTGTCGGCTTGATATTCTTTCCCATCTTTGTTTGGACTGCATTAGTGGCCATCGTCGCCTATTCAGCATTGAAACTGTATAACAGCGTGATTGCCAGTTTGCCGATCTAGTAAAAGCGTATCCGTATGAAAGAAAGAGCTGCCAAGAAAATCTCGGCAGCTCTTTCTGTTAGTGCACGCTATCACTTCCATCTATCACTTCCATCTATCATTGAGGTGATCTTGTTTTCCATGGAAGTTGCATTTGTAGTGAACAAGATATACGTATCAGATTTCGTCTTGATTACGATTCGATCTGTTGTGCCATAAGGGGTACCAATCCTGATGGCATTGGTACCTTCACCCGCATATGTTTCATCTCGAGTCACCTTTACAATGTCTGAAACGGGTATTTCTATCCTGGATAGTTGCCATTTAATGATTAAGTGGTCATTTGATAATTGAATGGAAATTCCTATCATGGTTATCCCTCCGATTGTCTTCAGTTTCAATATTCAGCGGCTTGGCTGATGGTCTTCCAAATCGATATCTGGGGCTGGCGGGAATAGACGGTTTGAAGGCTGGCTGGCTTATCCTTTCCAACCCAGACACCCGTTGTGTAGTTTCCTGTCAGGCCGACGAACCAAATGTCTTTGGCATCATTGGTTGTACCTGTTTTCCCACCGATATATCCGGTTGGGAAATAGGCCCGGCGTGCCGTCCCATTTATGGTGACTTCATGAAGCAACTGGCGCATTTTGCTGACGGTTTCTTTGTTCCACACCTTTTTTGATTGATCTTTCCATTTATAAAGGATATTTCCTTCCCGGTCTGTTATTTTAATAATCGCCCGCGCCGGTTGGTAGCTTCCATCATTGAATGATGTAAAGGCGTTGGTCAGCTCGAGTGGGCTCATCCCATATTCAAATCCACCAATGGCGGAACTGAGATGGTGATCATGGATGGAAACCTTTTTAAATTGAAAGCTATTTAGGTACTGGAAGCTCTTTTCAATGCCGGTTTTTTCAAAAAGCCTGATTGCCGGCGTATTATAGGACTGTGCGAATGCTTTCTTTATAGAGACCAGCCCATAGGTGGCACCGTTATAATTTCTCGGACAGTAGCTAGTGCTGCAATAACTTGCCCCGCTAACGAGCTGATTGATGTCCGCCCCGGTTTCTTCTATATAGGGTGCATAATCCAGAAGCGGTTTTATCGTTGAACCAGGTTGCCTGTAACTTTGGTAAGCGCGATTGAAAGAATTTTTTTTATAATCCTTTCCCCCAATCAAAGAGACAAGCTGGTGCGTATGATGCTGTATAACTACTGAAGCTCCCTCGATATCATTTAACCCGATTTGCGATTGCATGGCCGACTTAGCCTGGGTTTGTAGATTGATATCCAGTGCAGTGTGAATGGTTACGCCAGATTTCAGAAGCTTTGTGACCTGTTTGTTCAATTCCACTTCCGCTTGATTACGTGTGCCTTCGTCCGAGCTTGTCAGCAATTTCGTCAGGCCGCTAGCTGAGGCCACAAGGTTTTTCAGCTCTTGATGGACATAGGTCACATAATCAGGGTATAAGTCGATGTTGGTGGACAAGTCTAACCTGATTTTCTTTTTAATGAGTTTATCGCATTCCTTCTGCTTTAATTTACCTTGGACAACCATCTGTTTTAAAACTCGCTCCTGACGCTTTTTCGTATTATCAAAGTGTTTAAGAGGGTTATAGAGTTCAGGATTATTAGGAATGGCAGCAAGAAAGGCGATTTCAGCCTTTGATAAATCTGTGGTTGATTTGCTGAAATAAAATTGGGACGCCGCTTCGATTCCATAGGCCCCGTTATTGAAATAGATGGCGTTCATATAGAGTTCGATGATTTCCGACTTGGATCGATTTCGTTCGAGCTGATAGGCATAAAAGAGTTCACTCAGCTTCCGGTTATACGTTCGATCATGGGTAAGAAAAACATTCCTGGCCAGCTGCTGGGTGATGGTACTTCCGCCCTGTGCAATGTCACTTTTTTGAGAATTGACGAGCAGCGCCCGACTGATGGCAGTTACATCAATTCCACGGTGCTCATAAAATTTTTGATCTTCCGTGACGATGAATAGGTCTTCAAGGAATACTGGTATATCGTCAAGATTCAAATAAATCCGTTTTTCTCCATTGGAAATTTCACTGATCACTTTGCCATTTCCGGCCGTCATATAACTGGTTTGAGCCAAGTCAACCTTATCGAGGGGAATCCTTTCATCCAAAACGTGATGGGGAGTTTCAGCTAGAGACCACTCTTGATAGGATAGAAAGATAAAGATGGACAAGACCGGAATTAAGAAGAAAATCGTGATATAGCCAAGATACGTGCGCATAGTCCAACTTCCTAACTAATATATTTTTAGTAACTTCATGGAAATAATATAGGTAATAAAGAGTGGTTCTTTCGCTTTGTTTATCCATCATAATCCAATTTCGGTAGACAATAAAGAGTTTCTTCAGAAGTTGTTAAAAATGAAAATGGGAAAAATGTGTTAGGCAATGGACGTTGCATAATGAAATCAAATTAAATAACTGACTAAATCTTCTGTTATAATATTCTCATAGAAAACAATAGCCAAAATTTAGTCGATGGAAAGATGTCATGAATAAGAAGGGGGTTCGGAAATGGATGGACAACAGCAGTATGTATTCATTGATTTTGAATTTACGATGCCTGAAGGGAAGGCAAACCCAGTCGGATTCTATCCTGAGATTATTGAGGTAGGTTTGATTGCGGTCGTGAATGATACAGTGCAGGAACAATTTTCTTCCTACGTTAACCCGTCGAGGTTTCCGGTGTTGACGAATCGTTGTAAGAAATTCTTGAATATCAACCAAGATCAGGTGGACCGTGGAATTTCATTTGAAGAATTGGTTTCCTTTTTACGGAAGCTTGATCAGAAGCATCCAACGACGATTGTCACCTGGGGGAACATGGATATGAAGGTGCTCCGTCAGAACTGTCAGAAAGCAGGTCTAAAGTTTCCTTTCACGGGTAAACAGAGCGATCTCTGCTTGGAATATAAGCGTTTCTTCGGAGACCAAAACCAAACGGGGTTATGGAAGGCCGTACAGGCCTATGGAAAAGAAGGTACAGGTAAGCACCACAGGGCCCTTGATGATGCCATTACCACGTATAATATCTTTAAGCTGGTCGAGAAAGATAAGAGTTATATGAAAAACCATGAACCAACGACAATCGGTGACCGTATCGATTTATCAAAAGTATTGAATCATCTCGCGTTATAAAAGCCAAATCAATTTCTATTGATTTGGCTTTTATCATGTTTTATTTAAAATAATCCGCTGCTAGGTCTTCGAGTAGTTGTAAGCTTTTTTCATTCCATTCTGTTTGGCTTTCTTTTAAAGTGCGTGCCATTTTCTCGACAGCTTCCCGTAAGGATTCCTTATAATCCGGAATGTCCCCATCATGGACCCTGACCATATTCATCGGGACATTGGTTTGTTCACGGAACGCAAGGGCGCGTCGTTGATGAAACATGGACACTTCCGTTTGCTTCGGATTATGAAGATCTCCCTGCATAGGATGCTTCATGACGGCCAATACTTTTACAAGATATGCAGCAGGCCGGATATCGGTGACTTCCCCGATATATTTCCCCGTTTTATAGATGGCGGTCACCTTGTCGCCAACCTTGAATTCATGCTCTGACATTACTTCATCCACCTTTCTTTTCAACTTCCTCCATGATACATAAGTCCAAGGACTTTTCACAGTGAAACTGTTTGCTGGATCAAAGGTGCTTTTTTTTATGAAATCGTGTAAAGTGTACAAATGAAGGTTAGAGAATGGAGATATGAGCCATTTATTTAAAAAAGAAAGAGGTTATGACAATGACACAATTTCCACAATTATCGACTGAAGTACTGGAAAATGAAAAAGCGGTCATCATGCAAACGACGCTAGGCGATATTAAAATCAAACTGTTCCCGGAGCATGCTCCTAAAACAGTAGAAAACTTCTTAACACATGCAGAGAATGGATATTACGATGGAATCATCTTCCACCGTGTCATAAAGGATTTCATGCTGCAAGGTGGAGACCCGACAGGAACGGGAATGGGTGGAGAAAGCATTTGGGGTTCTAACTTTGAAGACGAGTTCTCTATGCAATTATTCAACCTGCGCGGGGCTCTTTCGATGGCGAATGCCGGCCCGGGAACGAACGGAAGCCAATTCTTCATCGTTCAAGCGCAACATGTAGACAGCAGAATGGGTGAACAAATGAAACAAGCCGGATATCCGGAAGAAATCATCAGCGCCTATATGGAAAATGGTGGCACACCATGGCTTGACCACAAACACTCTGTTTTCGGACAAGTCATCGAGGGCATGGACGTTGTCGACACGATTGCCAACGTAGAGACAGTTGCCGGAGACAAACCAGCTGTTGACGTAGTCATTAAAGGCATTACCATCCTATAATCGATTTATCCTAAAGCGAGCGGCATGAGCCTCTCGCTTTTTTTAGGTTTAATGGACGATTAGGACCAGTAATTGCTATAATGGGTAAAATAATCAAATTTAAGAAAGGAGATATAAATGGACTTCCTTACACATACATTTTTAGGTATGTTTCTATATTTCCCAGAAGACAAGAGTGAATACATCCCGGCTGGCATTACCTGTATGATCTTTTTGATAGCTGCCGTTTTCACAATGAGAGCGATCATTAAGTATTCAAAAAAAGAAGAACTGAAAACGAAAAAATTCGAAGATGAAGTGACTAACAGGAATCGACATCTAAAAGACGATTCCCTTTCTTGAAGAAGATTCAGTAACCCTAACTGACAGCGCAGATGTCTCTTGACCATTACAGAAAATAATTGCATGGTATGGAATAAACAAACTAGTTCCCATATTGGCATAAGCATTTTATACTAGAAGCTATAGAGATAGTTTTGGGGGCGGGAAGTGTTATGCAAATCATAGCAAAAAGAATGATAGCGGCAGATACGGTCAAGAGTTTCTTTGTGGAACATTGGGAGACGACACACGTTGTCTTTTCAATCGGCAAGTTTCATTATGCGGAACTCGAGGGATTTGCAGTAATGGATGAGAACGACGAAATAACGGGGATGGCCACGTATAAGATACTGGACCAACAATGTGAAATCATTTCCCTGAACAGCGAACATGAGAAACAGGGCGTGGGTTCGTCTTTGCTTTATGTGATTGAAAATCTCGCTAAGGAAAAGAATTGCCACTCGATTAAGGCCATTACTACAAATGATAATCTGCAAGCATTGAAATTCTTTCAAAAACGGGGTTATGTTATTTCGGACATTGTGAGGAATGCAGTGGAAGAATCAAGGAAAACCAAACCGGAAATCCCATTTTACAGCAAAGACGGCATTCCCATCCGTGATGAAATCATTCTGGAAAAATTATTGTAATAGGAGGAATGTATATGTTTAAGAAAATGGCGGCAGACGCTCTGGGTCTAAGCGATATTGGAAGTGTGATAAAGCCGGTTGATTATGATAAGGTGGATGCGGATGATTACATCATGCATGAAGATGACGAAAAGATCTATTTCCTGATCAAATCGAAAACGGATGAATACTGTTTCACCAACCAAGCATTCATCCATCTGGACGGAACAAGTGCCATAAGCAAAAAACGGATGCTGACCAGGTACAGCTATAGCCAGTATGAGTTTTCGAATGTAACCCTTGAAACGGCTGGAACCGTAGATCTAGATGCTGAAATTAAATTCTCGATTGGTGCTAAAACCTTCTCGATTGATGTTCATAAGAAATTCATCGAGGAACTGAAAGACTTATTTAAATCCCTTGTGAAGATTTCTGAAATTTGCCATGAAAATGCCTATGCGCTTCAATATGCCCAACAGAGCGTGAACTTGGCTTCATCGACCTTGAATCAAGTCCGGACAGATGGCACTCAGATGGTGTCCAGCTTCAAGGATATCAATGCCGCTGCATTTGACTGGCTGATGGATAGCCGCAAGAAATATCATGTTAAAGATTTCGGGTTTGTATTCGAGAAATACATCAATAACTAATATAGGAGCGGACACATTGCTGTGTCCGCTTATTCTTTTATTCATTTATTTATTTATTTAGGTCATCTGTGCCAGGAGCATGTTCACTTGGCATATCTGGCCTTTCCGGAACTGGATAACCTTTCGGTGGTTCTGTAACGAAAAGTTCGCCACCATCCCGGCTTGGTGTTTTCCCTTGGAATATATCACCTATTTGGGTTTGGTCAAGCCTGAAGTTGAACTGGGCATTATGGAAACCTAAATCTACATATTTTCGGCATTCCGGATATTTATTGAGGTCATAGTTCGGTACAGGGAAAATTTTACCCCAATCGACTCCAAGTGTTTCCAGTGCCTTGGCAAATGCATTCTGATGGGCGTTATCACGTACCATAAGAAAGGCGATTGTTTCACGAAGTGTTTTATTGGAGCTCATCTCATAAATTCTCGATTTTTGGAGGACGCCTGTCGATTCAAGCACCACATTGTTAAGAAGATTGGCAATTAAGTTTCCGTGGTCGTACACCCATGAGCCATTCCAAGGGTTTCCACCTGCATCTACAGGGAGGGAAGATTTTGCCCCCATGATAAAATGGTGAGGGTTCGCTCCAGATTGGATTACATCTTCAAGTGGTGCGCCATTCGGACCTGAATTACCGGGTTGGTCGCCACCTGCCTCATTGAGCATCTGATTGATTGTTGTTTGAACTAGCTCCACATGGCTTAGTTCCTCTAGAAATACGCCTCGGATTAAATCCCGATATTTCTTATCCTTGCCACGGAAGTTCGCACTTTGAAAAGAAAACTGCATTAACGTCCGCATTTCACCGAATTGTCCACCGAGTGCTTCTTGGAGAACTTTGGCAGCATTTGGATCCGGTTTGTCCGGAACTATCATGTTAATTAAATCTTCTTTATAAAAATACAAGGAAATGCCCCCTTTGATATTAATGTTTCCTAGTTAGCCTTTGTAGAATCGTCCAGTTTATTCTTGAGGAAGAAAATACCTTTATGGAATGCTGGAAAGAGAGAAATACTAGGGGAAGGTTGATTATGAAAGGGTGTTGAACATGCTATCCAATCAGCAACTAAATGGTTTCAAACAGCAACTGCAGCAAACAAAGCAGCGGTTGGAAGGGCAAATACTTGACTCCGGAGATCTCGGTTTAAGTAGGAATATCAAGGATTCGACAGGTGAATTGTCCTCTTATGATAACCATCCAGCAGACCAAGGTACGGATTTGTTCGAACGTGAAAAAGATTTGGCGTTAGGAGAGCATTATCGCGATGAGGTCAGGGATATTGATCGTGCACTTCAGGCCATTGATGGAGGTAAATATGGGAAATGCGAGGTTTGTTCAGTTGAAATTCCTCTAGAACGATTGAAAATCGTTCCGACCACGACTTATTGTGTGGAACATAGTCCCTCTCAAGAGACCTCCCATAATCGACCTGTCGAAGAAGAGGCGCTCGGTCCAAGCTTCAGCACGTATGATTGCGATGGGACCAGTTCTGTGGGATATGACGGGGAAGATAGCTGGCAGGACGTAGCCAGATACGGGACATCAGAATCCCCTTCAGACTTTGCTTATCCACCGAGTGATTACGAACATACGTATATCGATTCGTACGAAGATGTAGGGTTCGTCGAGAATTATGAAAATATAGCCGGCGTTGATATATATGGAAAAAACTTAACGGTCTACCATAATGTACAGTACCAGGAAATAGAAGATACGCTTATCGAAGAGGATAGCCAGACCCCGTTTGGCGATTTGCCACGGTATGAAAAAGATCCATATGTGGAAGAAGAAAATCAATAAGCAAAAGAAAAGAACCAGGCTAAGCCCTGGTTCTTTATCTGTGTTATGAAAAAGCCAGTTTCAGGCGATTAAGTCCATCTGTCAGCAGGCTCCGTGAACAACCAATATTCATTCGAACAAAACCTTCTCCACCAGGCCCATATTTTGTTCCCGGTTCTAAGGCCAGTTTTCCTTTATGAATCAATCGTTCTTGAATTTCCTTATCGGAGAGGCCAAGGTCACGGCAGTCTATCCACAAGAGATATGACGCATCAGGATGCATGACGCGCAGACCTGGAATCTCGGATGCGATGAACTCCTCCGCCATTTTTACATTACCTTCGATATATTCGGTCAACTCATTGAGCCAGCCCAGTCCTTCGCGGTAAGCGGATTCCATGGCCGTTAAGGCCAGAATGTTCAGTCCATGAAAAGCCTGTCTTGTTTGGGCGTTTTGCAGTTTGACCTGTAGATCTTTATTGCTCGTAATCAAGAACGAAGCTTGCATGCCAGCGATATTGAAGGTTTTGCTCGGCGCCATTAGCGTGACGGTGATATCAGCTAACTTTTCCGTTAATGAAGCGATAGGGTAGTGTTTCGCTGTTGAATGGAAGAGGTCTGCATGAATCTCATCACTGACAATGATGACATTATAGGTTAAACAAAGTTCACCTATCCGCAACAATTCCTCTTTCGTCCAAATACGGCCACCTGGATTATGGGGGCTGCAAAGAAGAAATACCTTCACGCCAGTCTTCAGTTTTTCTTCGAAATCTTCGAAGTCAATGGCAAACCGGTTCTCTTCCAAACGAAGTGGACTATTGACCACTTCCCGTCCATTGTTCTTAATCATGTCAAAGAAAGGTGTATAGACAGGGGATTGAACAAGGATCTTATCTCCTGGTTCCGTAAAAGCTTGGATGGTAGTACCGATGGCTGATACGACTCCAGCGCTAAACGAAATCATGTCTTTTGTGATCGACCATTGATGTCGGTTGTTCACCCACTTTTGAATCTCGCTATAAATGGATTCGGAAGGGACGGTATAGCCGAAAACAGGATGATTCAATCGGGCGATCAATGCTTTTTGAATGGGTTCAGGAGATGGGAAATCCATGTCGGCGACCCACATAGGTAGGACGTCTTCGCTGCCATATATGGATTGTAGGGCCGGTTTGTCCCATTTTACCGAACCAGTATTTTCCCTGTTGATATGTTCATCAAAAATAGATTTGTTCAAGATATTCACCGCCAATTAATTTTTTGCCATGCTTTGATTCTGTCTTAACGAAAAGATATTTGATATGATACTATGATAACATGTTCTTTCCGAAATTATGGAGCAGGTGATTATAATCGATACACAACAAATGAATATAGCGTTTGTGACTACTTTACAAGAATGGGATCCGTTTGGGATTGGCGGGGAGCTGTATGAACCAGAGATTGCCGACACGGTCGTGGCAATTCGCGATATAGATGACCTTCAGGAACTAGCGGAGAAAATAAAATCCATCTACGAATACGCATTCGATGAACCCGTTCAACTGAAACGCTGTTTACAGGTTGCGCAAAAACTGCTGATCATTAAAAACGATGCCAGCTGTTCACTTTAGATGAAAGGGATGACTCCAAGTAGAGCCATCCCTTTTTACTATGTTCAGTCTTCTAAAAACCCCTTGATTAAATGATACACTTCTTCAGGTTTCTCCTCTGGAAGGAGGTGGCCAGTGTTTTCCATTACGATGAGCTTTGAATTCGGGAGGTCTTCATGCAGCCTTTTCCCGATGTCGAGCGGTACGACCTTATCATACCTTCCCCAAACAAGCAGGCAGGGGGTATGGATCGAATGGAGCTCTTCTGAAGATAAATCCCCTTCCTTATCACGCAACATCCTACCTAGGGCACGGAATATATCATGGCTTTTCATGAAAGGGTCCAAATATCCCTGACGCATTTCATCATCGATCATCGTTTGGTCATGGACGACATTCCTTAAGTTCTTTTCAATCCCTGACCTTTGCAGATACCCCTTTACCCCAAAAGAAAAGAATGGAAGGTAGCTGAGCATTTTCATTTTTTTCGGAAAGCTCGGCTCGTACCCCGATCCGGCAAGAAGGACGGCGCGTTCGACCAGGTCTGGATAGGCATTTATGAGTTGCAAAGAAACCTGTCCTCCCATGGAATGTGCAATGATGCTGAAATGCTTGATGCCTTTTCCCTCTAAAAGTTGTACGAGGGAATCTGCGAAGTTCCGGAAGGAGTATGTATAGTGATTGGTTTTACCGCTTTGGCCGAAAGGGGGCAGGTCTACCGAGATGACATTATAGTCCTTAGTTAAATGAGGCACCAATTTCCGGAAGCTGAAGCTTGATGATAAAAAACCATGAATCAATACCAGGGTAGGCAAAGAGTCATGAATAAAGATGTGTTCATAATACAAATCAATGTCCCCGACTTGCTCAATGTCTTTTTTTATATAATTTTCCATGTTTGCGCTCTCCTCTACATATACTGATGAGAATAAGAAAACCGTAGGCAGTCTGTTTGGTAACTTCCTTATTATCAATAAAATTCCTGGATATGCTGTTGCATAACAATAGAAGAAATTATACCCATAAAAAAATACAATTACTATAACAGATAATCGATTAACTTTGATATAATAGTGTAAGTTTATCCTGACAGAATAGGACTTATTAATTTAATAGTGTCATACATGCCTTTATAAAGAAATATTGACTTTCTGCCAGCCTAACCATCATGTCTGAAATTAGTGAATTCTACTAGGGAGGTTTTCCAATGCATTTGAATGAAGGGGAATTGGAAGTCTTAAGAATCATTGAAAATAACAGCCGGATCGATCAAAAAGATTTGGCGAAAATGACCGATTTATCAGAAGCCGACATTGAATCAACGTTAAAGAAACTGGAAGACATGCGCGTGATTGTCCGTTATTTGACAGTCATTAACTGGGCAAAAGTAGATGAATACCATGGTGTGACAGCGATGATCGATGTCAAAGTGACCCCGAAACGGGGAGTGGGCTTTGATGAGGTGGCCAAACGAATTTACCGATTTAAAGAAGTGGAGTCCGTCTATTTGATGTCCGGTGCGTATGACCTTTCTGTCATCGTAGAAGGGCGATCAATGAATGAAGTGGCAAGGTTCGTATCGGAAAAACTTTCGACGCTTGATTCGGTCATTTCGACGACAACACACTTTATTATGAAAAAATATAAGCATGACGGTACGATTTTTGAACAAACAGAAGAAGACAGAAGGATAGTGGTATCACCATGATTAAAACGAGTTACGTATCAAGAACGGTTTCAGAGCTAAAACCATCAGGCATCCGCCGATTTTTCGACTTGGCTGCCAATCTGGAAGGAGTCGTCTCACTTGGAGTGGGGGAACCGGACTTCGTTACATCCTGGGGAGTCCGAGAAGCGGCAATCAACTCATTGGAAGAAGGGTATACTTCTTATACAGCTAATGCCGGCTTGATGGAATTAAGGCAGGAAATCAGTGGGTATATGAAAAAGCAGTTTGCGGTTTCGTATGATCCTCAGAATCAAATCATCGTTACGGTGGGAGCTAGCCAGGCTCTTGATATTGCTCTGAGAACCGTCTTGAACCCAGGTGAGGAGGTCATCGTCGTCGAACCTTGTTTCGTTGCCTATGCACCTTTGGTAACGATGGCAGGCGGAGTGCCGGTCACCGTCCAAACGTCGAAGGAAAACGATTTCAAGTTGATGCCTGAACAGCTAGAAGCCGCCATTACACCTAGGACGAAGGCGGTTTTAATTTGTTCGCCGAATAACCCGACTGGGACGCAGTTAGGGAAATCAGAGTTAGCTGCACTTGCTGAAATCGTCCAAAAGCATGATTTATTGGTCCTTTCAGACGAAATTTATGCGGAGCTTGCTTATGATGAAAAATATACTTCTTTTGCAGCCATCGATGGCATGCTGGAGAGGACGATCGTCATCAACGGATTCTCTAAAGCCTTTGCCATGACCGGATGGCGTCTTGGTTTTGTATGTGCACCCACGGAAATTTCCGAGGCGATGCTCAAGGTTCATCAATATGCGATGATGTGCGCACCGACCATGGCACAGCATGCGGCATTGGAAGCTTTGAAAAATGGGATGCAAGATGTGGAGGATATGCGTCGCAGCTACAGGGGAAGACGCAATTATATTGTTAAGTCACTTAACGAAATCGGTTTGGATTGCCATAATCCTGGAGGGGCCTTTTATGCCTTTCCGTCAATCGAGAAAACAGGCATGACATCGATGGAATTCGCCGAGAAATTGCTGACAGAAGAACTGGTCGCCGTTGTACCGGGAGATGTATTCGGGGAAAGTGGTGAGGGGCATATCCGTTGTTCCTATGCTTCCTCCATGGAACAGCTCCAGGAAGCTATAAAAAGAATGGAACGGTTCATGAAGAAATATAGTAGGTACTAAAATTCCATACGCAAAAAAATAGGGATTCAATCGTAGTATACGATGAATCCCTATTCCATAGGGGGAATTAGAAAAAAGAGTTAATCTTAATGGATTAACATAGAAAGTGTTAATCATAGTATATCCATTTAATTGAAAAAAAATACTCCCTTTATGAAACTTTATTGGATATTAGTTTTTGTATCATAAAGCTGATGCATGACTTTCACGATTTGTTCTTCACTGAAGTCTTTCGCGGTACGCAGGATGAGTTTAGCGTGCTTGACTCCAATTTCCCGGATGAGTTCGGCCAATTCCTCATCCACCCCTGAAGTATTTATGATAGGACTACTTTGAATCAGTTCTGATGCAGGAATATCAAGAACGGTGGAAAGCCGCAAAATGGTTTGGGTATCAGGGGTCACTTCACCTGATTCATACATTTCGATTTTCTTTGTGCCCATCCTTAATTTCAAAGCCAACTCTTGTTGAGTAAGGTTATGCTCTTCTCTGTATTGCCGAATATTTTTTGCGAGGTTTGACATGATCAGCACTCCTTTTTCAGGAAATATTAGTAATATGTTTATTTTACCATATTTTAACTTATGAACAGTGTAATGATATGGATATTCTGTGAAAGAAAACGCCGCAACGGATACCGTTGCGGCGTTTTTGCAAGAATGCCTTATTTGTCAAAAAGACCAATCGAACTGAAAAATACGAGGATGATAGCTACCGGAACAATGTAACGAATCAGGAAATACCAAATTTTAAAGAAAGAAAAGCCTGGACTTGACCCCTGTTCGAACTCTTTTTGCACTGAGATCCGTTTCATTTGGTAACCAATGAAAAGCGAAATGAACAGGGCGCCGACAGGCAAAGCAATGTTGCTTGTCACATAATCGGCAAGGTCGAAAAAAGTTAAATCGAAAATCTTCACTTCGCCCAGCACGCCGAATGATAATGCGCTCGGAATCCCTATTAAGAAAACCAAAATTCCAGCCATCCATGAGGACTTCCGTCGTTTCGTTCCATCGCCTTTGATCATGGAGGCTACGATGATTTCGAGAATCGAGAACGCAGAAGTCAGTGTTGCGAATAATAATAATATGAAGAAAATCGTCATGAAGATGCCACCTAAGGCAATTTCATTAAAGACTGCAGGCAATACGACAAAGACAAGCCCTGGCCCACTAGAAGGGTCGAAGCCAAGAGCGAATACCGCCGGGAAAATGACTAAGCCTGCTAGCAAGGAAATGAAAATATTCAATCCAACGACAGATAAAGCCGACTTAGTGATGTCTTCCTTCTTGCTTAAGTACGAAGCATAGGTGACCATTACAGAAATGCCCACACTCAGTGCAAAGAAGGATTGGCCGAGCGCTAATAAAATGGTTTGCTCTGTCAAAGAGGAAAAATCCGGTTTCAAGAAGAATTTAACGCCTTCCATTGCACCATCCAGTGTCATAGAGCGAACGAGAAGGACGAGAAAAAGTACGAACAGGGAAGGCATCATATATTTATTTGCTTTTTCAATCCCTTTGGATACGCCCCCTTGTACGACCCAAATCGTCAAAATCATGAAAAGAAACTGAGCGATAACCGTTTCATATGGGCTACTGATAATGGTATTGAAGCGATCACTGTATTCCGCCTGGGTTAAATTAGATAGGGTTCCTGTAAAGCTTCTCCATAAATAGGAAAGGATCCATCCACCAACCACACTATAGAAGGACAGTAAGATGATGGACGCAAGCACCCCACCATATCCCAATAACACCCAAGGTTTTCCCGGTGCAATGTGTTTATAGGCACGAATGGCATCCTTTTGTGCATTCCGTCCGATGGTAAATTCAGCGATGAGTAGAGGTGTACCGATCAATAGGGTGAAGATCACAAATAAGAGGAAAAACGCGCCTCCTCCATTTGTCCCTGTCATATATGGGAACTTCCAAATGGCACCCAATCCAATAGCGGAACCAGCCGCTGCAAGGATGAAACCGATTTTAGAAGACCATTGCTCTTGTTTGGCCATGGTGAAAAACTCCTTTAAAGGTATAGAAACATATGTAGGTAGAGATAAACATTTTTCCATCTTACTACGGTTAATCTGAAATGGATAGTATTTTGTTATTATAATTTTTCGAAAAATATGTGATTGGAAAAGTGAAGCCTAGGTTTAAATGAAAACTTTTAGGATAAGTTATAAATAATACTCATATATCGAAAGGGATGTTTAATTACAAATTTTTTAAGTTATAACGGAAAAAGTATGGTATACTTAACTTTGATTATTTCCAGTTCTGTGATATAATTTTGTATTGCGTGAAAAGCCGAAAAAATATATATAAAATAGGAGTGTTACCATGTCTGAAAAATTCGAAATTGGTGCAGTAGTTACTGGTAAAGTAACTGGTATTCAACCATACGGTGCATTTGTTGCTCTAGATGATTCAACTCAAGGTTTAGTTCATATTTCTGAAATTACTCACGGGTTCGTAAAAGATATTAACGAACATTTAAAAGTGGGCGATGAAGTAAAAGTTAAAGTACTTTCTATCGATTCTAAAGCTGGAAAAATCGGCTTATCAATCCGCGCAACAGAAGAAGCTCCTGAGCGTACTGAAGCTCCTAAGAAAGCTCCAAAAAAACGCCAAGCATCTGTTAAAGCGACTTCACACATCGAGTCTACTGAAGGATTCAATTCTTTGAAAGACAAACTTCAAGCGTGGATCGACCAATCAGAACGCGAAGACTTAATCAAAAAATAATTTTTTTACCCGGAAGGTCCTTGGACCCTCCGGTTTTTTTTATGAAAAAGGATAAAGCCGGGACATGAGTCTTTCATGAACCGGCTTTATTATTTTGCTTTTGAAATTCATCGAGTTGGTTTAGTTTCGGGTTCACGGGACAGTTCGGGACTTGGCTTGAAGAGAAGACCAAGGTTGACAAGACCGGCAATCCCTACTAAGCCATAAACGATACGGGCCAACGCAGCATCTTGTCCGCCAAAAATCGCTGCGACTAGATCGAATTGGAAAAAGCCTATCAGACCCCAGTTGATGGCACCGATAATTGTCAAAACAAGTGCGGTTCTTTGTATCCCACTCATTATATTGCCTCCTTTTTTTTAAGCATCTTTCTTTACTTATCATGCTTTTTGAAGATAATAATATACACAACCGAAAAAACTTCTAAACGGATATTTTGTATTTATATGGAACATTCGTCATAATGGAGAAATAAAACATCCAAGGCTTAATGGTCCTTGGGCCGCTCGAAAAGAGGACAATTTTAAAGGAGAAGATAAAATGGAAAATTACACATACAAGAATCCTACCAAGATCATTTTTGGTAAGAATCAATTGGATAGCCTAAAATCTGAAATCCCTACCTATGGAAATAAGGTCCTGCTCGTATACGGTGGTGGAAGCATCAAGAAAAATGGCCTGTACGATAAAGTCATGGCTGTCTTGAAGGAGATTGAAGTTGAGGTATTCGAACTGGCAGGAGTTGAACCAAATCCGCGTATCACGACTGTCCGTAAAGGTGCAGAGTTGTGTAAGGAACACAATATTGATTTTGTGCTTGCGGTAGGTGGCGGAAGCGTGATTGACGCTACAAAAGCTATCGTTGCAGGTGCTAAATATGAAGGAGATGCATGGGATCTTGTCATCAAAAAGGCACCCGTCAAGGAAGCACTTCCATTCGGAACGGTCCTTACCATAGCTGCAACTGGTTCTGAAGCGAATTCGGGTTCCGTCATTACAAATTGGGAAACGAAAGAGAAGTACGGATGGGGCAGCCCTTTGGTATTCCCTAAATTCTCCATTTTGGATCCGGAGAACACTTTCTCCCTTCCGAAAAACCAAACGGTCTATGGAATGGTCGATATGATGTCACATGTTTTCGAAACGTATTTCCACCAAGAAACGCATGCGCCACTTCAGGACCGTTTTTGTGAATCACTTTTAGTGACGGTCATGGAAACGGCTCCTAAGTTACTGGAAGACCTAGAGGATTATGAGCACCGTGCTACGATATTATATGCGGGGAATGTAGCGTTAAACGGTTCACTCGGGGTAGGTTACCTTGGCGACTGGGCGACTCATAATATTGAACATGCCGTATCTGCAGTCTATGATATTCCTCATGCAGGAGGTCTGGCGATATTATTCCCTAATTGGATGAAACATGTGCTCCATGAAAATGTAGATCGCTTTAAGCAAGTTGCAGTACGTGTCTTCCAGGTCGATCCGGAAGGCAAATCAAGTGAAGAGGTTGCGCTTGAGGGAATTGAACGCCTACAGTCATTCTGGAGCAGTTTAGGCGCTCCAACTCGTCTTGCAGATTATGATATCGATGATTCACAGATTGAGGTCATTGCCGATAAAGCGATGAGCAAAGGGGAATTCGGTCGATTTAAAGTGCTCAACCGCGAAGATGTTCTTGCCATTCTGCGTGCATCATTATAATAAGGTAAAAGAAGACATTAGGCTCCCACTAACCGGTTAGTGGGAGTTTTGTCTATAAAAACGGATTTTTCATTCTGGTTTTCTTGATTCTGATATAGACATCAGATAAAGTGAAAAGGTAACCAAAGATTAAAGGAGGAATTGGCATGTCCCAAATACGTTTCGATTATTCAAAGGCTCTACCGTTTTTTGGAAAGCACGAAATGACCTACTTACAGGATGCTGTAAAAGTGGCACACCATTCTCTACACGAACAGACCGGTGCAGGAAATGAATATCTTGGCTGGCTTGATTTACCTAAGAATTATGATAAAGAGGAATTCCTCAGGATCAAGAAAGCTGCTGCAAAAATAAAGGAAGATTCGGATGTATTATTGGTTATCGGAATTGGTGGTTCTTATCTTGGGGCACGTGCGGCCATTGAAATGCTGCAACACAGTTTTTATAACCTTTTGCCTTCTGATAAACGAAACACTCCGCAAATCATATTCGTTGGAAACAACATAAGTTCTACATATATGCAAGATGTCATGGACGTATTGGCGGACAGAGATTTTTCCATCAATGTCATCTCTAAATCGGGTACGACGACGGAACCGGCACTAGCCTTCCGAATTTTTCGGAAGCTTCTTGAGCAAAAGTATGGAACGGAAGAAGCGAAAGGAAGGATATTTGCCACAACTGATAAAGAGAAGGGCGCTTTGAAGACAGTGGCAACGGAAGAGGGCTATGAAACGTTTGTCATTCCAGATGATGTCGGTGGCAGGTATTCTGTTTTAACCGCAGTGGGCTTGCTTCCAATTGCCGTGAGTGGTGCGGATATCGATCAAGTCATGGAAGGGGCGGAACGTGCGAGAGTGGAATTCAGTTCCTCGGAGCTCTCTGAAAATCAGGCTTATCAATATGCGGCCGTCCGTAACGTTCTTTATAATAAAGGGAAAACCATAGAAATGTTGATCAACTATGAACCTGGTCTGCAATACTTTTCTGAGTGGTGGAAACAGTTATTCGGTGAGAGTGAAGGGAAAGACCAAAAAGGGATCTTCCCGGCATCGGCCAACTTCTCCACGGACCTGCATTCGATGGGGCAATATGTACAGGAAGGACGACGCGACCTTTTTGAAACAGTCATAAAAGTAGAAAAGGCACGACATGAAATCACGATCGAAGAGGCCGAAAACGATTTGGATGGTTTGAACTATTTGGCTGGAGAAACCGTTCAATTCGTCAATAATAAGGCATTCGAAGGCACGTTGCTAGCTCATACAGACGGCGATGTACCGAACCTGATCCTTTCGGTGCCACAACTTGATGCATCCACATTCGGCTACCTTGTTTACTTCTTCGAGAAGGCTTGTGCGATGAGTGGCTATTTATTGGGAGTCAATCCATTCGATCAGCCTGGTGTCGAAGCGTATAAGGTGAACATGTTCGCCCTACTAGGGAAACCAGGATTCGAAGAGAAAAAAGCAGAACTAGAAAAACGTTTATAAGATAAAAAGGCATCAAGCTGGACATATCGTGTCCTGCTTGATGCCTTTTGTCATATTAAGAAAAAGTTAAGGGAAAAGGGTGATACTTACATCCACACCTATTAATAGAATGGAGGAGCCATGAATGCAAATATCGTCATCCACTAATAATTATGCGACAAATACAAATGGCACATCAAGGAGCTCTCAAAGCGCCATCAATGATTTGGAACAAGAGAAAGCCGAATTGCAGGCAGATATTCAAGAAGCTTACCAATCGGATGATACCGCCGAAGCCAAGCAAGAGAAGGTCCAGCAGTTGCAGAAAGAAATGCAGCAACTATCCATGCAAATCCAGCAACTGCAAGCAGAGGAAAATAAGGGAGCCACGCAAGTGAAGGTGACCACCCCCAAACAAAAGGACAGCCTGGAAATCAGTGACAGAACCAATTTGCTTTTTGCTCAATCGAAAGAGGACGAGTAAGCATTAGGTTTTTTTTTAGACTATTGGGTAAGCTAATTATTAAAATTAGCAAAAGAGGTTTTAACATGATTGAAATTTCTTCTAAGTTGGAAGGGAAAACTTTTGGGCTATTTGATTTAGAAACGAAGCTTAAACCAGAGGGATATATGATTGGTGGTGGCTGGGATTATGACCATGGTACTTTCGACTTTAAGATTGATGAAAAGGATGGGTATCAATTTTTACGCGTGCCTTTCAAAGCTGTCGATGGCTCTCTGGATACCGATGGGGTGATGGTCGAAATAATGACTCCGTATTTATTATCTCATAAGTATGAGGATGGCATCGACCGGGAAGGGAATATTGGGAACCTTTCCGCTTCTTTTAATCAATTTGCGGAGCCGGAAGATCCCGATGCAGAATTTCCACAGGATTATATCGCTTATGGAAAATCTCTCGTTCGGGATCTGGAAAAGATACTACTGGGTTAACGATCAACGATGAGCAAGATATCGTTTTGGTGGATGACGGCATCTGATGGGGGCTTGATGAGAGTCTCGCCTCCAGAAATGATGCCAATCAAAAGGATGTCCTTTTCTAATAAGGTAACACCCAATTGTTTGAATGTTTTACCTTTCCAATCGAATTCCATCGGAATCTGTTCAATCTTCAGACCTTTTTCCTTTGTGAAACTCTCTGCCCATTTCACATCCATTCCCCTCGATAGGCATTCTTCCATATAGTCACTCGCAAACTTATTCGTTTCAATGATTCCATCAGCTCCGGCTCGTAAGGCATTTTCTTTCTGCTCCTGCGTTAGAATTTCAACAAGGCAATATACATGGGGGTTCAACCCTTTTACGGCAAGTAAGGTTAACACGGAAAACATGTCCGTTTGCAGTTCATTTTGTTGAAGGTCGGCCGTAATGAGGACCCGCTCAGCTTGTTTAATATTGGCCTGCAGTAAAACGGAATCCAAACTCGCCTTTCCTTGCACGAAATGGATGTTCGTCCGTGGTAAAGGGTGTTTTTTCAATGTATCGTCAATCAAGACAATGTGCTGATTATGCACGCGTTCATGAATGTTGTTAATGATTCGTTTCGATCGTCCATTCCAACCGATGATAATAAAGTGACCGGTGCCGCTGAATTCCTTTCGTCCGGTGAGGAATTGTTGATCGCTTGAGATGGACATTTTGGCGATATAGGCAAAATATGATGTGATGACTCCGACCCCGGACAAAATGAGGAGAATCCCAATCATTCTCCCGAGTTTCGTCAGCGGGACGAAATCCCCGTAGCCGACAGTGGATGTTGTGACAATGGCCCACCAGATTCCTTCAAATATCGAAGGGAAGTTATCAGGTTCAATTATATGAATTAGCCATCCGAAGAAAAATAAAAACAGGAGGATGGTAAAAAGCAACTTCAGTAAACGGGGAAACCGTTGGAATACGTGGCTGCTGAATGGATTATTTTTGATCATATTATCCCCCCTAAGTCTTTTTAGTATGGACAAAAGGAGGTCAACTCATAAGGATTTGCCGGACAATCTTTATATAAGAAGATAAACAGATAAAAACCTTCCTAAGGATACGGAAGGTTTTTATCATGGGGAGTCACGTATCCAATAGATGGACTTTATGCTCAATACTGAATCATATGCAGGAATCACGATGCATATTCCAAAAATGTCCTCAGACCCGTCTTCGAACGTTAAAGTTCTCACTGATGAGAAGCCAGTTTTGCGGAAAGGAAAGACCGAGCTTCCAATAACTCATTCCTCTTAAGTTCAATTCTTTGATTAAATCAAACTTCGCCTGTATGGAACGGGCGTCTTCAAACCAAACCTCATGCTGTTTACCGTCAGCAGCTGTGTAGGTAAAATGTGGGGCCTGTGCTTTTTCATCATATTCAATGGATGCATTATTTGCGGCAGCAATCTGGATGGCCTGCTGCGGACTGACGGCCTTGGCGATTGTGCCCTGGACAAAGGGTAATGTCCAGTCATAGCCGTATAGGTTTTGCCCCATGAGAATCTTATTGGACGGCATTTCGGTGATGGCGTACTCGAGTACATCACGTACCGGGCCAATTGGAGACACAGCTTGGGCGGGACCCCCGCTGTATCCCCATTCGTACGTCATGATAATAACAAAGTCGACAATTTCCCCGTGCGCTTTATAATCATGTGCTTCATACCAGCCCCCTTTTTGCTCAGCACTGGTTTTCGGTGCCAGAGCTGTTGAAATGAACCAGCCTTCTTTTTTGAAACGTTCCTTTGCTTTACGTAAAAATTGATTATAAGCTTCTTTATCGGACGGACGTAAAAACTCAAAGTCAAAATGTATATCCCTGAATCCATATTTTTTAGCTGTTGTGACAATGTTGTTTAGGAACTTATTCTGCACGGACGTATTGTTAAGGATGATTTGTCCGAGTTCGGCACTGAATTGATCGTTTTCCTGATTGGTAATGACCATCATGAGGACATTTTTATTTTCTTGAGCAATGGTTGGAAAGTTATTGAGCAATGGTTCCTTCAAGGAGCCATCACGGAGCGCCTGAAAGCTGAATGGAGCTAAGTAGGTCAAATAAGGAGCTGCTTCCCTGGCAGCCGTTTCAAGGGCAGGAGCAACTGACGTACCGCGAGGCTCGACATAGGCGTTGAACTCGGCCGTTCGTTTTTTTCGGGCAGGAATATAAAGGCGGTATCCGACGGTTAACGATTCCTGGTCGGAAATGCCATTGATCCTCGCTAATTCTTGATATGGGACATCGACCTTCTGAGCAATCGAAAACAAGGTGTCACCAGGCTGGACAAAATAATAACTTCCGACTATTGGAATGACGATGGCCTGCCCGACGACCAGGTTATTTGGGTTAGGAATTTTATTTGCTTCCACGATCCGGTCAACGCTCACGCTATACGTCTGGGCAATGCCAAATAACGTTTGGCCAGGCCTAACCACATGAATTTGCACGTCTTTTTCCCCCTTACTGAAAGTTTCCTAACAGTTTATGAGCATAAGAATGAATTCATGATAGAGAGCCTGAAGTTATCGTTCAAAAGATACGATTATTCAATAAATTGGAAATAATAATTTAAGCTGAAGATGTAAATAAATATATATAAGGAGGTGAGACACATGGCAAACAACAACAGCAGCAACCAACTAGTAGTAGCTGGCGCAGAACAAGCTCTAGAACAAATGAAGTATGAAATTGCAAATGAATTTGGCGTGAATTTAGGTGCTGACACAACTGCTCGTGCTAACGGATCAGTTGGTGGAGAAATTACAAAACGTTTAGTGCAAATGGCTGAACAACAATTAGGCGGATCAGCTCGTTAATAATTGAATAAATATGGATTAGAAAGAGAAGGGGAATGATCCCCTTCTCTTTCGCAATTTATCCGTATGAGCTTATTGGCATGCCCTATCGTTCAGGAGCAAGATGGCTCTTTCAGGAAAGTCGGTCATGATGACGTCGACCCCGATATCGGCAAGTCTTTCGATATCAGCCTGGTTATTGGCGACCCAGGGGCGGACTTTGTATCCCAGCTTTTTCGCAGATGCATGGATGGGTTCGGTCAGGCTTTTTCTATCAGGATGGAAACCAGTTTCTTTTCTACCAGCTAATATTTCTTCTATGTTAGGAGGGAGACCTTCGAATAATAAAGCCCGTTCCAATTCGGGGGCCAGCTCCTTCACTTTTTCAATCGATTGATGATTGAAGGAAGATAGAATGACCCGACGTTCCATATGATGCTCCCTGATTAAATCCACGACCTTTTCTTCTATTCCTTCGTACGCGATCTTATCCGTTTTGAGTTCTATATTCATCGTTAATGCATGTTCCTTAGCCCATTCGAAAATCTCTCCTAAGAAAGGTATCTTCTCTCCACTGAACTCCTCGGAAAATTTGCAACCGGCATCTGCTTTCTTTAATTCTTCTCTAGAAAAATCTTTGACATAACCGGATAATGTGGTGGTCCGGTCAAGTGTTTCATCATGGATGACCACCAATTCATCGTCCGAGCTAAGGTGGACATCGAATTCAATGCCATCGGCCCCGACCCGTACAGCTTCTTTAAATGCAAGGAACGTATTTTCCGGATGTGTCCCTTTCGAGCCACGATGAGCAAAAATCTGGATGTTTCTCACGAGCGTCACTCCTTCTTTTTGATTATCTTGAGTCTATGATACATGGTACAGTCCTTTTTTTCAGCAACGATTAATAGACAATATTTTAAACAACGAGTAAAATACAAATGGTATTTCCATTTATATGCGGACAAATTTCGAGGTGAAAATAATGAATATTTGGGAAATTTTTGTGGCTGTTATCCTTGGCCTTGTGGAAGGTCTAACGGAGTTTGCACCGGTATCCTCTACGGGCCATATGATCATAGTAGATGATTTATGGCTGAAATCCACTGAAATTTTTGGTAGTGAAGTGGCCAATGCTTTTAAGGTCGTCATCCAGCTTGGGTCCATACTTGCTGTAGTGGTGCTCTTTTGGGGGCGTTTCATGGACTTGCTTGGCTTAAGAAAAATCAAGAACTCTTCTGCTGTGGCAGGGGAAAAGCTGAATTTGCTCCAAATCATCGTAGGGTTGCTACCTGCGACCGTATTGGGTTTACTGTTCGAGGATTATATCGATGAACATTTATTCACGGTAAAGACGGTTATCATCGGATTGTTCGTAGGTGCTTTACTGATGATTGCGGCGGATAGGTTCCGACCGAAATTGACAGCGGAAACGGTTGACCAAATCACCTATAAACAAGCTCTTGGTGTTGGGTTAATCCAATGTCTAGCCCTTTGGCCAGGATTCTCCCGTTCGGGTTCGACGATATCCGGCGGTGTGCTTCTTGGCATGAGTTATCGTGCGGCGTCCGATTTCACATTTATTATGGCCGTGCCGATCATGGCAGGTGCCAGTTTGCTGAAAATTATAAAATACTGGGAATACTTCACGCCTGAAGTGCTACCATTCTTTATCGCAGGATTCATCAGCGCCTTTATTTTTGCGTTATTCTGCATCCGCTTCTTCCTATTATTAATTAATAAGGTGAAGTTGACTCCTTTTGCCATCTACCGAATAGTCCTAGCGATTGTGCTATTATTCATTGTTTGGTAAAATCCAGCCATCCCTATCAAAAGGGGTGGTTTTTTTTGTGCGAAAAGAGGGAGCAAAGAAAGGGAGTCTTCCAATCATCGGTAGAGGGAGATAGGACAAAGGTAGACAAACTTTAGTATTATACTCCTATAGGTGATTTTCCTATTTAAGGATATAAGGGTGGGGTCACTCGACATAGATTGCTTCATCTCTTTCAGAGGATTATTAATGGTGAAACAATAAAGGTAAAGGATAAAATACGAATAATAAATAAGATATTTTCTATAATGATTCGTATTTAGTGGGTTTTTCTCATTATATTGCTAAAGTTAAGAGGGAAAATATTATTTTTTACTAAAAAATAATAAAAAAATGTATGCGCTACCAATATAGATGGAATAACCTCTCGTTTGATATAATTTATTATTCTGAGTATTCAATAAATTATTCTTATATACTTTTCGTGGTATAATTTTTTTGAGAAAATAGAAGATGTGTACGCGAAAGGAGGACATTGAATGAATGATCAATTGAAAAAAACGATTGGCTTTTGGGTTGGAACATCTATAGTAGTGGGTACAGTCATAGGCTCCGGTATTTTCATGAAGCCTGGCGTGGTACTTGAGTTAAGTGGTAATTCAACGATGTCCTTATTGGCTTGGCTGATTGGTGGTTTGATAACGCTTGCAAGCGGATTGACAATCGCTGAGGTGAGTACACGAATTCCTAAAACGGGCGGTTTATATGCGTATTTAGAAGAAGTGTATGGAAAGATGTGGGGATTTCTTTGTGGCTGGGTCCAAACATTGGTATATGGACCTGCAGTAATGGGCGCGCTTTGTTTATATTTCGGTGCGTTGGTGGCCGGTTTATTTAATATATCTATGGATTATACAATGGGTATTGGAATAGTCACCATTGTATTTCTGACCGCGATGAACTTGTTGGGGACGAAATATGGCGGGTTGATTCAAACGGTTTCCACCGTTGCAAAATTGATTCCCATCGTCTTCATTGCCGTATTCGGCGTGGCTCAAGGCGAAATGCCTGTCTTTAACATGGATGTTGAGACCACAGTGAAGGTAAGCATGGCGGGTGCGATACTTGCAACGCTATGGGCATATGACGGATGGATCAACGTGGGCTTCATGGCAGGGGAGATGAAAAATCCCCAGAAAACATTACCCCGGGCGATCATTACGGGGATAGTCGTGGTCATGGTGGCATACTTAGCTGTAAACCTGGCCATGCTACATGTCCTTGGTGCGGAAGGAATCATTGCGAATGGAACGAATTCCGCTAATGTTGCAGCGACGGTTCTTTTTGGTGAGCTGGGCGGAAAAATAATTGCGATTGGGATCTTAATCTCTATCTTCGGGTGTTTGAACGGCAAGCTTTTAACCTTCCCAAGAATTACACTTGCGATGGCTGAAGATAAAATGGTGCCTGGTCATAGACAGATAAGGAAGATCTCACCTAGATTCAGGACGCCTGTCAATGCAACGATTCTACAAGTGGTCATTGCGATTATCATGATGGTCGTGACGGATCCCGATAAGCTTTCGAATATGGCAATATTCTCCGTCTTTTCTTTCTATGGTTTAGCTTTCTTTGCAGTCTTCATTCTACGTAAGAAAGATCCGGATGCCAAAACGTATAAAGTGCCTCTTTATCCGTTCATCCCTATCCTGGCGATAGTCGGTGCAGTGTATATAGTGTTTAGCACATTAATCGATACACCGATGGATGCTCTCTACTCCGTGATTATTTTGCTAGTCGGCTTACCTGTATATTGGCTGATGATAAAAAATGAAAGTAAAGAAAGACAAGTGAATTAACGATTGACGAAAATCCTTCACAGAATCTGTGAAGGGCTTTTTTTATACTGGTAAAACGTTCGAATTCTTCGACTTTCTGTAAAATAGACAACTTAGTCAGGACGTATTAACATAGAAGGTAAGTTAAGTTTGAAAGGTTTGAGCGGAATTGAATTATATTGAGCCTGCGGGCAAATCATTTCGAAAAACGATACTAGCTTTATTTCTTGGAAGTTTTGTAACATTTGCTGATTTATATAGCACGCAACCGGTCATCCCGGTATTTGCGAAGCAATTCGGCGTTTCGCCGGCAATGGCCAGTCTAACATTGTCTTTTGCAACAGGGACGCTTGCCATATGTTTATTGCTCGTTTCTTTTTTTTCAGAGAATATTGATCGGAAGAAGATAATGGGCGTGGCCCTGACCGTATCCGCTGCATTATCGATCAGCGTCAGTCTTATCCAGGATAGCATAACCACCTTAATCGCTGTCAGGGCAGTCCAGGGTGCCGTTCTTGCTGGGTTCCCTGCGATTGCCATGGCCTACATCAATGAAGAATTCCATCCGAAGAGTCTAGGGTATGTGATGGGGATTTATGTGAGTGGTTCGTCCATTGGAGGGCTAGCAGGTAGACTGATTGTCGGGATATTGACCGACCACTACTCTTGGAATGTAGCGATTGGGAGCCTTGGGGCGTTAAGTTTACTAATTAGCCTGTTCTTTTGGTGGATGCTCCCATCTTCCAAGCATTCACTAAGCAATAAAATATCTCTGTCCAGAATAAAAGTATCATTACATCATAACTTTAAGAATCCACAGTTATTATTACTATTTAGCATGGCATTCTTACTGATGGGTTCGTTTGTGACCGTTTATAACTTTGTCGGGATTCCGCTGATGGAACCGCCTTATCAATTATCACAAACGCTAATCGGTTTCATTTTCATTATCTATCTAGTTGGGACCTTCAGTTCAACGTGGATGGGGAAACTTGCGGACCGGTATAGCCGGGGGCATGTGTTGCTATCTGGAATTCTCATCATGCTTGCGGGGGCGCTCTTAACTTTGGCTGTTCCTCTTTCCATGAAAATAACAGGCCTCGCCTTCTTTACTTTTGGTTTCTTTGGGGCCCATTCGATCGCGAGCAGTTGGGTTGGAAGAGTGGCGGATAAAAGTGAAAAGGCCCAAGCCTCCGCCATTTACCTATTATTCTATTATGGCGGCTCCAGTATCGTGGGGGCGACTGGCGGGATCTTCCTCATCCGGTTCGGCTGGGGAGGAGTCGTTGCTGTTGTATCCCTATTGATCCTTTTGGCGGCAGTATGCATTTTGTTGCTGAAGAAGGAAACATGAATGGAAAACTCAAATTCTCTTTTCTATCATATTTACTAGATTTCTGAATATAATCTATTGAAAAAGGATATTAAGTAATAGATTGAGAAAAAGGGGTAATAGATAGAGTGAAACGAAAAACAGTAATTCTTGGTGGCTTAATAGCCGTTTTAATCATATTATTGGTTGTATATTTATCAGGTCCAGGTCGATTGGATAAAGTGGTGATTGTCGAGAAATACTACCCTCATTTTTCCGATGGCAAGGCGATTGGTTTTAAAACGAACGAAGTCATTGATGTGAGTAAGACGGAAGAGGGGTCGAACTGTGCAATGAAGTTCGATAACGGTAAAATATTGGAAATAGACTGCGATCGCTATTTATCATATAGGGTAGATGAAACGGTCTATATCTCTTCGGAGGGTAATGAAGTTAAAACCATACAAAGAAAAAGATAGCAGCATTTTATAGATGGATAGGAAGCTGATTTTGTCCTTAACAAACAAAATCAGCTTTTTATTTTGGATAAAATTAGTTCTATTTTAGTATAAAAGTGGAAAAACGACTAGGAGAATAGTATGATATTTTTGTGAACAATTAAAAAAGATTTTTTAGGAGTGAATATAATGAGACTTATTCAATATATCATCCGGACAAGCTTGGTTGTGGTGCCTGGTACCTTTATAATTGGGCTGATTGTTTGTCTCATAAATGGTATTTCGGGAACTCGCATGATATGGAATCTAATTTTCATGACAATCTGCGGTTTTATTGTTGGAATTGTTTCCTCCATGATAAACCATCGAAGGTTCATTCGTCCGATTGGATTGATAAATCGTTATCTAGAGAAAATTGCCGATGGTGACCTTGAACAAAGGATAAGTAAAGAGCAGCTAGGTTTCTTGAAAACGATTGCAATTAATATCAATCATACCGTTGAATCTTGGAGTGACGTGTTGAAAAAGGTTCAGGACGCGTCAAAAAATATGAGCACTTATTCAACTGAATTAGCTGAAGGGGCGCATCAGACGAGCAGGGCTACGGAAGAAATCTCTTGTTCCATGGAAGCTGTCGCAGAAGGAGTCAAAAACCAGGCTAAGGAAGTGAACGAGACAACTGAGGTGATTTATCAGATGTCGTCCAGCCTTGCGAACGTAACGATTGGGGCGGAGATGGTATCCGGCTCCATCAATAAGTCATTGGAGAAAGCCAATGCAGGAACAAAATCAATCGAACAGGCTGGTAAACAAATGGAATCTATTTATTCCAATGTGAATGAATTGGCTAGAGTCGTAAATGGTTTAGGGGAACGTTCCATTGAAATAGGGAAAATTGTCGAAGTGATTACAGGAATAGCGGCCCAAACGAATCTATTGGCCCTGAATGCTTCCATAGAAGCTGCGCGTGCTGGTGACCAAGGAAAGGGTTTTGCTGTGGTGGCCAATGAAGTGAGGAACCTTGCCGAGCAATCGAGCAATGCAACTCAGCAAATTAGTGAAATTATCAGCCATATCCAAAAAGAAACAAAACAGGTTGCCGAGCAAATGGGGTTTGTCAATCATGAGGTAAGCGAAGGAATCAAGGTGATGACGGGAGCTGGAGACACATTTGTAGAAATTCACCACTCCATAAATGAACTCTCTGATCAAGTGGGACAGGTGGAAGAGACGATTGGAAAAATGGAAGCAGGGACGCGGGTTGCAGTAGAGTCGATGGACATGATATCAAGTGTAGCTACCGAGTCAGAGGCGGCGACACGAAATGTCTTGACTGCTACTGGGGAACAATCCGCCGCGATAGAGGAAATCAGTGCCTTTGCTGAACATCTGCGGAAGTTGGCAAGGGAAATGGATGATGCCATCCATACATTCAAAATTTAACCCAATCAAAATGAAGACCCAGACCTTTTTGGCCTGGGTTTTCATTTGCCGTTTTTATCTACACTTTTACTTTTATCCTTCTTATTACGACGAAGTACATCTAAGATTCTACGGCTATTGTTTTTACTATTGATAAGTTCGACTAAGTCACTCATATTTTCTGCTTCAAAGTCTTGCTGATTTTTTTTCATTGAAATCCCTCCAAGTTATCGTGTTACCCTTTTTCTTCGTAACCTAAACTCTTATATCTGATTGGTAATATAAGGTTTTTATATCCTTTTTTAATAAAAATTTGCTAAAATTGAAAAAAGGCTTGATATTTAAATCAAGAAATGTCCGGGGGTGTGTTGTCGTTATGGATGAAGAATTAAAATTAATTGGCGAGAAAATTGAAAAATTCAAATATATATTAGTGGAGCATATCGAACTGTTCGAAGAAGATTCGCCTTATGAATTGGAAGCGAGCAAAGTGGTTCGAGCACAAATCATCCAAATTCATGCGGATGCTTTAATTTATGGAAAAAGACAAGCGATGGAAAGCATGAAAGAATTCGGGATGAAAATTGGTAACCGAATTATGGAAATCGGAGTTTCGTTAGACAAAATTATCGCCGAAATTCAGTTAGGCCGTAACCTGTTTTGGAGTTTTATTGAAGAGGAAGTCAGCAATCGCCACTATTCAATCGAAGTCTTGTTAAAAGCGAGTTCGATGATCGATGCCATCTTGGACGAATTCCTTTATTGCATGAGTGTGAGTTATGTGAATTATTATAAGGAAATAGCCAAATCGGCAAATGAGTCTTTAAAGAAAATAAAAGAGAACCAAGAAGTCATGGAAGAGTTGGCGACGCCAATTGTCCAAACTATGTTACCAGATGTTCTGCTCGTACCACTAATTGGTCGCATCGATGAATGGCGAATGGAGTCCATGCAATCGACGGTCCTGCAAAAAAGTACCGATTTTCATGCTGAAGTATTGATTTTGGATTTCTCCGGCATCACCTATACGAAAGATGATAATATGTTTTCCCTACTTGATCAGTTGGTGGGGGCGCTAGCATTGATGGGTACGGAAACGATGTTTGTCGGGTTTACGCCAGCTGTGGTCAGGCAAATTATCAAGCTTGATTTCTCTCACCAGGTCAAATCATTCTTATCATTTGCTCAGGCTATGGAACATATTGTTAAACGGAGAGGGATTACGGTCCAGTACGCAGAATGAAGGTATCCTGATGAATGAGGATATCTTTTTTTTATAGGATGTAGTGGTGCTTCTAGGGGAGGATAACCTTTTAAAAAATAGAGATAAAGGTGACCGATATTTTTTAATTTTGACGAATCATGATATGGTCTTAGGATTGCCCTCACGTTGGCTCGGCATAGAAATGAAGAAACCGAGAAATAATTCGTACATGCTCAGGTTTAAAAAATATCAGTGTTACGTAAACGAAAGGTTGATGAATAAATCTTGGCATTTAAGCAGAAAAATGATCTTCATCCACATGTAAAATGGTTCAGTATAGGTATCTTGACAGACCATGGATTAGAATATGAAGAATATGACGCATTGTCAAAGCGTATCCTTGATTCAGTCGATAACGTAGGGGCCGTATCAGACCTGGTCAGGGTTGAATGGGACAAAGAAAAACTGAAAACCTTACACGAACGATTCGAGAACCCGGTGCTAACTGATCCCTGTTTCATTATAAACGAAGTGATTTCGGAGGATATTGAAAGGGAAAAGAAGCTTCTGCAGGAAAAACATAAATGGAAAAGGTTCCTGAATCTCATTTCCCGATATGACTACATGGAAGCGGAGGCGAAGGCCGTCCATGACTTCGATAAATCTCTTCTATACACGGATGATCTAGAGAAAGTGATTGAATTTCTTAACCATAAGGTCTAAAAGAAATGCATCCGTTTAGCGATGCGTCAGACTGTAGACAAACTCGATGAAAATGGAATTGTCTATTTATATGGCTTGTACAATATGAACGTTGATTTCCACTTCAGGCACTCGCTTTCCGCGGGCGGTCAGGGAGCCTCCTCGGCTTCGCCTCTGGGGTCTCCTCTAGACGCGCTTTTCCCGCAGGAGTCTCGTACCTTCCGCCAATCCACTTTTGTCTACAAACTAACGCATCGGTTTATCGATGCGTTTCTTTTACGTTTAGAAGGTCTCTTTCTTTGCACTACATAGGAAAATGAGAGGAATACCTTCATTCCTTCTGGAACAAAGTAGAAAATATTAGGATGTTGGTAGGGAAGTCGGGTAGAAAAGCGAATACTTTAAAGTAGAAAGAGAGAGTTTTAAGAAAAGGGAGATGAAACAATGGAAGCAGTCTTACCTCAGCCAAAGCCAAAACGAAAATGGAAAAGACGTGTCCTGTGGTTTTCCGGAGCACTACTTTTACTAGTAGTGCTAGCAGTAATTGCGGCAAATGTATTTTTATCAAGATCGCTTCCTGAAACGAAAGGGGATTTAGTATTGCCTGGTCTTTTGAAACCGGTTACAGTGGTGCGGGATTCGAGTGGCGTTCCACATATAACGGCCGAAAATGAGCATGATCTGTATTTGGCTCAAGGATATATCCAGGCGCAGGACCGTTTGTTTCAAATGGACCTAAGCAGGCGTCAGGCATCCGGTGAATTAAGCGAAGTGATTGGTGAGAAGGCCGTTAAAAATGATAAATATTTTCGGACTCTTGGGTTAAGGAGGGCTGCCGAATCTTCTTACGACGCTTATACAAGTGAAGGAAAGGAAGCGTTGGATGTATTCGCGGAAGGCGTGAATCGGTATATCGCCGAATTGCAGGAAAGCGGGAAATGGCCAGTCGAGTTCACGTTGCTAGGCTATGAACCGGAGCCTTGGACAGCTACGGATTCTCTGACCATTGGAAAGTATATGGCATTTGATTTAGGTGGGAACTGGGAAGATCAGGCGTTCAGACAGTATTTACTGCAAACTTTCCCGAAGGAAAAGGCCTATGACTTATTCCCGGATTATCCAAAGGACGCGCCATATATCATCGGCAAGGAAGATCTGGATATTGAGAAGAGCTTTGCTGGTGCCGTTATTCCTTATGAATTCAATGGCAGTAATAACTGGGTCGTATCCGGTGCGAAAACGGATTCCGGAAAACCGCTTCTAGCCGATGATCCCCATCTCGGATTGGCGACACCCTCCGTTTGGTACCAAATGCATCTGGAGGCACCGACCGTCAATGTGAGCGGGGTCATATTTGCTGGGATTCCCGGAATCATACTCGGTCATAATGAAAACGTCGCCTGGGGTGTGACGAATACGGGACCGGATGTTCAGGATCTGTATATCGAAAAGAGAAACCCAAAGAATGAGAATGAATTTGCTTACAAGGATGAATGGGAAGAAGCGAAGATAGTCGATGAACCGATCAAGATGAAAGACGGCAAGACGATTGATTATCAAGTGACGATTACACGGCATGGACCGGTCGTTTCCGAGTTCGCGGGTAAAAGCGGGAAGGACTCTGTCCTAGCATTAAGATGGACGGCCCTTGATCCATCAGCTGAACTGGAAGCGGTATTGAATATGAATAAGGCAAAAGATTGGAATGAATTTGAAAAGGCGCTCCTGAAGTTTGAAACGCCGGCACAGAATTTTGTCTTCGCTTCTACCGACGGGACGATTGCCTATAAGGCGAACGGGAAGATTCCTATCCGAAAAAAAGGTGATAGCATGCTGCCGGTTCCGGGCTGGACGGATGAATATGAATGGAAGAGTTATATTCCATTTGATGAACTTCCGAAAACCATCAACCCAGAAGAAGGTTTCATTTCAACGGCGAATAATAAGGTCATTTCCGACGATTATCCGTACCATATCAGTAATAACTGGGCACAGCCATATCGTCAAATGAGGATTCAGGAGTTTTTACAAGCCAATAAGAAACTGACTGCAGAGGATATGCAAAGCCTGCAGATGGATCAGATGAACCTGCAAGCGAGAGAATTCGTCCCGCAATTCTTAAAAATATTAAATGGCTCGTCCGGAAAGCGGGAAGAACAGGCGCTAGAAATTTTACAGAAATGGAATCAGATAGATTCTGCAGATGCCGCTGCACCGATGATCTTTAATGTGTGGATGAAGAAAATCGGTGATGTCCTGCTGACGGACGAGATTCCTGAGGAAACGCTTAAACTTTTTAATGGAAGAAAATCGGCGATTGATGAATTGCTGCGTGAGGCACTGAACGGTAAACCAGGTCCGTGGATTGAAGAGGCCGGGGGGCTTGAGCAGGTCTTGGGGATGTCGTTGCAGCAGACGTTGAAAGAACTGGAGAAAACGCAAGGTTCTGATTTAACCGATTGGGAGTGGGGAGATTACCACCAAGTCAGGTTTGATCATCCACTTTCCAGTGTTTCACCATTGAACTATTTATTCAACAGCGACGGAGGGATTCCAGTTGGTGGCAGCAGTGTCACTGTCCAGGCAGCCGCATTTCTTGAGGATGGAACCGTCAATCATGGTGGTTCCTGGAGATTTGTCATCGATCTATCTGATACGAATCAAGCCTATCATCTTGTCGGCCCGGGCCAATCCGGAAATGTCAAAAGCAAATGGTATCATGATCAGCTTGAGGATTGGGCGGATGGAACCTATCATAAAACGATACTGGACAAACCAAAAGGCGATAAGCTGACATTAAAACCAGAGTAGATGAAAAGGACCTTACTTTAGAAGTGAGGTCCTTTGTCTGTCACGAAACGTATATCTTACACAAAAAAATGTCAAAGGCGAGTGTGTACTCCAACTTGGCAGCCCCTACCGTTTCTGTTTACTCAGGAATTCAGTAAGAAATTCCTCGAAATTGGGAGCTTCGATGCTAGCGATCTTTTCATAGGATTCTATGATTTTGAGTTTGATTTCTTGTTCAAGGTCACTTCTGTCTTGATAATGTGTGTTCTTTAAGGATTTTTTTATTTTAGGATCGAGAGAATCGATCATTTCCATCAATTCTTGTTTTGAAAGTTTGTTATCCACAATGCCTGTTCTCCTTCCTAGCATAAATCTCATCCATATAGTGTTTTCTCAGTTTTTTGAGTCCCTGTTTGCGAATACTTGATATGTTTTGAGGCGATTCATGGAAATAAGCTGCAATTTCTTTGTTGGAAAGGCCGCAGGAATAGACCATCGTCAGTACCTGATTTTGTTTCGGCGTCAGCTTCTGGAGGGCTTTTACCAATTCCTCGTCACCTATATGGGAAGAAAGGTCGCCGGTTTCCCCCATCTTTTCAAGTTGAATATCCAGGCTTCCGATTCGATCGATGATCCCGCCACTATCCGAGGTCATCTCGAGGTCCATTTGATAACGTTCCCTTTGTTTTCGCGCTCTTTTATCATAGTCAACGGAGAAAAAATAAATTAGTGAGCATAAGTATTTGTATACCTTGGCCCTATAATAGAAAATTTGGAATGTCTCGTTGAGATGACAAATGTTGTTTGAGGATGGGGACTCAAGTGTATCCGTGAAAATCTTCATATGGTCAGGGTTTTGTAAAAAAACCTGGATGATGGGTTGTTCAAAGAATGAAGTGTATCTTTGATGTAACACATCAAGTGAATGAGAAAAGAAATGAGCGGTTAACTTGTTCATTTATTATCCCTCCTTAAATTCATAAAGTGATGGACAAGGGGAATAAATCAATTATATACGAACATTTGTTCTTTTTACCATAAACCGATAGGGCTAGATTGATTTTGCTCGGACATTATTCACTTTAGTTAATAGATACAAGAAAAGGGGTGAAGAGGATGATGATTGAGGATGCTACTGTGTGGGTATCATTAGTTAGCGATTTTGGCTATCCATTCGTCGTTTCAATGTTTTTGCTCTTCCGCTTCGGAAAAAAATTAAATGAACTGACTCTAGAAGTAGAGAACCTAAAGAAGACCGGTCATAAAAAGAGAAGCTGACATAAGGAGCTAGTTGAAAAACGGATTTTGGATTCCGTTTCTTTATGGAATCCAAAATCTAGATAGTGAAAATAAAGGGTTGAAGGTGAGCCCTCCAATTCTTATTTTTGCCCGAATAGGATATTATGTCTTCCTAGTCTGGAATATAACACAAAAAATGGTAAAAATAATCCTCATATAGAATCATTTTATTAATATAACTCATCGGACCTTAGAATTAGTGAAAAGCCTCCTCTCATACGTATTTTGTTTTATAAGGTAAAGTGAAAATACTTTTGAAAAAACAACATTTTTACGTTATACGAAAAAAAATGCATTATTCTATTCAAAAATGCTGTATTTTTCGTAAATTGGTAATAAAATGAAATTTTAGGATAGGGGGCGCTCTTTTGAATAGGAAACAACTTAAGGATCTCGAACAATTGCAATTGGAAAGTGAACAAGGGGATTTTTCGCTGAAGCTGAACTGGGAGACACTCCGGAGCCGGAATGGCGTCTTGCAAAATGATTTTTTACATTACGAAGGAAATCAACTTGTTGGATTTGTCGGTTTATATGACTTCGGCAGTAAATTGGAGATGTGTGGAATGGTTCACCCGGATTTCCGGAGACGGGGGATTTTCACGGACTTGGTGAATGAAGCTTTAGAAGCTGCATTAAGAAGGGAAGCAAGAGCGATAATCCTGAATGCTCCGGGTCCATCTGATTCCGGAAAAGAGTTCTTGAAACGAATCCCATGTGAGTTTGCGTTTTCGGAATACCAAATGAAATGGTCGCTTACCGAACTGTCTGACCATGAAGATATTATCATTCGCCCTTCACGGATAACGGATGCGGAAATAGAAATCCAGTTGGATATTCAATGTTTTCAGTTTCTGGAAAAGGAAGCAAGGGAATATTATCAGCGCATTCAATATGAAGATACGTTAAAAACCCTGATGATCGAGGCAGATGGAATCACGGTCGGTAAAATCCGTGTCGATCATAGTGATGGGGAAGCGTGGATTTATGGCTTTTCGATTTTTCCTGAATATCAGGGAAAAGGCATTGGCAAAAAGGTGCTGAGTAAGATAGTGGCTGAACAGCATAATCTTGGCTACGATATTTTTCTTGAAGTGGAAGCGAAGAATGCGCGTGCTCTGGGACTCTATGAAAATTGTGGATTCAGGACCATGCAGCGGCAGGATTATTATGAGTATAAGGAAGGGAATGGGTGAATCTTCGGTTTGATGCTCCATTTTCTCATTTGATGTAGAGTATTTTCGGTATAGGAGATGATAGTGCTGCTAACACTTTTTAGCTATAACTGGCAAGTTAGAAGAGATTGGTTTCAATGGTGTCTGAAGCTCAATCCCGATGAATGGCTGAGACAGCGGAACGGGGGAATGGGTAATTTTATTAAGACGTTCGCCCATGTCATCGATGTCGAGTATAGTTGGATTCGTGCAATACAGGGGAAGCCGGACGTTGAAATAGACTTAGATGATTTCCACACAGTCGAAGAGATTCAGGACTTGTCTAGTAGGTATCATCCGGAAGTAAGAGAGTTTTTGGAAACGTGGTCACCTGCCATGGAGCATGATTTGATAGAGGCTCCATGGATGAAGGGTAGTTATGAAAAGGGCATGATACTAAGACACTTGATTGCCCATGAAATTCATCATATCGGGCAGCTCTCGATCTGGTCGAGGGAAATGGGGATTAAACCGATTTCCGCCAGTTTGATTGACCGCCATTTATAAATGCCTTTAAAAGAACGGGGAAACGCGCCTTGGATACCCGTTCTTTTTTCTGTTTTATGATTACCGTTTGAAAAAGGGGGTATATAGATATTTAGACTGAGATGTTTTCTAAGAGTCTAGAAATGGTAGTTATAGTAAAGAATTGATTTTGTTAGAAGGGACGTAGGAGATTGTTGGATTCTAAGATTTCCCATGTTCTGTCGAGAATGAAATAAGCAACGTAGGCTAGAGTTTTTTGTTTATAGGCAAGCTCCTTTTATGTCCTCTTATTTCCATCCAATTCTATCTCATCGAATGACCATTCGTATAACCTACTCATTTCAATAAAAAACCCTTGCAACTTTAGAAAGGAAGAATCGATGCGCTTTAAATTAAATAGTGTTTTTTGGATTTCTGCATTTATTGTCACGCTAGTCGTCATCATAGGAGCAATGATTCCTAAAACTTTTGCAAATGGAGCCAATGCTGCCCTTGCCTTTACTACATCTTCTTTTGGGTGGCTATTTTTGGCTGCCGTCTTCTTATTCGTCATTTTTATGATTTATCTCATTTTTAGCAAATACGGAAAGATACGTTTGGGTGGGGAGGACGAACGCCCGGAATTCCCTTTGTTCACCTGGATTGGCATGTTATTTTCCTGTGGTTTTGGTATTGCTCTTGTTTTTTATGGGATAGGGGAACCGATGACCCACTTCTTTACACCGCCATACAATAATGTCGAGCCATTAACGACAAAAAGTGCTCGGTTGGCCATGGGATATTCCTTCTTTCATTACGGCGTGAGCCAATGGGCCATATTTGCAACCGTGGGACTTGCCATGGCTTATTATCAATTTCGGAAAAATGAAAATGGTATGGTATCAACCACCCTTTCTCCTATAATCGGAAAGGGGAGGCACGTAAAACCTATAAAAAACATCGTTGATATTCTTGCCATTACCGCCACGATCATGGGGGTAGCCACTTCGTTAGGATTAGGAATCATGCAAATCGACGGCGGTTTGCGTTTTTCCTATCATGTGCCGGACGAAAACTGGATAAAGATTGTCATTGTAATTGGCATGACAGCCCTTTTCTTAACGTCAGCGATTACCGGGTTAAACAAAGGGATGAAATGGTTAAGTAACTTTAACTTATTTGCAGTATTTTTGATCATGCTGTTCATCTTCATTACGGGACCGACTCAATTCATCCTAGATACATTCATTTTGGGAATTAGTGATTATATCTCCCATTTCGTATCGTATAGTCTAAGGCTGAATCCATATACCGGAAATCCTTGGGTCTACAAATGGACCATCTTTTATTGGGCTTGGGCAATTGCTTGGTCGCCGTTTGTCGGGTCATTCATTGCTCGCGTTTCGAGAGGGCGCACGATCCGTGAGTTTATCCTGGGAGTGATGGTTGCTCCACCAGCAGTAGCATTGGTCTGGATTGCTATTTTCGGAGGAACAGCTCTCCATATGGACTTGTTTGAAGGGACGCATATCGCAACTGCTGTGAATAAAGATATCACAAGTGCCCTTTTCACCATGCTTCAAGGGCTTCCTTTCACACCTGTAGTTACAGGATTCGTCTTGATATTAATTTTGACCTTCCTTGTGACATCAGTTGATTCAGCTGTGTATATACTAAGCTCGATGTCGACCAATGGCAGTTTGAATCCCCCGATTTTCGTCAGAGTCATCTGGGGAGTGTTGATGGGCGCCATTGCGTTAGTCCTTCTCTTATCGAGTGGGTTGACTGGGTTGCAATCGGCTTCAGTCGTGTCAGCCTTGCCACTCACGATCATTCTCCTGCTCATCATGTTGGCCTTTTATAAAACACTTCTTAAGGATTTTAGAAGGGTGCCAATACCTGCATCAGTGAGAAAAAGAAAGGGAAAAGAAGAGGAAAGCATAAGATAATGAAATAGAGTAGTAGGCCGGTTCATTCTATGAACCGGCCTTTTTGCAGGATTATTAAATAGTGTGTTTCTCTTTTTGTCAATCGATAAATGGTTCAAAAGAATTATTTTATCAAAAAATGTAATATCGTAGTAAAATATGTAAAAATTCAGATAAAATATGTTATATTATTCTAGAATTTGATAAAATTTGAGAGGTTGTGAAGTATGTCGTTCAAGTCGAAAATGCTAGTCCCTGCCCTTGCTGTCAGCTTAATTACAGCACCATTTGCCCTGCCGGTGGATGCATCCGCGAAAGGAGACGTCAAAGCGAAATCGTTTGCATTATCTTCTCCTTCCGTAAGTTACACAAACGGGGCAAAAGCCACTGTGACCGTTACACCCAAAAAGGGTCATAAGGGAAAAGAAGCCGTTGTCTTTCAATTAATGAATGGGTCAAAAGTCGTTTCTCAATCAGCTGTAGAAACCGACATCAAAACAGCACAAAAGTTTTCCGCTCACTTCAACACGTACAAGTCTGGATATTGGATCAAGGTATCTGTCGTTTCCAATTATAATGGAAAAACGAGTAATTTCGGCACAAGCCTCGCCAATTCGGTTTCCGATGCCCCCTTTGAATTGAGGATCATGGAAACGACAGACATACACACCAATCTAGTAAGTTATGATTATTACAAAAATGCCGTATCTGATACGGTAGGATTTTCCCGCACGGCTAGCTTGATCAAACAGGCAAGAAAAGAAGTCAAAAATAGCGTGTTAGTAGATAATGGGGACCTCATTCAAGGAACACCGCTTGGTACATACAAAGCGAATATAGCCCCGCTTAAAAAGGGAGAAGTGCACCCGGTCTATAAAGCGATGAATCTACTTGATTATGATGTGGCTACATTCGGTAACCACGAATTCAACTATGGCTTACCCTATTTGGATGAAGCCATCAATGATGCGAAATTCCCCTATGTAAATGCAAACGTTTATAAAAAAGACAAAGACAAAAATCCAAACAACGATAAAAATAAATACACGCCTTACAAGATCGTGACGAAGAAAGTGAAAGATATAAATGGCAATGAAAAATCCGTGAAAATCGGCTATATTGGATTTGCCCCACCACAAATCATGGATTGGGATAAAACAAATCTTGAAGGAAAAGTCGTGGCCAAGGAAATCGTCGCGACAGCCAATAAATTTGTCCCTGAAATGAAGAAAAAGGGTGCAGATGTCATCGTGGCACTTACACATTCCGGTTTTAGCGGCGACGCCAAAAACACGGAGGATGTTATCTATTCATTAAGTAAAGTGGCCAATATCGATGCCATCACGTTCTCACATACTCATAAAGTCTTCCCGGCTCAAGATGAGGCATCATTGGACAACTTGTTCAAAGACAGTCAAAACAAAGTACTTCCAGGCGTAGATAATAAAAAGGGAACGATCAATGGGGTACCAGCGGTCCAAGCAGGATACGGTGGAAGTAATCTGGGCATCATCGACCTTGATATTCAGAATATTAAGGGAAAATGGAAAGTCATCAACTCAGATTCTTCAACCCGGGCAATCAATGACAAAGTAACCGGTATAAAAGCTCCTGAAGATGCGGCTGTCGTAAAAGCGGTCAAGAAAGATCACGACGCAACGGTTAAGTATGTTAACACGCCAATCGGTAAAACAACTGCACCGATCCACAGTTATTTTGCCCTTGTGCAGGATGATCCTTCTGTCCAGGTCGTGACAAGTGCACAAAAATGGTATGTTGAAAATTACCTTAAAAACAATCGACCTGAATATAAGGACTTACCGATTCTTTCAGTAGGTGCACCATTTAAGGCTGGTCGCAATGGAGTAGAGGAATACACCGATATCAAAAAAGGTGATTTAACGATTCGTAGCGCCGGCGATTTATATTTGTACGATAATACGTTAAAAGCCATCAAAATCAAAGGCTCCGTGGTCAAAGAATGGCTTGAAATGTCCGCAGGGAAATTCAATACCATCGATCCTGCAAAAACGGAGGAACAAAAATTATTGAATGACAAGTTTGCGGTCTATAACTTTGACGTGATTGATGGCGTGACGTACCAAGTCGATGTCACGAAAGCTCCACGTTATGATGAAAAAGGTGAAAAGTTATCAGATTCAAGCAGAATCACGAACTTGAAATATGAAGGGAAAGCAGTTGATCCAGATCAAGATTTCATCGTCATAACGAATAATTATCGTGCATCAGGCGGAGGAAAATTCCCAGGCGTTAAAGGCAGTGAATATATTGTCGATTCCGCTGATGAAAACCGTCAGATCTTGATGGATTACATTACACAAGAGAAGGAAATCAATCCGACTGCTGATAATAACTGGTCGATTGCCCCGATTTCCGACAAGGTGAATGTTACATTTACTTCTTCACCAAAAGGTGCAGAGTATTTGAATGAAGATAGTGCCATTTCGTATACAGGAAAAACCGATGATAAAGGTTTTGGTATCTACAAATTCAATCTAGCCAATAACAACATTCAAGTCCAATTGTTGGGCATCAATGATTTTCATGGTCAAATGGATACTACCTCTGAGTTTGGAGGAGTCAAGCAAGGGCGTGCCGATTACTTAGCTGCACACTTGAAAAAGCGTGAAGCAGAGAACCCGGAAAATACATTGTTAATTTCAGCTGGGGATGCGGTTGGTGCGAGTGCTCCCGTTTCATCCTTATTACAGGATAAACCAACCCTTCAGTTTATGAATAATTTGGGATTTGATGTAGGAACGGTAGGAAATCACGAGTTCGACAAAGGGGTCGAAACATTGATGGCCCAAATTAATGGCGGGAAGTCTCCCACTTCAGATGTCGTGTTTGATAAGCTGAACTTCCCGTATGTGGTGGCCAATGTCGTGTACAAAGACACGAAAAAGCCAATATTGGACCCATATGTGATTAAAAAAGTCGGCGGTACGGAAATCGGATTTATTGGTGTCGTCACGAATTCAACGCCACAAAAGGTAAGTCCGGCAGGCATCAAGAACGTAGAATTCATCGAGCAGGCTCCAGCCGTCAATAAAGCGGTTGATGAGCTGAAGGAAAAAGGCGTTAAATCGATTGTCGTTGTCTCACATGATCCAGGCACTGAGAAAGATGGAGTCATAACAGGAGAAGTGGCAGAACTGGCAAAAGATATCGATGATGAAGTCGATGTCATCCTGGCTGGAGATAATCATGCCAAGAATAACAGTACGGTCGATGGAAAATTAATCGTACAAGCCTACTCTTATGGAACGGCCTTCGAGGATATTGATTTAGAAATCGATCCGAAAACAAAGGACATCGTTAAAAAATCAGCTGAAATCGTTACCGTCACTCAAGACGGAATCACACCGGATGCTGAAACAACCAAGTTCATTAACACATACTTGGATCAGTTCCCTGAGTTGAAAGCTCCACTAGGTACGACGGATGAAAAGATTTTAAGAGCGAATGCCTATACCCAGGAAACGGCTCTAGGGAATTTAATCGCGGATTCTATGAGAGCCGATTTACAATCCGATTTCGCTTTCATGAATCCAGGTGGAATTCGTGCAGACATTCCACAAGGAGAAGTGACATATGCCGATTTGGCGAAAATTCAGCCATTCGGAAATGTCTTGGTTAAACTTGAATTGACGGGTGCTGAAGTGAAAACATTGCTGCAACAGCAGTGGGTCGTTGAAGGCAATCCGAAAACGCTACAAATCTCAGGATTGAGCTATAAGGCTGATTTCAGCAAGCCAGTTGCTGAACGTGTCACTGAAATGAAGAAAGCTGATGGAACCCCAATCGAAGATGCTAAAACGTATACAGTGACTGTCAATGACTTCATGGCAAGCGGTGGCGACAACTATACCGTGTTAAAAGGTAAGGAGCGCGTATTCGGACATGCTGATTTAGAAGCGTTCGTCGAATATGTGAAAAACACTTTTAAAGGTGGAAAAATCACTGCAGTTACGGAAGGTAGAATTACGAATATCAATAATTAAAAGAGCCTAATCGGTCAATTTTGGGATATATCGGTCAACATGAGTTTTTATCGGTCGGTTCAAAAAAGGAGCGTTCCGACATGGAACGCTCTCTTTCATTATCAGTTATTTTTAAACATGGAATAGTTAAGGCCTAAAGCGAATGTCACCCAGCCAATATAAGGGACCATAGCGAGGCCAGCTGTACGATCAATGCTGTAAAACTCGAAGGCCGTCAAAGTAATCAGCGTCAATAAGACAGCCATTTCAATGAAAGCTGTTCCGCGCAAGCCCCATCTGAAGAATAGAAAAGACCATAAAAAGTTCAGACCAAGTTGAGTGTCATAAAGAAGTTCAGGTGACTGGGTATTCTTTTCTTTTGCGGATATACGGTACTTTGCAATTCCCATGACGGTATAAAGGCCTGTCCAAGCGACGGGGAAAACCCAGGAGGGGGGAGCGAATGAAGGTTTCTTAAGATCATTATAAATTTCTTTGGAGTTCCTTGTGGCAAGTGCGCCAACAATGGAACCTCCTACAACAGGAATCAAAACACTCTTGGCTAATTTTCGATAATCCATATGTTTCTCCACCATCTTTCTACATAATTTGGTTATTGTTATACCATTGCCTTTAATCACCCAAATAAAACATTTAAATGGGCTAGCAAGTGTAAGGTTGGTCCATTTCATTGTCAGAGTGGGAGGCACGACTCTTAATAGGAAGAAGGTGTTTGGAATGAATCCAAGTAATGAATTTAATGTGACTAGGGCCTCTATTGATGATACGGAACAGATAATTGGTTTGCGATTAGCACTTTTAACAGAACTAGGTGAGATAAAAACCATAGAAGAGAAAAATCTTATGGAAATATCAACAAGAGAGTATTTACAAAAAGCTCTTTCAAACAATGAATTTATATCCTATATGGCAAAAACCGATGGAAAAGCAGTAAGTGTCAGTGGAGTGGTTTTATTTAATAGACCGCCCTATTTAGAAAATCTGAAAGGGATTGAAGCCTACATACTTAATATGTATACAATCCCGGAGTATCGAGGATATGGACTGGCGAGACGTTTACTTGAACATTGTATAAATGAAAGTAAAAAAAATAATGTTAAACGGATTTGGCTGCATTCCTCCGAAAATGGGAAACATCTATACGATAAGATGGGTTTTACCGAAAAAGGTTGTGAAATGGAATTATTTCTTTGAATTTTTATTGTCCGTATCATTCAAAAAAGGATGCCCGTATGTAATGGGCATCCTTTTTGGTTCTTTATTTTTTTCGCTTATGTAATCCAGTGGCATAGTATAACACGACAAGCAGGATAATCCAGATTGGACCTACGATTAAAGCGATTCTTGTATCTGGAGAAAAGCCGAGAACGATCATCACGAATACGAGAAAAGCTAGTGCGAAATATGAAGTGAGCGGGAAAAACGGCATTTTGTATGCTAAGCTCTGTTTTTCTTCCAAACTCATTTTCTTTCGTGAACAGATCTGTGTGACAAGGATGGTTCCCCACGTCCAAAGGGCTCCGAATGTCGCCACGCTTGTTACATATGTGAAGACTTTCTCAGCTTCCATATAATTCAGGTAGACGCCAAAAAGAAGAACGATGGCCGATACGATAATGGCCGTGCCTGGCACGCCATTCTTAGTGACACGGCCGAACCTTTTAGGAGATTCGCCTTGTTGCGCAAGGTTAAACAGCATTCTGCCTGTACTGAAGATTCCACTATTGCAAGAGGAAAGGGCTGCTGTCAGTACGACAAACTGGATGATTCCTGCTGCTCCTGGAATACCGATTCTATCAAACATCATGACGAACGGACTGTCCTCCCCGGTCATTTGATCCCATGGAGTGATCGAAAGGATGACAGTGAGAGCCAAGACATAAAAAAGCATAATCCGATAAAACACGGTGTTGATAGCCCGTTTAAGAGACTTCTCGGGGTTTTTAACTTCTCCCGCGGTCACACCGAGCATTTCGATGCCTAAGTAAGCAAACATAACCATTTGGAAGGAAAGGATAACGCCTGAAATCCCATTAGGGAAAAACCCACCATGTGAGAACAGATTGCTGAATCCAATTGCGTCTCCAGCATTGCCGATACCAAAGAAAATCATTCCGAACCCTAAAACAATCATGACTATAATCGTTACAATTTTAATCAATGAAAACCAAAACTCTAATTCACCATAAGCTTTTACGGCAAGAAAGTTAATGGTAGTCATAATCACTAGTGCTGCTAATGCCCAAGCCCATTGTGCGGTATCTGGATACCAAAACTGCATGTAAATTCCGACGGCTGTAATTTCCGCCATACATGTAGCGATCCAAAGGAACCAGTAATTCCAACCTGTTATGTATCCGGCCAAAGGACCGATAAATTCGCTTGCATAACGACTGAAGGAGCCTGCTACAGGATTTTTAATGGCCATTTCGCCTAACGCCCGCATAATCAAATAAATGATCAATCCTCCAATGGCATAAGCTAAAATAATAGCTGGACCAGCTAATTTAATGGCTGATGCCGATCCGAGAAATAACCCCACTCCAATGGCTGCGCCAAGGGACATTAATGCGATGTGTCTTTCTTCCAATCCTCTATGTAATTGAGAATCTTTGGAGTTTTGCATAGTTTTCCTCTTTTCTATATTGGAATGTGGTTTTGAATACTTCTACTATTTTATCACTAGTAGAGTTGAGAGCATACTATGTGTCTTTTTTTTCTCAAAATATTACAATTAAATAATATATTCTAATAGTTTGTTTGTAAAGAAAAAAATGAAAACGCTTTCTACAAAAGGGGAATTATGTATATTCTAAAGAAATCATATAAACTGTGAATGATATTATTATATAGGTAAAACTAATTGTTTATTTTTTCTGTTTATTTACCTTAAAAGAAGCCGCCCATGAAGATGGGCAGCAAAGGATTCCTCATTCCCAGATAGAAAAAGCCCATTCGGGGTGATCAATGAAAGGATTACGATTATGTTGGTAGTCGTTATAGATGATTTCATTCCGATTACGTTCAAACGCATCCACCGGGTCCTGTTCATGCCATTCAAGTAGAACGTCCAACTTTCCATGGTAGGGAGCAGAGCCGTTATTTACTTGATTATTCAACTCTAAATCCAATTCTCCGCTATCCCCTTCATATCGAACAGCCATGTAAAACAGCATCCGTGCTACATCGCCTTTTACACTGTCGCGGGGTTCCCAAGAATCGGAGTCGTAATAATTCCCCTTCGCTTCGGAATGCTCGGTCCCCCCAATATCAAAGTCGAGATTATTACGCGTGCTATTGACGGAGGCATCGGTTGGCCGCAGGTGATGTAAATCGGTGCCAGCACCCATGGATGTGCCGAATCCCCCATGGGATTTTGCCCATACATGCTCACGGTTCCAGTCGTTGACGCCTGATCCATAGGCGGTCTTTCCTTGGGAACGTCCTGTATAAAGAAGAATGACATGATCAGAATTATTTGGGTCCTCATCGGTTTCTTGCAAAGCGCCCCAAACATTTGCGTAGGAAATTTCCGTATGCTCATCGATGATCGTATGCAGAGCATCCTTTAGTGCACTCCCGGTTTTGCCGATAGCCGCGTCATAATAAGAAACGGTCTCAGGAATTTCAGGAGTTACTGTACTTTCGTTTTTTACCATGGCTGAAGTATCCTTCAAGCCTGCGTGAGAAAAATAGGGGGTCAGTGTTCCAGTTATGGTGATTTTTTGCCCTTTTAAAGAAGGATTCGTTTGCAATCCGAATTTAGAACGAAATGAAGAGGGAATCTGGACATATACCATATTTGATAGATTTGTTTCCTTGGCGTTATCTGAAATAGCTAACGCATAATCACTGGGATAGTTGCTGAATTCGACAACCGTGGCAGAAGTGGGTTGACCGACTACATATCCGCTGACTGTTTGAACGGAATTATTTTGGTTCGTGATAGCCTGTGTGACGGAGTAAGGAGATGATGGGCTTCCATCACCGGTAGCTGCAAAGGATGAAGCAGGAATAAAGAAAGCGAGCACAAGCATGAGGGAGACTAGAATTCTTGGTTTACATATGGTGTACATGTCATTCCTCCATAATCCGATTCATACCATTAACTAGCGTATGTACAGTTAAACTTAGGCGAAAACAGTGTAATCTCCTTTATGTTTATGGAAAATGAGTGAATACAGCTAGTATGGATTAGCAGAAATTAGGGAAATAGCCCAGGAAATATCGAATGGTGTTATGGATATAGTCACAGGCAAAATAAAAATCGTCAGCATGTCGACTGACGATTGTTCCTACTCTTTCTTTACGATTAAACTTTGGATGATTGTTAATAAGAATGACCCGAGTAGAGCTCCCCAATAAGTATGAATGACGAAGCCGCTGACCACATAGGATGTAATCAGAAAAGTGAAAGCATTGATGACGAAGGAGAACAGCCCGAATGTCAGGATTGTGATCGGTAAAGTGATAAGCTGAAGAATAGGTTTAACCAACATGTTCATAATCGATAAGATGAACATTGCCAGCAAAGCTATGCCGTAAGAATCTATCGTGATGGAATCGAGAAGCCAGTCTATGAAAAGCAATATCAATCCATTGGCAAGCAAACGCATAATTATATTCATGAAAACCTCCTAAAGCACTACTACCATCTATTATACTAAATGACTTTATAAATCAGGTGGGAATTTGCTGAATTGGCACAAAAAATCCATAATATTTGGAGGGTTCTTTCACGGATTAGCGATGTATTAGAGTGTTACCGTAATTCACAGAAAATTCACTGATTTTTGGCGCGAATTACTATAAAATGAGAGATAACAAATCGTTTTAATTGATAAACCTCCCAATTTTACCCTCCGATATTCTCGATTACCATGATAACCCTTATGCAATTGATAAAGGTTGAACAATAGGTGGATATAAAACTTCGTGAATTATATCAATATACAGATAGTAAAAACCTCATTAACTAGCTAAACACCCATTAGAATATTAACTATTTCTCACTTTAATACCTTTTTGAGAAGAAATAATACTTAATGACGTTTATTATTATATTAAAATTATTATAAATAAGTATTGATTTTTTTCTAAGAAACTATATTATTATATATATTAAAACTTATGAAGAGGTGGTTCATTTATGTCGAATAAGAAAAACCTTACAACTAGCTGGGGTGCTCCAGTTGGCGATAACCAAAATTCAATTACTGCTGGGTCACGTGGTCCAGTTCTTATACAAGATGTTCACTTATTAGAGAAACTGGCTCATTTTAATCGTGAACGCGTTCCAGAACGTGTCGTTCATGCTAAAGGCGGCGGGGCATTTGGTACTTTCACCGTGACAAATGATTTGTCAAAATATACAAAAGCCAAAGTGTTTAACGGCGTAGGGAAAGAAACGGATATGTTCATCCGTTTTTCAACGGTAGCTGGGGAACTTGGTTCTGCTGATACATTACGTGATCCGCGTGGGTTTGCAGTCAAATTCTACACAGAAGAAGGAAACTACGATATCGTTGGGAACAATACACCTGTATTCTTCATTCGAGATGCAATCAAATTCCCTGATTTCATACACACACAAAAAAGGGACCCTAGAACGCACTTGAAAAACCCGACGGCAGTATGGGATTTCTGGTCTCATTCACCAGAATCACTACACCAAGTAACTACATTAATGTCTGACCGTGGGATTCCAGCAACATGGCGCCATATGCACGGTTTCGGAAGCCACACTTTCAAGTGGGTGAACGAAGAAGGACAAGCTGTCTGGGTGAAATACCACTTTAAAACAGAACAAGGCATTAAAAACCTGGATGTGAACCTTGCTGCTAAACTTGCAGGTGAAAATCCGGATTACCATACGGAAGATCTTTTCAATGCGATTGAAAACGGTGACTTCCCAGCATGGAAATTATGTGTTCAAATCATGCCTTTGGAAGATGCGGATACTTACCGCTTTGACCCATTCGACGTGACTAAAGTCTGGTCGCAAAAAGATTACCCATTAATTGAACTTGGACGAGTGGAATTGAACAGAAACCCTGACAACTATTTTGCTGAAGTAGAGCAAGCTACTTTCTCCCCAGGATCATTCGTGCCTGGCATTGAAGCTTCTCCAGATAAAATGCTTCAAGGTCGCCTATTTGCTTATGGCGATGCCCATCGTTACCGTGTGGGTGCAAACCACAACCTACTTCCGGTTAACCGTCCTAAATCGGAAGTGAATACGAATCAACGCGATGGCTTCATGCGTGCGGATGATAATGGAAAAGGTTCCGTCTATTACGAACCGAACAGCTTCGGTGGAGCAACGGAATCTCACGAAAACAAACTTACTCCGTTTGAAGTGTCTGGACAAGCTGCACAAGTTTCTTATGATCACCACGATCACTATACACAAGCGGGAGACTTATACCGCCTGTTGAGCAAGGAAGAAAGAACACGTCTAGTAGAAACTGTCGTGGGTGCCATGAAACCGGTAGAATTAGAAGAAATCAAACTTCGCCAAATCGGTCACTTCTACAAAGCAGATACAGAATACGGAACTCGTATTGCTGAAGGTCTTGGCTTGGCAGTACCACAAGAAGTATAAGAGGTAGGCATGAAATCACCTGAGCAGGCATTCATTAATTCAATGAATGCCTGCTATTTTTTTGGGTAATCTCCTGAAGAGATAGGGAATCTGGAAAATAAATAGGTGCATACGAAAAAGCTCTTCTCTGATATTTCAGAGGAAGAGCTTTTAGTCTTATAAACTATTAGACTAGAAAAGATGAGGGCTACCTGCAAAGACGAGGGCAGATGTAGATTTCCCTTATCAATGACTATGTACGGTGTTCAAATCTTAAAAGTAACTCTTATGACTCGTAAAAAGCCCTTATCTTAAGGAGTGCTAATAGTTGTGCGTTAAAGCGATTACTCCTTTTAACGCTAGTATGGGCCCCACCTACGCCACATACTTTGACGGCCACGCATGCCATCCAACCTAATTTCATTATAATGGAAAGCGCTTACATCTACAAAAGGTATCGTAATGCAAATTTCGACATGTGGAAAATAATACGCCTCCATTCATATCAGTTGGTTGTCCATGCCAATGAAGATAGTGGCTGAGGTTGTTCACCATACCTGATTCCCACCCTTTTTAATAGTTCCCTCACCATTCATCCCTTTTATGTAAAAACAGAAAAAAATACTTGTAAACGTAATTTTAGCTAATAAATTTAATTAAAAGACGAATAAATATTTGTTTTTATTGTGTTATAGTTCGTATATAATGATTTTGAACACATGGAGGGGGAGAAGCTGAAAATGTATAAAACAAAGAAGGTATTATTATTGGGTTCAGGTGAATTAGGCAAGGAAGTCATTTTGGAAGCACAGCGGCTTGGTGTGGAGACCATTGCTGTAGACCGGTATGAACACGCACCAGCCATGCAAGTGGCCCATCGAAGTTATGTGATTGATATGCTTGACACGAAGCAGCTTAGGGAAATCGTTGAAAAAGAACAACCTGATTTAATCGTTCCCGAAATCGAGGCTATTGCTACTTCTGAATTGGTTAAGTTGGAGGAAGAAGGGTTCTCGGTCATTCCAACAGCAAGAGCGGCTAAGTTGACGATGGATCGTGAAGGAATTAGAAGGTTGGCATCTGAAACGTTAAAGCTACCAACGGCTGCATATCGATTTGCTAATACATATGAAGAGTTTATTCATTCCGCAAAAGCTATTGGTTTTCCTAATGTCGTTAAACCGCTGATGAGCTCTTCTGGAAAAGGGCAAAGTGTCTGCCGAACGGAAGAGGACTTAGAGAAGTGCTGGCAAATGGCGATGGAAGGCGGCCGGGTCCAAAATGGTAGAGTGATCATCGAGGAATTTATTCGCTTTGATTCGGAAATTACGTTGCTAACTGTCCGTGCCGTGAATGGAACGATGTTTTGTGCACCAATCGGTCATGTCCAGCAGGGCGGGGACTATATAGAATCTTGGCAGCCACATGCTATGACAGAAGGACAAATCATTGAAGCAAAAAGGATTGCCAAGAAGATTACAGATGAACTTGGGGGATATGGTTTATTTGGAGTGGAGTTGTTCTTATCAGGGGATAAAGTCTATTTCAGTGAAGTGTCACCACGTCCGCATGATACAGGGTTAGTGACATTGGTCACCCAAAATTTATCCGAATTTGCCCTGCATGTTCGAGCGATTTTAGGATTCCCGATTCCTGAAATCTCATTAATTACACCTGGAGCAAGCCGTCCCTTGAAAGCACCTGTTGAGTTATCGGAATATTCTATAGTCGGGGTGGATCAAGCCTTGGCTCAGCCGAATACGCAGGTGCGCGTTTTCGGAAAGCCAGTCACGAAGGTTGGCAGAAGGGTAGCTGTGGCATTATCGGCAGCTGATTCTGTCGAGACGGCGAGGGACGTTGCGACACGTGCATTGGATTGTATGAAGATAGAAGGATAAATCAAGGGGCTGTCTCATAAGCACTTTTTCGAGTAAATAACACAAAATTGAAGAGGCAGAAATGTTGTTAAATCAACATTTCTGCCTCTCTCTATTTAATTAGTTTAGGCTTAACTACCCCTTTTGGGACAGCCCCTTCTTCTATTCTAATAGAGTTAGTCTTTGTTCTTAATTTACCTCTTCGGTTTCCACTTCTTCTCCCGTACCATAACCACTGATCCAATACCCTTTTTCATCACCATAATTAACATATACATTGTATTTTTCCAATGTAGTTTTGTCATAACCATTTACGCTGACAGTGCCTCCACCTATAGCAGATGTAAATTCGATACTTTCAGGTTCAAATGCTATATCTTTTTCTTCTTTTAAATAATTAATAGCTGCTTCATTTGCTTTTTCTGTGATTTCTTTTTTATCTTCTCCGCAACCGGTCATTAAAAATACGACTCCCAAAACTAAAAGTAATTTAATTACAATTTTATGCAAGTCATCCCCTCGTTTTCTTTGCGTCCATATCAAAGGATTGTTAAAATCAATTATAGTGAAATTTGGAAGTTAATACACATGATTGGTACAAGTGTGGGAACGAAATTCATAAGGCCATGTTCGTAGGCATGAAAAAAATTCTGGTCGTGTCTTCCTTGAGTACCGTTGCTTTCATATTCATGATGATCCTTTGTGCATATATCGATTCCAGAATGACTGGAATGACCTTTATGACAACCTCATTGGCTTTTGCGCCAGGAGGAGTGGCGGAAATGACCGCCACTTCAGTTGCCCTTGAATCGGACCCGATGTTTGTCGTTGCTGTTCAGGTTCTCAGGGTGTTAATGGTATATGTGACGTTGCCGCCATTATTTAAATGCTTGAACCATCGAACGAATCAAAAAAAGAGACATCCCGATTTATCAGCATAGTATTCACCCCATCACCAATCCGCCATCGACAATCAAGTTTTGACCGGTCACGGCCCTGCTCCATGGAGAGGCGAAGAATAATACGGCATCAGCTGCCTCTTCTGGAGTGGTTACTTTTTTCAGCGGTGTACTTTCTTCTATTAGATGGAAGACTTCCTCTGTAGTTGCAGCACTTGCGTCGGTTTTCATCAGCAGGCCCCCTGAAACCATATTGACGGTGATTCCGGCTTTACCTAATTCACTTGCCATGTTTCTTGTGAATCCAAGGAGGGCGGCTTTGCTGGTATTATAGTCATGGTAGGGGATGACGGGATTTTGAAAGAGATTCGTCCCGATGTTGATAATCCGTCCGAATTTCCCTTCGATCATGTCTTTTTGACCGGCCTGTACAGTGTTCAATGCGGCTTTTATGGTCCCTTCGAAATGGGCTTGATAATCTTCCCATGAAACCGTCTCGGCTGTTTTTCTGGAGGCGGAATCAAAACTGAAGTTTACTAACGCGTTATTTACAATCGTTGTGATGGGCTGGTCAAAGTGTTCTTTCGCCTTCTGAAACATGGCGTGGACTTCCGACTGGTTTCTTACATCAGCGCGAATTGCGATCGCCCGATCATCCCCTATTCTTTCAACCACCTGTTGTGCTTTATCTTCACTTTGAAAATAGTTGACCACGACACGGGCTCCCTCCCGTCCGAACCCTTGAGCGATGGCGGAACCAAGGCCCCTACTGCTCCCTGTCACCAATACAATTTGATAGCTTATCTTCATAAAACTCTCTCCCTTACTTCATTTTTCCCATAAAAAAAGATCACCCGAGTAGAGGGGTGACCTTGAATGAGACAAATTTCATTTCAATGCCACTTCCCTCCGCTGGTGCTAGCCAGATCAGGTTCAAAGGGTCAGAGTGTTGCCACTCCTCTCAGCCAAAAAGGCTCCCCTAGTGTTTTTTATGAATTTCTTAAAATTATAGCATAAGTGTCAAAGCTGCCCTAAATAACTTTTTTTACTTTTATAATCCATTTTAAGAGGGATAGTATGGATATTAAACGTTTACAGTAAGGGGGTGCATTTACGAATCGTTTACATAAGATCCCTATATGTTTACATCTTCTTAATAGTAGGTTCATGTTCTTGATGTATATTTTAATTGAATATTCCATTAAATGAGTAGGGGGTCATTTTTTTGAGACGTACATTCAGTAAAAGAATCTTACCGGTTGCCATCATTACTGCATTAGCCCTTGGAAGTGTATCGTGGGGAGGTACAGATGACGACGCTTTGGCAAAAGGGAAGCCTAAGAAAGAAGCCGAAATCAGAAACGTCATTTTCATGATAGGCGATGGAATGGGAGTCTCCTATACATCCGCTTACCGGTATTTGAAAGACAGACCTGCTACGACTGTAGCTGAAAAGACAGCATTTGATAAATATCTGGTGGGGCAGCAGATGACATACCCAGAAGATCCTACACAAAATATCACGGATTCTGCTTCAGCAGCAACGGCGATGTCAGCCGGTGTGAAAACGTATAACGCAGCCATTGCTGTCGATAATGATAAGACAGAAATCAAAACGGTATTGGAAGCGGCTAAGGAAAGCGGGAAATCTACTGGCCTTGTTGCAACATCAGAAATCACCCATGCCACCCCGACATCATTTGGTGCGCATGACGAAAACCGAAAGAACATGAATGGCATCGCGGACGATTATTACAAGGATTTAGTAAATGGCAAACATAAAATCGACGTTCTTTTAGGTGGAGGTCAATCCAATTTCGTACGGCCCGATGTCGATTTGACAAAAGCATTCAAAAAAGATGGGTATAGTTATGTGACGGATAAAAAACAGCTGTTAAAGGATAAAAACAAACAGGTTCTTGGATTGTTCGCTAAAGAAGGTCTACCTAAAATGATTGACCGCACCCACGAAACGCCTTCACTGGAAGAAATGACAGACTCGGCGATTCAACGCTTGAATAAGAATAAGGCCGGATTCTTCTTGATGGTGGAAGGAAGCCAAATTGATTGGGCTGGCCATGATAACGATATTGTCGGCGCCATGAGTGAAATGGAGGATTTCGAAAGGGCCTACAAAGCAGCGATTGATTTCGCGAAAAAAGACAAGCACACCTTAGTCGTGGCGACGGCTGACCATTCGACGGGAGGCTTTTCAATTGGGGCAAAGGGAGTGTATAACTGGTCCGGCGAGCCGATTAAAGCTGCCAAACGGACACCTGACTTTATGGCGGATGCAATCGTAAAGGGAGCGGATGTCGAAAAAACCTTGAAACAGTATATTGATCAAGATGAAATGAAGCTAACGAAAGAGGAAATAGAATCAGTCAAAGATGCTGTCACGAGTAAAAATATTACGACCATCGACAATGCGATTGAGACCATCTTTGATAACAGGTCCAATACGGCTTGGACAACCGGGGGACATACGGGGGAAGATGTACCCGTTTATGCATACGGACCATATAAGGAGCGTTTTGCCGAACAGGTCGATAACACCGACCAAGCCACCATCATCTTTGATTTATTAAACTAAAATACTGGGAGGGATTCGGTGAACAAACTACTATTATGTGCCTTTTTATTGACCACATTTGGTGCACTCAACACTCAGCCAGCCTTTGATGAAGAATCAAACGTGACAGAAAAAACAGAGGAAAGTGCCAAACCATTGGTGAAGAAGGAAGTGTATGTTCCAAATCCCCAAATTCCGGATGATCGTGAATTGATACAGGTCGGTCAACAAGTTTCCGATTCAAAAGGTGAATTGTCTTTAAAAGAGTATAAGCAAGTAAATGAGACGGTGAAGGTCGGCCCCATACAGGTAGTAATCAAGGATATCAAGGTCATGCATGTGATACCGGATTATAGCATGATTGATTTCTTTCATGGCTATACCCATGAACACGCATTCGATATTGTGAAAATAAACGTGAAAGTTGAAAATCCCACTGCCGATAATGTCAAATTTTCTCCAGTCGCTTTTCTTGAAACAGATGGTGGGGAACATTTGACTTGGAAAGATGATATTTACTTAGAAAATCTGAATGGAGAAGTAAAAGCAAAGAATTCAAAACAAGGGAATGTAGGGTTCATTCTTCAAAAAGAAGAAGGTGTGAAGGAGATTTCGCTTTTGACTAGCGATGTGATAGATGATGAGGGAAAAGTGATTTCAAAAGGTGAAACGGTAGAATTTTATTTTTAAAGTTCGGGTATGTTTATCCTTATCCAATCCATACTAATAATGTGATAGGAACCTCCTATTGCTTTGAAAAGAATATCCTAATCTTAACGATGAGGTGATACAACATGAGTTATAAAGATCAATTAGATCCACATTCTCAAAAGTTTCACCATAATTGGACAAGACCTAAGCGTTCTAAATCTCAAGTAAATGGCCATACGGAAGTATCGCAAACGAACATTATACTAAGAAGCAATGCTAAGGCCCATAGGTGGTAACGGATATTTCTGATCAATGAGAAGGAGACTCTTAATGGGTCTTCTTCTTTTCCTGATAAAAGGTATATGTGACAAGAACCTTTTACGCAAACACTAAGTTCAGACATGGCTTTTCCTTCAAGATTATGATACCATCTACCTTTAAGGACAACGCAGAACAAGTAATAAAAGTAGTTTGAACATACCAACCGTGACACAATCGTGTAAGGGGGAAAGTTACTTACACTCACTTACATATATACAAATAGAGGACGTGATTTTTTATGATAAATATTAAAATCCCAGAAGCGGATATCAGCATTAAACAAAGAAAACAAGTGATTGAGGGAGATGAAGCCATCATCCCGGAAATTTACGGATTCATCGACTTTCATCTGATTCCCCGTGATAAAGGCGGCATCATCCTATTTTATAATGAAAAAGATGAAGTGATCTTTGTCGGTAAAGCACGCAAACTAAGACAAAGAGTTAAAAAGCATTTCGAGGATAACGTATCCCCGATTAAAGAACACCGTAATGAAGTGAAGAAAATTGAGGCGATTTTCGTAGAAGACGCGATGGAACGTGACATTTATGAAACGTACATCATCAACACGCTTCATGCTAAGTACAACATTGATAAAGTGTTTTATAAGTAATAGTTAAAAAGGGGCTGTCTCATAAGTCCTTTTTCGAGTAAAATGACGCAAAATTGAAGAGGCAGAAATGTTGTTAAATCAACATTTCTGCCTCTTTCTATTTATACAATTTAGGTTTAACTACCCTTTTGGGGACAGCCCCTTTTTAGGTCCTTTAACCTATTTTACTATTACAAATCAGTTAATTATTCTACTCCTCAACCGATAAAAGTAAAGGAAGCTATATATTCAGTCCTGGGAATACTAAATTCGATGTCCACTTTGATTGTGGGCTTTTTATATTGAAAGGGAAGAACATAGAAGCTATTACATATAAAACCAGAGGGGTTAACAGAATGAAATTATCAATAAAGAATAAGTTACTAGTAAGCTTTTTACTTGTCTCCACCATTTTTGGAGTGGCTGCTTTCATATCTTATACGAGTATGAAAGATATGAATGAGTCATATGACTATATCCTTAGTAATGCGAGCGAAGTCCAATCAATCACTCAAAGTATCCAGACGGAGTCAGCGCGTCAAGTAACGTATTTGAGGGGGTATCTTTTATATGAAACCCCGGATATGAAAGAGAATATGTATGAATCGAATGAGAATATTAATAATTTAATAAAGGAAGCCAGGAAATTGGCTACCCGAGATGAAATGAACCAACGCTTTGATGAAATCCAGGCGTCGAATGATGCATGGATAGAGGAAAGCAGGAAATCAGTAGAGACAGTAGCGAAAGATCCAGAAAAGGCGAGGGTCTTGGCCCGTGATAAAGTTGTTCCCATCAGTACTAAAATGGTAGAGCAAACGAATGCATTATATACATGGATCAAAGACGAGGTTATGGTTCAAAAGGTGACAGAGGTTCAAGAAAATTCAAAAGCGGCAACAAGGAAGATTTTCATTCTAAGTTTGGTAGCGTTCCTGCTTGCGATGGCAGATGGATTGCTGATTTCTAATGTCATCTCGAAACCAATCAAGAAGTTGAGCAAAATGGCCAATCGAGTCGCAGAAGGAGATTTGAATATAGAAAAAGTCGATGTGAAAACCCGGGACGAAATTTATGTGTTAAATCAATCCTTTGAAAAAATGACGCAAAACCTGCACCATACGATTACGGCCATTTCTACCAATACGAATAAAGTTACATCCTCTGCTGAGCAGTTGAGTGTCAGTTCCGAACAATCTAAAGAAGCAGCAGAAACAATTGCCCTTTCCATACAGGAAATTTCAGGGGCCTCTGATAGTTCAACACGGCAACTGGAGAGTAGTCTCGGTTCCCTATATGAAGTGAGCCAGGGAGTGGAGCGGATTTCGGAAAGTACGGCTAGTATGTCGGAACTGTCTAAAGAAACAGAGAAGCAGGCAGAAGAAGGAAGCCACTTTGTACAGGAGAACTTGAAGCAAATGCAATTCATCCATGACTCGGTTAACCAATCGAACCAGGTTATCGATTCTTTAGCAGAACGCTCCAATAAAATCGGGAATATTATTGATGTCATTACGGGAATTGCGGGGCAAACGAATCTACTAGCATTGAATGCAGCAATTGAAGCAGCGAGGGCCGGCGAACACGGTAAGGGATTTGCCGTAGTGGCCGATGAAGTGAAGAAACTGGCTGAACAGTCCCAGAATTCTACCAAGTTGATTACGGATTTGATCATGGGAATGCAAGATGACACAAGAAGTTCCGTTGCGATTATGAAAGAAGTGATGGAAAATGCTGAACAGGGTGTGAAGGTTTCGGTGGAAACGTCCAATAAATTTGCCCAAATCCTTCAAAGTACGAGAGATATTACACCAAAAATCGAAGAAATCACGGCTTCCATTCAACAGATTTCAGTGAGTGTGGACGAAGTATCGGAATCATCCAATAAAATAACTGCACACGCTCAGGAGAATGCAGCCAATTCAGAAGAAGTGGCGGCTTCAACGGAAGAACAACTAGCATCGATGGAAGAAATCAATTCAACTGTGCGTTCATTGACATCTATGGCGGAAGAACTGAAGCAAGTGGTTCGTAAATTCCAGATTTAAAGCTGGATTTTTTAAAAAAAGCAGGCTTCCTGACATGATCGGGAAGCCTGCTTTTTCTTTATGTAGATATTTGAAGTTGAGCAGGGAACCAAGGAAAAATCGAAAAAGTTTACGAAAAAACTTGCAAATAGTAATCATTACGCTTTATCATATAGAAATAAACGTCATAAAACGTAATCATGACGATTAATGATATTTATAAAACATTTAGGAGGGAACATACATGAGAGTAAACATTACCTTGGCATGTACAGAGACGGGGGACCGGAATTATATAACGACGAAAAACAAGCGGAACCATCCCGATCGAATCGAATTGAAAAAGTACTGCCCGCGCTTAAAGAAACACACGCTTCACCGTGAAACAAAGTAATCCGGGTACAATATAAACATTATTATAGAAGGAGAGATAACTAAGGTGGCAAAAAAGTCAAAGATAGCAAAGGCAAAAAAACAGCTGGAAACAGTAGAAAAGTATGCAGAGGTTCGATGGGAACTTAAAGTGAAAGGAGATTATGCAGCATTGGCCAAGCTCCCAAGGGATGCTTCACCAACACGTATTCACAATCGGTGTGGAGTTACGGGAAGACCACGTGGATATATGCGGAAATTCAACATGTCCAGGATCGTTTTCCGTGACCTTGCACATATCGGGCAAATCGCGGGCATCAAAAAGGCAAGCTGGTAATCTGAGATAAAAGGAAGAAGGTGATTCGATGGGCACTTACACCCGGAATCACGTTCTTCTAACATTTGATACTCTCTTATTCAAACCTCCGATAATTCTGTTGAAGTTCCTTTCTCGGTCGTTCCTGCGGAAATTTTCCTGTTCTTCGCTCCTAACCTTTATCATCACTCGAAAATTTAACCAGGTAAGTCCAAAAAAGTAAATAGCGGGATATATGCACTAGTTTAAGAGAATGCCGTTATTGTATTCCCCTTTTATCCTATTCTTCATATAATTGAAGAATCTTAGGGGAAGAAGGATGGCGCAATGCATATTTTTTGGACAATATATTTAGGGATATTAGGAACGGTGGCCATTGCTTTTTTGGTCAAAGGTCTAAGAACCCTTTCTTTAAAAGTGGACTTTGTTATATCTATTATAACGTGGATCGGACTATTTGGATTTGTGACGAATACATCGATATTCAACCCTCTTGTATGGAAAATCGTGTTTGTGTGTGGATTACTGTGGGATGTTCTTTTCAGTTATATCGGTAAACATGACGACGGAGAAGATGCACTAGAAGGTTTGTCAGAAAGTACGAAAAGTATCCTTACCGGGGTCACACTAATTATTACACTCGGACCGTTATATTATGGGATATATCGATATGCTTTCTAGAAACAGGGCCACTAAGGTCCTGGACATTGGCAAATGGGAAGAGGATTTAGATTGACGGGGATAGGGACAGTAATTTCGATCGATCCGTGGAACAAGGCGGAGGGTGGAACCAGAGCAATCCTGATTGCCTGTAGATGAAGTTTAATAACTCACTAAAAAAGCAGAAGCTGATCGCTCTGCTTTTTATGTTTATCTCTGGAAAAATTCAATCCATTCTTTCTCCGGTCCGTATATGTAGAAATAGCGATAGCCGTTTGGTAGGGTGATGATTTCTTCATCAATCAGTTTGACGTTTTCGAGCTTTTGAATGCGGGCATATTCTTCCTCGATATCATCTACAGTAATGGCAAAGTGATGAATCGTTGCTTCGGATGGTAACGAGTCACTATATCCTTGAATTAATTCAATTTCGGTTTCGTCAGTACCGTCGTAGCCAAGAAAGGCAAGTTGAATGACACCATTCGTATGGAGAACACGTGCTTTCAATTTCAAATCCAATACTTCCTGATAAAAGGAGATGGATGTTTCTAAATCTCTAACAACGATGCCGATATGATCGACTTTTTTCCTAGCCAATGGGGTTCCTCCTTCGTGTTGTAGATAAGCAAGATTAGTATATATGATTCGATATAAAAAAACAGCAAAGTAAACGAAATAATCTGATTATTATAAGAAATGAGTACTTAGGCTGGTACAAAAAAAGACAACCCTTTACGGATTGTCTAACAAGTATTTAAAAGGCATCTTCGGGCATTTGTTTCTCGTTTACGTAGTCCATGGTGTCTAATGCTTCTTGAAAGTCTGCTTGGAGGGAAGGAGGTAAGCTTTCAGCGTCATTAGGTACATCAGCATCGGTTCCGCTCTGAACCGTGATTTTTTCATAAGTCATAAGGGCCTCGATATATGTTTCGTATTCCTCGCTCGATAATAGTTCTTCGCTCGATACCAGGCCGTTCAGTTTATCGAAATAGGGTTGTAAATCCATTAATATAATTTTCAGTTCCTCAGCTTTATTTGCAGGTATCTTGTCGTAGTCGATATTCCCGTTTGAATTGCCATATTCCAATTTAGCTGCGGTTAATACTTGCAAGTCTTCTTTAAATTGTCCATACTCTTCTTTTCCCAAATCGCCTTTAGCTTGGGATAGTTTTGCGTCCAAAAGGAAGTACCCCTCCATCGTGGCATTAGCTACATGCTTTTTTAGATAGTCGAAAGACCCGTATAACTCATCCGCTAAATAAGTTTGATAGGCGAAAGCGCTTGTCGGGAGTAATAATGAGGCAATGAGAATTCCTGTAATCAGATGTTTTTTTCTTTTTCCGCGATAAGTGGTCAGTTTACTCATTACTTTTACTTTTAGTTCAGGCGGAGCATTCACGCCCATACTTTCTTCTTGTAGCGATTCCCTTAACTGAGTATGAAAGTTCTTCATTATACATTCCTCACTTTCTCTAAGAATAAAAGGCTCTCTTTCCCATGAGCACTCAATTTTTTTAAAGAAGCATGGATACGGGATTTGACGGTCCCAATTGGGATATCTAATATAAGGGCCACTTCTTCTTGAGAATAATCATTTAAGTAGCGGAGGATCACGACCTGTTTGAGCTTGTAGGGCAACTGGTTCACTAAATATACAAGGTGTTGATTAGAGATTTTATCTACAATATCATTGGAAAAGTCGGGTACCGTGACTTGTTTAGTCTCTTCGGCTTTTTTGGAAATTCGAAGACGCGTCCATCTTTTCCGTCGGTACGTTTGAATTGTCTTGATGACAATTCCCGTCAACCAGGGTTTAAAAGGTCTTTCACGATCATACTTACTTAGAGACTTATAAACTTGTATGTAGATATCTTGAACAACATCATCGACATCAGCTTTTTCATCTATAAGAAAGTGGACGTTTTTATAGACATTTTGGATGGTTATTTCATATAAGTCATCGTATGCCTCCGCTTCTCCATTTAAAAAACGGGTGATGGTATCCAACAAGTCAGGTTGTTCAACCATTCTATTACCTCCTTCCGTTCTATACTATATATTGGTAAGAAGTTTACATTTCGTTCGAAATTTTAGATTATTTTTCCACTTTACTGTATTTTCTTTTGAAAAGAAAAAGAATTTATCTTTTTTAAAGCAAAAATTTGTTTCTGTATGGAATTGTAGATATACTATGGAAACAAACCCATTTTAAATGGACATGAGAGGAGAGATTTTCATGGGAAGCATTCGCGAAGGTGAAGTTTTCACTCTTACTGACGACAGTGATCAAGAGCATGAGGTTGAGGTTCTAGGAACATTGGATGTTGAAGGAACAGAATATGTAGCTGTAGGCTTATTGGAAGATATCGAAGAGGATACAGAGGAAGATATCGATATTTTCTTTTTCAGAGTTGAAGGCGAAGGAGAGCTGAATGATATCGAGACGGACGAGGAGTTCGAAAAGGTATCTTCTGCATTTGAAGCGGCTTTCGATCCAAAAGATTGATTGGCTAAAAAAGGCGGCACACCTATGTGTCGTCTTTTTTATGTCCATAATCCACAATTCCAATTACAAAATCCTATGTAAGAATCAGTAATAGCACCACCTACGCCGAATACCATGACAGCCACGCGTGCCATCCAACCTGACTTCAATATAGGGTTTCAATTCACTGGGTATAGGAAAAAAAGGGGAGGCTAAATCTACTTGGTTTAGCTTTTTTTACAGTTTCTACTATCTTCGTGATGAAAACTACTATAAAATACTGGTAATTGATTTACTGCTACTGTAAAATTGAGTAAGTGAATTTTCGGAATTGGAAAGGAAAAAATCTAGTGAAAAAGCTAATTAATTATAGACAAGGGCAAATGGAAGGTAAATTTGATGATATTACAAAGCAACTTCAATCCTTCATGGAACAAAGCGCGGATGCCATTTCTATCGTTGATTTAGAAGGTAGGACCCTTCAAGTTAATGCTACTTTTGAAGAGTTTTTTGGTTGGAAGAATGATGAGGTATTTGGTGAACCTTACCCGATCATCCCAGATTTCTTGAAGGAATCTGTTGATGAACTGCATGAACAGGTAAAGTCAGGTGAACAAAAGAAGGGTTTTGAAACGGTACGTCAAAGAAAAGATGGTCAACTCATTGATGTAAGCATCACCCTTTTTACCATCAGAGATAACCAAAATGAACCGATGGGATTAGCTTTCGTCTACCGGGATATTACGCACCAAAAGTTAGCGGAATTGGCAATGAAGGAGAGCGAAGAACGCTATCGCAGTTTAGTGGAGGTATCTCCTGAAGCGATCTTTGTGCACCGTAATGGAATCATTGAATATATGAATCCTGAGGGTGCAAGGATGCTGGGAATGAAAAGTGTGAAAGATATCATCGGGAAATCCGTTTTTCAGTTCGTTCACCCTGATTCTCAAGACACTGTAAGCCAGCGAATTGATGTAATGAGAGATGAAGGGAAAAAGGTCGATTTGTTGGAGCAAAAGTTCAGGCGCTATAATGGAGAAGTATTTTATGGGGAGACGATAGCCCTTCCGATTATTTATAATGGCTATCCAGCCATCCAAGTATTTTGTAGGGATATTACCGAACGAAAGAAAACAGAGGAATTATTGTGTAAGACGAATATGCTTTCTGCAGTAGGACAGATGGCGGCAGGTGTTGCCCATGAAATCAGGAATCCGCTAACAGCGATCAAGGGATTTTTGCAATTAATGGGGGAAACTTCGGGCAAGCAAGAATATCTTGATTTGTCAGTGAGAGAAGTAGAAAAAATTGAACGTTTGACCGAGGAATTTCTATGGCTTGCATCCCCTCCATTACAAACATGCGAATCTATACAGCTATCCGCTATTTTAGACAGTGTAATCAAGTTAGCCAAGTTTCAAGCGATTCTTTGTGATGTGGAAATAACTAAGGAATCCTTAATTGATGATTCCACGGTGTTTGGTGAATCCAATTTGTTAAAGCAAGTGTTTACTAATGTAGTGAATAATGCGATGGAAGCCATGAAAGATGGTGGAAAACTGCATATTTCGCTCGATAAGCATGACGAAGAGAACTTGATGATCCGTTTTATTGATTCGGGGTGTGGAATGACAGAGGAACGCATGAAGCATCTGGGTCAGCCTTTTTATAGTACGACCGAAAAAGGAACGGGGCTAGGGCTTATGGTCAGTTCTAAAATTGTCCAGGAGCATCATGGGGAAATCAACTTCAGGAGTGAAGTGGGCAAAGGGACGACCGTAGAAATCATACTACCTACTTCTAAATTGAAACATTAAAAGGTGACGAGAAGCGAATGCTTTCGTCACCTTTTTAATTTTATAGTTTCACGATCGTCCGTCCCCTTGCTTCACCTTTTAGTAAGGTAGGCAGGACGGTTGGAAGCTCCTTAAGGGTAATTTCCTGTTGAATGAGCTGTTTTAAATGGGAAGGCTTAAAGTCGGTGGCAAGACGTTTCCATACTTGCAACCTCGTTTCCATAGGACAGTTCACTGAATCGATTCCAAGTAAGTTGACCCCCCTTAGAATGAATGGAAAGACAGTCGTTGGCAGGTTTGTTCCTGCTGTTAAGCCACTAACCGCTACAGAACCGCCATATATAATTTGACTAAGGACCGAGGCCAATGGATCTCCACCGACAGGGTCAACGGCACCAATCCATTTTTGCTTACCGAGTGGACGAAGCGTGCCGTTATAGACATCTTCACGTGATAAAATTTTCGTGGCACCTAGTTCCTTTATGTAGGCGTGTTCTGATTTTTTTCCTGTGCTTGCTTCCACTGAATAGCCAAGCTTGGAAAGAATCGAGACGGCAAAGCTACCCACGCCTCCCGTGGCTCCTGTAACAAGAACATTACCGGAATCAGGTGTAACCCCATTTTGCTCTAAACGCATAACAGAAAGTGCGGCGGTGAATCCGGCCGTTCCGATTATCATCGCTTCTTTCAAGGTTAAACCTTCAGGTAGTGGGACAACCCACTCAGCTGGGATTTGGGCGAACTCGCCATAGCCCCCGAAATGTGAAACGCCGATTCCGTAGGAGGTAGCGATGACTTCATCGCCTTCTTTATAACGGGGATCCTTAGATGAAACGACAACCCCTGCCAAATCGATACCAGGTACAATCGGATAGCTAGCAACGATATTTCCATTAGGAATGGTTGCAAGGCTGTCTTTATAGTTCACGCCGGAATAATGGACGCGAATAAGCACTTCACCTTCAGGGAGATCGCCGAGTGATAGTTGCTGAATGGATAAGGAAAAGTCATTTTCTTGTTTGTTCACGACTAATGCTTCAAAATGCTGTGTCATGTTTTTTCCTCCTTTTACAGTGAATATTCCCTATTATAAGAGATGAAACGTACGCTGTATAATAATTGGAACTGAAAACACAGCGCTTTCTTTTCTTTCTCTTGCTAAAAATGGTACTATTAAGACTGAATCAGTTCATTTTAAAGGAGATGTTTTATAATGGCTAAAAAAGGATACATATTGATGGAAAACGGAGAAAAAATCGAATTTGATCTTTTCCCTAACGAAGCACCAAACACAGTCGCTAACTTCGAAAACTTAGCGAACACAGGATTCTACAATGGTGTAGTCTTTCACCGCGTCATCCCTGGCTTCGTAAGCCAAGGTGGAGATCCAACGGGTACAGGTGCAGGCGGAAGCGGCACTCAAATCAAATGTGAAACAGAAGGAAACCCACATAAGCATGAAGCGGGTAGCCTGTCTATGGCACATGCAGGAAAAGATACTGGTTCAAGCCAATTCTTTATCGTTCACGAACCACAACCACATCTTAACGGTGTTCACACGGTATTCGGTAAAGTAACATCAGGTCTTGAAACAGCTAGAGCAATGAAAAATGGCGACAAAATGGAGAAAGTCGAAGTTTTTGACGCTGAATAATACAAGACGAAAGAGGGGGCATTTGCTCCCTCTTTTCTTTATAACAGCTTCTTTAATGGCTCGAAAAGTAAATTCAACAAATGTGTGGGACCTGGCATTTCCGGATAAAGAATAAGGAGGACGGCTAGCACCCAACCGAGTGACAGTAATGTGGCGAACGTCCTTTTCTCTCTTTTATGCGTATGATCGATGGTAGGATATTCGATAAGGATGAGAATGAGGAGTAAGACGGTTACCCCTATAATAGCAACCACTTTCAAATGCTAATCACCTCTCTTTATCGTACCTAAAGTTTTAGTCATCAGTCCTGGCTCTCGCACTTTTATATGGGCATTCACGTTCACTTTGACATGGGGAAAGAAGTACTGCCATTGGTCTTTCACCTTTTTCCATTCTTCAGGATATTCCTTGTGAAAGGATTCTGCAATACCGAAGGCGTCGGTACTCATGCCACTTCTCACCTCTGTAAAGGAGGCCTTGATATCTCGTTCCACTGCGCGTTTTAGGTAGGTTTCAGCGTGCTTTGTGCTAGATGGATTCATGATATCCAAATTGCTCCCATTTTGAACCAATAAACTATCTACGGTCAGATCGACTGTGATACTCCATTTTCCTTTCTCTATCTTGGGAATCAGCTTCGTTGATTGTCGAAGCGGGTGAACCGATATTTTCTTTCCGCTAGGGGTTGCCCCCGTAATGGCGCTCACTTTATTTTGATTCCTGACCCATAGTAATCCCTGCGTAACGTCTTCGTTAATTGTGCCGACCATTTTATCACCATTGAAGATGGCTACCCCTGAAAATTTTGTGATGGTCTCTGTCGCCTTTTTGGGTTGGTCAGGCTTGGATATTTCGAGGACCGGGAGTATGCCACCCTTGGAATCGCTGACTGTCATCACCTGAAAGTCCTTTACCGTTATCGGTTTCTTGAAATTCAGTTCAGATGACTTTTGTAAGACATCTCCCATATAACTTTCAAGTGAGGGAATCAATCCGAGTAGGTCGGCGGCTGGTCCCTTGCTGATAAATAAATCGGCACGTGCACGAGGGTCAGGATGGCGATTGATAAAATCAATTTGATCATTTAAATCACCTTTCCGGGCAAGCTTTTCACCGATGATGTAGGCATCACAATGCCCCCAGAAAATCTGGCGAGTAAATAACTTTTGCAAGTTAATCATGGCATCGGCCATATTTTCGCCTGTTGCCGATTTAACCAAGACCAGGCTTTCCGCTCCACCCATCCCAGGACCAGCACCTTGCTGCTGACTGCTGGCAGCCCGGGGAATGAATACCTGAATCGACAATTTGACTTTATCCTCATCGGTTAAATCAATCCCTGTTGCCATGACTAAGGCCATATTAGAAAGCTCTTTGCTACCCCAACAACCGGAAAGGGAACACGTGAAAAAACAGAGCATCATCACGGTAAAGGTTTTTTTGATAGGGTTAATAAGAATGGTCATCATGCTTTGGAGTCCTTTCCTCTCATTCCAAGGTTTTTCTGATTGGAGTCATGAAGGCTCCGTTTTTGCAATGACTGCCAAGATGCCCGTACGAAAATGTCCTTCCATGCGCCATTTCTCATAGGTGGTAGATAAGGTACCCCAATGGAGGTCAACTTGCATAGATGAATGCCGATTGTCATGATACCGAGCATCAGCCCGAATAATCCCAATGTCCCAGCAAGGAGTATGACTGGGAAACGCAATAACCTTAAAGCAATACCTTGCGAATAGCGAGGCACTAAAAAAGAAGCAATGCCGGTTAAAGAAACGACGATGACCATTGGAGCGGAAACGATTCCTGCTTGAACGGCAGCTTGACCGATAACCAGTCCCCCGACGATACTGACGGCCGCACCGATTTGTTTAGGTAGGCGGAGGCCTGCTTCTCGCAGTGCCTCAAAGGTCACTTCCATCATGATTGCTTCCACAAAAGCAGGGAATGGAATCGCTTCCCGCGATGAGGCTATGGTGATTAACAGAGTGGTCGGAATCATTTCCTGGTGAAAGGTCAGGATGGCAACATATATTGAAGGCAGGGTGACAGAGAAAAAAATGAACAGGTATCGTAATAGACGAACGGATGAACCGATTAAAAACCCAAAATAATAATCTTCCGGTGATTGGATGAAGGAATAGAAGCTGACAGGGGCAACGAGAATGAAGGGAGTCCCATCGACTAAGATGACGATACGGCCTTCCAATAAATTGGCGGCTGCTACATCCGGTCTTTCTGTTGTTAATAATTGCGGAAACGGCGAATAAGGATGATCTTTGATGAAGCCCTCAATATATCCCGTCTCCAAAACTCCATCCAATTCCATCTGATTGATCCTGGTTTTCAATTTCTCCAATACCTGTTTATCAGCCTTCCCCTCTATATAAGCAAGTACAACCTCCGTTTTTGTATAGCTTCCCACTTTGAACGACTGCATTTTAAGGGTAGGGGAGCTGATTTTTTTGCGGATAAGGGAGATGTTGGTTTTTATGTCCTCGATAAACCCTTCACGAGGACCTCGAACCACACTCTCTGCTTCAGGTTCCTCAATCGGGCGCTTTTTAGTTTTCACAAGACCAAGTGCCAGGGCACAATCTTCGCGTTGAAGCATGAGAATCGAGTATCCGATGGAAACGTATGTGATGCAATCGGTGAAGGTATGAATTTCTTTTGCATCAAGGACGTGAAGCTTTTCCTTTACGGTCTTATGGATATTCGTAAAAGAGGATTGATCATCCATCAGCGTTTCCATCACATTATTTTCAATTTGTTTCGTATCGGATAACCCCTCCATATAAAGGAGGACAGCCTCTGTATGACCACCAATGAAAAAGGTGTGAAAGGTGACATCATCACAATTTTCATATGTAGCCTTTAGATAGGAACGATTTTTGGAAAGTTCCTTAAAAAGCGGCAAGTCTTGTTTTAATGCCTCTTGCTCAGTTTGATTCATGACACGGACATCTCCTTTCTAATTGATGGTTGGCTCTTAGTTAGGATAGCGATGAATCACTCGGCAAGTCCTTTTTCTGTTGATGGCGCCTATTAATCTTAGCTTTCACTAATAAAAGGGTTGGGATTAGTGTCAGCATGATGGGAAGAAGAAATGGGAAGACGGTTCGTGTGAACTCGGTCTGACCCTGAAGATTGTAAAACTCCCATAAACCGAACAGAGTCATCAAAAATCCCAACGGTAAAATAAGCGATTTATAGCTGGAAAGATTCAAACATTGAGCTGTACACAGAACAAGAACATAGTTGAAAATCGTCAACTTGATATATGCCCCAAGCATCCAGCCGGGTATGATTGCCGCTTCAAGGTGCTCGAAGAAATCCATGAAGCTGATGTACCGAATAGCCTTGAATACAGGAAAAGTGTAGTAGTTAGTGAGTTCGCCAAATAAAAATAGGGTGATTAAATTCACACAAATAAGACTCAGCATAATCGCGATGAGGGAGATGATGGTCCACTTCATCCCTTTCTTACGATCTTTCAAAAATGGAAGCAACACGGAAATGATAAAGACTTCACTGAACCAGGCCTGCGGAACGGCAGCACCCAACAATGAGGGCATTAGACCATCTTCTAAAATCGGGAAAATTTGTGTCGTGTCAAAGTCATGAAATAGGAAGAGCATAATGATTGGAATCGGAATGATGAATATGGGAATGAACAGAGATGAAGTCCTTCCCACCACCGCCAAACCTCCAGAAATGGCGAAGGAAGAAACCAAGACCAAGGTACCCATGATGACTACTCTTGGGGTTTCAGGCAAAAGCGTGATAATGATGAAATCGGCATATTCCCTTAAGAGGAAGCCTGACATGTATAGGAAGAAGAACACATATAACCAAGTTAGAACCTTTGCAGGAAACTTGCCGATGATATGCTGGCTGTATTCGAATATCGTTTCGTTCGGGAACATCTTATGTAATTGGTATAGGATATAAGCCGTAAAAAAACCATTCAACGAGCCGAGGATCGGGGATATCCACATATCTCGCCCTGCATATGAATGGGATATGGCTGGCACAGTCAAAATGGCCGTAGCGAAGATTGTTGGATAGATAATCAATGCCAGTTGATATGAAGAGATTTTTCCTTTTTCAAGCATATTTGTCCCTCATTAATTTTTTTATAGTATCTCTCTTAAATGGAAAATTACGCATGGTTCATTAAAAAGGCCAAAATAAAAAGAACAGAAAAATCCTGTCCTTCATAAAACGAAATCGTTGTTCATGTTTGATGTAAGTCTGCCGTGAAGCCATAATGCACGCCTGTCAAGGTTTCTGAGATGTCCCATAGTTTTTCTGAAATGTCCTTATCATATAAGGTATCAATGATGTCATCCTTCTTAGGAAAGCCCTTTCTACCTTTTTTACCATCAGGACCTATGTATTCTCCACCTTTTAAGCTAGGTTCCGTTGCTGCGTAAAGTGTAGGAAGAGCACCCATATTGGCGGGTTGCGTAATGGTTTTGGACAAGTAGTGGACAAACTTATTCAAGGGTTTGCCGGATCCCCGTGACATGAGGTTTGTATGGGAAAGTCCAGGGTGGCAGGCGACACTAATCGATTCGGAATGGTGCTGTTCGAACTTGTTCTGCAATTCGCGGGAGAAGAGAAGATTGGCAAGTTTACTTTGAGCATAAAATCTCATGGCTTTATAATGTTTCTTTCCATCTAGGTTATCGAAGTCTATGAATCCATTGATGGCGGCTAGACTGCTTAACGTGACGACCCGAGAGTTTCTAGTGGAGAGGATCTTGGGCAGCAACAGGCCGGTTAAGGCAAAATGCCCGAGGTGATTGCTTCCGAATTGCATTTCGAACCCATCCTTCGTCTGGGAATAAGGGGGAATCATGACGCCGGCATTATTGATAAGGATGGACAAAGAATCATAGTTTTCCACAAAGGAATCAGTAAAATGATGAATGCTACTCAAATCACTTAAATCGAGTGGCATCACGGATACATTAGCTTTAGGATGGGCCGATGTAATTCGATCGACTGCCTTTTCACCCTTCGACGCATTCCGGACGGCAAGAATGACTTCTGCACCTTTCCCCGCCAATGCAAAAGCCGTCTCAAACCCAAGGCCACTATTCGCCCCGGTAATGACAACCGTTTTACCCTTAACATCCACCATTTCATCGACATTCCACTTTTCACCCATTAACCATCGACACCTTTCCTGGCACAATCTCTATCTATCATATACCCAAATTATTCCTATATGTCTCGTTTTTTGGAGCGAATATTGAAGAAAAATAAAAAGTGGCCATCCTATGAAAGCTAGGGCCACTAAATGGACTTATTCGGGTATGAGTGTGTCAGGAATCTTAATGGGAATAGTCAGTTTAGAATGATCACGATAAGAACGGTAGGAGACGATATCGTGATTTTTTACATGGACATCCACCTGGAGGATTTGGGTGTTTTTCATTTCTAAATGGTAGGTCGCATCCTCTTTTTTTAAATAATAGAAGGAATACTGCGTCCCTAAGAGTTCCTTATCGACTCGATTCGTCTCGGGCTGATTTTGGATATAGCTAGCGATTTCCATAATGGTGATGGAGGTGCTTCCCGTAAGTTCAGTTATTTTTTCCTTCATATACTCAATGGCATGACGTAAAGAGACCTGTGCTTTCCCCGTAAGGTTGTTTAATTTTAGATCCATGATGTGTTTCTCCTTTTTATTGGGTCATGCAAGTAGTATGGGGCACACACCACTGGCTTTATACAAAAACCACTCTGTCCCATTAAGGAACAGAGTGGTTTTTTCTTATTTTCGAGTGCCTGGGAATATCAAATCATAAAGGGACATACATAAGTAAAGAGTGGACATTAGGTGATAACCTTTCTGCACTTAGGTTAGAGGTTGCTTCCAAGGGGGAATATACAACAGTAACTAGATGAAGAGCAATTTATTCATCTCATCGAGTTGGAATTTCTTAGTGTTGAAAAGGTATGAGTGGAAATTCAGTACAGGCCATAAGGGAAAAATAAATTATTTGGAGGATAATATGAGTGAGGAAGTGTCATATTTAGAAGTTGAAACAATGACCGATAGCAAGGCGACCGTCTCGTTTGAAATGGTTTCTGAAGATTGGAAGGATGAAGAAACGCTACTTCAAACGTGGAGAGGTCAATGGCATGTAGTGAAGGAATCTTCAGGTTGGAAGCTTTCAGATCCCGACATTGAACATGTGGATACAGAAGTCCAATGAAGAAAAGATATAAATACCTCACCCTCTTTTTCATTGCACTTCTTGCGTTTTTAACTGTTATGCTTATCCAGTTGAATAGGGAAACGGATCTTCCAAATGAAAGCGCAGAGAAAAAAGAAACATCGGAAGTCCAAAAAGAGGACACATCCATGAAAGAAAAAAATCAAGAAAGTAAGGAAACGACAGACACTGCAAGCGAAAAAGAAATCAATGCAATGACGGATACAAATGAAAAGGTAGACAAGTTGATTGAAACGATGACACTTGAAGAAAAAGTCGGGCAGCTCATGATGATCGGGTTCGCTGGTACGGAAAAGAGTGCCGAGGTCGAGGAGTTCATCGAAGAGAAGCATATTGGCGGCATTATTTACTTTGACCGAAATATGAGTTCGCCTAAACAAGTGGCTGAGTTATCCAACTCGCTGCAGCAATCGGCAGAAGGTAGCCGTTTTTCCCTCCCGCTCATGGTAGCGATTGACCAAGAAGGAGGGGACATCATCCGAATGAGGGAACAGGTTTCGCCTATCCCTTCGCAACAGAAGTTAGGGGAAAAAGCGTCTGCCGATGAAGTCTATCAGGTGGCTAAATTGAACGGTAGAGAGCTAGAGTCAATGGGAATCAACCTGAACTTTGCCCCTGTTCTTGATTTATCCAAAAAGGATAGCCGTTCATTCGGAACGAATCCGAAAAAAACCCATCAATATGGGGAAAAAGTGATTCAAGGCCTTAACGATGCTTCGGTTACAGGGGCACTAAAGCACTTCCCGGGGAATGGCCGTAGCGATGTTGACCCACATGTCGAGACTTCTTCTGTGGAAGCGAACCAGCTTGACCTGGAGAACTCGGATATCTATCCGTTTAAAAAAATCATCAGCGAAATGGATAATGACAAGTTTTTCATGATGGTGACCCATATAAAATATCCCGCTTATGATAAAGAAAAACCAGCCAGCCTATCCAAGGTCATTATCGAAGACCTGTTACGAGAGAAGCTTGGCTACAAAGGAATCGTCATCACGGATGATATGGAAATGGGGGCCGTGAAAAACTATTTTTCCTTTAAAGATATGGGAAAAGAAGCGATTCTTGCCGGTGTCGACATCGTCCTCGTTTGTCATGAACATCCACATCAACTAGAGGTGTACAACGGGATCATCGAAGCCGTTAAAAGTGGGGAAATTCCGATGGAGCGAATTGATGAGTCCACAAAGCGCGTCCTGACATATAAATTGAATAACATTCAACAAACGAGCGTGGACCCGGATCAAGCTACAAAAGTGGTCAAGAGTCCTGAAAGTGTAAAGTACATCAATAATCTGAATTTGAATGAATGAGAAAGAACCCGAAACTTTATCGTTCGGGTTCTTTTTACTGTCTGTATAAAAACTAGTCCTACCTAGTAAATATGTATATTTTATGATCGATAAGATTAAAATTACTGAAATGTGACCGATATATGAACTAGACACTTTTTATGATGAAGGAGAAAAAAATTGCACATTCAAGGAAGCTATAATACAGGGCTTGTCATTCTGTCCTTTTTAATTGTGGCTATGGCTTCGTATTCGGCTTCGGCCCTTGTAGGAAGGATCACGCAGTCGAAGCAGAAAGAGAAAAGATATTGGCTAATAGGCGGAGCCGTGACACTGGGCTTAGGCATATGGTCGATGCATTTTGTCGGAATGTTGGCTCTACAGGTCCATGAAACGATTTCTTATGATTATGTAAAGGTACTCATTTCAATTGCAATCGCCATATTTGCTTCGTGGGTGTCCTTGTTTTTCATCAGTCGTGAAACGATGAGTCGGAAACAGCTATTCATTGGCGGTGCCGCGCTGGGCACAGCCATCCTTACCATGCATTACACGGGAATGGCTGCCATGCGCATGTCGGCATCCATCCAGTACAATCACTTCTTGGTGTTCCTGTCAGTGGTCATTGCTTATGTCACTTCTGTAGTGGCACTGAAAATCAGCTTCATCTATAAACATCAAAGCGCCAGTCGGTTAGTTGAAAAAATGGTCAGTGCAAACATCACGGGGGTTGCTGTAGCAGGTACGCATTATACAGGAATGGCCGCTGCCACTTATCATAGTGACGACATGATGCATACAACCAGTTCAGCTCTCCCGATCGGGACGCTTTTGCTGGCCCTAGGAATTGGAATCGCTATACTATTCATTCAGATTTTGGTCATCTTCTTCATCGGTTTTGATAAGAAACTGACCTTACAGAACAAGGAATTAAGGCTTACTCAGCAAAAGTTTGATTCCCTTGTTACTTATAATCCGGATATCATTTTTAGAATGAATAAGGAAGGAAGATTGGAAACAATCAACCCTGCCATTACCAGGATTTTGGGGTATACACCAGAGGACATTCAAAAACTGTCGTTGAAGAGTCTAGTATCTGAAGAGGTATGGAAGGAATGTAAAAATTACTGTATAGATACTTTACGAGGGACCCTTCGCTCATTTGAAATAGAGGCCCTTCATAAGGATAACAGTAAAGTCGCTTTAAGCATTTTGACCATTCCCGTGTATGTGGATAGCGAAATCATAGGCATCAATGGAATTGCCAAGGACATCACCGAGCAAAAAGCGGCTTTGGCCAAAGTCAATTATATGGCCTATTATGATGAACTTACAGGGTTGCCAAATAGGAGAGCTTTTAAGGAAAAGGCGAATATCCTCATTCAACAACAAGGGGAAGAAATGGCCGCATTACTTTTGATGGATATTGATCGATTCAAGACCATCAATGATACCTTAGGCCATGGCCAAGGTGATCTGTTTATAAAAGAAATCTCCAATCGCTTTACTGAATGCCTCGAACCAGGTGAAATCCTCGCTAGGATCGGGGTGGATGAATTTACCGTACTCCTTCCGAAAGTAACTGGGCTTGAACAAGCGGAAATAACCGCCCAAAAACTGATTCTTTCATTGGAAGAACCAATCAAGATCAATGCCCATGACATCTATACAACTACATGTATCGGGATATCGGCTTTCCCCCAAGATGGCTTGAACATCGACGAACTTATTAAAAGAGCTGATTTGGCCATGTTCTTAGGAAAAGGCACGGGAGACTCGTCGTATAAATTCTTCACGGAGTCCATGGAAAGTAGATTGGATAAAATCCAGATTGAAGAAGAAATGCGGACAGGGATTCATAAGGATGATGAATTCATTTTACATTTTCAACCCAAAATTGATACAAGGACGGCGAAAATTTCAGGTGCTGAAGCTTTGGTCCGCTGGAATCATCCAAGGTTGGGTTTTGTGTCACCAGCTGAATTCATTCCCTTAGCTGAGGAGACGGGGTTAATCATCCAACTTGGTGAGAAGATATTGGATCTAGCTTGTGCCCAACTTCATGCCTGGCATAAAGACGGATTCGATTCCATTCAAATCGCCGTCAATATATCTACACGTCAATTCATGCAGGATAATTTCATTGAAAAGTTAAAACGAATGTTGGATAAATGGAATATAGACGGAAAAAACCTGGAGTTGGAAATAACCGAAAGCACGGCGATGAACAATGTGAACAGGGCCATCTTTACCTTTGAGAGGTTAAGGGAACTCGGCGTGAAGATAGCCATAGATGACTTTGGCACAGGTTATAGTTCCTTTGCTTACTTAAAGGATTACCCCATTAACACACTGAAAATCGATCAATCTTTTATCAGAAATTTGGCCACTGGTGGTCCGGATGAAGCGATTGTAGCTTCCATCATTGGCCTTGCCAAAAACATGCAGCTGAATATCGTTGCAGAGGGAGTTGAATATCAAACGCAATTCGACTTTTTAAAAGAATTGGAGTGTAACCAAGTACAGGGTTATATGTTCAGCAAACCGCTACCGGCACACGAATTAGAAGACAAGTTTCTACGAAACCTATATGCGTTTCCGGTCGCTTGAAGGGATGGAAGTCTGGGTCTCCTTGTTTAAAGAAGAGGGTATAGGGAAATACTATACTATACTAAAATAAAAGGAGGAAACTCAGATGCCATCAAACAAAATGATTGGAACCGTCTTAGTGGGTGCAGCTGCTTACCTAATGCGTAATAAAGAAACTCGTGAAAAGACAATGAGTCAAATTAAATCACTTGCTAATCCTGAAACGATTGATAAGGTTAAGAGCCAACTCCAGTCCTTTACTAAAACGAAATCAAGTTATTCCCCGACTAATTAAGTGAACATGAAACGATCCCCTTTCAGGAAATCGGAGAAATGCCGGCTTATCTAAGGCATGACCGATCCCTTGAAGGGGATTTTCTATTTATATCAAAAAAGCACCTGCCGTGGTAAAAAGCCACGGCAGGTGCTTTATGTCATCTATTACTCAGTTTCTTCTTCACCATTATCTTCTTTATTGAACCATAACGGATCTTCATTATCGACCTCACCATTATAATTGATGGTAATCTCTTCTCCGGCTTTAATGTCGGTATAAGCGAAGAAATCGAATGTATGCTGGTCAAAGTTTATATCATATGTCGCATTGGGCGTATAGGAATGGTTAAACAGCATGCCGTAACCTAAAAGCAAGCAAGTATGGTTAATGCCATACTCAAACGCATAATCCGCCAGCAATGTCTTCTCTATATGAACATGCTCTTCATTTGGATAAGCGATAACCGGTGCTTCATGTAAAAGCTCACCCTTTTTAATGTCACGTTTCGCGAAAACGCCTCTATTGAACTCTCCATCACTAAGTGTGGAATTTTTAACTTCGATCATATTCGTCACCTACTTGTTCTATTGTTTATAGTCCGGATTGTATAAGCTTGACAGCAAATGGGAAGAAAAGCAACTGATTTAGGGAATTAAATATTGCCATGAATAGATATTTGCATGAAAAAGGATAAAGTGCAAAGAGAATGACTGCAAAAAGGAATGGCATGGGATGCAAAGAATTATGGCGGAAAGTGCAATGGGTTTTGTCGAAAAATGATTTTTTTTCGAGAAGAGGAGACATTTTTTATAATGGCATGAAAATTGCTTACTAATATAAGGGTAATTCGAAGGAAAGTAAAATCAACCTATTTGATGAGTGACTTTATAGTAGTATAATTTGTGAAATAGGAATTTTCTGAATGTTAACGCTTATGCAAAAGGAGATGAGAAAATGCTAGTAAAACGTGAAGAGGAAACTTTCGAGTATTCAATTGAGCACACACAAGAAGAACAAAAGTTAAACAGAAGCTTGAAATCTCGTCACTTAACGATGATTTCTATTGGAGGCGCTATTGGTACAGGATTGTTTCTAAGCAGTGGGGCGGCTATACATACCGCAGGTCCAGGTGGTGCATTGCTTGCTTATGCATTAGTCGGTGCCATGGTGTACTTTGTCATGACAAGCCTAGGCGAGTTAGCGGCCTTCATGCCAACGAGTGGATCATTTAGTACATATGGAACCAAGTTCGTTGATCCGGCTTTTGGTTTCGCTTTGGGTTGGACATACTGGTTTAACTGGTCCATGACCATAGCGGCTGAATTAGCCGCCTCAACGATCATCATGAAATTTTGGTTTCCGGATAGTCCATCGCTATTATGGAGTGTCTCATTTTTAGTTCTTATTTTTCTATTAAACTATTTATCTGTGAAAGGATATGGTGAAGGGGAATACTGGTTTTCGTTCATAAAGGTAACGGCCATTGTCATTTTTCTCATTGTTGGCCTCCTTATGATAGTGGGCATTATGGGAGGGGAAGCGGTAGGCTTTAAAAACTTTACAGTGGACGATGCTCCTTTTCCGGGTGGTTTCATGGGAGTATTCATCGTTTTTATAGCGGCTGGATTTTCCTTTCAAGGGACGGAAATCGTTGGTGTGGCAGCTGGAGAAAGTGAAGACCCAGCAAAAAATATTCCTAAGGCCATAAAAAGCGTATTCTGGAGAATCCTTCTTTTTTACATATTGGCGATGTTTGTGATAGGACTTCTTATTCCCTATACCAACGCAAGTTTACAAGGTGAGAATGTTATGGTCAGCCCATTTACACTAATATTTGAAAAGGCGGGAGTAGCCTTTGCGGCTTCCCTCATGAATGCCGTTATCTTAACAGCAGTCCTATCAGCGGGTAATTCTAGTCTCTATGCATCTACCCGTATGTTATATTCAATGGCGAAAGCGGGACAGGCCCCACGTATATTTGCCAAACTGAACAAACGTGGTGTGCCTGTAGCTGGAATGATCTTAACCTGTGCAATCGGGATGCTTGCCTTTTTGGCATCCATATTCGGTGATGGGACAGTCTATCTATGGCTAATGAATGCAATAGGGATTACAGGGTTCATTTTCTGGCTAGGTATTTCCATAAGCCATTACCGGTTCCGTAAGGCTTATGTTTTACAAGGGCATTCATTAGATAGCCTGCCGTATAAGGCTTTGTGGTTCCCAATTGGGACGATATTTGCCATTTCAATCGGTCTTATCGTCATTTTAGCTCAAAATATCCAAGCATTCTTTTCGGACCATATTGACTGGGGGAGCGTGGTTGCGGCCTACTTAGGCATCCCACTTTTTCTTGGCCTTTGGTTTGGTTATAAATGGATCAAGAAAACAAAATTCGTTAAGCTTGAAGAAGTGGAGTTTGACTTTGATCATAAGTATGACTGAAAACCTTATTTTGATAAACCGGATCATGGATACAGGCATGATCCGGTTTTTATTTATGTGAAATATGTTTTTATCATTTCATGGGGGGCGCATAATGGACTGGCAGATTACCTGTCAGTTTTTTTATGGATGGATAAATTTTCTTTTATAAGGAATGGTCATGGAAACATGTGAATATTTACTAGTTATAACTTATCTACACCGGGTAAGAGAGTATCATCCTTCGAATAAGGACTTGTATGAATACACCAAGCTCAAATAAGGAGGATGATTGGAATGTTCGGTCTGTCTGATATCATCAAATTTCTCTTTTCATTTTTTCTAATCTTACCGGTTGTCACACTGATTCATTTAGGTGGGCATTTATTCTTTGTGACGCTTTTTGGAGGTACGGAGAAAAAAATCTTAATCGGATGTGGAGACAAGTTATTTTCCTTTTTCAATGTAGAAATAAGGAAATATTACTTTTGGAATGGGCATTGTGAATTCAAGGGTTTAAAATATGATAATAAATTCACTAATATGTTGATTTATTTAGGGGGAGCCATCTTTAATCTAATTAGCATGTTGGTTATATATAGCTTGGTCTATCAGAATATCTTGGAAAAGTCGGTCATCTGGTACCAATTCATTTACTTTTCTTTTTATATCATGTTCTTTTCCTTATTTCCGATGTACTTTTCCGACGGGTCGCCAAGCGATGGCAAAGCGGCAGAACTGACGTTGAAGAACAAGCTCCAGGATAAGGTCACGGATGATGTAGTAGTGAAGAAAGAGAATGATGAAGATAGTCAATGTGGTTGAATAAAAGGGACAAGCCGGTGGCTTGTCCCTTTTCAGTTTATTCCCAGATTTCTTTGGCGACATCCACAACGAATTTCAATTTTTCCCATTGCTGCTCTTCCGTTAGCTTGTTGCCAAGATGAGTGGAAGCGAAACCACATTGTGGGCTTAAGCATAATTGTTCATGTGGCACGTATTGTGCCGCTTCCTTAATACGTGATTTAACGGCTTCTTTATCTTCAAGTTCACCATTCTTCGAAGTAACCACGCCAAGAACAACTTGCACACCGCCATTTGGAATGTATTCTAATGGTTTAAAGTCTCCTGAACGATCATCATCGTATTCCAAGAAGAATCCATCTACATGTTCTTTAGCTAATAGAGTCGGTGCAATACGGGCATAGCTTCCTTCAAAAGCCCAAGTAGATTGGTAATTCCCACGGCAAAGGTGAGTCGTGACAACCAAATCCTCTGGTTTTCCCTCCAAGGCACCATTAATCACACGCAATGCTAAATCGATTAATTGTTCTCTTGTATATTTTCCTTCTTTGAACTGGAAATCCGGAGCAGAAAGTCTGGCTATGTATACATCATCTAATTGTAAATAACGTACACCGGCATCATAAAAGGCTTGTAAAGCGTCTTGATAGGCTTTGATGATATCTTTTGCATAGTCTTCGATGTCAGGGTAGATTTCTTCATTATGGATACCTACCGCAAATAATTGATTGGGACTAGGGATGGTTTGTTTCGCAACAGCCCGTCCGTCCACGATTTCATTAAACTCAATAAAGTCTTTAATAAAGGGATGATCGGGATTAAAAGAAATCTTTCCAGTATTCCGAACGTTATAACGTTCTGTTTCAATTCCATCAAAGGTAAGACCTTTTTCCGTGACATACCCTTCGATTCCATTTAAATGCTCCAAGAAGTCAAAGTGCCACCAGGTGCGTCTGAATTCCCCGTCAGTGACTGCCTCTAATCCGATTTCTATTTGCTTATCGACGATACGTTTAATTTCCTTCGTTTCAACCTCGCGTAATTGTTCTGCGGTAATGATTCCTTCTTTATATTGCTTTCTTGCAAGATGGACACTTTCTGGTCTTAATAAACTTCCTACGTGATCGGCTTTGAAAGGAGCTTTTGTTAAAGTGATGGACATGATAGATTCCTACTTTCCTTATTAAAATATAAAAACCTCTTCTTAAAAAAAGAAGAGGTTTAATCAGCTATGCTTATTTACTCTTCTTATCTTCAAGTTTTACACTTCTGGAATTAGCACAGTACAGTAAAGTCTGTTGCTGAGGTATCAAAGGGCCAGTCCCTCCACCTCTCTGGATAAGAATATGAACTATTCAATTAATTACGACTATACAGGTAGTGTTAATAAAGGTCAAGAGAAAACAGATAATTTTGAATATAATTGTTATTAGAAAGTGAGTTTCTCTTAGTTAAAATACTTTTATACACTTTCGCGGTGAAGTATTAAAAAAATCCTTTGACTATTGTCAGAATATTTCTTATAATTGTGTACATTATAGCGAGATAGGGGAATATTCAAATGAGAGATTTTTTCAGTAAATTATTAACGGGGATGAGCATAGGGATTGTCGTATCATTAATTCCGAATGCTTTATTAGGGGAAATACTTAAACTATTGATTCCATATTTTCCCGTGTTACAGCATATATTCGATATCACCGTTTTCGTGATGAGCTTGTTACCTGTCATGATTGGGGTGATGGTCGGGATTTCGTTCAAGCTATCATCCATTCAAACGGCCAGCATCGGGATAGCGGCCATGGTCGGAAGTGGTGCCATCCAGAAAACGGCTGACGGTTTATTTGCCCTTAATGGGATTGGCATAGTAATCAATACTGGTATTACCGCGGCATTGACCGTATTGTTCCTGCAATTAATTGGCGACAAATTAAAGGCGTATGCGATTCTTTTAATGCCGACTTTAAGTATCTTGGTACCAGGCATGATTGGATATTTAATTCTGCCATACGTAAAATCCGCTACGGGACTATTAGGAGTCGGCATCGCTAACGTGACGTCCTTGCAACCCATTTTGATGGGAGCCATTATTTCTGTTATCTTCTGTCTCATTATCTTATCTCCCATTTCAACGGTCGGGGTGGCGACGGTCATTATGCTCTCAGGTATAGGATCTGGTGCGGCCAACCTAGGAATCGTGGCAGCTGGTGTTGGCCTAGCCATTGCAAGCTACAAAGCGAACTCACTCGGAACGGCTTTAGCGCATGTGCTAGGTTCTCCTAAAATCCAAATGCGGAATTTCTTCATGAAACCGAAAATTGCGTTTCCCATGCTGATCACGTCAGCGATACTAGGTGCGTTGGCTGGTTTGTTAAACATACAAGGGACCCCGTATAGTGCTGGATTTGGATTATCGGGATTGGTCGGTCCCTTGAACTACATGAAACTGGCGGAAGGCGGGTGGATTGTCAGTAACATATCCATCATGGTCATCATTTTCTTCATTCTTCCGATTGTGTTGAACCTGGTGCTGATTTACGTTTTCTCGAAGAAGTTGAAATGGATTAAAGCAGAAGACTATACCCTGCATTTTGAATAAAAGGAGACTCACTAGAAGAAGCAGTCAGGCGTTTAGCTCTGGCTGCTTCTTTTGATAGGTAGGCTAATTCAATGGGACTTCAACCTTTAAATCTAGAATTTCTCCATAATCAGGAGTACCTGGGTCTCCGTTATCATAGTGTGGCTGAATGGTTAATGTTTTAGGAATAGTGCTCATAGGCGGAAGAGCTAAGACAATTTTGTGTCCACTCCCATTGACGTGTCCATATTGGAGTTCTAAATTTTTGTAAACATGTCCTTGGTCATCTGTCACGATATAAGGAAATGATGGCCATGAGTCATTCTCGTCCATTTCCGTTGGATAATCCAAAGTCATATCGATTCTTGTGGATAGTGGAAGAAAAGATACTTGATCTACGGATAATGTATAGATACGATCCTCGGTTTGAACTTTTGCATTTGGCGTAAATGTTGGAATCTTATCTTCTACTTTTTCTAAAGGGAACGAGACATCCCATTTCCCTTTTCTTCCGAATAAATTTTCCCCATGTACAGCTACAGTAATGGAATCACCATATTCATCATAATTAGCTAGTGTATATTGGTGAGATTCAATAATCGTATTGGAATTTACGTCATCAGATGTTGAGGATCCTATAGCGATATTTGGCTCGCTTCCGTTAATGGTAATGTACCTAAACCCCTGATTCGCTTCGTTTCCTAGGTCTAATTTGGAATAATCCCCTTTATATTCGACGGTTACGACTAAGCGTCCACCATCATAAACGGCTTCCTTCACGTTCATTGTTACACCATCATGGGTATCATGTTTTTCGATAGTACTTGCTAGTGCGTTCTGTTCGATTTTTTCAGCAGCAAGGTCATCGAATTGGGCATAGATTGGGCCAATAATAGGGATATGTGATAAAGATTGCGCGAGAGCAGGGGATAGAAAACCTGTTCCAAGTACGGATATGCACAATCCACTGGCAATTAAGCTGGAAAGCCTCTTGATATTCTTGCGTTTTGTTCGTTTCGCTTTATAAATGGCTGTTTTTTCTCTTTGTTTCAATAATTCCTCTGGGATGGAAATGTCATCAATAGACTGGCGGATGTCCCCTTTATCCATGCAGATAACCCTCCTTTAAAATGGGGCGTAAGATTTGCTTTGCCCGATGTAAATTGGATTTGACGGTTCCTTCGGGATAATCCATGAATTCCGCTATCTCCTTAATAGAAAGATCATGATAATACCTCAACAGAATCATCGTTTTATACGTTACGTCCAGCGATTCAAAAGCTTTGGTTAAATCAAGTGATTGATCCAAATTATCAAATCCTTCAACGGACATTAACTGCTCGAACAGTTCGTCGGCTGCTAGAAAGTGTTTAGATGATTTTCTAATAAAATCAATCGACTTAAATATTATGATTTTTGTTATCCAACTCTGGAATTGTCCAGGTTTTTTTAATTTTTTTAAAGAAAGATAAGCCTCGTAAATGGTTTCTTGATATAAATCCAGTGCATCCTGCTCATTTCGAACGTAGGAAAAAGCAGTTCGGTATAGTTTATTGCGGACAGAGGCAATCAATTGTTCAAACGCCTCGTCATTGCCTTTTCGTGCTTGCTTTACTAAATAGGTCGTATCCATTCTTCTACTTTTCCCCCCTTTACTATATAGTCGAATGAAGCATGACATCGGTTGCAGAAAAAATACGAAAAAGCCATGATCCGTCCAGTTGTTTAGACGGGTCATGGCAACTTGCTTCACTGTTATCACTATGAGTTGGCGGATGGAACAAAGGTTTCTGCAATATGAGAAGTGATTGGACCGTACTTCTCTTGTTCACTAGCGGGATAGGTAATGATAAAGGTCGTGCCAACCTGATCATTAAAGTAGAATTTCTTATAGATGATTCTCCCGTTTTCTTCGTAGGAAAGGACATACCAATCTTCTGTTATGCGCTGATAGGCGATTTCTTCAGTGATGCTTTTCAAATCGTCTTCATAATACATTTCGATTGTTTCTTCATCGTTGATTACATTCGTATGGCTAGCATAAGCGGTAATCTCAAATTCTTCATTATAGAACCTGGCTCCATCCCCATTGGTAGGAGGGGGATCCATTCTTAAGCCTTTGGGATAGTACATGGAAAACCCGTAGCGGCCGTTTTCGTATAGTTGATACGTATCGTGCTGCTTATCAGATTTTTCTACGGTTTTCTTTACTTCAGGTTGTGCAACTTCCTGGTCTTTCGAGGCAAGGTCTATTTGTTTCGTGAGTTTATTCAGTTCAGGTTGATAGTCGGATAGTGAGTCATTCGATTCCAGACTTTTTTCTAAAAGCTGCAATTTCTTCCGTGCTAAACTGTAGTTCTCTTTTGCCATAAGTTCTTTCACCATCTTCATGGTGTCTTCAAAAGAAGAAGTCATTTCCTGATCAGCAAGGACGTCATCTTTTAGTTTTTCAGCTTCGGTCTGCAAGGTTTTCAACGTGCTCTTATTCGCAAGGACCGTGTTTAGCGATTCAAGGGAAGCTCCATACTCTTTTTCCTCATAAGCAGAGACTGCCTCATCCATATGATTCGCCTGCTCAAGATAGCTAGAGGCATCCTCGTCCCCGTTTTTCTCCTTTAAGGCTAATTCGAATTGAATGGCTGCCTGATGGTAATCCCGTTCTCCTAGCTTTTCGATACCCTTATCCATAGCATCCTGGTATCCATCACTCGAACATGAAGTAAGTACGAATAAGCAGAGGAGAGTAAGGGGCAATGAAATGAGTTTGTACATCCTATTATCTCCTATCCTAAAGTCTGAATTTTTTTGTATGATTTAAATTTTACCAGAATTTAAATATTGTAGGTGATTTCGGAAAATTAATATCTAAAATGTTACCAAGTATATTGAAAAAACGTACATTTTTTACCAAAAAAGCATAATCATGAAATCATCTATGATAAAATACCTATGTCATATAGAGAAAGAAATCAGGGGGATATTAAAATGAATGTAAGTAAATTCATCAAAGCATTGGTCGCTATCATTTTCATTTGTAGTCTGGCACTTCCGTTCACGTCAACAGCCAACGCTGCGAGTACCTCAAGTGCCACTGTGACAGCAAGCAATTTGAATGTAAGAGAAAAGGCCTCAATCAAGGCAAAAAAAGTGGGGTCACTGAAAAAGGGAACCAACGTGAAGGTCTATTCCAAAACAAAATCAGTGAATTAGTCGAGTTGAAGAAGAGAAAGTAAGTAGGCAACTGCCACTCATCCTGAGTGGCAGTTTTATTTAATATAAGAAAGCGTTCGTAAAAGCAGATTGTCAGGGAATCAAAAAGGTTTACCAAACTGTTAGATCAGGAGAGGTATTGATAAAATAAGGGAAAAAGAATAGGGACAATATACAAGTTGTTCCGCCAAGACTCAATCTTGAATAAGATGATTCAACGGAGTTTTCGGATTCTTGGTAAGGGGAGGGAAACCATGTTTGATAAATTTAAAGATAAAATAACTAAGGCTGCGACGGAGGGTTTTTCGATACCGATTACATCCAAGATGATTGCGGGATTGATAGAGAAGAAAACAGGTGAAAAAGATATCGATGTCCACATTACTCCAGAGCATATCGTGTTACGGGGGACGACAGAGATAAAGAAATTGATGTTGACGAAAAAGGTCGCGTTCACGATTACATTGAAACCGGTGCAGAGTGATAAAAGAACGATTCTGTTTCAGCTTGTTCACATGAAGCCATTCGATATAAAATTCATCAATAATAAGTTGTTTAACAGACCTCCATTTTTTGAATATCATAACCGGAGAATTAAGATTGATTTTAATTCGTGGGATGTTGTGAAGAAAGTGCCTGTAGGCCAGATTAGATCGTTTGAGCTGGTTGAAGGGGCGCTGAACATCAAATTGTCTCTATAACTATGTAAAATAATAAGAGGATGAACCTAAATATTAGCTCTTTATTTAGGTTTTCTGTATGCTTAGTATTCGCAAATGGGTATGTTAAATGGTTATGTAAAATGGGTATGTTAATAGTAGCTTTCATCTAAGGGTGATGTAAGAGACCTATTATTTTTACGACAGGTTCTGCTTAAGATGTGTTTGTTAGCGTTACGAGGAGGGGATATGATGGATCAGAAGATTTTGCCTGCTTCGGCAAGCATGAAGGATTTTGAGAGATTCTTGGAGAGTTCCTATGAGATAGGAGTTTTTCTTGATTTACATATATCACAGTTGAAAAATGTAAGCCTGATGGCCAAGCAACGTAACAAGAAAATGATTTTTCATGTCGATTTGATTCAGGGAATTAAAAGTGACGAGTATGCGACTGAGTTCATTTGCCAGGAGTTCAATCCGTATGGGTTGATATCGACAAAGTCCAGCGTGATTTTAAAAGCAAAGCAAAAAGGCGTTGTTGCCATTCAGCGGATTTTTTTGATAGACTCCCATGCATTAGAGAAAAGCTATAAGCTGGTAAAGAAAACCCAGCCAGATTATATCGAGGTATTGCCGGGTGCCATGCCATGGATGATCAAAGAGGTGAAAGAACATTTACAAACGCCCATTTTGGCTGGCGGGTTGATACGTAATTCAAATGAAGTCCTTAATGCGCTAGAGGCGGGAGCAACGTCGATCACGACTTCTAAAACCGAATTATGGAATATGTTTAAATAGAAAAAACGTTTGACAGCGTTTTCACAACCTAGTATATTAAACTACAATACAAGTTAATAGATGTGACGGAGATAAGGAGACTCACAAAGGAAAATCCCCATTTTTATGGGGGTAGTTCTGCTGTGGGCCTCCTTTTATTTTTAAATGTGTATTTCATTCTAGAGAGGGAAGAGGTTTTAATATGTCGCCATTTTGGGGAGAAGTAATAGGTACAATGATTATCGTGCTTTTTGGTGCAGGTATTGGAGCGGGGTCTTCCTTAAAGGGGTCTTATGCTAAAGATGCCGGATGGATTGTCGTTACGATAGCTTGGGGACTTGCTGTAACAATGGGGGTTTTCGCAGTCGGCTCGATTAGTGGTGCCCACTTAAATCCAGCTGTTACTGTAGGGTTTGCCCTCATTGGAGAATTTCCTTGGGCAGATGTCCCAGGTTATATTGTAGGCCAAATGATTGGTGCGATTATAGGAGCGACACTAGTATTCTTGCATTATTTACCACATTGGAAAGGTACCGATGATCCGGGTGCCAAGCTTGGTGTATTTGCTACTTCACCAGCCATCCCGCATACTTTTTCCAATCTGATGAGTGAAATGATTGGTACATTTGTCCTTATTCTTGGTTTACTATTTATTGGTGCCAACAAATTCACGGAAGGTTTAAATCCATTTGCCGTCGGTTTGTTGATTGTGGTGATTGGGATGTCCCTAGGGGGGACAACGGGATATGCCATAAATCCTGCCCGTGATTTGGGTCCTCGTATCGCACACTTCTTCTTGCCGATACCAGGTAAGGGAAATTCGAACTGGGGATATTCATGGATACCGGTCGTCGGCCCGCTTGTAGGGGGAGCTCTTGGCGCCGTCTTTTATAAAGCATTCTTCTTAGGTGAAATTACGATAGCATTTTGGTCTGTTTTGGCAGGAAGCCTGATATTATTAGTACTAGCCTACGTATTTGGCAAAAAACAGTCACATGAAATAGAAAGAAGCAAAATAGCCAGTTAATTTAAAGGGTTGGGGGAAAACACTATGAAAAAATATATCTTATCTTTGGATCAAGGAACAACAAGTACACGCGCAATTTTATTCAATGAAAAGGGCGAGTTGGTCCATGTAGCCCAAAGGGAGTTTACACAACATTTCCCAAAACCAGGCTGGGTTGAGCATGATGCCAATGAAATTTGGGGATCGGTTTTAGCCGTCATTGCAAGCGTGATATCGGAATCAGGAATTAAGCCAGAACAAATTGCTGGAATAGGAATCACTAACCAGCGTGAAACGACTGTCGTTTGGGATAAGGAAACGTCAGTCCCAATTTACAATGCAATCGTTTGGCAGTCTAGACAAACGAGCGAAATCTGTGAAGATTTGAAAAAAAATGGCCATAGTGATATGTTCCGTAAAAAAACTGGATTGTTAATAGATGCCTATTTTTCCGGCACAAAGGTGAAATGGATTCTTGATAATGTGGAAGGTGCACGTCAAAAAGCTGAGGAAGGCAAGCTGTTATTCGGCACAATCGATACGTGGTTAATCTGGAAACTTTCAGGAGGAAAAGCCCATGTAACGGACTATTCCAATGCTTCGAGGACGTTAATGTATAACATCCATGATTTGGAGTGGGACGAAGAGATTTTGGAAATATTAGATGTTCCTAAATCGATGCTACCGGAAGTAAGACCATCTTCAGAAGTGTACGCTAACACGATTGAATACCATTTCTTTGGCCAGTCGATTCCAATCGCCGGAGCGGCGGGTGACCAACAAGCCGCTTTATTCGGTCAAGCTTGTTTTAAAGAGGGAATGGCTAAAAATACGTACGGCACAGGCTGTTTCATGCTGATGAATACGGGTGAAAAAGCAGTCGAGTCCGAGCACGGCCTATTGACGACCCTTGCCTGGGGATTGAATGGCAAGGTGGAGTATGCGCTGGAAGGCAGCATATTTGTTGCCGGCTCTGCTATCCAGTGGTTGCGTGATGGCATGCGGATGCTTAATGATGCCAAAGATAGTGAGGCATATGCAAAACGAGTGGACAGTACGGAAGGTGTGTATGTTGTACCAGCATTCGTCGGACTGGGAACCCCATACTGGGACAGCGATGTACGCGGTGCTGTATTTGGACTGACTCGCGGGACTACTAAAGAGCACTTTGTCAGGGCCACTCTTGAATCCTTGGCCTATCAAGCGAAAGATGTCCTGGATGCAATGGAAGCAGATTCAGGCATCGCCTTGAAGACATTGCGAGTGGATGGAGGGGCCGTGAAAAACGACTTCTTGATGCAATTCCAAAGCGACCTATTACAGGTTCCGGTTGAAAGACCTGTACTGAACGAAACGACAGCGCTTGGTGCTGCATACTTGGCAGGACTTGCTGTTGGTTATTGGAAGGACCAAGAGGAAATCTCGCAACAGTGGGTAATAGGCAAAACGTTCACACACTCCATGGAAGAGAAGGAAAGTGAAAAATTATACGAAGGCTGGAAAAAAGCGGTTCAAGCTGCCATGGTCTTTAAATAATATAGTAAATCTTTCATTTCATATTTAAGCAACACTATGATATACTGAATACAAGTTAATAACTCGGCCGGAGAACAGGAGAGACCATGAATGCGTTATCGGGAAATCGATGATGTGCATTTGTGGTCTCTTTTTATACTTTTATCCTCAAAATGGTTATTAACTATATAGAATGGGAAAACAATAGAATATGAACTTATTAAAGAAGAACCAACAAGATAACACCTAGAGGAGGAGTTAGATATGAGGTTTTCAAATAAATATAGACAAGAAACGATTGATAAATTAAAAAAAGAGAAATTTGATTTAGTTGTAATTGGTGGGGGAATCACAGGCGCAGGTATTGCAGTGGATGCTACAGTACGTGGAATGAAAGTGGCTTTAGTAGAAATGCAAGACTTCGCTGCAGGAACTTCAAGTAGGTCAACCAAGTTAGTCCATGGTGGCTTACGTTACCTTAAGCAGCTGGAAGTGAAAATGGTTGCAGAGGTTGGAAAAGAGAGAGAAATCGTTTTTGAAAATGGCCCGCACGTAACGACGCCGGAATGGATGCTACTTCCGATGCATAAAGGTGGTACATTCGGTAAATTCAGCACATCTATCGGTCTTCGTGTCTATGATTTCCTAGCAGGGGTCAAGAGAAGCGAACGGAGACAAATGCTTTCTGTGGAGGAAACGTTGCAGAAAGAACCACTTGTAAAGAAAGACGGACTTACAGGTGGAGGGTATTATGTTGAATACCGGACCGACGATGCACGTCTTACGATTGAAGTCATGAAGACTGCTGTTGATAAAGGCGCAACTCCTATCAATTATACTAAGGTAGAAAACTTGGTCTATGAAGATGGCAAAGTTACAGGTGTCAAAGTTCGTGACATGCTTTCAGATGAAGAATATGAAGTCCTTGGTACAAAAGTGGTCAATGCCGCTGGACCATGGGTAGATTCAATTCGGGAGAAAGATAATTCGAAAAAAGGGAAAACGCTCAAGCTTTCCAAAGGTGTTCACGTCGTTATCGACCAATCTAAATTCCCGTTGAAACAGGCTATTTATTTCGATACGCCAGATAAACGGATGGTCTTTGCGATTCCGCGTGCAGGTAAAGCTTATGTAGGAACGACGGATACCTTCTTCGAGGGAGATCCGGTAAATCCGGGTGTCACACAAGAAGACCGTGATTATATCTTAAAGGCGATAGCTTTCATGTTCCCTGATGTGAAGGTTACGGATGCCGATATCGAATCAACTTGGTCCGGTGTAAGACCGTTGATTCTTGAAGAAGGAAAGGACCCTTCTGAAATTTCACGTAAAGATGAGATTTGGGTGTCCGATTCAGGCCTTATTACGATTGCCGGTGGGAAATTGACCGGGTACCGTAAGATGGCTAAAATGACAGTCGATCTTGTGGCCAAGAAGTTTTCGGAAGACAAGAACAAGCTGTTTGCTGATCATAGTACAAAAAAAATCCGTGTTTCGGGTGGGGATGTAGGCGGATCGAGCAACTTCCCTGAATATATTAAGAATCATATCCAAATGGGTGTGGATGCAGGACTATCTGTTGAAGAATCCAGAAAAGTTTTGGCTATGTACGGATCTAATGCTCCGGCGTTATTTAATATTGCCATCAATGAAAAAGACGGTGGAAAACGGACAGGCATGCCTCAAGTGTTATTTTTGCAATTGGAATACGCATTAGAGCATGAAATGATTGCCACTCCGGTAGATTTCTTCTTCCGCAGAACCGGAACACTACTATTTGATATCGATTTGGTTCAAACGCATAAAGAAGCTGTAATCAAATATATGGCTGAATATTTTGGTTGGAACGAATCCGTTACGGTGAAAAGAACAAAAGAACTAGAACAAGCAATACAAGGTGCTACATCCGTTTCATAATAGAGATAAGGAAGAAGAATCGTCAGAGAATTGCTGGCGGTTCTTTTTTTATGCTTGAAATACGGTTCCTCCTCCATAATATGCCCAAATAACTAGACATGTAAGAAAATGTTACATAAAGATATTGTGAAGAATGATTAGTTGTTATATAATTTTGAATATTCTAATTGATAAAGAGGGGGAAACTTAATTGAAGGAATTCATAGATGCTTTAAATGGAGTATTATGGAGTTCGCCGGTCATTTATATCTTATTGGGAGTAGGATTGTTATTTTCCGTCTTGACGCGTTTTCTACAAGTTAGGCATATCAAAGAAATGATTACACTGATGTTCCAGGGGAAGAGTTCGGAAGCAGGGGTCTCTTCGTTCCAAGCCCTATCCATTGCCCTCTCCGGCCGTGTCGGGACAGGTAATATTGCGGGTGTAGCGACTGCAATCGCTTTTGGTGGTCCGGGTGCCGTTTTTTGGATGTGGGCCATTGCTTTTATCGGGGCATCGAGTGCATTTGTGGAGTCTACTTTAGCCCAAATCTATAAAGTGAAACAAGATGGTCAATATCGGGGTGGTCCAGCCTATTATATTGAAAAAGGGATAGGGTGGAAATGGTTTGCCGTTCTCTTTGCAGTCGCGGCACTTGTCGCGATGGCGATTCTCATGCCGGGGGTCCAGTCTAATTCGATTGCGGCAGGAGTGGAAAATGCTTTTGGCATTGATCCGGTCATTACGGGAATCGGGGTTGTTCTTTTACTAGGGTTCATCATATTCGGTGGCGTGAAGAGGATTGCTAACGCAGCACAGCTAATCGTTCCGTTTATGGCACTCGGTTATATTCTATTATCCGTTATTATCATATTTATGAACATTACAGAATTACCAGCTGTTTTATCATTAATATTCAGGAGTGCTTTTGGTTTGGACTCTGCATTTGGCGGGTTGATCGGGATGGCAATCGCTTGGGGAGTGAAACGTGGGGTATATTCGAATGAGGCAGGGCAAGGTACGGGACCTCATCCTGCAGCCGCGGCTGAAGTATCCCATCCAGCCAAGCAAGGACTTGTACAAGCGTTTTCTGTTTATATCGATACGTTATTTGTTTGTTCAGCTACTGCATTCATGATTTTATTCACAGGTATGTATAATACACAAGCAGAGGATGGAACATCTATCGTCAATAACTTAGGAGAGGTGGAACCTGGTCCGGGTTATACACAAGCGGCCATTGATAGTGTAATTCCTGGATTTGGAGCAGGTTTTGTTGCTGTAGCCCTGTTCTTCTTCGCTTTTACGACTATCATGGCTTACTATTATATCGCGGAAACGAACATTGCCTATCTCATGCGCAACCGGAACAGCAAATGGGCGATGCATGTCTTAAAGATCATCATACTTGCCGCTACTTTTTATGGAACGATCCGTACGGCGGAATTGGCTTGGGCATTAGGGGATGCCGGATTAGGAATCATGGTCTGGCTCAATGTCACAGCCATTCTACTTCTCGCAAAACCGGCACTCATTACATTGCGAGATTACGAGAAGCAAAAGAAACAAGGACTGGATCCCGTTTTCGACCCGAAAGCTTTGGGAATTAAAAATGCGGATTTCTGGGAGCATGAATATATAAAAGATGATGAGAAAATTTCTTAATTTACATGAAGAATAGGAACATTTATATCCCTATTAAACTAGCTCGGGTTACTGAGCTAGTTTTTTTGATGTCATTAGCTGGAATGTAAACACATACTATGAGAAAAGAAATGGAGTGGGGGAGAAGAAGGGGGAGATCATTTAAAGGTGGTAATTAGACCAATTTTATACATTTGGTTATAATGAAACTATCTCAAATCAATCGGTGGGTTCAGTTAATGTCACGGAAAAGAAAAGAACCGTCAAGTCCAAGTTTGATGAAAGGTACATAAAATAACAGTGGTGGTAAAGTGAGGCGTATGAAATGGTTGCTGTGCTTAAAGAACTTGGAGAAATACTGAGCTTAATATTCGGTTTGATTATCGCGTTAATGCTACTTGGCCTATTGGGTCTGAGCATCACGAAGTTTCAAGAAGCCATTCTACTACCGGCTGTACGAAGGATAAAGAAAATGATGAATAGAAGTTAGCTTTAAAGTGTGTTCGGATGAGATATCACTATATGAAGTAGAAAAAAGAAAAGCGGAGTGTGAAAAGACCACTCCGCGATAACCAGTGTAATTGTATTGGTCTATTCATAAACCGGGAAAAACAAACAGAAAAAAAACCCTTGCTACGCAAAGGTTTTGGAGTATGGAGACTAGCGGGATCGAACCGCTGACCTTTTGGCTGCCAGCCAAACGCTCTCCCAGCTGAGCTAAGCCCCCGGGTTATGTTACAATAATTATTCTATTCGGATTTCTGGGAAAAGTCAATAATAAATTTCATTAATTGTAATGAGAATAAGAAAACCCGTTTGGTATGATTCAAACGGGTTTTGTACTTTAGCCATTCTCGATTTCTACTCTTGATATTTCACTGAATTTAGAGACAGTGTAATACACTTCAGATGTTTTTACTTTATAGTCGACCAACACTTTTAATGTTAATAGGTGTAGGTCTGCTTCAACATCTTTGATTCGAAGTGTTTTAATGTAAATCTTTTCTTCTTTAATTTTCTTCAGGACGGTAGCGATATCATCTTTACCCTTAATTTCTAGTTTTAAGAAGATTTCCTTTTGCCTCAGTTTTCTCGGTCCTAACCAGGTGACCAGGGAAGGAATTAATTCGACGCTGAGGATTAACAGAATGACTCCGGCAATCGCCTCAAGGAAAAAACCGGCCCCAACGGCAATCCCAATTCCTGCTGCGCCCCAGATGATGGCAGCCGTAGTTAAACCGGATATGCTGTTATTGTCACGACGAAGGATGACGCCTGCCCCGATAAATCCAACGCCTGATACGATTTGCGCTGCAAGTCGAAGGGGATCCATCGTGATATTAACATCGTCACTGCCTGGAAATTTATAGGCCGATTCCAAAGAGACAATTGTTAATAAACAGCTGACGATGGAAATGACCAGACTTGTTTTCAATCCGACTGGCTTCCGTTTCATTTCCCTCTCTAACCCAATGATTAATCCCAGGACAGCTGAAATCCCTAACTTCATAAGTATTTGCAGTTCAGATTGAGGTTCGAAAATCCATTCCATATAGTTCAGCTCCCAAGAAAAAGATAGAAGAAATAATAACCTATTCACTATTGCCCACTTAAAATTAACTATCCCTAGTAATTCTACCATAGTAAAATAAACTATAAACTTGGAATTACACAGGGAAAGAGGATTGAGAATGCAAGATAAGCCAAAAATAAATCCCTATTTTGCCTTGGCTATAGGAGTCGTTACGGTTTCATTTTCGGCGATTCTGGTCAAATTAGCATCAGCGCCTTCGGGAATCATTGCTTTTTATCGGTTATTATTTACCGTTCTTTTAATGTTTCCGGTTTTTCTCATGAAGTACCGGCATGAGCTCAAGCTCATTAAGAAGAGGGACTGGATGTTTTCAATTGCGGCAGGTGTGTTTCTTGCCTTCCATTTCATACTTTGGTTTGAATCGCTCAATTACACATCGGTATCAAGCTCGACCGTACTTGTTACACTTCAGCCACTGTTCGCTTTTGTCGGGGCTTATTTCTTTTTTAAAGAAAGGTTCACGTTGAAAGCGATAGCGAGTGGCGTCATCGCGGTTGCCGGAAGTTTTATCATTAGTTGGGGAGATTTTCGAATCAGCGGTCTGGCACTTTGGGGAGATATCCTAGCTCTTGTAGCTTGTGCGTTAGTAACGGGATATTTATTATTTGGTCAAAGTGTTGTAAGACGTGTTTCTTCTATAACGTACACATTTGTCGTGTATAGCATGAGTGCAGTTACCTTGTTCTTCTATGTTCTCGTAAAGGGGGAGGCTATTGGACCTTATCCCGTTACTGATTGGATATATTTCATTCTCCTTGCAATATTTCCGACTTTATTAGGACATTCGTTATTCAACTGGTCACTAAAATGGCTAAGTGCTTCAACCATTTCAATGGCGATATTATTGGAGCCTGTTGGGGCGACGATCCTTGCGTACTTTATCCTGAATGAGCCAATTCTATGGACTCAAGTTCTCGGAGGCGCCATAATATTGGCTGGTCTGATGATTTTTCTAAAAAGAGAAAGAAATAAAGTGGTAATGAAATAGACTCATATAAAAGCAGTAAGCCGGGAATCCGACTTACTGCTTTTATTCATAGGGATAAAATAAATAGGTGATTCTTGTGAAAATCAAAGCAAAAATGAAACTGAATAGGAAGGTCGTGCCGTTGACTTTCCCTTTTTCTTTACTGAATTTAATGGCTTCATAAAAAGCCGTACAGAATAAATAAAGTGCCATGATGTAAGAAATGAGTAAGGCAATCAATAAAAGGTCCATCGTTTCACCTCATAAAAATGATATCAATCTATATATATTAAAACCCCAACTAAATATGCGATATATTTGGAGGCAAAGATAATCAAATAAACGGAAGCTTAGAAAGGTTTACAATAGAAGTAAAGAGAGAAGAAAAACTTTTTTAAAAAAGTTTTTAAAAACATGTTGCAAACATTTTCTGCCCATGGTATATTATTTCTTGTCGCTAAGACAGCAACTTGAACGGCTCAACAAGCTGTTGAAAATTATTTTAAAAAAGTTGTTGACAAAAAGCGATTAAACATGATAAACTAACGAAGTCGCTTTGAGAGAAACGATAACGAAATTGCTCTTTGAAAACTGAACAAAACAAAGCGCCAACGTAAATTTTGAGTGAGCACACACTATTAAAAAAGCAAAATGAGCAAGTCAAACATTTC